>JAHZIB010000009.1 GCA_019419955.1 Clostridiales bacterium | reverse complement strand
CTCTTTGTTCATGCTAATTTTATACTATTAATATTATTTTGACAAGTACTTTTTTGAATTTTTTATTTTTTCTCAACGTTACAATTCACAGCCTAAATTATTATAATTTTTACAAAAGTCAGCAATAGTAAGAACAAATTATGAAAATATGGAATGGAATGTAATTTTCAGTAATTAGAACTTATTTTTTACCTAAATTTTCAATTATTAGTGGATAATAATTTTTGTATATATTTAATAGAAGCCCCATATACAATTACTTGCATATGGGGTTTTCCATTTATTTAACTATTTAATATCTTTTAATTTTTTTAGCTTAATAAATGACACTGCTCCTATTACTACTATTGCAATTATTGATATTAATACAAATAATATATTATTACCTGTCTGTGGTAATATTGAATTTGAAGTAGTTTTATCATCTGCTTTTTCTGTATTAATTAAATGACTTGAGTCGCCATTATTATTGTTTGAATTGTTATTTTGATTATTAGAATTATCTGGCTTCTCTCCTGGATTACCTGGATCTTCTCCCGGATTATCTGTGTTATCTCCTAAGTCATCTTTTATTTGATCTATTTTTATTTCTATACTTGTTTCATTTCCTACAATATCTCTGACTACTATATTCTCCTCAGTATTTTCTGTATATGTTTTCGTAAAAATTATATTGTCCTGTGTTTCCCAAGTTTCTATATCTTGCACTTCTTCGTTCGCTGTTAATGTTACAATTACTTTTTTCTCATCTTCAATATAGTCATATGCCACTTGCACTTTTGGTCCAATTTTATCTATGTTACCTATTTCTATATTAGCTTGAATTGATACTCCTTCAGTATTTGTAATTATTACAGTTTCTTTTATATTTTGTTCATATTGCCTTGTAATTGTGTACTCATCTTCCCCTCTTTGCCATCCATTTGGAACATTTATTGGAACATTAGCTTTTATCGTTACTGTAACATCATCTCTTGTTGGGCTTGTAATACTATATTTAATTACAACTTCCATATCTGCATCTGAGTCTTCCACCCAATTTGCAGTATAGTTCTTTTCTCCTGTTGAACCTTTTGGAATTGTTACTTCTTTTTGAGGAGTCGTTCCATTGCTTCCAGTCCATCCAACGAAATCATATCCTGGTTTTATTGGTGCTCTTAATGTTACCTCATCTTCTATAGTATATTCACTTGGATTTGATGCCATTTCTCCGCCATCCAAGTTATATGTTATAGGATATTTTATCGCTTGTGCAGAAACATCTAGTTCTATGTCTCCTGCTGGCATTAAGAAGTTATTACTGATTGGTGTACCTTTTAACATCCAAATTGGATTCTCATACCCTTCATTTGTAGTAGCAGAAATGGTAACGCTTTGGTCAAATTTATATGTTCCTTCTCCGATTACGCTTGCTATTCCTATGCCTTTGTTTATTGTTAAATTATATGAATTTCTTGTATAATAATATTGAACTACTGTACTTCCATCTGTCTCTATTGTAACAGTTTGCCCTTCTGGTGAAGTGAATCCCTGATACGTCTTACGGTCTGGAGTAGCTTCTTCTCCAGCAATTCCTTCATAGTTGTCTGTTTCTTCTAATTTATATTGTCCATCAAGACCTTCTTTATAATGCTCTACTTTAAAAGTAGCATTATATTCTTCCATATTTTCCCATTGTGCATACAAAGTTATAATATCATCATTTGTAGCCGTTAGATTTAAAATTCTTTCTCCTTCTTCGAAGGAATCTCCTCTTCCATCAGCCCTTGTATTCCATCCGATAAATTTTGCACCTTCTTTTCTAAATGAATTAGATGGTAATGCATTTAGTTCATCATAATACATTCTTAGGTCTGTTACATTTCCTGTTCCACCATTGGCATCAAACTTAATTGTATATGTATTTCTTTCCCAGTTTGCAGTATACGTTTTATTCCCTCTATCGTTTGTTTTCAAACGTACGCTTTTCTCAGGTGTCCCTCCATTGCTTCCAGTCCAACCTTTAAATTTATATCCTGTTTTTGTAGGAGTTCCTATTGTAAATGTACTAGAACCAGATTTATAACTTCTATAATTGGTTCTATCCATAATACCTCCTAATAATCCATAAGAAATATCAAATTTTATTCCTTCTGCCTGCTCATATCTATATAAAAATGTCATTATATCTTCTCTTTCACAAATGTGGTCTGCTTGAAAAATTCCTTCTATGCCATTAGTTATCCCTTTATCTATTGCCCAATTTACAGCCTTTTCAGTGTCTGAACCTGATGGTATATCTTCAAAACTTACATCTATTGAAACAGATGGTTTTCCTGCATACCTCCATAAAAATGTTATAAAATCAGCCCTCGTACATCCTTTATCTGGATAAAATGAACCTGATGCTGGAACTATTTCTACGTTTGTTGCACTTGCCCAGCCAAGAGCTGCTGCATATTCACTATCTGCTGGGACGTCATCAAATATATTTCCGTTTTCGTTTAGAAAGTGAACTCCTGGTCTACCTTTCATTCTCCATAACGTTACAATTACTTGTCCCCTTTTCATTTTTGAATCAACACCAAATTTATCTTTGCTTACTCCATCTGTTATTCCATTATTTAGTGCCCAATAAACAGGCTCATAATAATATGCAGATTTATCAGTTACATCAGTAAATTCATGTTGTACATCACAATTTGCAATATCTATAAATCTCGAATTATTATCAAAATGAACATATGAACTAGATAAACTATCTCCCATGCTAGTACAATTTTCATATACAACATTATTAGCATATTCTCCACCAAAGTCATACATATTTCCACTTGCTTGGCAATTTCTTACAATAAAACCACTTGCATTATCTTTTGTATATGATTTTGGTTTAAATCTTCCTTGATGTTCAAAGAATATTCCATATTTTTTATTGTCTGTTGCTACGCAATTTTCAATTAAAATTGTCTCTTCTATACTATACCCCATACCAATTCCGAAGCCAGAAGCTCCATTTTGCGTTGTTGAAGCTGCCTTGCCACATCCTATTGCAACACAATTTACGATTGTTGAATTAATTGGACAATCCATTCCAAATCCTGTTCCATCTGTATATTTTACTGTAACATCTTGCCAATCACAATCCCTATATAGGTTAATCATAAATCCTTTTCCAGCTGTAGTATATGTAATACAGTTTGCATCTGATCCGTCAATCACAAATCCTCTAAAGTCTGCATTTACAAGATATTTTGGGTTTTTATAATTGCTATCCGCATACTCATTGTAATAAAACATATCTAAGCCTTTATCTGTAGTTCCATATGGTTTCAAAATTGTACTTGCTCCTTCTCCTTCAATTGTTACATTGTTTTTGCAATGTATTACATAATCCTGAGCTCCATTAGTACTTTTTCCTGCTGTTCCAAAATAATATGTACCCGCTGGAATATGTACAATTCCGCCACCTAAACTTGAAACTTTATCTACTAATAATTGCAAGTGCCTAGTATTTTGATTAATACTTGATGTGTCAGTTTTATTTGAAATTAGTTGGTCTGCAGTAAATACAAATGCTTTCGAATCTGTTGATGTATCATTTGAACTAAATCTTTTGCTTATAATGCTACTATTTATCAATGAGCTGTTAGTACTTAGTAATAATGTTGCTATTACTACAGTCGCTAATATAATGCTAAATATTAATACTGCTCTTCTTTTTCTTTTTAACTTATACATTGTTACACCTCTCAACTAATTTTATATTTCCTATATAATATAATTGTACAATTAAGTTTAAAATTTTGCAATATCTTTTTATAATTTACAAAAATTTCTGTTACAAGATAATGGTTATTGCACATTTAAATTCTGCGCAGGGAGATTCCAATTAAAAATTTTCGCAAGTTTGTTAAGCGTTAATTTGCAAAAATTTTTAATGGAACTCCCGTTGCAGGACAATTATTTTTTAAACCATTATCCTGTAACAAATTTCATAATATTTGTCATTTGTCATTGCTAAAACAAATTACTACTAATTGCTTTTTAAAAAACTAAAAAACGCCACAGACATATTTTATGCTTGTCTATGACGTTTTAAATAAAATATAAAAATTCAATTTTTTTTAGCCTTCTTCCCATTCTAACTCATACTCATCAATTTTTACAATATCTCCCTCCTGAATCCCCATTGATTTAAGCTTCTCATTTACTCCCAAGTTTGCTAAACTCTTTTGAAAATAATATAGAGATTCATTGTCAGCAATATTCACTCTACGCATTATTTTTTCTACTGCTTCACCTCTTATAACAAACATTCCATCTTCTTTTGAAATAGTATAAGAATCTTTATCCTCAAAAGAATAGACTTTTCTATCTTCTACTTCAATTAAATTTTCTTTTGGAAGGTTCTTTAAAACTTGTGATACATGGTTAATTAGTTCTGATACACCTTGTCCTGTTGCAGCAGATATTTTAAATATTTCCATATTGTTTTCTTTTGCTACGTTTTCAAGTTCAGTATATAATTTTTCATCTTGCAAAACATCAACTTTATTTGCTACTATAATCTGTTTTCTCTTGCTTAATTTCTCACTATATTTTTTTAGCTCTGTATTTATTTTATAAAAGTCCTCTGTGGGATTTCTACCTTCTGAACCAGAAACATCTATTACATGAAGTAATAACCTTGTCCTTTCTATATGTCTTAAAAATTGAAGTCCAAGCCCTGTTCCTTCACTCGCCCCCTCAATAATTCCAGGAATATCTGCAATTACAAAACTTTCTCCGTATTCTGTTTTTACAACTCCCAGGTTTGGCTCTAAAGTGGTAAAATGATAATCAGCAATTTTAGGTGTAGCAGATGTAGTCATAGATAGAAATGTAGATTTACCAACATTTGGAAAACCAATTAATCCTACGTCTGCAAGAAGTTTAAGTTCAAGTATAAGTTCCTTTTCCTCGCCTTTTTCTCCATCTTGAGCAAACCTAGGAGCTTGTCTTGTTGAAGTAGCAAAATGTGAATTACCTTTTCCTCCTCTACCACCAGCCAAAATTAACTCCTTTTGTCCTTTTGTTGATAAGTCTGCCAATACTCTATTATCTTTCGCATCCCTTATTATTGTACCTATTGGCACTTTTATATATAAATCTTCTCCGCTTCTCCCATACTTATTAGAACCTTCGCCATTCTTGCCATTTTCAGCCTTAAACTTTTTGTTGTATCTAAAATCTATCAATGTATTGCTATCAGGGTCAACTTCAAAATAAACATCTCCACCTTTTCCTCCATCTCCCCCATCTGGACCACCAGCAGCAACATACTTTTCTCTTCTAAAGGAAATTGCACCATTTCCTCCATTTCCTGCTTTTGCAATTATTCGTACATAGTCTGTAAACATTTTCTTCTTCCTTTCTTTATAGTGTGAAAGATAATTGTTTTTTACTTTGTTCAAAGTAATTTTTAGTTTCACAATCAAAACCATTATCTTTTTTCTTTATAGAGATTTGAAAAAAATTGCTTTTTGGCTAGGCACACGAACAAGAAATTCGCAGGCGTACTTTGTGTACATCCAGAATTTTCGATGTGAAGTGCTACAACGCCAAAAACAATTATTTTTCAAATCTCAAAATAATTTAGTTTCATAGCCTTTTTCACTTTTTTCATAGTTTCTTTTGCAGTTTTCCTAGCCTTTTCTGTACCAGTTTTCAACAATTCATCAACCAACTCTGGCCTTTCCTCATAATATTTTCTTTTTTCTCTCATTAGAGCAAAATAATCTACTATATTTTTTGCCAACTCTTTTTTGCACGCAACACAACCTCTAGCTCCTGCCTTACATTCCTCGCAAACTTTTTTACAATCTTCCTTTCTTGTAAACAAATTATGATAATAATATACCATGCAAATATCTGGGTTGCCTTTATCGTCCTTTCTAATTCTATTCGGGTCAGTTACTGCCCCCATTACCTTTTTGCTTATTTCTTCTGGCGTATCAGAGATATAAATAGCATTTCCTAAAGATTTACTCATTTTATCATTACCATCTAACCCCTTTATTCTTTTTCCATTTGATAAAACTGCCTTTGGTTCAATTAGTACCTCTCCATAAATACTATTAAATTTTCTAACAATCTCTCTGCATTGCTCTATTAAAGGCAATTGATCCTCTCCAACAGGAATCATTGCCCCCTCAAAAGCAGTTATATCTGCTGCTTGATTTACTGGATATCCTAGGAAACCATATGTAACACTTTCTCCAAAAAGTTCCCTTTTTTGGGCAATTTCAGTTTTTACAGTAGGGTTTCTCTCAAGTCTTGCTACTGTAACTAAGTTAGAAAAATATACTGTAAGCTCGGCCACTTCTGGTATCATTGATTGTATATATATTGTTGTTTTTTCTGGATCTATTCCAACTGATAAATAGTCAAGCATTACTTCTCTTACATTTTTTCTAACCTTTTCTGGATTATTAAAATTATCTGTTAATGCCTGCACATCGGCTATTAATATGTATGGGTCATAATCTCCAGAGTTTTGCATTTCCACTCTTGTTTGCAAAGACCCAAAATAGTGACCTATGTGCAATCTTCCTGTTGGTCTATCTCCTGTTAGAATTCTTTTCTTTTCCATTGTCTCTCCTCCGTTTTAATATTTTATTTTTTCTCTTATACATACAAGTCTTTTTTCTATTGTACTTTCAATTTTCTCCCTTGACTCTGGTTCTTAAGGCAAGTGTAATAAAATAAATTGCACCTGAAATAATAACAATCATTGGACCTGTTGGTATATTGAAATAATATGAAAGTATAAGTCCAGCTATTCCCGAAAATAGTGAAAATAGCACTGCAACCAGATGGTAGCTCCTCATATTGCTTGCAATATTTCTGCTTGATGCTGCTGGTAAAATAAGTAGCGAATTTATTAATAAAATTCCTATCCATCTTATTGAAATCATTACTACAATTGCAATTAAAATAACAAAAATGTTGTCAATCTTTCTTGTTTTTATTCCTTTGCTTTTCGCAAGTGCTCTATTAACACTTACTAAATTCAATTTATTAAACGTAAAATACCAAAAAACTAATACAACTATTGCAATTAAGAACACATATAATATTTCTATATCTGTGATACTTAAAATATCTCCTACTAAATAGCTCGAATATTGGTTAAAGTTGCCTGTTTGCGCTAAAATTGCAAGACCAAGTGCTATTGCGATAGAAGAAAACACACTTATTATAGTATCTGTACCATAAGTTGTTTTGTTTTTTACATAGTTTAACAATACCGCAAAACCAATTGCAAAAATAATCATACCTATATTTAGATTACTTATTCCTATTAAGCTTCCGCAATGCTATACCAGTTAATGCAGAATGCCCTAATGCATCTGAGAAAAATGCCATTTTGTTATTTACAATCATAGTTCCCAATATAGCAAAAATAGGCGATATTAAAATTATTGCAATTAAAGCATTTTTCATGAATTCATAATTCATAAATTCAAATGGCAATATTACTTCTAGTATGCTATCTATTACTTCCATTTTTAGTGCATTTCCTCCTTTTTATTGTTTTGCAGACATTCCTTATTTTTCTACCTTTCTGTTGGAAAACTTAAATTTATGACAAGTAAAATTTTATTATAAAACATAGTTCACGTGTAGTGAACTGTATTTAAAATAAAATTTGACACAGTTAAAATTGCAATTCTTTTCAAGTTCCCTCCAATGAACCAAATCTATTCTTAAACTCTAAACTCCTAAAAACATCCTGAGGTGTTCCTTCTTTTATAACTTCTTTATCTAATAAAATTACCTTATCTGCATATTTTTCTGCTAAATCCAAATCATGTGATACCATTATAATTGATATATCATACTCGGATTTAAGTTTACTTATTATATTATAGAAATCCTTTTTTCCATTTCTATCTATCCCAGATACTGGCTCATCCAATATTAGCAAATTTGGCATAGGTTTTGTTGCAATCGCAATAAGTACGCGTTGTAATTCTCCTCCTGACAAATCTCCAATACTCTTGTCTATCAACTCGTCTGCTCCAAATATTTTTAAATGCTCTTTAATTTCATTATAAATCTTCTTATCCTTTTTCAAGAAAACTGGTACATGTGAAATACAGCTTGCAAATAAGTCATATACTGTTGTAGGCATATGCTTTTCTATATTAATACTTTGTGGTACATATCCTATCTTTATTTTCTTAGTCAGATTATCTTTTTGGTCAACAAAAGTTATATTGCCAGTATGTTCAATTTCACCTAAAATTGCCTTCAGCAACGTACTCTTTCCTGCACCATTTCTTCCTATTATTACAGTTAACTCCCCACAATGAATATGTATATTTACATCTTTTAAAATTACTTCATTGCCAATTTTAACTCCAATATTATTAATTTTCGTACAGTGTAATCCACAAGCTTTCTCCATTTCCACACCTCCTGCTAAAAAAGTTACATTTTTATCACTATTATATTGGTTCTAACCTTCTGCAAACAATGTACTTAAATTTTCCTCCATCGCCCTAATATATGCATCTTTATCTAATTCTCCTTTTAAGCCTGAATTAAGTTCATATATTTTTGCTCCAGTCTCGTTTGCAATTGTCTCTGCATTAGATTTATTATCATTTTTATCTATAAATATTATTTCAATGTTTTCTCGTTCAACTTGAGAAATTATACTTCCTAGCATCTCCGCTGACATTGTACTTTCCTCATGGTCTGTTTCAATTGTTGTCATATCTAATTTGAGTTCTTGTCCTAAATATTCAAATGCCTCATTTAAATTTATCACTTTAGTTTTTTCAAGTGAAGTCAGCTTGTTTATAAACCTCTCTCTCAATTCTTGCAACTTTTGTATGTAATCAGTCGCATTCTTTTTATAAACCTCTGCATTCGCTGAATCTACTTCTTGCAAGCCTTTTGAAATATTTTCAACTTGCTTTATGTAATTATCTATATTCATCCAGATATGAGCATTTGTTTCTTTCTCATGCTGTATAATATTTTCAATTCCTTGGCTTGAATCAATTATTGTCAAATCATCGCTAGAATCTATAATTTTATTAATAAAATTCTCCATTCCTAAACCATTTTGTATAAAAACATCTGCATCTTCAACCTTTTTCATATCTTCTGTTGTAAGTGTATAATCATGTAAACATCCTACATTTGTTTCCGCCATATTTACAAGCTCTACGTTCTCTGCTCCTTCAGTTATGTTCTCTGCCATTATATATATTGGATAAAATGAACTTACAATTTTCATATGCTCATCGGTTTCTTGTATATTTTTTGTTAAATTTTTCCAAATAATAAAGCTAACAAGTGCCATTATGCAAATGCAAACAATTGTAATTATAGCTATTTTTTTATGAGTCATTTTTTTATTCCTTTCATAAAATTCTACATATCTATAATACCATTTTTCTATATTACTTGCAACAGTGCTAGGCTAATTTTTTATAGCTTTTTTATTTAATTACGTATTTTTTCTTTCAACTCTTCTCTAACACTTATAAAATCTGAGACTTAATTTCTTCCATATTTTTGCATGCTACCTCATATCCACAATTAAAGCACTGTTGCATTTTTTCCACTTCTAGTAGTCCAATTTTATCTGTATGAACTGTAAGTACATAGTCACTACTCTCTAGCTCTTTTTCTATAATTTTGTTACCCATTATGTCAATTGTGCGCATTACTATATCTATAACATTACTATTATGCTCTATCTTATCTTCATCAAATTTTACTGCAATAACCTTATCTGCTCCTTGGTTTCTTACTTCTATTGCAGGCACATTATTAAGTGCTCCACCATCCATAAAAGCATGGCTCCCAATTGTGCATAAATTAAATACAGCAGGAAAACTACTACTTGCTCTTATTGCCTTTCCAATTGAAATGTCTGTAATATATTTGTTAGTCGCATCAAAATTAACTGAGCTAATTTTTTCGTTATTAAACATGTTTCTCGAAATTATATTATTATCATTTTTCTCGTTCTCCTGTTGTTTAATTACCGTATTTTTTAAATTAGGTACATAATTTGTAAAAATATATTCTTTAGAATTTAATATATCTACAGTTGGAATTACAAGAGGCATCTTAATTTCATTTAATCTATAAATGTTTTTACTATTAGCTAATGTATCAAAAATTTCCTCTATGTTCTCACCTCTTTTTAATCCTTTGAAGCCAGACTTTTTATCAAGTAAATTTTTAACTCCATTTATTATAGAAAACCTACTCTTTCCAATTATCTTGTTATAGTTATGCTTAAAACACTCCAGTATTTCATCTGGAGTATAACCCATAGCATAAAGACTGGAAACCATGCTACCAGCACTTGTTCCACCGATTATATCAATCTTAATTCTATTTTCTTCCAGAGCTTTAAGCACACCAGCATGTGCCACACCTCTTACTCCTCCACCTGATAAAGCTAATCCTATTTTCAATGTTATACTCTTTCCTTTCCATTGTATTATATATATTATTAGCTTTTTTAGTGAATTTTAAACTATAAGAAAAATTTTCGATTTTGTAATTTACTTTTATTAAAAAAATATAGTGCTTAAAATTCAGCACTATATCTATTCAATATACACTATATATTAAATTATTCAGCCGTATATGGCAATATAGCAATTTGTCTTGCTCTTTTTACTGCTAAAGTAATATCTCTTTGATGTTTTGCACAAGCTCCTGTTGCTCTTCTTGGAAGTATTTTTCCTTTATCATTAATAAACTTTCTAATTTGTTCTGCATTTTTATAATCTAGAACTAAATTTTTATCTGCACATAAAGGACATACTTTCTTTCTCATTTTTCTAAATTTTGGATTATAATCATTTTCTCCATTATTTCTATTATTTCTTTTATTCTTTTTATTTTCTGCCATTTTTTCTTTTCACTCCTTACTTTATATATTTTTAACACTATGTTTACAAGTGCATTTTAATTTGTAAGGTCCAAGTTATTTTCCCATTTTTAGATATGTATTTATCTAGAATGGCAAATCATCTCCTGAAGAAATCTCAAAATCAGAATTTGTATCTCCAGCTGTTGGCATAGTTCCGAATGTTGCATCAAAGCTTGATGAAGAACCTTCTCCATCCCTTTTGCTATCTGCAAAATATGCTTCTTCTGCCACAACTTCTGTAACATAATGCTTTTGTCCCTGATCATCATCCCAAGTTCTTGTTTGAATTCTTCCTGTAATAGCTACTTGTTGACCTTTTTTATAATATTTACTACAAAACTCTCCTAGTTTTCCCCAAGCGACTACATTTATAAAGTCTGCTTGTCTTTCTTCTCCTTGTCTTACAAACCTTCTATTTACAGCTAGAGTATATGTTGCAACTAGCGTATTGTTTGTTTGCGTGTATCTTACTTCTGGGTCTCTTGTTAATCTTCCCATTAAAATTACTTTGTTCATATAATTCACCTTTTACCTTTCTTAATTAAAGGCCCCCGAATGGGTTATAGTAATTATTACTATTTTTTAACTACTATAAATTTAATTACTTCATCTGTAATTCTGTAATTTCTTTCAAGCTCTGCAATTAAACTTGGATTAGCTTCAAAATCATATACAACATAATATCCTTCTTTGTTTTTCTTGATTTCATAAGCCAATTTCTTTTTGCCTAATTCATTAACATTTTCAACTTTACCATCAGTATTAATCAAATTTTGAAATCTCTCAATTAATTCTTTTAATGCTGTTTCTTCAACATTTGGATTAATAATGATAACACTCTCGTATTTATTCATTACAATTCACCTCCTCTTGGATATATAACCTATGAACACCGTCATAAGTAAGGAAAAATAGCACTGCTATTTTTTAACAGTACTATTTTAGCATATTTCTATAATATTTGCAAGCTTTATTTATAAGAATTTACTATTCTGCATTTTCTGTTGTCTCATTAGTCTTAGTTTCATTAGCTGTATTGTTTGTATTTTCTGTGTTTGCTGCTTCAATTCTAAAGTCTTTTGCTTCTGTTATGTCAGCTGTTGCTATTGCATTAAATTTAACTGTTTGTCCTGGCTCTACTTTTTCAATTAAAGCATTTAATTCAGCAATTACTTCGTCATTTTCTCCAATTATAGTTACTTTTACTGATTCAACTTCATGAGTAGTATTTCCTTTGTTGGTAACATCTGCTAATAAAGAGCTAACTCCATTAGTTGAAGAGTATTGAATATTAGTAAATTCTAAATCTCCATAAGTTTTTGCTGCATTTAGAGCATCACTTGTGTTTAATTTTGAACCACCTTCTAATTCTGTTGTGTATTTTTCCTCATTTGCAACCTCATTTTGCACTGTTGTATCATTTTTATTAGTCATAGCTAATACCACTATTAATACAACTGCAATTATTAGCACAGCAATTAACAAAACCACCCATCTTTTCTCATTACTATTCATTTTTTTCCCTCCTTGTTTAATATTCAATTATGGTAGTTTACTACCTAGATAAATGAATTTATCTTTTGCACATAATTATCATATCACTAGACTAAAATTTTTTCAACCCTTTTTAAATATTTTTTTAACCTTAATGTTAGTAGATAAAAATTTATAAACATTTCTCAGTACCACCCAGTGTCCATACGAGAAATCTATTTCGAGTGAATTTGAAGACCCCCTTCTAATTTTAAATAATTAATATAATTACGATGTATAATATATAATTATCCGTAGCACTATTTTAAGCACAACTAATAGTACTGCACCAGGTAACCCTAAAATCCCTACTATTACAGCAGTTATAATGTTTAATCCTATATGAAACCCAAAATTCATTCCCACTATGTTAATAATATAAATGAGAATACCACCCAAAATAGAATTTAAGACTAATTTAAATATGTTTTTTAGTGGCCAAATAAATATTTTTCCAAAAATAAATATAAAAATTATGCATGCCACAAAAGCAATAATAGTGTTAATCTCCATATCTATCACATTCCTTTATTATTGTACTCTTTAATCAATTAACAAAAAAGTTTTGCTCTAATAGCAATACTTTTTATTTACGTCTACAATAATTAATATGTTTAAAAATGGACAAATATGCTTTTACTTTAATTATCACATTTCTTTTTTTACTTTTTATAGCATACTTATTTTAATAATTCTTTTTATTCTATTTTCTTACGCCTTGTTTCTTCTTATGTAAATTTCATTTATCATATCTAGCGCTATTCCTCTTTTTTGTGCCTTTTTCATAAGATAATCGAGTTTTGTTTGATTTGCTTTTATTTGATATGAATAATAATCTATTAAACCTTCCTCTGCAAATTCGAAATTTTTATGTGCTGAATCCAACTCATTTTTCGTTTTTATGATACTTACAATAAGTTCTAAATTTTTCTCATCTTCAGACTTGTCCTCAATCTTATTTTCTTTAACATATTCCTCATATGACATGATTAATCCACCTTTCCAATGTATTATTACCATTATATGCTCAAGTTTTTAAAAATATTACAAAATTTCTTGATATTTTTTTTGTTTTGTGGTACAATAATTTTATTATTATATTAAAGGCGTTTGATAAAAGATTAGTAGCAAATTTAATTTTATATAGAGAGGCTATGATTGGTGGAAATAGTTTAAAATATTTTGTGAATCTACTTTTAAAGCTTTTTATGAAAATAAAACCGAGTAATGCTAGGTTATAAGCATTTAGAAAGATGTCATATATTGTGATAATTAAGGTGGTACCGCGGATATATTCGCCCTTATGCTAAATGCATAAGGGCTTTAGTTATTATAATATAAAATATAAGAAAAATTATTTTTTTGTTTTATATTTCAATATCTTTAACGATTTTTTCGTATACAACAAGGTTATGCTAACTTGAGCTGTGCATATTTGCGAAGCAAAATGCACATATGTGCGTAGAAAGTTTTTTTCGTTAATACACACCTTTCTTATTCAATATTTCTGTTAGCACAATCTGAATTTAATTTTTTTAAGAACTTTGCCATATTCACTTTAATATAATTTGTTGATATGTGCAACGTTCAGATGGAGGTTTATATGTTAGATATTAAATTGGTCAGGGAAAACCCTGAATTAGTAAAAGAAAACATTAGAAAAAAATTTCAAGACTATAAACTTATTTTAGTTGATGAAATTCTAGAGCTAGATACTAAAAATAGACAGGCAAAATTAAAAGGTGATGAATTAAGAGGTAAAAGAAATTCATTAAGTTCTGAAATTGGTAATCTTATGAAAAATGGAAAAAAAGACGAGGCCGAAGTAATGAAATCTAAGGTTATGGAAATAAACAAGGAGTTAGAAAATGTTGAAAAACTAGAAAATGATTATTCAGAGCAAATAAATGAAAAGATGTTAAAAATCCCGAACATTATACATGAATCTGTTCCTATTGGTGAAGACGATAGGAACAATGTTGAAATTGAAAAATTTGGTGAACCTGCTATACCAGATTATGAAATACCATACCACGCGGATATAATGGAAAGTCTTAATGGGTTAGACTTAGATGCCGCTCGTAGAGTTGCAGGAAACGGCTTTTATTATCTAATGGGAAATATAGCAAGGCTTCATTCTGCAATTTTATCTTATGCTAGAGATTTTATGATTAACAAAGGTTTTACGTATTGTATCCCTCCATACATGATACGTAGTAATGTTGTTACTGGTGTTATGAGCTTTGAAGAAATGGATGCCATGATGTATAAAATTGAAGGTGAAGATTTGTATCTAATTGGTACAAGTGAACATTCTATGATTGGTAAATTTAAAGGGCAAGTTCTTTCTAAAGAAGATATGCCATATACAATGACATCTTATTCTCCATGCTTCAGAAAAGAAAAAGGTGCACACGGAATTGAAGAGCGTGGTGTTTATCGTATTCACCAATTTGAAAAACAAGAAATGATTGTTGTATGTGAGCCAGAAGACAGTTGGAATTGGTACGAGAAAATGTGGCAATATACAGTTGAACTTTTTAGAAATATGGATATTCCTGTACGTACTCTTGAATGCTGTAGTGGCGACTTAGCTGACTTAAAAGCAAAAAGTTGTGATGTTGAAGCATGGAGTCCAAGACAGCAAAAATACTTTGAGGTTGGTAGCTGTTCTAACTTAACTGATGCTCAAGCAAGACGTTTAGGAATTAGAATAAAAGGTGAAAAAGGAAACTATTACGCACATACACTAAATAATACTGTAGTCGCTCCTCCTCGAATGTTAATAGCATTTTTAGAAAACAATTATAATCAAGATGGAAGCATAAATATCCCTGAAATACTGCAACCATATATGGGAGGAATTACCAAATTAACACCCCTTGCAAATTAGGGACGCTTCTATTTTCAGTGTAAAATATAAATAATAATTTAGTTAGGTGATGAGAAAAATATGAAAATAAATAATCCAGAGTTCAAGATTTCTGCTGTTAGTCCTAAGCAATATCCAGATGATGGACTTCCTCAAATAGTTTTGGTAGGTAAGTCAAATGTGGGCAAGTCTTCTTTTATTAATACTATGTGTAATAGAAAAAGGCTTGCAAGAACAAGCAGTGAGCCTGGTAAAACTAGACAAATTAATTTTTATAATATGGATAACAACTTTTATTTTGTTGATTTACCTGGTTATGGTTACAGCAAGATGTCTAAAAGCGAGCAAATTCGTGTTGGCCATTTCATTGAGGAGTACTTACATAAAAGTCAAAATATTGCTCTAATAATTTTATTAATTGATATTAGGCATTCTCCTGGAGAAAATGATAAATTAATGTACAGATATGTTATTGATTCAGAAAGGCCTTGTATTATCGTTGCTAATAAGGCAGATAAGATTGCTGTTACAAAAGTAGATGCACAAGTTAAGCTAATTCAAGATGAGCTTAATCCCTTGCATGATTTAGTCTTTTTACCTTTTTCTTCTGAGAGAAAAATATACACTGAAATAGCTTGGAAAGAAATTGAAAAGTACTTATAAGTTTATCTTATTACTTTGTTGATAACTTATCACTCTTGTAGTATAATACTGTATGAAGAAAAATCAGTAACAAAATTTTTTAGAGCATATTCTTGCTTAAATGGAGGTTAGTATGAATTTTAAAGATTTAGCAGATTTAATCTTTCCTGATGTGAAAGATATTGCATATTATGAAGAAAAATATCCTGAGAGGAATTTACCAGAAGGAGCTATTGTTTCAAGGTTTGCACCTAGTCCAACTGGTTTTGTGCATATAGGTGGACTATATCAAGCTTTAGTTGCAAAGGAAGTTACACAAAAAACTGGTGGAGTTTTCTACTTAAGGGTTGAGGATACGGATCAAAAAAGAGAAGTTGAAAATGGCGTCATAGGAATAATTAATTCTCTTAAAGAATTTGATTTATTGCCAGATGAAGGAATGTTCTCAGAGAGAGAAGAAAAAGGTAGTTATGGACCATATAAGCAATCATTAAGAAAAGATATTTATCAAGCTTATGCTAAATATTTAATTGAGCAAGGTAAAGCTTATCCTTGTTTTTGTACACCAGATGAAGGTGAGGAATTAAGAAAAAAGCAAGAAGCTGCTAAGATAAGACCTGGATATTATGGGGTATGGGCAAAATGCCGAAACATTACGGTTGAAGATGCTATTTCAAAAATAAAAAATGGCGAAGATTATATTATTAGGTTTAAATCTCCTGGCAGAGAAGATAGGAAAATAAAGCACCATGACGTGATAAAAGGAAATGTTGATTTCCCGGAAAACGATTTGGATATTGTAATAATTAAAGCAGATGGTCTTCCTACTTATCATTTTGCACATGCTGTGGATGACCACCTAATGAAAACCACTTTGGTAATTCGTGGAGATGAATGGCTTTCGTCGATTCCTTTGCATTTGCAATTATTTCATGAACTTGGCTTTAAAGCTCCAAAATATGCACATATTGCTCCAATTTTGAAGAACGACAATGGTAATAAAAGAAAAATAAGTAAGAGAAAAGACCCAGAAGCTGCTGTTTCATATTATAAAGAGCAGGGGATACCTATACAAGCTGTTAAAGAGTACCTTTTAAACATTTCAAACTCAACTTTTGAAAATTGGAGAAGGGCAAATCCAGATAAATCCTTAGAAGATTTTGATTTTGATATAAAAAAGATGAGTGTAAGTGGCGCATTGTTTGATATAGTAAAGTTGTTGGATATTGGAAAAAATGTAATTTCTAAGATGACCGCTGATGAAGTATATGACTGCTCATTAAATTGGGCTAGAGAATATGACAGTGAATTAGCAGAAATGCTTGTAAATAGAGAATTATCATTAAAGATACTTGGAATAGAAAGAGGCAACAAAAAGCCTAGAAAAGATATATCAAAATGGTCTGATGTAAAGAATTCAATTATATATATGTATGACGAAAAATTTTTTGATAGTATTAATTATGAATATGGAAAGATAAATAATCCAGAACAAATAAATGATATTTTGAAAACTTACATTCAAAAGTATTTTAATATTAATGATGACAAAGAAACATGGTTTAATAAGATTAAAGATTTAGCAGAAGAAAAAGGATTTGCAAGAGAAGTGAAAGAATATAAAGCTGAGCCAGAAAGATGGTCTGGTCATGTAGGAGATATAAGTACTATACTTAGAGTAGCACTAACAGGAAGGCAAAACACTCCAGACATGTATGAAATAATACAAGTTTTAGGAAACGACAGTGTAATTAAAAGATTTGAAACAGCAATAATAAAAAAATAATCATTTTATCTTTTCACGAAAAATTATGAAAGGAATGGACTTGAACATGGAATACAATGTAGGAGATATTGTAAAAACTAAAAAACAGCACCCATGCGGAAGCAAGTTATGGGAAATTACTCGAATTGGTATTGATTTCAAATTAAAATGTTTAGGTTGTGGTCACATACTAATGATAGAACGACCAAAAGCTTTAAAAATGATTGTTAAAAAAATAGATAATTTATAATCATCAAAAAACCAGCTCTGCTATAGAGTTGGTTTTTTGAGAGTATGCTTTTAGTGGTCTTCATAAGCAATTTCCTCAAAAGTTTTGATAATAAGCTCATCTTCTTTTTGCTCCACAGTAAAAAATTTGTCTTCATACAAATGTCCTAATGCACAAACTTTGTCGTCTTTTAATATGATACAAATTTCTTTGCTCTCCAATTTTGAAATATCATCTACAACAGAATATTCCATCAATGTAAATAGAACTTGTTTGCTACTAGGAAGTGTAAAATCATACCTTATAAACTGGCAATTATTTGTATCCCACCATACATAAAATACGAGAGTTGGTCTTTTGTCCAATAGTTCAAACCGTATGTGATTAATTGTTGCTATTGAAGTCCTAAACATAATCTTTCCTCCTCAAAACTCGTTCTACTTCAGAACTCGAAAGGTTAAAGAAACAATATTTGTAAGATAAATCTTCTTTTAAATTATATATGAAATCTTTTTAAAAGTCAATATTTAATACCAAGGCTGCAAAGCCTTGGTATTACTGTATTCTATTACACTTCCATTATGATAGGCAGTATCATTGGATTACGCTTTGTTCTTTGGAAAATATAATCTCTTAAATCATCCTTAAGAGTTGACTTAATTGTCGACCAATCTCTTATTCCTTCTTCCTCAAAAGTCCTTACTTCTTGGTTTATTACCTTTTTTACATCTTCCATCAATGTTTCAGATTCTCTCACATATACAAATCCTCTTGATACAACATCTGGTCCAGAAATAATTTCTCCTGTACTTCCATCCATTGTCATAACTATTACAATTAGACCATCTTGAGATAAATGTTGTCTATCTCTTAAAACAATATTTCCAACATCTCCAACACCCAATCCATCTACTAAAATTTTTCCGCATGGTACTGAACTTGTAATCTTAGCTTCCTTACCATTAACCTCAAGAGTTTTTCCATTTTCTAATATAAATATATTTTCTGCTGGTATTCCCATCATTTTAGCAGTTTCTGCATGTGCTCTTAATTGTCTATACTCACCGTGTACAGGGATAAAGAATTTTGGTTTTGCAAGTGATATTATTAATTTTTGTTCTTCTTGACATGCGTGTCCTGATACATGTATTGCTTCTAAAGCACTATAAATTACCTCTGCACCAATTTGCATTAAATCATTTATTACATTAGAAACCAATTTTTCATTTCCAGGTATAGGAGTAGCTGAAATAATTACCATATCATTTGGTGTTATCACAACCTTTTTGTGTTCTCCAGCAGCCATTCTTGTTAGAGCTGACATTGTTTCTCCCTGACTTCCTGTAGTTATAATGACTAATTGTTCATCAGGATAATTTTTAATTAAATCAATATCAATAAACATGTTAGTAGGAGCATTAATATATCCTAATTCTCTAGCAGTTTCAATCATATTAATCATACTTCTACCACATACAGAAATTTTTCTACCATATTTTTCAGCAGAATTTACTATTTGTTGAACCCTATGAACATTTGACGCAAATGTAGCGACAACTATTCTTTTTGTATTGTTTTGAAATAATCTATCAAACACATCTCCCACTGTACTTTCAGACATTGTGTAACCTTTTCTTTCTGAATTTGTACTGTCTGATAGCAAAGCAATAACGCCTTTATTTCCCAACTCTGCAATTCTTCCTAAATCCATTTGCATATCATCAATTGGTGTAAAATCTACTTTAAAGTCACCGGTATGAAGAATTACACCAATAGGAGTATGAATTGCAAGCATAACTGAATCTGGAATACTATGATTACTCCTTATAAACTCAACCTTCATACTACCAAAATTAATTGTTTGTCCTTGTTCCACTGGAATTAATTTAGTAGATGATAATAATTTATGTTCTTCAAGTTTGTTTTTTATCAAACCAACTGTTAATTTTGTAGCATAAATAGGTATATTTATTTGCCTCAAGATATACGGAATTGCACCTATATGATCCTCATGCCCATGAGTTATAACCATTCCTCTAATTTTTTCCTTGTTTTTCTCAAGATATGTTACATCAGGAATAACCAAATCAACTCCAAGCATATCATCCTCTGGAAACTCTAATCCACAATCTACTAACACAATCTCATTACCATATTCAAATACTGTAATATTCTTTCCTATTTCATCTAATCCCCCCAAAGGTATTATTTTTAAATTTTCCCTTTTAAATTCAAATTTCGGAAGGTTTCTCCTCTTAGTTTCCACAACATTTTTTTCAATAGTTTCTTTTAATGTTTTTTTATCAAGATTATTTTCTCCTTTGGTCTCCTTTTTTGTAGTTATTTTAGAACTACTAACTGAACTTTCTTTTTTCGTACTTTTTCTAGGTGCTCTTTTTCTTGTGTTTTCTGTCTTAACGAAAACTCTCTCCTCTAATGTTCTCTTTTTCTCCATTTAATAAAATCTCTCCTTTTCTATTTTTTACTTTTCTGATACAAAATTATTTTATATAAATTAATATATAAATACCAGAAAATTATCTATTTGTTGCTTCTCATAAAAATAAGGT
The DNA here is from genome assembly GCA_019419955.1 of Clostridiales bacterium. GTDB lineage: Bacteria > Bacillota > Clostridia > TANB77 > CAG-508 > CALXVA01. The sequence goes on along the minus strand of JAHZIB010000009.1, from coordinate 32,807 downwards.
TTTTCTTAATATATAATGTTACAAAAACAGTATTTTTATAACACAGTTCAAAAAATATCTAATAATTATTTTTTTACTGTCTCTTCAATACAATAAAATAGTCTTTTTCAAAGCAATAAAAAAGTAGTTTATTTTTTTATTATAAACTACTAAACTCAGATTAAATATAATAACTTTTAATATGTTTTTACACACCGAACTTAACATGCTTATTTTACCCGTACCATAAGCATTCTAATAACAAAATATAATACATATTTGTCGTGCAAATATTCTATAAAAAATAACTCTTCTCTTACTATTTTTTAATTTTATAATCCGTTCAATAATTTATAATATTTTTTAATTTCTCTCATCTTTACCTTATTTTGGTAACAACTGTAAATAATTATACTACAAAAAATTAAATTTGTCAATTATAACCTTTTTCTAAAAAAAGCTTAGTTATAGGATAATGGTTATTGCACATTTAAATTCCGTGCAGGGAAATTCCAATTAAAAATTTTCACAGGCTTGGTAAGCGTCGATTTCTGAAAGTTTTTAATGGGACTCTCGTTGCAAGACAATTATTTTATTAAAACATTATCCTATAACAACTTGATAACATCATTAAATAACTGCTCCAAGCATTCCTGCACTATTCTTTAGCTCTGCAAGTATTATTTCCGTTTTACCATCTTTATTAAAATAGTACCTTCTCCTATTCATTTCGTCTACAAGTTTATTATAAAAAATATCCTTAAAATGAACAAAACTTCCGCCCAAACAAATAACTTCTGGTTCAAATATATCTATTATATTTGAGAATCCAACTATTAAATTACCTATGTAACTATTTATTAGATTATTCACTTCTGGTCTTTTAATGTTTCTTTTCAATTCTTTTAAAAGTTCCTGAGGCTCAATCTCTTTTATATTTAGAACTTCTTTTGCATGTTCTTTAAAACGTTTCATTGAACATAAAGTTTCAAAACATCCTATCTTACCACAATTGCATTTTATACCATTTTTATCTATAACCATATGACCTAATTCAAATCCTATATTTTTATTTGCTTCAATTAAATTTCCATCTAAAAAAACCGCAGAGCCAATTCCTGTTCCCAAGCATAAAAATACTGCATTATTGTATTTTCTAAGAGCTCCCAGCTTGAATTCGGCAAGTCCTGCTGCTTTTGCATCATTACCTACTTTAACTGGTATATTATATTTTTCTAAGATATAATAAAAATCTATTTCTTTTATACCCAAATTTACAATCCTTCTAATACTCAATTTATCTTTATTTGGTGTACCAGGAGCAACAATCCCAATTCTTTTTATATCCCCCATTTGTGAAAAAGCATCGATATAAAAGTCAACAATATCTAAGATATTTTTTTCTATCCCTTCTCTCTTTTCTATTTCCTGTTCAACTTCTTTTACAATTTTTTCATTTTCTATAAGTGCAATGCCTATATGGCTTCCACCTATATCAATTCCTATATTCATGTACCATCATTCCTTTCTAGGTTTTATTTTTAAATTGACTTAAAGAAGAAATAGCTTTACCATATGCACATTTTTTCTGAAGATATGCATACTAAGGAAACTTAGACTTTATGACTCCAGAAATTTCTTATGCAATAAAAAACTATTCAAAAAAATCATGTCATAATAATCTTGTTTTGAATAGTTTTTTAAATTTTATAAGCCTGAAGTTGGTAAATCTACCGAATCGAATATCCATCCTCCCATGTATAGCTGTATACAAGGTACTATAATAACTAATACAAGGAATATTAAGAATAATCCGACTATTGAATATACAATTTGTGGTAGTACTGACATAACTTTTGATATTAAGTTATTAATATCAATTTCCATATATTCTACTAATTTTCTCATCATCTCAACCATATCTGTCTGCATACCTATTTTAAGCATTTCTGTTTGCATAGATGAACACAAGCCCGAATTTTCAAATGGTTCAATCCAAGAAGCACCTATTAAAATATTATTAATTGATGTTTCTATAATTGAAAGAAGCACATAATTTTTAACTACAGATTTACTTACGTCTAAAGCATCTTGGATTCTCATGCCATTCTCTAGATTCAAAAGCATTGCTTTCATCAATCTAGAAAAATCTATTGCAAATATGAGCTTTCCAAAGACTGGCATTTTGTACTTAAAATAATGATAGTTGTATTTTCCTTTTGGTGTATTTACATATGCTATTATTCCTCCCACAACTGCCGCTATTATTATTACGGGCACAAACCATACTCGCATTAATCCATTACAGAAGTCAACAAACCATAATGTAATAGCTGGTAATTGCGTAGTTGCTCCTACCTCTGCAAAGGTATCTTGTATTAATGGAATTATATATGCAACACCAAAAATTAATACCGCAAAAATAGCTAATAATTGCAAAACATTTGGTATTATAATTTTCTTCAATCTAGAACTTATATCATCAGAATCCTCCAGATATTTTACTGCTTGTTCTAGTGATTTTGTAAGAGATCCTGACATTTCTCCTACTTTTATCATGTTTATATATATATATGGAAATATGTTTGAATAATACTCCATTGTAGTATACATATATTCTCCACTCTCAACACCAGCTAAAATATCTTGTAAAACACCTCTTAAAGATAGATTATCTGTACTATCAATTATTGTATTTAAAGCATGTATATTGTTAAAATTAGATTTTTTTAACAAATAAAAATTTTGTGTAAAAATTATAAGATCTCTATTAGTTATTTTTTCCTCTCTAGCAAGTGCTAAATTAATTCTTTCTTTCACGCTAGGCTTTGCTGTTGCTCTACCTTGTAAGATATTAGCAGAATCTGCTTGTTTCATAATGTCATCTATATCCATCATATTTTTTCTATTGACTTTAGCTTTGTTTGACCTATATCCTACTTGTACAACACTTATTGGCAATAAATCATTACCTTTTAATTTTTGAATAAGCGTATTCCTATTTACATCTTCTACCCTATTACGAACAATTTGCCCCTTAGAGGTAATTGCTCTATAAATATATTCTGGCATTTTGTCCTCCTTTCTACAAATTATTGTTGAATTCTATTTTCTTTTTCTTTTTTTATTTTCAATTGCATTATAGTTCTATTTAATGTTTCTATATTCTTTTCTTCAATTTGGTCTTTTGCTTGTTGTAAAGTTATAATATCACTAACAAATAACTCAGCAATTGAATTTATTAAACCTATACTGCCTTTCTCCAAATTACTTTGGATGGCATCTTCTATTTCAGAAACACTAATCTGATCTTTTCTAATTATACCCGAAATAGTGTTATCTACTACCATTACTTCAGGGCAAAGCACTAAATCTCCTTGCTTTGAAGTTAGCAATCTCTGCGAAATAACTAATTTTAGTAATGAGGAAATTAAGTATTTTATTGTTTGCTGATCTCTTACATCATAGAAATTTATCATTCTATCAATAGTTTCTGCACAAGACTTAGTATGAAGTGTTCCTATTACCAAATGTCCTGCTTCGGCTGTCTCAATTGCTGCATCCATAGTCTCTTTATCTCTTATTTCCCCTATCACAAGTATATCGCAATCTTCTCTTAGTGAATTTTTAACACCATCACTGTAAGATAAGCAATCCCTTCCAGCTCCTATTTCTTTTTGAACAATAACAGATTTTTTACTCTTATGCTTGTATTCAACAGGTGTCTCTAGCGTTAATATCTTTTTGTTTTGGTTCTCATTAATCTCATTTATTAAAGCATTTAAAGTAGTAGTTTTTCCTGAATTTGTCTTTCCGGTTACTAAGATTAATCCTTGAGATTGATATGTCATTCTTCTTACAATATCAGGTACTCCTAAATCCTCATATTTAGGCAAATCATTTTTTATAAGTCTCATTGTAAGTGTAGGTACTTCATTTACAAGTGAAATGTTAACTCTCAAGCGAGTATCATCAAACTCATATGAAGTATCAAGTTTCTTAGTTTCTTTAAATACTCTATCTTTGTCAACATTTCCTCTTACAAAGTAGTCATAAACCTCATACATGTCATCTTCGGTAAGTGGAGCATCACATCTATATTGTACTAATTCCCTCCTTATCCTAAGCATAGGTTTAAGTCCACAAATCAAATGAACATCTGAAGCATCTTTTTTCTTTGCTGTTTCCAAAATTTTATCAATATCTATCATTGGTAACCTCCCAATTTTAATATATAGCCAATTTATTATTTATTTCTTGTAAATTAGTAATTCCATCAACAACTTTACTAATTCCATCAATTACAAGTGGCAAATATCCGTTTTCTAAAGCTTTTTTTCTAATTGCTACAGTAGAATCATTATTTACAATCAATGCTCTTAAATCATCATCAATTTGTAAAACTTCAAATATTCCAATTCTTCCATAATATCCTGTATTATTACAATGTTTGCAGCCTATAGCATCATAAGTTTTCTTTCCCTGTAAGTCAAATTTAATATTGTATTTTTCGCTAATTTTTTTGATTACATCCTTTTCTTCTTCTGTAAAACTTCTTTCTTTCTTGCATTCTGGGCATAATCTTCTAACTAATCTCTCTGATACAGATGTCGCAAGAGTACTTGAAATGTCAAAATTTGAAACGCCCATTTTCCTAAGCCTTGTAATTACCTCTACAGCATCAATAGTATGAATTGTAGATAATACATAATGACCTGTTTGCCCTGCTTGCATAGCAATTTCTGCCGTTTCTGGATCCCTAATCTCTCCTAATAGAATAATATCTGGATCCTGTCTCAAGACCGTCCTTAAAGAGGCTACAAAAGATGTTTTAGGGTCCACCTCAATTTGATTTAGCCCATTTATTCTTATTTCAACAGGCTCCTCTATAGTAGTTATATTAATTTCTGGTTTATTCAAATAATCAATAATACTATATAAAGTTGTTGTTTTTCCCTCTCCTGTAGGAGCTGCTATAATTGTCATGCTATTCTTTTTATTAAAAGAGTCATTTATTAGTTTTTCATCTTCATTAAATCCTAAATCATATAAAGATTTTACATCAAGATTTTTTTTCAATAACCTTAAAACAAATTTCTCGCCATATATATTTCTTTGAGAAGAAACACGAATATTATATTCAGGATACATTATAATTCTACCATCTTGCGATTCCTGTTTTTCTTGAAACATATTAGAAATAGCTTTTAATCTTCCTATTATTTGAGCTTGTTTCTCTTTTCCTACATTAGCAGCATTAATTAAAACACCATCAATCCTATATCTTACTCTTAATCCTTCTTGCATTGGTTCTATATGAATATCACTTGCTCTTTTTTCCATTGCTGTTTTTATTACACTATCTAAAAAACCTGAAACATCTGCATTTAAATTGATGCTTTCTGAACTTCCACCATAAGAATTTAATATTAGGTCTACATTTGTTTCAAATGTAATATACTTATCCATTACAAGTCCTTTATTCAAAAGCAATAATCTTACTGTCTCAACAGCTCTCTTATTTGACGTATCTGCAAAACATACTTTTATTCTTCCGTTAACTTCTTCAAAAGGAATAGCTTTATATTGTTTTGCAATATCTAAAGATATGAAATCAAACATGTTCACTTTTATATCTGATTCTTTTAAATATATAGCCTTTTCCTCTAATATTTCGCCCATGGCCTCAATCAATATATATGGATCACATGCTCTTAAAATATTCAAAATATCGCCAATTTTCTTTTTTGGTTCTGCTTTCTGATAATCTAATGCTCTTTCTACATCCTCTTCAGTAACAATACCTCTTTTTACAAGTTCAATACCTAAAGGTTGTTTTCTTTTTGTATCCATAAAAACCTCCATTCGAGCAAATTGCCCTCATAATTATTTATCTAATCTCTAAATGTGAGATTATGTGTGCTACCAATATTTTAATGTAAAATCAATATTTTTTGTAACTGACTTATCATCATTTTTTCCTATTTGTACATTCACATTTATTATGTTTTTAGTAACATTACCAACTTCAATTTCACTTCCTGTAAAAGTACAATTCATAATTGCATTTGCAATTGCTAAATCATTTCTATAAATGTATCCATCTTGATATTTATATGTTGGTCCATTTTCAAATTGTATTGTATCATCCGTAACTGTTGCATAACTATAATTTTTCACATCAACACCAAAAAACATAATAAACTTATTCATTTCTGAAAGATATTTTGGTGTATCAATTACTGAATAAACATTTCTAAAAAAGAATGAGCTAATAGTTGTCATTATCCCAATTACTATAACCATAATTACCATATATAAAACTAATGCACTTAAAGTAACACCTTTTTCACTACTTACCTTTGCTCTATACATTTATATCAATGGCTCCTTCCTTTTAAATTTCTTTTATTTTTAGTTTTTCAATAGAATAATCTACCGTATCACCTGCAATTGTATATGAAAGTTTTACATCAACTATTTTTATCACATCTTGCACATTTTCTATTCCTTCTCCGTAATTTGAAAAACTAACCTCCACCATATATCCATCTGGAATTTGAAATTGACTTTTGTAATCATCTCCTGTTTTTGTTATAGCTTCTTCATATGAAATCTTGTCAATGTCTTCTATTATTTGCACTGCATAAAATGTCATTTGAGATGTTAAGTTTGTTTTAGCATTATTCTTAAATGCCAAATACATTGTAGAGCCAATAATTCCCACAAATAACATAATAATAACCAAAGCAATAACAAGGTCTTGCATTGTAAAAGCTTTTTCCGATTTTATATTTAGTTTAACCAATTTAACTTTTTTCATTACATCACCTATAAAATAATACAAAATTCGTAATTATCAAAATAATTATATTTGCAGTACACATATAAAAGCCTACTGGAATTTTAGAATTTTCTACTTTTACTTTTCTTAAAATCTTTGATTTCTTATTACATAAATTTTTAATTAATAATTGTATTGAAACAGCTAAAAGTGTTGTTATTACAGTATAAATATAAACTGTTTCGTATGTAAATAGTACCATAAGCATAGAAAGTATTAAAATGTCTATAGCATAACTATCTTTCGCTTTTTTCTTTAAATATATAATACTAAACAGAAGTAATAGACATGCTAAAACTAAATAAATAACATATCTATAAATACTAGCATCATTTTCTACTATATATAGATATATCATGTATAAAGTAACACAAATAAAGCCAAAAAGTAGAACTGGCTTCTCTATTTTAATTCTTTCTTTATCTATTCCTGCAATTATAAACAATGTAGCTAAATATAGTAAGCCAAAACCAAAATAAGTTACCGTTTGATAATTCATCGAAAAAACACTAAATTTTATTGAAGCTGAAAATAAAACAAATGCTAACCCCGATAATATTTCAAGTAAAATATATCTTGGTCTTATTTTTTCTTTGCAATATCTACATTTTCCTCCTAAGCAAACATAACTTAGTATTGGTATCATATCAATAAATGATAGCTTATGAGCACATTTTGGACAATACGACCTCGTATGCGTTATATCTTGTTTAATTGGTATCCTATATACTGCAAGGGTAAAAAAACTTCCAAATGTCGCCCCAATGCAAAACACAAGAAAATACAATAAATAGTCCATTTTATCTCCTTATTTAAAAAGAGAGATTATACTAAAATATAATTGTATACTTTAAATTATATTTAAATAGTATAACCTCTATCTATTTTAGTTTAACAATTATTAAACCTTAATTTACTTTGCCCATATTATGGAACAGCATTTGTTACTTCTGAATCTCCACCTTGAATACCTGCAATTGCATCATTTACCCAGTACTCTACATTAGTGATTTCCTTTTTCTCTGTCTCTGATGCTTGTTGGAAACTCTCTGCTCCTGCTTGAGCTTGTCCTATTAGGTTTTGATTTAAAGCTATAGAAATAGATACTGTAGCTAAAATTATTAATATAACTATTGTTATAACTAATGCTACTAATGTAATACCTCTTTCATTCTTTAACATATAAAGCTCCTCCTTATGATTATTGTCCTTTAATGCCTGAGATTGCATCATTTACCCAGTATTCTACATTAGTAATTTCTTTTTTCTCTGTCTCTGATGCTTGTTGGAAACTCTCTGCTCCTGCTTGAGCTTGTCCTATTAGGTTTTGATTTAAAGCTATAGAAATAGATACTGTAGCTAAAATTATTAATATAACTATTGTTATAACTAATGCTACTAATGTAATACCTCTTTCATTCTTTAACATAAAAAACTCCTCCTTATAAAATTTATTTTGTATATATCTATATATAATATAAATATAACCTAAGTTAATTGTGAATTAAATATTATTTAATTCCTTCATCATTAAAAAATGTTCCTGTTGAATTCTTATTTGCTTCTGTATTTTTATTTTCATTATCTTTATTGTTATCATCATTATTGTTATTATTGCCATTATCATTACTATTGCTATTAGTGTTACTATTATTATTTCCATTATTGTTACTGTTATTATTGTTATTTCCATTGTTGTTTCCTGTGTTTTGTTCAGGAAGTGCAAATGGATTTGCCTTTCCTTCAGTATATCTTCCACCTTGTTGATAAACATTCAAATCTGAATCTGTTACTTCATAAGTAACTTCAACTTTTTCTGTTTCAGAAATTTCTTCTGATATTTCATTTTTAATGTTATCTGGCGTTGCATACTCTTCTCTAGGCGGAACAACTCTATTAATTGGAATATAATCATAAAATAGTATTCCCAGAATCAATATTATTGCTACACTCAAAAGCAATATTATAACAATTTCTTTTCCTACTGATTTTAGCATACTTGCCTCCATTTCACTTATTGAACTACATTGCCTGTAGTATCAACATTGTTTTGGTTATTATCTGCTGTTTGCTCTGTTTGAGCATTAGCATCATTTATAGCTTGTTCCTCTGGTGTATCTACAGTTTCTGTTGTATTTTCTAATTTTATTCTAACCCCTTCCACTTCAAAAGTTGCTTGTAGATTATCTCCATTTGGAATCATCTTAAAATTATCAATTCTAAAGTCCAGTTCACTATCATCCTCTAAAGAAGATACAAAATCTATTATTCCAACATATTTGCCAGTAACTGTAAAATATAAATCCTTAATATTTGTATCTTCTGATTTCCCCTCCAGAACATCCATTCTCATATTTACGCCTTCATTTCTTGCATGTCTTCCGACTCTTAACCATAAATATTCGATATTGTAAACTTCTTCTGTATTTGCTTCACTAATTTGAGTCTCAGTACTTACATTAGCAAGTCTGTAATAACTTTCTTTATTATTTAACAAGGTTTCTACATTCTGAGATAACTCATTTTTTTTGTTTTGTAAGTCACTTTTTATCTTTTTGTTAGCTTCTTCGATTTTTAAGTCCAATATATTATTAAGTTCAATAATTTGACCTGTCCCCAGAATTTTAAATGAACCAATTGATACTCCTTGAAATATCGTGAAATATGCCAAAACAATTAACAATACAAGCAATATTGAAATTAGTATTTTTCTCATGGCAAATCCCCCTCAATTACAATTTTTACAAAATCATCTTGCTTTTCTCCTTGTGTTGAAACTACGTTTTTTAATATTCCATCTTCTTTTAATTTAGCTTTAAAGTAACCTAACTCATCATAATATCTTGATTGTGCTTTTATCACAACATGTTTAGAAGCATTATCAGAAGTATTCTCAATGTCTGTCACTTGTACATTTTCAGGAATTACAGACATAATGCCCACTAATAAATTTGGTATTGCTCCTTTTACATCTAAATCGTCTTCTATTTTCTGATTTATATTTCTTAAATTATCTTCCATTTCTTTATATTCATTTGTCTTATCCACCACTCGTGCTATATCTATTTCCGCCATAGCAATTTGTTGGTCTGTATAAGTACTTGTATCTTGTGCTTCAACTATTTTTTCAGTTATCCTATTTTGTATATAGCATGATAGTACTGAGAATATTATTGTTAAAATTAAAACACCTGCTGAACCTCTAATTAACCATCTTTCCGTCGGATCAAGTTTTCCCTTCATATCAAAGCTAATTTTCTTGCTAGAACTTTTCTCTTTCTTTCCTAGTGAGATATCCATTTTCAACCATTCAGGCAACTTATCCGAGAAATTAAGCTTTTTAAAATTCATGGATTTTATTCCATAACCTAACCCTTGCATTGCTAAGGCAATTGCAGAATTAACTTCTATATAGTCTTTTATATTTATTTTTATATTATCTTTTGTAAAATATGGTTTTAATACTTCACATTTCTCCGTATCAAAAAACTCTTGAAAATATAAATCTATATTGTTTACTGCTGACATTAAGCCTGTTATATAAATCTTATTGAATTTCACCGTCATATTGTTTACATAATCGTGAACTCTTTGAACTATTTTATATAATGTAGGCATTATATAATCCAAATATTCATTCTCTTCATCTTGTAGTTCTTTGCCTTCCATCGTATATATCGTAGAATTTTTGCAAATTTCATATGCTTTTGAATAAGAATTCTCTTTTGCAGCTATTTTATCAAGAATCTCTCCTGAGCCTTCTTCCATTTTCTCCACATTATATATTCTTTGATTTATAATTGTTGTAATTGTTGTGATTTCCTCTATATTAACAATCAATATATTTTCCTTTGGGTTAATTAAGGCAACATTAGCTATACTTGTACCTAAAGGTGAAATATTTGAAACCCTATACTCTCTAAGTGCTTGTAATTGTCTTTGCATAGCAGACTTGTTTGAGGAAACATGTATTACTCTGATTTTGTCTTTATCATCTAATGCATTTGAAAGTGCATATCTTGTTTCAAATGCATTTTTGTTTAATTTTTTATCAAAACAAAACGATTCAAACTCAGTATCTATAGCCTTTCTCATGTCATTCTTATTTAAAAGACTAAACATGTGAAAATAATTGTAAATTTCCTCAGATAAATTCACACTAATTGGTATATTGTAGCTAAATGTTTCTGAAATAATTTGATTTAAAGCATCCCCAATTTTATTATAGAATTTAATTCCGAAAGATTCAATTCTCAAAGCTTCACGTTCTTTAGTAACTTTTGCATATTTAATTACATTGCTTTCTATATATAATCCTAAACAGCTTGACATTTTATTCTCCTTCGTTTTTATTTAAAAATTCATTATTATCATCCACAAAATATCATAAATAATACTTGAATTTTCTTCCTTTTGCTTTTTTTCAACATTTTTTTCTGTACTCTTTTATATTTTATCTTTTTTTTAAAAAAAGTCAATATAATTTTTGAATTTTAACATAAATGTAATATTTTTGTAATATTTTTGTAATATTACAAAAATATTGTAACTCGATTTTATAAGTATTATAATTTTAATTTTATATATAACTTCAGGCTTATTCGTTAAAAACATTGTTGTTGTAAGTTCTATGAAATTCTTGCAATTACAAAACCTAAAATAACTAATCCGAAAACTACTCTATAAATTGCAAAAATTTTAAAACTTCCTTTTTTCAAATAATTTAGTAACCATTTAATAACAACAATCCCCACCAAGAAACTTGCTATAACTCCAACAAAGAAAGGTACACTAAACACAAAATCTTTTATCTTAAATATCGTTGCAGCAAATACAATTGGTGCAGATAGCATAAATGAATATCTTGCAACAGATTCTCTATCAACACCCAAAGCTCTACCAGTAGTCATTGTAATTCCTGACCTAGAAACACCTGGTATGAATGCCAAACATTGAGAAAGACCTATTAAAAAAGTTTGTTTAAAACTCATGTGTTCGTAATCTGTAACTGATATAGATTTTTTATCTACAATATATAAAATTATACCCATTACAATTAATGCAATTGCTATTATAACTGGTTTTTTCAGAATATCTCCAGCAAATGTATCTAAAAGAAGACCTATTATTCCTCCAGGTATTGTTGCAATAACAAGATACCAAAACATTCTTCCCTCTGTAGTTTTCTTTCTCTTCACTACTTGGTTAAATCCACCAACTATTAATTCTATCCAATCTTTAAAGAAAAATATTGCTATTGCTAAAAAGGTTCCAAAATGAAGTGCAACATCAAAACCTTCAAATGCATCTGTAAACCCTGGATTGTTAGTCCAGTTTAAAAGCCATGGAATAATTTCCAAATGTCCTGAACTAGAAATTGGAAGTAGTTCCGTTAATCCCTGTATAATTCCTAAAATTAATGCTTGTAAAGTTGTCATTCTATCACTTTCCTTTCATCTATCAATTCTTTAATATATTTTGCTGATGTTCTCGGCATCATTTTTCCTGGTATTCCTAACGCAATTATTGTTTTTAAATTATACTTTTTTACAGCTTCTTGTTCAATCCCTCCTGGTTTTGATGCCACATCAATAATTAATATATCTTTTTTAAATTCAGATAATTCTCTCTCCTTAATCACTGTAGTAGGTACTGTATTAATTAAAATATCAAATTCTCTACCAAATTTATGTATTTCCTCATACTTTAAAGGCACATATTTTTCCTCTCTTATCCAAGACAAATCTGTATCCTTTCTTGCCACGCAGTAGACATTTGCACCAAGTGCTTTAAATCTCCTGCAAAGAATTTTTCCTATTCTTCCAAATCCGCAAACAAGTACATTGCTTTCATGAATAGTTTCTTCCCTTTCTTCAATTGCAATTTTAATTGTACCTTCAACAGTAGGAATTGCATTTAATATAGTAAGTTTCTCATTTTGTAACAAGTCCATGCAATCTATTTTTTTGTTCATAAAATCAGTAGTTATTCCTCCTGCAATAAATAATTTAGAACTATAATTAAGCATATCTTTTAATTCATCTATTTTAATTTCGTTTTCCGAAAAGGGAGCATTTACAGTAATTTTATCATAAGAAAAAGGCATACCACTAATTATAATTTTTGAGCTATTAATTGTCTGCTCCATATTATCACAAATCACAATATTATTGTTTAATTTGGCTATTTTTTTATCCTCATTAATTTTCTCTTCATCTTCAGAAAAAAGTTCATCCGCATTTTTGCAAAAATATTTTTCCAATCCATATGTATAAACTTTTTGCCCTTCTTTAGCATATATCTCTGCCAAACGCACCATTCTTAAGTCTCCACCAATTATACTAATGTTCATAAAAATTCATTCCTTTCATTTATCATTTTATCTAATTATATGAAGGAAAGATTGTACAATATATTAGTTTTCTCTTTGCTTTTCTTCTTTTTCCAATTCTCTTTCTTTGACATTTTTAAAAACTGTAATATCGTCATTATTAAGTCCACTAATTAATGAACATGTTTTAGATAAATGATTCAAAACTTTTCTTTCTTTAAGCAATAATTTAGTTCTTCTTTTTTCTTCTTGTATTTTCTTTTCTGGTTTCTTTATCCTGTTTTTTATTGGTGTAAACACATCTTCTCTTTGTACTTTATTATAAATACTGCTATCTAATTCAATCGCAATATTCATATAATTTATAGCTTTTTCTTTATCTCCTTTTAATATAGCAACCTGTGACAAATAATAATATGACCCTGCTTCCACTTCTTCTCCTTTTACACTTTCTTTAAAATATTCTTCTGCCTCATCCAAGTCACCAGCAATTAAAGCAATTTGTCCCAGACTCAATTTTGCATTATATAGAAGAGAATTAATTTCTGCTGCCTTTTGATAAAATTCTTTTGCCCTTTGAAAATCATTTACCATAGTATATACCATTCCTAAGTTATAATACAAGTCATAATTCCCAGGATGGTATCTTAAAGCATTCATATACACATTTATCGCTTCTTTATACCTATCATTTGAATATAAAATTTCTCCTAGCAAATTAGTTGCATCATAATATTCAGGTTTCTTTTTTAATATGTCTTGTAAAACTGTAATAGCTTCCTCACGTCTTTCATCTTTATTTAATAGTAGCCCAATTTTATAATTAATCTTAATATCTTTACTACTAATTTCATTAGCTCTAATATATTCATCTACAGCTATAGAATATTTATCCTCTTTTTCATATACTTCTGCTAAGGTCTTATGCCCAATGTAACTTTCAGGATATTTATTAATTATCTTAAATAAATAATCTTTTGCTTTATTTGTATTTCCTGCATTCATAGCTATCTTAGCTAATATTATATTAAGAATCTCTGGAAAATTGCCCCTCTGCTTTTTTTCAATAACTAAAATTATAGTAGGAATTATGACAGATACAATATAAATTAATATTCTAAAAAATAAATTTAAATGTATTGCAAAAATTAATTCTATAAAATTAATTACAATCCCCAAAAACTGTAAACCTAAAACATATACATAGCTTGTGTCGTTTCTCTTAACAAATTTTATAAAAATTATAATAAACAATACAAACGCAAGCAAATTAAAAATAATCTTTTCAATCAAATTGTTCTCACCGCCTTTTGTTTTTTTCCTTAGCAAAGAATTTAATTTTAGTTAGCTCTTTCATTTACTATTCTACTGCAAAAAACAATTTTTTATTTGCCATATGTACAAAGTAAAAACATATAAAGTATACCCAATATACTTTGCATAAATTTCTAATAAAATTCAATAACAGCAAAAGGAATTATTTTTCAGTCCCTTCGCAGAATTTTTCCCTATATGCATCTATACACTTTTGAATAATCTCTTCTGCTGCTTCTTTTCCAAGCATCCTATCTACAGTTGTAGTTTTTCCTTCTAATTGCTTATATACCTCAAAAAAGTGTTTAATCTCATCTGAAATATGATTTGGGAGTGCAGATATATCATTGTATCCATTCAAATAAGGGTCTCTTTTAGAAACAGCAATAATTTTCTCATCCTCTTCTCCACTATCATTCATTATTAAAACACCAATTGGGTAACATTCGACCAAAGTGAGAGGAGATATACGCTCATTACATAAAATCAACACATCTAAAGGGTCATTATCCTCTGCATATGTTCGCGGAATAAATCCATAATTTGTAGGATAATGTGTTGCTGTATAAAGCACCCTATCTAATTTAAGCATTCCAGTTTGTTTGTCTAATTCGTATTTATTTGTACCACCTTTTGGTATTTCAACCACTCCAACAAATTCTTTTTTACTTATTCTACTTGGTTCTATATCATGCCATATATTCATTTTATGCCATCATTCCTTTCCTCTAAATTTACACAAATTTGTTTCAAATTCAATCTCTTTATTTATTTCATGTCTTTTTACGTATATATTTTAAATTATTTTTTCAAAATTGTCTATATAGTATTAAAATTTTTTTATATTACAGAATAGTTAATATTTTTAGTTTATTTTTTGAAAATTATAAATTAGACAATATATATGCTAATAGTCATAAGTCCATATTTATGTTTCATTTTTTCAAAGTTTTTTTAATAATAAAAAAACTTAAAATCAAAGAAATCAATCAAAAAAAAAAGACCATTGAACAAAATATTTTTATATACTTGTTAGCAGTCTGCAAAAAGACCGCAAATTTATGCGGTCTTTTTTGTAGTTTGAAATTATATTTCAAACTAGGTCGAGAAGAAATTTCTGGCGAAGATAGCGAACTTTTTCTCTGACTTCAATACATTGATTATCAAAGTGAAGCGCACTTCCTCTTGTCCAAAGCGAAAGGATAGCATTCTGACTTTGTAAATCTTCTGGATGCAACGAACCAGCAAATTGTTCAAATCCGTTTTCACATGCATATTTTTTCGCTTCTTGTAGCAGTTGCATACAATTCCCAGCTTTTCGGTAAGCAGGATAAAAGCCTACTTCTCTAATAAGAAGAACTTTTCCTGGTTTAAAGTTTTCAAAGGCCTTCTCAAAAATGCTTTCTTCTCCATCGGTCATTTCTTTCAAAAAAACAAAACCAAGTAGCAAACCTTTAGAATCATTTACCATGATTATTGTGGAAGGTTCTTCGAGCCCTTTTTCCAGTTCCTGTCTTTTGAGTGGTTGAATAAAATCAAGATGTCCTTTTGACTTTAAATCCAACCGAAGCTGTTTGTCTAATCTCATAAGATTCGCAATGTCATCTTTCTCCGCTTTCTTGAATTTTAACATGTTGTCTTCCTCCTCATTTTTTCAAAAGAAATACTCTTTTGTATATATCGCAACAAATACGATATAGTTTATTATACTATATTTTTTACTATTTTGCAAATATTTTAAACCCCATAGAGAAATTTATGGTTACAGGATAATGATTAAAAAATAATTGTCCTGTAACCATTTATCTAACAATGAAACAATCAGCTATTAAGTTTTTTTAGTGCTTTTTCTACTGCTTCTCGTTCATCCCAATAGTATTGTACTCCTTTGATTTCTTGATATTGTTCATGTCCTTTTCCTATTAAAAGTATTATATCTCCATCTTGTGCATTTTCCATAGCATATTCTATAGCCTCTTGCCTGCCATTTATTGTAATATACTTTCCATTACTCTTATTAAGTCCTACAACTATATCTTTGTTAATTGATTCTATATCTTCAAAGCGAGGGTTATCTTCAGTAAGAATAGTAAGTCCTGCATACTTTCCAGAAATTTCTCCCATGTCGTACCTTCTAGACTTCGCCCTGTTTCCTCCTCCTCCAAAGATGCACACAATTCTTTTTGGCTTATATTCCATAATAGTTTCCATAAGATTTGTCATTTCATCTTCATTATGTGCATAATCAATTATTAATTTATATTTATCATTAGAAACTGCAAGCTCCATTCTACCCTTCACATGTGCTTTTTTTAATGCTCTTCTCATTGCCTCTACATCGACTCCAATTTCATTTGCTATTGTTATAGCACATAATGCATTATACACCGAAAATCTACCAGGTATTGAAACTTCAAACTTGTCATTTATTTTTCCACTAACTTCAAATCCCATTCCAAGAAAAGTATTTGTCATAATAAATTGTATATTATTTGCCCTAATATCCGCTTCTGCTGAATTAACTGCAAATTTTACTATTTCACAGGTATGTTTTTTAGTTACATTTTGCCAATTCTTGTCATCTACATTTATTATTCCTTTTTTACATTTCTGAAAAAGTAAGCTTTTACAATACATATACTCTTCAAAGCTTTCATGCTCATTTGGTCCAATATGCTCATTAGAAATATTGGTAAACACACCATAGTCAAATGTAAAACCATCTACTCTATTCATTTTCAAGCCTTGAGATGATACTTCCATTATTGCATACTTACAACCAGACTCAACCATATCATTAAATAATTTTTGAACTTCGTAATTTTCTGGCGTTGTGTTATGAAGCTGAATTTTTTGTTTATCTATAAAAGCACCTATAGTTCCAATTAGACCAACTTTATTGCCTGCTTCTTCCAGCATTCTTTTCAATATATTAGTAGTAGAAGTCTTTCCTGCTGTTCCTGTTACTCCAATTGTAACTAACTTGCTTGCTGGATAATCAAAATATGCTGCTGAAACATATGCCATTGCTACTCTTGAAGACTTCACTTTAATCACAGTAACATCTTCCCTAATATCTACATCTTGTTCAACAATAACAGCCCTAGCTCCTTTATCTATAGCACTTGGTATAAATTTATGTGAGTTAGAACTTGTACCAATCTTAGCAATGAACAAGTCGCCATCTTCAATCTTTCTCGAATCATCTTTAATATTAACTATATCTATATCCAAACTTCCCTTTACTACTTCATAGTCAATATCTTTTAATAGATCGCATAATTTCTTTGTTCTATCTTCCTTTTTGTTAATTATAAAATCAACATCTATTTCAGACTCAAAAACCGTATGTGAAGGTCCTTTCATAAACATAGTCCCTGTTTCTTCATCCCAATTTGTTTCAAGAATTCCTCCAATTTGATGCACTTTTACATTTCTTTCTGTTCTTCCAGTTAAAACTGCTGCTGTAGTTGCAGTACAGCAACCAGTTCCACAGCCAATTGTCTCTCCAGTACCTCTTTCCCATTCTCTCATCTTAATATTATTTCTGTCTATAATTTGAGCAAAAGTTACATTTGTTTTGTTAGGGAATAAATCTGTTTTATACTCAATTGCCTTTCCATATTTCTCTACATCGAAATTTTCTACATCGTCAATAAACATTACACAATGAGGGTTGCCCCAAGAAACAGCCGTAATATTGAATTTCTTATCTAAAATTGTTACCTCCTGTTCAATAAATTCTGGAAGGTCTGTATTTACTGGAATTTTTTTTGTATCCAACACTGGTTTTCCAATATTAGCTTCAATGTTTACCGCTTTACCGTTCTCCACTGTTAATTTAACATGTTGAATTCCTCCAAGTGTCTCTATTGTTAACTCCTCTTTATCTGTTAATTTATGGTCATAAACATATTTGCTCAAACTTCTTAAAGCATTACCACACATTTCTCCTTCAGTTCCATCAGGATTAAACATTCTCATTCTGAAATCAGCCACATCTGAACTTAATATAAGTACCATACCATCCGAACCAACACCAAAATGTCTATTACTAATATATTTTGCTATTTCATTTACATTATCTATTTTTTGATTAATTGCATCAATATACACATAGTCATTACCATATGCTTGCATTTTTGTAAACTTTATCATCACAATTTCACTTTCCTTTCTTAACTTATTCTATCCTCCCTGCTCAGAAATAATTAAATTTTGGCAAGGAAACTTTGCTTAAAAAGGCAAGGGGTACATACGTAGTGTATGTAACCGCGTTTTTAAGCAAAGATGACACAGCCAAAATTGTAATTATTTCTGAGCTTCTCCGCCATTCATTGCTTGGTCAAGGTCAGCTATTATATCATCTGCATCTTCTATCCCTACAGACAATCTAAGTAAAGTATCTGTAATGCCTAAAGCCTCTCTTACTTCTTCTAATATTTCTGTATGAGTTCTACTAACAGGATGAGTAATCAAACTTTCTACTCCTCCCAAGCTCTCCGCAAATATTATAAGTTTTAGTTTAGACAAAATTTCATTAACAGTTTTTGTATTATTAACTCTAAACGAAATCATACCGCCAAAACCTGTAGTCTGTTTTTTAGTTACTTGATAATCCTTATGGTCTTCAAAACCTACATAGTACACTTTTTCCACTTTTGGTTGTTCTCTTAGCCATTTTGCAACTTTCATTGCATTTGATGAATGTTTTTCCATTCTTAAAGCCAAAGTCTTCATACCTCTTAACATTAGCCAAGAATCCATTGGTCCTAATCCAGCTCCATAAATATACATTTGAATTTCTAGTTTCTCTCCAATCTGGCTATCTTTTACAACTACTATTCCAGCTAAAACATCATTGTGTCCAGCTAGATATTTTGTACCACTATGAATAACAATATCAGCACCCAATGTAAGTGGTCTTTGAAAATATGGCGTTAGGAAAGTATTATCAACTACAACCAATGCTCCAATATCATGTCCTATTTTCGCAATCGCTTCAATATCTGCTACCTTCATCATAGGATTTGTTGGTGTCTCAACAAATATCATTTTAGTATTTTTCTTTATCGTCCTCTTTAGTAACTCCAAATCAGACAAATCAATGCTATCATGCTCAATACCATTTACTGATAGTACCTCATTAACCTCTCTAAAAGTACCACCATAAATGTCATCTGACATAACAATATGATCTCCTGGTTTTAATAAAGAAAATACTAGCGTAACAGCAGCCATTCCTGAATTAACTGCAAAAGCTCTTGTTCCTTCCTCTAAAATTGTCATTGTTCTTTCCAATTCTTCTCTTGTTGGGTTTATACATCTAGAATAATTGTAATGCTCTATAGTATTAACCGACTTATGTTTGTACGTAGCTGTTTGATAAATTGGATAGCTAAGTGAGCCCGTTTCTGGGTCTACACCTAATGCACCATGCACTACTTTTGATGCAAGTTTTAAATTTTCCTTTCTGTCAAAATTTTGATAAACTTTTGAATCTTTCATGTTTATTCCTCCTAAGGGTTTTTGCTTCAAGATTTTACATCTCTTTTTTTGCAATATCATTCCCTATTTTTTATTTTTACAGTACACTCTTAATTAAGAATATAAGCCTGTTGGTTTAAACACGCTATTATTATACACCATTTTTCCAAAATAGTACAGTTTTTTTAAAATAATAAAGCATTTCGCATGGCAGTCTCTGAGGCAATGGCGAAATACATCTCCTCACTTTGCATGAACAGCCTAAGGTAACCTAATCTTGTTGTATAGGAAAAATCGTTAAAGATACTAAAATGAGAAGAAAAAGTCCATTTTCTATACCATAAAGAGGATATTCTATGTTTAGAATACCCTCTTAGATGGTTTAGTTTTCAGTTGCCGGTACGTGAAATACATACATTGTTTGAGTTTCGTCATCTGTGCTAGTGCGTTCTAGTACTTCGCCGTATGGTTTCTCTCCTTCCATGAGCTCATAGAAGCTTACAGTTGTGTCATCATTTTCTTCAATAACTTTATAAGTTGCCTCTGTCTCTCCTATCGAAGAATTCGTAATAACCTTGCATAAATAAGTTCCGTCATTCTGCTCAACAACATATGTATCTTCCTCTACCTCTTGTAGAAGGAAACTGTCTTCGGTTTCTTTCCAGTCAGACCATTGCGTCTGTTCTGCTGCTTGTTCAGTTGTAGCTTGCTCTTGTTCATACTGCTCATTTATAATAGTCGTCACACGTATTCCTCCTATTAGTAGTATTACTGATACAATGATTCCTATGATTCCTTTAGCAATTTCATCATCTCCAAATTTGTTAGTAGCCCAAGCCATAGGAAGAGCTGCAACAACAGATACACCAAGCACCATCATAGTTTCCATACTCTTATCCTCCTCGAAATATCGATTGATGTAAAAAATAATATGTCAACTCTGCCCCATCCATAGCAGAGATTACCAAAGGATTTATAAAGTTTTATATACATATCATACAACAATATTTACATAATGTCAAATTTTTTAAGTTACTCAAAAGCAGAAGAATAAAGCTTTAAAAAACTGTATCTCATACTTAATATACGGTTTTAAGTTTTAAAAATATACCTTTTTATTCTGTTCTTAGTGCCTCGACTGGGTCTTTTTTACTTGCCATTTTAGACGGAATTAATCCCGCAATTACAGTAAGTAACATACTAATTACTACAAGTATTATTCCTCCCGCTGCTGGCAAGCTCGCTAGCCCTCCAATATCAGTTACAGACTTTATTATAATATTTATTGGTATGTTAAGTAGCAAAGTAATTGCTATTCCTAGAATTCCTGCACCTAGACCAACTATGAATGTTTCAGCATTAAATACTCTTGAAATGTCCTTCTTAGATGCTCCAATACTTCTTAATATTCCTATTTCTTTTGTTCTTTCTAGTACAGATATATATGTTATAATTCCAATCATTATTGATGAAACAATAAGTGAAATAGCAACAAACGCTATTAACACATAGCTAATTGCATCTATTATTGTTGATACTGAACTCATCATCGTTCCAACTAGATCTGTGTATGTTATTACATTTTCCTCTTTGTCGTCGTCTCGTTGTTTTTGATTGTAATTTTCTATTGCTGTTGCAATTTGGTCTTTAGCCTCAAAATCCTTAGGATATATATTAATAGAACTTGGATTGTTTAAATCTACTGAACCCATCTTTTCCAAATTTCCCTCATATGTTGCACTTGCATTTTCTGTATACTGCGTCATCAATTCTGCTAATTCTTCCTCACTTAAAGAAGCCATATACACTCTTTGTTCATCTGTCAAACTTGTAAAATCAAATGATTCATCTGTATTTTCGGGAAACTCTATCCCTGTAAATACATTTATATCTTTATTCTCTTTTTGTTCTTCCACAATTTTTACACTGTTTACTTTATTTATCACATATTCTTTTAATTCTTTTGTATATCCTACTGCGCCAGACATTGCAGTCGCAACACTACCCTCACTTGGTCTAATTATTCCTACTACTTTTATTTCAGTAGCATCTTCTAATTTTTCTTTGATGTATTCTTCATCTTCACTCTTATCAAGCCATATATCTCCATCTTTTTGGTAATAATCAGTATTTAACAATATTTTAAACTTTGTATTTAGCAATTCTTCATACGTATATGAGCTTTCTTCCTCGCTTTCTATTTCTTCTCCGTCTTCTATTTTCTCATATTTTTCTTTCAACTCATTTTGATCGAGTATCCCAAGTGCATATAGAGTATAGTCACTTATTTCATTGTTTTCGTCCACTATTAAAACGACCTCATTGCATTTCTCTGGCCATTTTCCTGAAAGAACATCATATTGAGATTTAAGCAATTCATCATTATCTAAAAGCTCTTGCCATACGTCAGTTTCGGCAAGCATCATATCTTCCATTCCATCCATACCCAAAATATTTAATATTTGACTTGGATTAACTTGCACAACTTCATCCTTCTCATCTGTATTATATATGTTGAGATTTAAATCATAACTATATTGAATTGCATTTGTATAATTTCTTATTTCAGAATTTTCATCATCTAAATACTTTTTAAATTCTTCTAAATTATTATTTTCTATTTTAGTAGAAATAGTATTAAGCATATTATTTACTACATTGCTCGAGTAAATCTTTTCTTCTTCACGTTGTGTTTCTTCACCTTCGTCTACCATTGTTGCCATCATGCTAGACATATCAATTGTTTCTTCTTGAACCGTTATAGGATATGAAGAAAGCGTGTCTTCCTCAACTCTATTTATGTATGTTTGCATTCCACTTGATAGTGATAATATTAACGCAATTCCAATAATTCCAATACTGCCAGCAAATGCAGTCAAAATAGTTCTTCCTTTTTTAGTCATTAAATTATTTAAGCTTAGTGATAGTGCAGTAAAAAAGCTCATTGAAACTTTTTTATCTTGCCTAACTGTTCTATCTTCCTTTTTCTCGTCTTCTTTACTATATGGATTAGAATCATCAGTTATTTTTCCATCTAATATTTTTATAATTCTAGAAGAATACTTTTCTGCCAAATCTGGGTTATGTGTTACCATTATTATCAATTTATCTTTAGAAATTTTTTTCAAAATCTCCATAACCTGTACGCTAGTATGAGTATCAAGTGCTCCTGTAGGCTCATCTGCTAAAATAATCTCCGGGTCATTAACCAAAGCCCTTGCAATTGCAACTCTCTGCATTTGACCTCCTGAGAGTTGATTTGGCTTTTTATAAATATGCTCTTTTAATCCAACGTCTTCCAATGCTTTTATCGCCCTACTTTTTCTCTCCTTTTTACTAACTCCAGATAATGTAAGAGCCAATTCAACATTAGCCAAAACTGTTTGATGTGGTATCAAATTATAATTTTGAAAAACAAAACCAACACTATGATTTCTATATGAATCCCAATCTCTGTCTTTAAACTCTTTTGTAGACTTTCCATTAATAATTAAATCACCTGAGGTATATCTATCAAGGCCACCAATAATATTTAGAAGAGTAGTCTTACCACAACCACTCTGCCCTAAAATAGATACAAATTCACTTTTTCTAAATTGTAGTGAAACCTCTTTCAAAGCCTCAACTTTACTATCCCCTGTAACATACTCTTTTCTTATACTTTCTAATCTAAGCATATCTTTTTCCTTTCTTTTTCCCCTTGCGAATTGGGGACACTTCTCATTTCGTAAACTTATTCATATAGTCCTTTATTTTATTGTTAAATGATAACATCTTCTCTAAGTTTATTCAATAGTTTTCACATTTATTTCACAAAATACCATTACAGGATATATCTTTATCTACATTACATAAAACAATATGCAGAAGAAATGAAGTATACTTCCTAATAATATGAATAGGTGAAATACCGAATGCATCCATTTTTGTTTTTTTCCTACTCCATAAAGTATTGCACCTATTGTATATGCTACACCGCCTGCAACTAATAGCACTAGACCACCTGCTGAAAGTAATACTGGAAGTAAACTCGCTTTAAATATTATTGCCCAGCCCATGCCAAGGTAACAAATCATTGAAAACTTTTTGTATTTTTTTAGGTCTATTGCATTTAACACAATTCCTATAATTGCCATTGCCCAAATAACGCCAAATATTGTCCACCCGGTGGCAGTATCATACTCTCTAAAAGTGCAGAGTGCAAATGGTGTATATGAACCTGCAATTAGCAAAAATATTGTACAATGGTCGAGGACTTGCATTACTTTCTTGCCGCTTACATCTTGGACTTAGTCCATGATAAATACTAGACATAGTATATAATAGCAACATTGTAGTACCATAGATTGCACCACTGACTACACCATACGCATTTCCATGAGTTGCTGCCATAACCACACAAAGCACTATTGCAACAGTTCCTAATACTGCTCCTACAATATGTGAAGTCATATTGAATATTTCTTCTCCTTTTGTGTATGTTGGCAAAATTCTATCTTTCAATTTTGTTCTGGTCATTCGCTTACTCCTTTATGTTTATAAATTTTTTCAAAAATAGCTGTGTTCCTACTTTTAAAATTTAGTCCTCACTTATTATCTTGTCTATTGCTTCAATCCTCATCTTCCTTATTATATTGCAACTATTTTTTAGTTTTTCTTGTTCCTTTTCGTTTAAGTCTAGCTCCAATATTTCTCTCACTCCATTCGAATTTATTACAGCTGGAACACCAATATATATGTCATCTTGCCCATAAACGCTATTTTCTAAATAAGTAGATACTGTTAGTATTGAATTTTCATTATCTAATATTGCCCTAACAATTCTATTAAGTGCCATTCCAATCCCATAATATGTCGCATGTTTCTTTTCTATGATTTTATATCCCGCATCTACTACTTCCTTATGAATTCTGTCTAAATCAGCAATAGGGTGCTTATTCTCTTCCATTATATTAAGCACTTTTTTGCAGCCTATATATGCATGTTCCCATGGTACAAATGATGAGTCCCCGTGTTCACCCATTATATATGCATGAATATTTTTACTAGAAATTTTAAAATAATCAGCTAATAAATATCTTAATCTTGCAGTATCTAAAACTGTACCCGAGCCAATAACTTGATTTTTAGGAAGTCCAGAAACTTTTGAAACAACATAAGTCATTAAATCGACTGGATTGCTAGCAACAATAATTATTCCATTAAAACCACTTGCCATAATCTGTTTTGTAATACTTTTCATAATCTTTGTATTAACCTCTGCAAGCTCCAATCTTGTTTGACCAGGTTTTTGAGCAGCACCTGCTGTAATAACTACTATTTGAGCATCATTACAATCACTATACTCTCCAGCTTTAATAACCATTTTTTGTGGAGCATATGGTAACCCGTGAGATAAGTCCATTTCTTCCCCTAGTGCTTTGTCTTTGTCTAAATCCACTAAAACAAGTTCATTTATTCCTCCTCTATTTAGCATTGAATACGCCATACTCATTCCTACAAAACCTGTGCCTACAAGCACTATTTTTCCCTTTTTCATTAAATCACTTTCCTTTCTAAAAACATGATTTTGCTTTATTACTTTATCACATTATGAGCTATTTTTCAATTATATAAACATTAAATATACTGAAATATGAAGAAAAAAAATCATTTTTTCCTATACAATAAAAAGGACACTTACAATTTTAAGAAGTGTCCCCAATTCGCAAATACTTTCGAATTTAGAAGTGGCCCTATTTCGCAAATACTTTAATTCCTTCATTTTCGACAACAATCTTTGCTTTCTTGTGCGGGATAATCTTGCCGTCTAGTATTGCTTCTGCAATTCTATCTTCTACATTACTTTGAATTGCTCTCTTAAGTGGTCTTGCTCCGTAGTTTGCATCAATACCTTTTTTAGCAATAAGTTCTTTTACAGAATCATCAATTTCTACATTGTACTCTTGCTCTTTTAGCCTTTTTTGTACTTGTTTTAGCATAATATCTATAATTTGTTTAATATCATCATCGTTCAATTTATGAAATACTATAATGTCATCAATACGATTTATGAACTCTGGTCTAAATTGCTTCTTCAATTCGGCCATAACATCTTTTTTGATGGTTTCATATTCTCTTTCTTGACCTTCCTTCTTGTCGGCATTTTGGCTGAAACCAAGTACATTTTTGTCTGTAATCATTCTTGCGCCAACATTTGATGTCATAATTATTACTGTGTTTTTGAAGTTTACTGTCCTTCCTTGTGCATCTGTAAGTCTACCATCGTCTAATATTTGAAGTAACATATTCATTACATCTGGATGCGCCTTTTCTATCTCATCAAATAATATAACTGAATATGGCTTTCTTCTAATCTTTTCAGTAAGTTGACCACCATCGTCATATCCTACATATCCTGGAGGTGAACCAATAAGTTTTGCAACTGAATGTGGCTCCATAAATTCAGACATGTCTACTCTAATCATTGCATCTTCATTTCCAAATAAAGCCTCTGCTAACGCTTTTGAAAGTTCAGTTTTGCCAACACCAGTTGGTCCTAAAAATAGGAATGAACCTATTGGCCTATTTGGGTCTTTTAGTCCTACCCTTCCTCTCCTTATTGCTTTACTTACAGCTTCAACAGCTTCGTTCTGACCAATTACTCTTTTATGTAATGTTTCTTCAAGATGTTTTAGTTTATCATTTTCATCCTGCGTAATTTTGTTTACAGGTATTTTGGTCCAACTTGCTATTACCTCTGCAATATCTTCCTCATTCAAATTTAGCACATTTTTGCTGTTTTTGCTTTGCCATTTTTTCTTTTCCTTTTCTAATTTATCCTTTTGCTCATTTTCTTTATCCCTCAAAGTAGCTGCTTTCTCAAAGTCCTGAACACGTATCGCTTCTTCCTTTTCTTTATCTAATGTTGCAATTTTTTCCTCAATTTCTTTTATGCTATCTGGCATTGTGTATGTTCTCATTTTTATCCTTGAAGCCGCTTCGTCCATTAAATCGATGGCTTTATCTGGTAAAAATCTATCATTAATGTATCTAGTAGATAATTCTACTGCAGCTTTTATTGCTCCTTCAGAAATTTTCACATTGTGATGAGCTTCATATTTATCTCTCAAACCTTCCAATATTTTAATAGTTTCTTCCTCAGTTGGCTCTCCAACAGTAACTGGACTAAACCTTCTCTCCAATGCACTATCCTTTTCAATATATTTTCTGTATTCATTTAAAGTTGTTGCACCAACAACCTGAACTTCGCCCCTTGCTAAAAGTGGCTTTAGTATATTTGCTGCATCTACTGCTCCTTCCGCTGAACCTGCACCAACTATCGTGTGAATTTCATCTATAAAAAGAATAACATCTCCTGCTTTTTTAACTTCTGATAAGCATTTCTTTATTCTTTCCTCGAAATCTCCTCTATACTTGGCACCAGCTACCATTCCAGAAATATCAAGAGTAACTACTCTTTTGTTTTTTAGCATCTCTGGAACATCATCAACAACAATCTTTTCTGCCAATCCTTCTACAACAGCGGTTTTTCCCACACCTGGCTCGCCAATCAAACAAGGATTATTTTTTGTTCTTCTAGACAAAATTTGAATAACCCTATCTATTTCGCTTTTTCTTCCAATTACAGGGTCAAGTTTGCCATCTCTTGCCTGCTTTGTAAGGTCAGAACCAAACTGATTCAATGTAGGTGTAGAATTAAAACTTCCAGAATTTTTATCCAAGCTATTTCTTGGAGAATTAGAATCCACCCCATCCTCCTCAATCACCTTCATAATTTCATTATATAGCTTTCTTGGGTCTATATTTAAATCCATCATAATTCTGACTGCAACACTATCCCCCTCACGCATTATACCTATTAAAATATGCTCCGTTCCAATAAATTCTGAACCTAATTTTCTTGCTTCTATAAATGCATTCTCAATTACCCTCTTACTCCTTGGGGTGAACCCCATTGACTCACCTTGCGTTAATGGTTCTCCCGTACCAATAAGCATCTCTATTTCTTGCAAAATATCATCAACAGTTACATTTTGGTTCTCTATAACCTTACTTGCAACTCCTGTTCCTTCTTTTGCTAAACCATAAAGCAAATGTTCTGTACCAATATAATTATGTCCCAACTCTAGAGCTATTTCATTTGCAATTTCAATTGCCTTTTCTGCTCTTGCAGTAAATTTATATATCATATTTTCACTCTCCTTTACTCTTCTTTAATAATTTGCTTAACAACTTCTGCTCTTTTTATCTCTCTTTCATATCCATCTAACTCTTTTCCTAAATATTTTTGTAAATTTCCAGCCTTGGTATAAAGCTCTAGTTTCTTTACTCTACTATCATCTATTTCCTTTATAACTCCTAAATCTACTCCTAACTTAACTTCAGACAAAAGTTTTTTACACTCATCAGAAGAAAGTTTCATCGCATTTGTTAATATACCATAAGCTCTATACACTCTATCCTCTAGCTCTAACTGATTCTTTCCTAAAAACTTTCTAGCTGTCCTCTCCTGCTCAAGTATCCTTTCAGTAATATTCTTTACATTTGTAGTAATTTCTCTTTCAGTAATTCCAATTGTCTGATTATTAGAAATCAAGTACATATCTCCCAAATTTTGACTTCCTTCTCCATAAACACCATTTACATTCATTCCAAAATTATTTACTATTTTTAGTACCTTAGGTAAATTTCCCGTAACAGTAAGTGCAGGTAAATGCACTATTACAGAAGCCTTCATTCCTGTACCAATATTTATTGGAGAAGTGGTTAAATATCCAAACTTTTCATTATATGAATAATCCAAAATCTGTCCTAATTTTTCATCTATTTCTATTGCTAAATTCATCAAATTTTCGATTTCTTGCCCTGAGTTAAAAACCTGCAACTTAATATGGTCATCCTCATTAAGCATTATGCAAATATTTTCCTCCGGATTAATAATCAATCCCTTTTTGTTATTGTCATTCATTACAAATTCAGGGCTAAGTAAATGCTTCTCCACTAAGCTTAACTTTGTAACTGCATCCAAATCTTCATAATTAATATATTTTAGCTCATGTCCTAAACTTGGCACAGTCTCTTTTATTTTGCTCAATAAGTTTGCCTGTTCTTCATTCGAACTCTTCTGAGTAAACTTAAACTCATTAATATTCCTTACCAACCTAACTCTTGAACTTATTACAACGTCCGAATCTTTTCCATTTTGTAAATACCAATTTGACATTTTCATTCCTCCTCTTTTAATTCTAAATTTTAATTATACCTCCTGCTTTATTCTTACTCTCTGTTCGAAAAGAATTAAACTTTAGCAACTTAATACTTCTTTTCGAAGACAAGAAGTAAATTTGGGTTAGACCATTCTCTCTGTCCTTCACCTCTAATCAAAAAGAATTAAATTTTGTTTGAAAGGCAAGGAGCGCATACGCGGTGTATGTAACCGCGTTTTAAATGAAATTTGACATAGCCAAAATTGTAATTATTTTTGGCTATCAAGTTTTTTAATCTCGTCACGAATCTTCGCCGCATCCTCATACCTTTCATCTTTTATTGCCTTTTGTAAATCCTTTTGTAATTTATCTAACTTGCTTTCTTCTTTCTTTGGAGCAACTTTTCTGGCGCTATTACTATTCTTTGTCTCAATTTCCCTATATCCTCTTCCAACATGTCTATTAGCTCCTTGTAAATTTTTTAAAATTGGAGAAATTCTATCTTCAAATAAATCATAGCAATTGCCACATCCAAATTCACCCGAATTTATGAAATCATCAAATGTAGTACCGCATGTTTTGCATTGTAATGTCTGTGCTCCCATAATACTTGGGAACATGCTTGTATTATCATTAAAGAAATCACTGAAAAAACTAGAAAAATTAATTGGCATACTAAAACTCATATCCTTTAATCCTAGTTCCCTTGCGCAATTATCACATAAGTTAAACTCCTTTTTCACCCCATTTATAACCTGAGTATATCTAAAAGTAACTTCATTTTTTCCACAATTTTGACACATCATAATAAAAACCTCCTTTAAATTTATTTATTATATACCTGAATTTTTATATTTCAAAAAACATATAATTCAAGTTATATTTATAATTTATTGTTTAAATCATTTGTTCATCTAGTCAAATCAGTCTTCGACTAAATTGATTAACATATTTTTAAAAATTCTTGCACGCAATTCATCCTTTATATCTTGTGGTACTGTAAGTACATTGTCACTTGTAGCAACTTTTAAAAGCTTTGCCTCTTTTTCGTTAACAACTCCATATGAAAGAAAATTACTAAGGAAAATATCGACCTCTTGAGAAGTAACTTTATCTCCTACACTTGAAATTGTATGCATTAAATAATTGCTTTTTGTCGTATTAATCTTACGAATACTTATGTGACCACCACCTCCTCTTTTGCTCTCCACATAATAACCTTGTGATGGTTTAAACCTAGTAGCAATAACATAATTGATTTGTGATGGTACGCAATTAAAATGTTCCGCCAGGTCATTTCTTTGTATTTCAATATAGTCTTCATCATCAAATAATTCTTTTATAAATTCCTCTATCATATCTGACATTCTCATTTTTTCACTTCCATTCTTGAATTAATTATTATGTTTTTCTCTTCGTTGACTTTGACTTTCTTTGACTTATATTATATATTATACTACCGTTTTTCTAAAAGTCAATAGTTTTTTCAATTTTTTTATTCTTCTATATACACTTTATTTAATTTTATATCCTTTAATCTAATAGCTTCTCACAATGCTATCAGATTAAAGGTAAAGTATTATTTATATAATGTCTTTACATACTTTCTAATTTTAGCAAATAAGAAATTGGACGTAGCGAAATAAGATTTCACATCCTTATGCATTTCGCGAGGGTGTAGAATACAGTATCTTGACAAACTCATTCTAACACTACTGTTATATTTTTTTCCGAATTATGGCAAACCATTTTTTTATGTTAATCAGGCTTATTTTCTGTTCCGACGTCATTTGTGAAAAAATGTATATAAAATCTCATCTCACACCCTAGTTTGCCTATTATAGACACCTTCTCCTGCAAATTAGAAGGGTAATTTTTACAAGTTAGAAAGTCGCGCCGAGGCGAACGTTTCTGGGGCTACTTACATTACTGTCGTTCAAGTAGCCACGTGCTAAGCGAGCAGCCCAAATACGGTTAGTATTAAACTGCGACGAAGTCCAATACCAAGTCTCAAGTCCTTTGTTTCCATAATTACTTTGCGTGATTTCTAGGTTATCTCCAAATGCTGCCCACTCCTCTTTTGATGGTATATACCATGCTGGGTTTGCATTTATTTTACTTTGTACTGCACTTAAGCCCCACATATCCTCATAATCACTATTATCATTCTGTGCTCCATATCCACTACTATTCCATTTCGCTATCATGTTCTTTGTATTATGTTTTCCACTTCCAAAACTTGTTGATGTTTGACTTTGCCAATCACTCATTCCACTTCCATCATATGCCGCATCATACCAACAATAATTTATGTCATTCTGTTTTCCATCTATATCGTCTAATGCCATTACGTAGAATCTCTCGTTTCCACTTGAATTTGCTACTGTTAATACATCCTTTGTTCCGAAATCATCTGTGTGTCCACTCTTACTTACTTTATACTTCTTAAAGTTACTTCCCCTTGGTATTGTATATTTTCCATAATCTTCATATGAACTACCTCCGTTTGGGTTCCATGTTCCACTTCCTCCTATTGCTAAGTCTGCATATATCACTCCATCTACTGTTCCGTCTCCATCTACGTCTGCATAATATCCTACATATGACGTACTTTCTGGCAATCCTGCCACATTAGTTTTTGCTGTCGTTGTTGTTGTTCCTACATTTCCCGCCTTATCATATGCCTCTACCTTTATTGTATAGCTTGTTCCTGCACTTAATCCACTAAATGTATAATTTTTATTTGATGTTGTACTCTTTAGGCTATTATTTAAGTAATACTTATACGTATTTGTGTCTGCTAATCCACTTTCTCCGTCACTTGATGCTGTTACTTTTACTTCTATACTATTCTCTGTTATTGCTCCTGTTCCTATACTTACTGTTGGTGCTTTCTTATCTAGTATTGTTATGCTTGCACTATTTCCTGCATTTATTCCATCTGTTAATCTTGCATACACTGTATCTCCATGATTTAAGTTTCCTACTGTTACTGGGCTATTTCCTTTTGTCCAACTTCCTTCTATTCCTCCTACTTGATACTCTATTTGGAAGCCTGTTGTAGTTGTTAATATTATACTTGCTTTTCCACTACTCCATACTGCTGGGCTTGCTGTTATATTTCCTGTTTCTAGCCCTTCTCCTGCTCCTGGTACTGTTGCTGTGGTTTGATTTGTTAATGTGCCTGTTCCTATGTTTCCTGCCTTATCTCCATTTACTTCTACTTTTATATCATATTTTGTTCCTTGTGTTAGTCCTGTAAATGTATATTGGGCATTTGTTATATTTTCTGCTCCACTTGGTGCTTTGTAACTACTTTCTGCCTCTGTACTCTTTTTAATGTAGTATGTGTATGTTAGGCTGTCTTTCATTCCTGTTTCATTATCTATTGCTTGGGCTGTTACTGTTATACTATTTGTTGTAGGTGAACCTTGTGCTGTTACTGTCACTACTGGTGCTGTTGTATCTTCTATTTTCTTGTTTTGTATCTTACTGTATTGCTCTCCATCTGTTAGCCTTGCATATACTGTGTCTCCATGGTTCACTCCTGTTACTACTCCATCTTGTAAGGTTTTCCATTTTTTTTCGTCTGTTCCATTTATTTGATATTGTATTATATATTTACTTTCACTTGAAGTTATTG
>JAHZIB010000008.1 GCA_019419955.1 Clostridiales bacterium | reverse complement strand
TCTCTCTCTCTCTCTTACAACCGCAATGGTTTTAGCTGTTTCGTTTCTTTCCATTCCTTGGTATCCTCCCTTTCTCCTTAAGTTCCTTTTCATTCTACACCAACTCGTTACTTTTGACAAGTACTTTTTTAACTTTTTTGTTTTTTCCATTACACAAACTCAACACAACCAATCAATATATATGTATATTTAGAGACATTTCGCAGTACCGCGCAGGCGTCCAAACAAGCAATTCTATTGCGAGTGCGTTTGAAGAAGCACCTTGCATTTTTTGTAATTTACTGTATAATCTCAACTTAAACACTTTTTAAAGAGCATAAACATAAAGCAGTCAAACAAGAAGTGTCCCCAATTCGAAAAAAAATTGCGAAAAGAGAAGTGTCCCTAATTCGCAATTTTTTTGTTTTAATCAATGTTTAATACTGGATTATTTGTATTTAGATTTAATTGTTTTTCTGCTTCTTTTACTCCATCGACGAACACTTTAACAGTAACAGTTCCCTTTCCTGATATTGTTCTTGTAAAGTTTTCACTGTCTTTTCTTTGGTCTCCATTATACACGGTTTCGTCATTAACTTCAATTCTTAGTTCTACAGTTGGTTTTATTTCATTTCCGTCTTCGTCTTTTTCTATTACTCCTCCTGTTAATGACCTTAGGTCAATATTTACTGTTCCTTCTTTTATTGCCTCTATTTTATTTACTGTTAATGTAACACTTGTTCCCTCATCCACTGTAGTTCCTACATCAATGCTTTGTCTTAATACAACTCCATCATCTTTGCTTGAGTCTTCTTCATAAACAACATTTACTTCAAATCCTAAATCTGTAAGTGTTTTTTTTGCGCCATCTTCTGGCTGACCCACAACATGTTCCATTGTAATTTGTTTTATACCTGTACTAACATATATTGTTATTGTCTCTCCCGCATTAACCTCTTCATCTGCTGATGGCTCCTGTCTAATAACTATTCCTGCTTCTACCTCACGGCTAGTTTCTTCTACTACCTCAAATTTAAGTTCCTCTGCCTCAATAGCATCTTCCGCTTCCTCTCTTGTCATTCCAGTTACTTTAGGTACAATTTTTATGTTTTCTCCTTTGCTTATTACTATCTTTACTGTAGATCCTTCTTTTACTAAATATCCATCCAAATATGAAGGTTCTTGAGATGCTACCTTTCCAGCTTCTACATCTGAACTATATTCTTCGGTAATCTCTAACTTTAAATTTGCTTCCTGTGCTGCTGCTTCTGCTTCCTCTTTTGTCATATTTACAAAGTTTGGTAATGCGACATCATTAACTCTACCCATATTAAGTACTGCTTGTGCTCCAAAGAAACCTGCTAAAGGAATAATAATTATTAATAGTATTATTAGTACTATTTTAGCTGCTGGATGCTTTTCAAAATATTGCCTTAATTTTCCCTTCTTTTTTTTACCTTTATTATTTCTATTAGAATCATTGTTTCTATTTAAATCTTCATCTGTTATTGCATCAATTCTCTGTGTATATGCCATATCATTTGACCCTGTTTGTACAAAATCTCCATCTGGGTCTTTAAGCGCCATATTTAAATCTCTAAGCATTTCTGTTGCTGATTGATAGCGTAAGTTTAAATCCTTTTCCATAGCCTTCATAATTATTTTATTTACCGAATATGGTATTGCAGGATTTAATTTTATTGGCTCTATAGGTCTTTCTTGCATATGTTTCAGAGCTACAGAAACTGGTGTATCTGCGTCAAAAGGTACTCTTCCAGTAAGCATCTCATACATAACTACACCCAAAGAATACAAGTCAGACTTAGCATCTGTATAGCCACCTCTTGCATGCTCTGGTGAAAAATAGTGCACTGAGCCAATTGTAGTTCCAAAAGCAGTAATTGTAGAATTTGAAACAGCTTTTGCTATTCCAAAATCTGTAACTTTAGCAACTCCGTCCTCTGTGATTATTATATTATGAGGTTTTATATCTCTGTGTACAATATTATTTTTATGTGCTGTTTCCAATGCAGACGCAATTTGAGATGCAATATCAATTGACCATTTCCATGGCAATACACCATCTTCATCAATTATCTGCTTTAATGTTTTTCCTTGTATTAGTTCCATTACAATATAATAAATATTTCCTTCATTTCCTACATCATATATTGATACAATGTTAGGATGAGTTAAGCTTGCAGCAGATTGTGCCTCTGTATTAAATCTTCTAATAAATTCCTCATCTGTTGTAAATTCGTCTCTCAGTACTTTTACTGCAACATATCTTTTCAGTATTTGGTCTTGCGCCTTGTATACAGTAGCCATCCCGCCATTTCCAATTTTCTCTAGTATTTCATACCTATTTCCTATAAGTTTTCCTTCTAGATTCATAATCACTCTTCTCCTCTTACTTTATTATAATTACAGTAATATTATCATACCCGCCTGATTCATTTGCTAATTCGATTAATTTGTCTGCCGCTGTTGTAATATCCTGTATTATTAACTCACATATCATATTGTCATCTGTCATATTAGTAAGCCCATCTGAGCACATAATAAATATATCACCTTTTTCAAAATTTCTTGCACGTAAATCTGGTTCCACATAAGGTGTACATCCAAGTGCTTTTGTTAGCATGTTTTTCTTAGGATGCGT
Organism: Clostridiales bacterium; assembly: GCA_019419955.1. Lineage (GTDB taxonomy): Bacteria > Bacillota > Clostridia > TANB77 > CAG-508 > CALXVA01. Next base: position 51,731 of record JAHZIB010000008.1, on the reverse strand, counting down.
TTTGGCTTCCTCTCTAGTTATCTTTTTATCCTCAACCAACTGTTGTACATAACTATGGTCTTTTGTAAGTTTTCGTATTACACCATTTCTTATTCTATAAATTCTACTATCTCCAACATGTCCTATATAAGCCTTATTATTATATATTAAGCAAGCTTCTAAAGTAGTACCCATTCCTTCTAATTCAGGAATTTCTTTTGACTTTTCATATACCACCATATTAGCATATTCTACAGCACTTCCAATTAATTTTAATATTTCTTCTTTTTCCACTAAATTTTCGTTAAAATTGCTATTAATATATTTTTTAACCGAATCGGTAGCAAGTTTGCTCGCTATTTCTCCTCCTTTATATCCACCCATTCCATCTGCTAAAATATATAATCTTGGAACATCTGTATCTTGTGAAATATAGTAATAATCTTGATTAATTTCTCTAGCTTTTCCTATATCTGATTTAGCAAAAACCATTACCTTTTTTTCCTAACCTTTCTTTATTTTAAATTCTTTCTTCTTAACTGCCCACATGCAGCATCAATATCTGAGCCAAGCTCTCTTCTTATCGTAGCAACAATTCCGTTTTCATTTAAATAATCTCTAAATTTAATTATATTTTCGTTTGTACTTTTTATAAACTTTCCATTTTCTATCTTATTAATTGGAATCAAATTCACATGGCATAACATACCTTTTAGAAGCTTTACCAATCCCCTTGCATCCTCTAAATTATCGTTATTATCCTTTGCTAAAGCATACTCAAACGATATTCTTTTATTTGTCTTTTCTATGTAATACCTACACGCCTTCATTAATTCCTCAATATTATATCTATTATTCACAGGCATCATTGAACTACGTTTTTCATCATTTGTAGCATGAAGTGAAATTGACAAAGTACACTGCAATTCCTCATCTGCAAACTTATAAATCATAGGAACAAGCCCACTTGTTGAAATGCTTATATGTCTCGCTCCAATGTTTAACCCCTTCTGAGAATTTATTATTTTAATTGCTTGCATTACATTATCATAATTATCAAAAGGCTCTCCAATTCCCATAAAAACCACATTTGAAATCTTGTCTCCAATATCCTGCTCTACTGCTAAAATTTGCTCAACAATTTCCCCAGCACTCAAACTCCTAACAAACTTAATTCCAGTAGACGCACAAAACTTACATCCCATTTTGCAACCTATTTGAGATGAAACACAAATTGTTTTTCCATGATGATACTGCATAAGTACTGTCTCTATTGCATTTCCATCTAATACATCAAACAAGTATTTTTTTGTTCCGTCTGAAGACTCTTGCTTTTTTAAAATGTTATAATTGCACATTGTATATTCTTTTTTTAATTTATCCCTCAATTCAAGAGGTAGATTGGTCATATCATCAAACTCTTTTATTTTATCTACATACAACCATTTAAAAATTTGCTCTGCCCTATATTTCTTTTCTCCTATAGCGATTAGTTCTTCTTTTAATTCTTCTAAATTATAATCTTTTATATTTTTCATGTATATCTTATATCACACTTTCGTTTTTTTTTCAATACTTACTCCTGTACTTTATAAGTTTTGCATGCATAACCATTTTTTGGTCATTTTTGTAGCATGTTGAAAGTGTAATAATTTTATCATCTTCCCCAACACTACAATTGAAGTCATAAACACTTCTATCTTGCAACATATTTGCAAAATTCTTAAAATCTGAACCATTGTTAAATTTAGTTCTCAAATAATCACTTGTTGTTGGAAGGTGATATACACTAAATACTTGCCATAAAGTATCTTCAGTCTCTGTAGACATTTTTATAATATGGTTCTCCTCATTTTGATACCAATCACTCTCCAACAAATTTTTTAAAGACCCAAACATAGCCTTGTCAAGCCTAGAGTGAGCATATATTATAGTGTTTTTATCAAGGTTTTGTATATTGTTTCTATAGTCTAGGAATACCCATCCTGCTTCATTTTGCTCTTTCAAAATTGAGTGTGTCAAATAATATGAATTATCATTAGTCTGCACAAAAGGATAATTGATGTTTGTGCCATTTACTTGTATCCATCCAACAACTTCATCATTTGTTTTCTTTAATTCAGAAAAATCCACATCTAGCAAACTCATTTTTATATATTCCCAATATGGGCTACCTTTTTTTTCATCAGACTCTACAACTTGCACGTCATCTCCATCTTTAATCTCTGATATATCAACTTTATCCAATATATCCTGTGTTATCTCCTCAATATCGTTTGAATCTTTAAACCAACTAAATATATTTACTCCAGCATAAATAATCGCTCCAATACAAATTAAAGCTATAAAATACAATAGTGCATTTGATTTTTTCCTTTGTGTATTTTTTTTGTTTCCTGTCTTTGCTTTCCTATCATTAGCATTATGCTTCCTTTTATTATCATTAATAGTTTTAGTCAGTTCAGTAGCTCTTAATATTTGTTCGTCATAATAAAGTTTCGAGTTTCCACTATATTCTCTTGAATATGTAATTCGCTCAGTTTCTTTTTTATTCTGTTGTTTCTTCTTCCTTCTGCTCCCTTTTTCTTCAAAATGTTTACCCATATTTACCTCTTTACTCTTTATAATCTTTTTAACTCCTTAAGTCTCTCCTCATATGCAGCCATTGTATCCTCCTCAAGAGCAATTTTGTCATCTGCACCCAACATTTTCATTATTTTTTTAGTTAATAAAGGATTTAAAATTAATAAAGGTCCTATTATATATGTACCTATAAAGTTATTTCTTTTAATTCCTTCTAATTTGCTCTCTTTATTTATACCAATCCCCTTTTCTACATCCAAAAAATAATTTGCAGAATTGTCGCCATAGAGCATTGTAAATTGGCTCTTAAACCCAACTACCTCTATGTCTTCATATTTTCCTATAAAATAGCTATTATGTCTATGCATCATATCCCTTTTACTATATACATCAAAAATTCCTACACCTTCAATTTTTGAACCATCTTCATTTTCAATGTATTTGCCAAATACTTCAATTGCATTTCCTGTAAAAAGAAATACAACATCTTTTTCTATTAATTCCTCTATTCTATCTTTATACTTTCCTAACCTAGCAATAACTTTCTCCTGAGTTTTCTCAGTCATAGGACCTAAGTATATTAAGTTTATATCTTCGTCAACAAACCTTGGTCTTTCATCTAATGCTGTTTCGATAAATTCCGCATTTGGTAAGCACATTTTCAAATATTTCATATTAAACATATCTCCAAATAGGTTGCAAAACTCCGGAAATAGTATTTCAACTTTCATTATTTTTTCAATCCTTTCTAAACCAACAAAATTGTATCTATTTTTCAACCTTGCTCTTTATTATAACTTCTACCTTATTTTTCACATTTTCTTTAAGCTCAATTGAGTATAAGTCATGCAAAATAAATACAGTCTGTATATCATCTAGTCTTATTTTCTCTACAGCTGATAGCTCATTTCTTTCGTGTATAATCTTATCAGTTTCTACTCCTGCAATCTGAAGTCTTACATATCCATCTAAATATCTTACTCCTGCAATAATAACCTGTTTGATACTATCATCATTTAAAAACTCATAATCAGTATCATATTGCCAAGCCGTATTCTCACTTCCACCTGCCTCTTCATGTAAGTCATCCAAAAGAAGAATTACAACCTTATTTCCTTCGTATTTTCTTACATAATCAAATACTCTAGAGCAAGCTATAGGGTTCATTCCTTTAGATAGATGAGTAACTACCTTAATTCCGTCAACAGTCTCTTCACTATATCTAGTATCCACTATTTTTTGTTTTTTTAGAGATTCATTTATTTTATTTGGTTCTAAACCTATTTGCTTTAAAACAACAATAACTGTCAAAATATTATAAATATTTATAATATTATCACTTATTAGCTCATATGTCTCTTCTTTTCCATTGTTATTCAATTTCATTTTTTTATTTTTCAAATCAAGCTCTGTAACCAAATAATCTATATCAGGTGTTCCAAAATCACATTTTGGGCAATGTGCTCTTCCTAGATGGTTGTATCTAACATAATCATACACCAGCTTAGTATTGCATTTTGGACATACAATTATATCTCTTGCAATATTTTCACACTCTGACCCGTCTGTATCTAATCTATCTATTCCAAAGTACATTCTCTTATTTTCTGGTGCTATATTGCTAGTAATTAAGTCATCACCATTTAATATAAGTGTAGTATCTTTTGGAATATATTTAGTTAAAATACCTGATATAAACTCTGTATGTGCATTTCTCATAAGCGAATCTCTAAACAGGTTTGTACACACTAAATATGTAGGAGTTAAATATGGATATATCTTAGGTGCACTTCTTTCGTCCACTTCAAGAATAGCCAAACCTTTTTTAGATTTCCCAAAAAATGTCACTCCTCCTATTAATGTAGTAGTTACTCCTGCATCAATATTTGAGCCATACTTATTATCAATAAATATATATCCATTATCTCTTAATACATCTTCAATCATATTGCACACCGTAGTTTTTCCATTTGTGCCTGTTACTGCAATTATTGTTTTTGGCTTATTTATTTTTTTTATAAAATCGGGACATACTTTTAATGCAAATTTCCCTGGAAAAAACGTGGCGTTTCTCCCCAGAAGTTTTAGCAAAACAGTACCCACTTTTGCTCCCCATAATGCTATATAAAATCTAAATCCTCTTCTCATTTTCCCATTCCTTGCTTGTTATTTAGGTTTTTTAGGTCTACCCATAAACTGTTTTTTTGTTTAGTTCTCGACAATAGATATTATATATTAATTTCTTCTATAAAGCAACAAATATGGAAAATTTTTTAAGAAACAAAAATTCCTTCACTTTATAAGCATTTCATGCTATAATAATAATATACTAACTATGCGATAAATACTAATCGTCCTAAGAAAGGAATTGATTTTCAAATGAACACACTTTTCATTAAGAAACTTTTTTCAAATTCAAGTGCAAAGGTAAAAAAAGATGAAGAAGATATTTACACTCAAATAGGAAATGATATTGAACAATACGTAAGTCCTATTATCCATGAAAATATGGATAATAGATACGAATTAACTCACTTCTTTGAAATTATTAAAGATATTACCTCAAATGAAACAGTAAAACAAATGAAGAACTTTAAACAACATTGTAACACATCATGTTATAAACATTGTATGCAAGTTGCATATTTCACATATATAACTTGCAAAAAATTAAAATTGGATTATGTTTCTGCTACTCGTGCCGCAATGCTCCATGACCTCTTTCTGTATGACTGGCGTAAAAAATATAGAAATATCGAACTATCTGGCTTACATGCATTTATTCATCCTAAAATAGCATTAAAAAATGCAAGTAATATTTTTGAGTTAAATGAAATAGAAAAGGATATTATTGAAAAACATATGTGGCCTGTTACATTTTCGTTTCCAAAATATAAAGAATCTTATATAGTTACAGTAATGGATAAATATAGCGCTTGTTTAGAAATTTATTCGTATATTAAAGAAAAATTTAAGAAGGGTAGACTTTACAAACATGCATACACATTCCTTAATGCTTTCCTTCTCAAATAATATTTTATGTGAGTATTTAGAATTTTACCAATACTCACTTTTTTAATTGCAATGGTTATAATATAACCTTGATCTTGCATCTCATAAACTTATTTGTCATAAATTTATTTTCTTAAAATATATTTTTAGTATATATTTTTAGTGTTAGCCTAAAATTATTCTAACATTTTTTATAAGAAAGGAATGAGTTTATGCTTAATATTTTATTAAATGGAGCTAAAGGCAGAATGGGAACGGCAATTACCAACTATATTAAAGACTTGCCAGAATTTAATTTATTATACAGTATTGACAAAGAGAATGCTGACTTATTTCATAAAATAAACAAAAAACCTGATTTAATTATAGATTATTCTACTCCCTCTGCTTGCTTTGTTGCTCTCAATTATGCAGTTGAAAATTTAATTCCTATAATAATTGCAACAACTGGTTTTTCTAAAACTGAAGAAATAAAAATCAAAGAGTTCGCTGAAGCTATACCTATTTTCAAATCCTCAAACATGTCATATGGTATTGCTCTTTTTTCAAATATGTCTGCATTATTTGCTAAAAAGCTTAAAAATTATGATATTGAGATTATAGAAAAGCATCATAAAAACAAAGCTGATGCACCAAGTGGAACAGCAGTTATGGTAGCTGATAATATTTCTAAAATATGTAAGAAGAAGTACAAATATGTATTTTCCAGAACAAATGAACAACCAAGACAATCCAATCAAGAAATTGGTTTTTCTTCTGTTCGAGGTGGAAGTTTAGTTGGAGAACATTCTGTTTTGTTTTTAAATGAAAACGAGACAATAGAAGTAACTCATACTGCTTATTCTAGAAATATTTATGTAGAAGGAACCATTCGTGCTGCTAGGTTTATACTTACTAAAAAGAATGGATTATATAGTATGCGAGATTTGCTTTAAGTACATAACATAGGGCAATAAAAGAAACACCGGATAACTTCCTGTGTTTCTTTTATATTACTATTTATTTACAACTTCCTCTACTGGATAAACGCTAACTTGTTTCTTGTCTCTGCCAAGTCTTTCAAACTTAACTCTTCCAGTTATTTTTGCGTATAGAGTATCATCACTTCCAATACCAACGTTATTACCTGGATGGAACTTTGTTCCTCTTTGTCTTACTAGAATATTTCCAGCTGGAACTATTTGTCCGTCTGCTCTTTTAAGACCTAAACGCTTTGACTCACTGTCTCTACCGTTCTTAACACTACCTTGACCTTTTTTATGAGCCATTTATCTCAACTCCTTTCGGTTCTTGATTTTTAGTTTCAGTTTTCTATCTAAAGCTCCAAAACTAATTTTTGTATTTCACATTCAGATTGGTTTGAGCTAAACTCATACCACATTATCTTCACAACCTAAGCCTTTGCAGTTTCTTTTTTTGATGTTGTAGCTGTTTTCTTTTCTGCTGGCTTTGTTTCAGCTTTTTCAGCAGCTGTCTTTATTTTTGTAATTTCAACCTTTGTATATGGTTGTCTATGTCCTTGAGTTCTTCTGTAGTTCTTTTTTGGTTTGTATTTGTAAACTAATATTTTTTTACCCTTACCATGAGAAACTACCTTTCCCTCAACTTTTGCACCTTTAACATAAGGAGCCCCTACTTCTACTTTTTTGTCATCAGATACTAAAACAACATTATCAAATGTAATTTTTTTACCTTCTTCAACATCTAATTTTTCGAAGAATACTACATCTCCCTCTGCTACTTTGTATTGTTTTCCACAACTTTCAATTATTGCGTACATTACATGTACACCTCCTCTTATATGTATACTCGCTAAGCATAAAATACAAGGCAGTTAGCTTACCTAACATTTAGTTGCCCGACTCAGGCGGCTTACGATTTACTATTTTATCATACTTTTAGGCACTTGTCAATCATTTTTGTACAATTGACTAAAAGCTGGCGTATTACAGGTTAATGGGTATACCGTCCGTAAGTCCCACACAAGACAAATACAATCATTTATTCCACACTTTTTAAGCTCTCTATCATATCAATTTTCTTTAACGAAAAATATGTAATTATATTTACAATTATTGCAAACAATGTTGTAATCAGTATTCCCCAAATATAACTTAGAATTCCAATTTCTGGGTCGAACATTAGCATATCTATTTCACAAGTTTTTAGTATGTACATTGTTAAATAATATCCTCCAACCAGACCAACTAACATACCTAAAATTGTAAGTATTATTGTTTCCCTGCCTATATATTCATACACTTCCCTATCATGAAAGCCTAGAACTTTTATTGTGGCAAGCTCTCTAATTCTCTCGCTTATATTTGAATTTAATAAATTATACAATACTACTAATGCTAGTAAACCTGCTGATATAATAAGTATCCATACTACTGCATCCATATTGTCCATTACAACTGTTATCATATCTGACGAATCTGAAGTGAAACTTACACCAGAAATATTGTCTTTGTCTTCTAACAATGTTCTTCCTAAATTATCTTCCTGTTCTTCTGTTATTTGGTTTGTTTTTGCCAAAACCACATTGTAATCAATTCTCGTGTCATATATTTGGTTATATAAATCTGTGGACATATATAGATAATGAAATATATAATTTTCCGTAATATGTGCCACATTTACCTCTGCTCTGTCACCGTCTGCATTCTCTATAGTAATTGTATCTCCTTCTTTAATATCTAACAATTTTGCCAACTTCTCCGTAATAATAACTCCTGAAGTATCTAATACATAATTATTGTCTTTTTGAGTTCTACTCCTCAATGCAACAAATGTATCAAAGCTTTCTACATTTTCTGGTACAACTAATTGTATGCTTTGGTTATTATCATCTTTTACTATTTTTACGGACTGAATATTTGCTCCTAACACATCTGTTATATTCTCATTCTCCGCTATTTCGTCTTTAATTAATTGCAAATCATTAGAATGTTTTCCTTCTTTTAGCGTAATATCTATTCCATATTTATAAATTTCTCCATACTGCATTGGTATCATGTTTATTATTGCATCTCTCAAACCAAAACCTGCAATAATAAGCGATGTACAACCGCACACTCCAATAATTGTCATTAGAAATCTCTTTTTATATCTGAATATGTTTCTTGCAGTTACCTTTGCTGTAAAATTCAGATGTTTCCATATAAATGTTATTTTTTCTAATAGCACTCTCTTGCCAGGTTTTGGTGCTTTTGGGCGCATTAATGTTGCAGGGTTGTGTCTTAATATCCTTGCTGCTGTAAAAATTGTAGCTCCTACCGTGCATAGCGCTGCTGCTGCAATTCCAGCTGTTGCATATCCTGCATTAAATTCTAATATAACATCAGGTATGTCATAAACCATTGCATAAATATCTGCTATTACCTTTGGTAGGAAATTAAAACCAATAATTAGTCCAATTCCTCCACCAATTACTGTTGCCAAGCTTGCATATACCAAATATTTCATTGCAATTTGCAACTTATTATATCCAAGTGCTTTTAATGTTCCTATTTCTACTCTTTCTTCCTCTACCATTCTCGCCATTGAATTCAAGCTCATTAATGCTGCCACCAAGAAAAAGACTACAGGAAATACTTCCGCCAAATTTGCCACTCTATCGGTATCTTGCATATAATTTACATACCCGGTATTTTCTTCTCTAGTTAACACATACCATTCTGGTCTTTGAATTTCTTTTAAATCTTCCTTTGCTGCTAATAATTCATCTTCAGTTTCCTTTAATTTCTCATCAAATTCCTTCTGCGCATTTTCAAGCTCTTTCTCGCCATCTGCTATTTCTTTTTCCGCGTCCTTAATTTCTATCTCTGCCTGGTTTAACTGATAATATGTAGAATTTTTCTGGCTTTGCAATTCTGCCTCTGCATTTTCTATTTTCTTTTGTGCATATTTTAGTTGGTTTTCTCCATTCTTTATTTGTTTATTTGCAGTATCAATTCCTGTTTGAATTTGCTTAATTGTTCCAGATAAATCTGAAATTCCTTGCTTTTCTAGCTCACTATTAATTGTGTCTATTATCTCCTGCAATGCTTGTATTTGTATATTCAATTTCGCGATTTCCTCTTGCAAAGCTGGTTTTTCTTCCTCTGATGCATTCTCTAATTTTTCCTCTAATTCATTCAAACTAGCTTGAGCCTTTTTTAAGTTAGATTTCACAGTATTTAGTTGTTTTTTCAATTGCTGTAATGCTGATAACTGCTCTTTATAATTTGCAATTTGTTGATTTGCCTTCTTCTTTTCTTCCTCAAACTTATTTTTATTTTCTGCTAATACCCTTTTTGATTCTTCTATCTGCTGTTCTGCCTGGCTGAACTGATAATTTGCATTTGCTCTATTTGTTTCAATTTCTGCTTTTCCATCTTCTATTTCTTTTTTGCCATCGTCAATTTCTTTTTTTGCATCTTCAAGTTCTTTCTCTGCTTTTGCTTTTTCCTTGTCTAACTCCTTCTGGGCATCCTCGATTTTTGAATTAGCACTATCGTATAACTCGTTGTACCTTGCCTCGCGTCTTTCTTCTGAAATGCCTTCTAAATTATTTTTAACCTCATCTATTTTATCTAAATAATGCTTATTTCCCGTCTCCTCATCTTTAGCACCTACAACTGTTAAATATATATTAGTATATATGCTTGCATTCAAATTCTCCTTTAGAACATACATATAATAATCTATTTTTCCACTACCAAGTTTTGTGCTTCCTCTATCTGTAGAAACATATAAAGGAGATTCTACCGAACCCACAATTTGCAGCTCACTATTTTTTAAAACTTTTTCTTTCTCTCCATCGTCATTTGTAATATCCTCTACCTTGACTTTTATTGTGTCACCAATTTGGTGGCCAGTTCCAGTTAAAAAACTTTGCTCTACAACACACTCTTTTTCATTCTTTGGCAAATGTCCCTCAATTAACTGCAAACCGTTAAGACTGTTTGTTATAGTCTCTAGCTTAACAACTACTTGTTCTTCACCAATTGAAACAGTTGCATCAGTCTGGTAAGTTCCCTCAACATTCTCGACATTCTCGACTTGACTTATTGAATTAATATCATTATCTGTAAGCCCCAATGTAGAAATAACCTGTATATCCATTACATTTAAGTCATCAAAATACATATCAATTGTCGTCTTCATGTCAGGACTTGTAGCCTTTATTCCAGCAAAAAAGCCTACCCCTAAAAGCACAATTAAGAGCAATGAAATAAATCTCTTATATGAAATTTTTATTTCTTTTATTCCGTCTTTAAGAAGTGCTGTTTTCAAAATTTTCACCCCGTTACACTTACTATCTTACTACTTTTTAATTAATTTCACCATCTTTTTAACTAAAGAAAGATGTGTTTTCGGTAAAGTAGTGAACACTTATTACCACTCAATCTCCGCAATAGGGATAGGATTAGCATTTTGCTGAATATCAAAAGCCGTACCATTTTTAAAATGAATCACTCTGTCTGCCATTGGAGTTAATGCACTATTATGAGTAATTATAATTACAGTCATCTTTTCTTTTCTACAAGTATCCTGTAATAATTGTAAAATTTGCTTTCCTGTTTTATAATCTAGAGCACCAGTTGGTTCATCACATAATAAAAGTTTTGGATTTTTAGCAATAGCCCTAGCTATTGCTACTCTTTGTTGTTCTCCTCCAGATAACTGTGATGGAAAATTCTTTAATCTATGCTTAAGTCCCACTTTTTCAAGTATTTCCTCAGGATTAAGTGGATTTTTACAAATTTGTGTCGCAAGCTCAACATTTTCTATAGCTGTAAGATTTTGCACAAGGTTGTAAAATTGAAATACAAAACCTATATCTTCCCTTCTATACTTAGTAAGTTCCTTTTTCTTAAACTTGCTAATATCTTTATTATCTATAATTACTTTTCCAGAAGTTGCACTATCCATACCACCCAAAATATTCAATGCAGTAGTCTTTCCAGCACCACTAGGTCCCACAATTACTACAAGTTCGCCTTTTTCTATCTCAAAATTGGTCTTATTAAGCGCTTTTATTAAAATCTCACCCATTTTGTATTCTTTAACAACATTTTTAAACTCTATATATGGCAATATATCTCAACCCTTTCCATGTTATTATAATTCTAGGCTTCTATTATGTCTACATTTTCAGCCCCAATTATTTCCTTAAATTCCTCTAAAACTTGAGGTGTAAAATGTATTCCACCTGCCATGTCTTTCCTATCTCCATTTATTATTTGTATTGGCATATTATTACTATCTCCTGAAAAGAATTTTATTGCACCTCTAAGCTTTTCCTTTTGTTCGCCGTTAATATTTGTAATGTCTAGTGTAAATATTTTCTTTTTTTGCTCTCCAAACTCTCTTATTTCTCTTGCCACAATTTTTGTATCCTCATCTTCTCTAATACTAAGCCTTCCGTCTACCAAGACAATATTGTCTTCCATTAGTATATTTGAACAATTTTGATAACAATTTTCAAACACTATAACTTCTATAGGTCCATATAAATCTTCCACTGTTACAAATGCCATTATTTTATTTGTTTTTGTAAATTTCTTTTTCACACTTGTTATAATTCCAGCATATTTTACAAATTGTCCATCAACTAAGTTTTCTTTTTCTGATATTTTCATGTCTTTTCCTATTTGTATATCTTTAATGTCTTTATATGCTCGCCCATCCTCATATTCTGTTCCTTCTATTGTTGCTGTATCTAAGCTACTTGTATCTTGAGCTTCTCTAAGCTGTGACGAATTTACATTTGTCTGTATTTCTATTTGTTTTCTTAGTTTATCAAGTGGATGTCCTGAAATATATAAACCTAGCATTTCTTTTTCCATAGAAAGTATTTCTCTTTCTGTAAACTCTGGCATTGTTCTATAAGTATATTTTAGTTCTTTCATTTCTTCTTGGTCTGCTCCACCTAAATCAAACATACTTACTTGTCCGTCAAAACTTTTTCTTGTACTATCTGCAATCGAGTCTATAATTGCCTCATATGATTCCATTAATGTTCTTCTTGTTTGCTCAAAACTATCAAATGCACCTGCTTTTATCAAGCTCTCTACGCACTTTTTGTTTACTGAAGCATTTGCAATTCTTTCACAAAAATCTCCAAAGTCCTTAAATTCCCCATTGGTATTTCTTTCTGCTACTATTCCATCAACCGCACCTATACCAACGTTTTTTATACTTCCCATTCCAAAACGTATTTTATTGCCATCAACAGTAAATCTAGTAAAACTTTTATTAATATCTGGCTTTAATATTTCTATATTCAATCTTCTACACTCATCAACATATGCCGGTATTTTATCTAGATTTCCCAAAAAGCTATTAAGCATAGCTGCCATAAATTCGGCTGGGTAATATGTTTTTAAATAAGCTGTTTGATATGATAAAACTGCATATGCAGCAGCATGAGATTTATTAAAAGCATATTTTGCAAATTCTGCCATTTCATCAAATATTCTATTTGCAGACTCTGCATCTATTCCATTACGCACACAGCCTGGTACTATTATGTTTCCTTCGTCATCTAATTGACCATTTATAAATATTTCACGTTCTTTAGCCATTACATCTAGTTTCTTCTTTCCCATAGCACGTCTAACTAAATCTGCTCTACCTAGTGAATATCCTGCTAAGTCCCTTACTATTTGCATAACTTGCTCTTGATATACCATACAACCATATGTAACATTTAATATTGGCTTTAACCTTTCATGTGTATATACTGCATTATCTGGGTCTTTTTTATTTGCAATATACCTAGGTATTTGATCCATAGGTCCAGGTCTATATAGTGAAACTCCCGCAATAATGTCCTCTAGACAGTCAGGTTTTAGTTCCTTCATGAAATTTGTCATACCTTGGCTTTCAAACTGAAATATCCCAACAGATGCGCCATCCTGCCATTGCTTATACACTTTTTGGTCATTCATGTCTTCATCAAATTTTACATCTATCCCTCTATTTTGCTTAACTAAATCTTTTGTATCCTGTATAACAGTAAGAGTTCTTAATCCTAAAAAGTCCATTTTTAAAAGACCTAGCTCCTCTAAAGTTGTCATTATATATTGAGTAGAAACTGTGTTATCTCTCATATATAAAGGTACATAGGTATCAACAGGCTCTTTTGTAATAACTATTCCGCAAGCATGAGTTGAAGCCTGTCTTGGCATACCTTCCAATGCCATTGCAATATCTAAAAGCTTTTTATATTCTTCATTTATCTCATAGAGCTCTCTTAATTCCCTATTCTGCTTCATCGCTTTTTTTATAGTTATATGTAACTCATTTGGAACCATTTTTGCAAGTTTGTCCGTATCTGCATATGGAACATCCAATGCTCTGCCTACATCACGAATTACCATCCTTGCAGACATTGTACCAAATGTAATAATTTGAGAAACGTGAGTCTGACCATACTTTCTTCCAACATAATCAATTACTTCTTGCCTTCTTTCATAACAAAAATCAACATCAAAATCAGGCATACTAATTCTCTCTGGATTTAAAAACCTTTCAAAAATAAGTCCATATTTTATTGGATCTATATCTGTGATTCCGATTGCATATGCAACAATAGAACCAGCACCAGAACCACGTCCTGGTCCAACAGGTATTCCATTTGTCTTAGCATAATTTATATAATCCCAAACAATCAGAAAGTAATCCACATACCCCATTTTTTGGATAACAGAAAGCTCATAATTTTTTCTATCAATAATTTCTTGAGATGGTTTTTCACCATATCTTTTTATAATTCCATCATCAGTGAGCTTTTTCAGATAATCATAATGTGTCTGGAACCCTTCTGGAACATCATAATTAGGGAGTATAGTATGTCCGAACTCAAACTCCACATTGCACTGTTCTGCAATTTTCACAGTATTCTCTATTGCATCTGGAACATTTGCAAAAAACTCCTTCATTTCATCTGGTGACTTTACATATAACTCATCTGTCTCAAATCTCATTCTATCTTCATCTGTCATTCTCTTACCAGTTTGAATACATAAAAGTACTTCATGATTGTACGCATCTTCTCTTTTTAAATAATGAGCATCGTTTGTAGCAACAAGTGGTATATCTAATTCACGCGCAAGTTGGATAAGCTTTTGATTAACCAATGCTTGCTCTCTTACACCATTGTGCTGAATTTCCAAATAATAATCTCTTCCAAATACATTCTTAAACCAATTTGCAACATTCTTTGCCTCTTCCATGTCATTTTTTAAAATTGCCTGACTTACTTCTCCTGCCAAACAACCACTACAACAAATTAAATTCTCATGGTATTTTTCTAGAATTTCTTTATCTATACGTGGCTTATAATAAAACCCCTCTGTAAAACCTAGAGAAACTAGCTTAGACAAATTCTTGTAGCCCTCATTATTTTTTGCAAGCAAAATCAAATGATTATATTTGCTATCCAGTTCAGCATCTTTATCATGTCTTGTACGCGGTGCAACATATACTTCGCAACCAATAATTGGTTTAATTCCATTTGCTTTACAAGCCTTATAAAAATCTATGCTACCAAACATCACTCCATGATCTGTTATTGCCATAGCATCCATTCCTAATTCCTTAGCTCTTACTGGTAAATCTTTTATTCTATTTGCTCCATCTAGTAAACTAAATTCACTGTGGATGTGTAAGTGTACAAAATCACCCATAATAACCCCCTCTGTTGAATTCTTTTAATCACTTAGTCTAATTGTATTTTTAAAATTACCATTATTTAATAATCTGTTACGCTGAGAGTCGGAAATTTGAATTCCATACTATTATCTGTTAAGTATCCATCTTCTACGTGTGTAGATGAAAATGTACCTCTCCCTTTCAAAAAATATTGATACATCGTTTCTTCCGAAACATATCCATTTCCTATAATAATCGGGTCATCCCATGTTACATCAATTGCATACCATTGATTATTTAAATATACATAGTTCCAAGCATGTGATTCCGTAAAACCACTAGAGTTTGTAGCCGTTCCGCTAACCAATACACATGGTATTTCTAAGCCATCCATTATGTACTTAAATGCTCTTGCATATCCTTCACACACAGCCTTTCCCTCAGTTAAAGCTCCAGATATTGAATATGGTTCTTCTGCCTCTAGGTTAGAGTCATATTCTATATTGTTTACTAACCAATAATGTACTTCTTTTATTTTATCATAATCATTCAAGTTTTGTAACTGTCTTTTCATTTCTTCTCTCATTGCGTAAAGTAAGTTAAGTTTGCCATCTATTTTATTTTGATTAGAAAAGTTTTGCTTTAAATATGTTGCATTTTCTCCATTTGACAATTTAACTTTATGTGTAGAAATACCAGCAATTGATGTTGTTTGTGTTAGTAATGTTAATTTTTCAACATCTATGTAGAAAACATCCATGTTGTCATATGTATAAGCATTCCAAGCTGATTGAAATGCTAAATTCAGTTCATCAGTACCTCCTTGTGAGTTTAATAGTTCATTAAATTCAGTACCAAAATCAATTTCAAATGTTCCAGACTTCATGTTATTTTTATTATCTTCTAAACCTCTATAAATCGTTTTTCCATATTCATTTAATTGATTATAAAAATATTTGTCGCTAATTAATGTTTCATTCCCGATATACATTATTATTAGTTATTGGTGTAGTTGGAATAATATCAGTCGTATTCGTATCCACATTCGATTTATCTACGACCGTTTCTGTATCAGTTGTAATATTAGCTAGTCTACCTGTATTTTCCTTTGTTCCAAACAAATTAAATAAATCAACATAGAATAATTCATATGCAAAAAATAATATTAATATTATAATCATTATAGTTATTACAGCTGATATAGCTGTTACACCTCTATGGTTTTTCATTAAACTCCTCCAATTTTTAGTTTACTTCCCTCATCTGCTTGACCATCAAATCTCCAAAAACAGCATAGCCCATTTTTGAATCATTTACCAGGACATGTGTAACTCCTCCAATGAACTTACCATTTTGAATTATTGGTGCCCCACTCATTCCTTGAATAATACCTCCTGTTTTTTTCAGCAATTCTTCATCTATCACTTTAATCAACATACTTTTGTTGTTTTCATTGTTATCTAAAAATATTTTTTGAATTTCTATTTCATAACTTTCTGTTTTTCCATTTTCTAATTCGCATAAAATCTGTGCTTTACCTGTCTGTATCTCTGTTCTATTTGCAACTTCCATTTCATTTGAATTTCCATTTTGAACTTTTGCAAAGTTTTCCACATTACCATAAACTCCAAAACTCGTATTCTTAGAGATTTTTCCAATCGTTACACCATTATCTATACTTCCCCTTATTTCACCAGGAGCGCCATCTGCTCCCTTCACAATTTCTAATATATTTGTAGTAACTAATTCACCACTAGCAATATCTATTAATTCATATGTGTCAACATCATTAATTCCATGACCTAATGCTCCAAATTGCCCACTTGAAGGCTCATAAAAAGTTAATGTACCAACTCCTGCTGCTGCATCTCTAACCCATAACCCTAATTTGTATTCGTTATCAGAAGTCATTATTGGCTCAATACTCGTAGTTTTTTCTTCCTGTTCGCTAATATATTTAATTTCAATATTCTTGCCATTCGAATTATTTACACACTCAATTAATTCATCTGTGCTATTAACCTTTTTGTTGTCAATTTCTATAATCTTATCTCCAGCCTCTATTCCAGAAAATTCATATGGTTTTTCGCCCTCTATTTCAGACATTCCGACAACAAGAACCCCTTCTGTATACATTTTCATACCAATTGCTTTTCCCACCGGAATTACTGTAGTCTTTGGTATTACATTTACTGTTAAATCTTTTACACCAAATAAATTAAACAAACTAAGACTTAAGTCTAATTTTCCAGTCTCTGCCACAATTTTATTATTTAAACTGCTAGAAGCTTGCATCGTTTCAGAACTTTTTACCTCTAGTCCAAAAACTGTATTTAGTTGCAAAGTATCTCCTTGCATTAAAATTATATTATTGGGTAACATACTAATATTACATACATATACATAAAATATTGTTAAAATACATATCAAAAAAAATTTTTTTAATAATTTCATGTTTATCCTTCTTTCTGTAGGAGTATTTATTTGTTGTTATAACATCTTAAATTGTTTTCATTATATAAAAACAATTCTTCTCCTATTTATAGGATAACCATACTTAAAAATTTTAAACTTATTTTTTGATTTTTTGTTGCATAGGAAATTTCCAGAGCAACTAATTACTTTTGTCTGCAAAAGAATTGGTGTTTTGGCTAGTAAAACAGGCAAGAAAGCTGCAGGTGTGCTTTTTGCACATTGAAGGCCTTTCGTAGCACAATTTAACAACACCAAAACCCCATTATTTTGCAAACCTACCTACTAGCATCAAGGTCAAAGTTAGTCTTGTAAATATCATATCTCTCTCTTGCAAGAGCTGTTAAATATACTGTTCGTATTCTCTGATATACTGCATCTGAAATAGTATAGCTTGGGGTATTATTCCCACCACCCTCAATACTATTTTCAAAATCTATTAAGTCATTTCCTTCTATTATATCATCTATGTTATAATTTGCTGTTCCACCAACTATACAGTTATAGCAACCCGTCAAAGTTTTTCCGGTTTCTCCTGTATCTTGTAGATAATAGAATTGGTCATTTGAGCTATCTTCTCCAACTCTTATGGTTTGTCTTTGGAAACTAGATATTGGATAAGCTATAGCTCTTGTATTATCAAGAGTTAAACTTCCATCTTCTATTCCCTCAAAAAGCTCTTTACAGCCTGGCTGATGATATTCCTTATTTCCATTTAAATCAGTTGCTACTATATAAATATTTCTCGTTGTAACAACTTCTTTATTTACATTATTTGTTATTATAGCATAATTATTGTATAATCTGTACCCAATTGAAATTCCTTCTAAAAAAGTTACCATAGATACATTGTTTAATATTGAATACCAATCATTATCAGTCATTACTGGAAGTTGATAATCATACGATGTAGCTGCGCTATAATCTGTAATTGCAGTATTTAAAGCTGACTCCATTGATTTCCTTATAACTGCTAGTCTATGATTATTAAACGTAGAATCTGATATCATTGGGTTATTATTAGGATTTCCATCTGTTTTAAAAATGGGTTCATTCCCTGTGTTTTCTGTTAAATAACTCATGTCTGTACCAATTGGACTTATTCCATCTTCAAATTTAATTAAATCTGCCTGAGTTATTCCTCCAAGCTTTTCATTTACCCATTCACTAAATCTCTTTGCTTCAGAATAAAACCTGTATGCACTATCACTTCTAGCATTTGTAGCATTAAGTTCGTTTATAATCTCAGGGCTTTCTACATATGTCTTAGTATAATTTTGATACCAGAACCATCTTCCATTGTCCCAATATACTTTTTGATTGTTTAGATAAACATATGTAAAAGTTCCTTCTGAAACTTTCTCTCTATTACCTTCACTACCATCTAAAAATAGCAAATGTTCACTTAAACTCTCATCTGTTATAGTTACACCATCATATTCAACAGACTTGTCCGAATTTATAATAACATCACTTGGATCTATAAGATAACCTGTTCTCGTTTCATATCCATCTCCAACATCTCCATAAACAGTAATTAAATTATCTAAGGTATAATTTACGGATATAATATTGCCATTATCTAATTTGTATTTTGCCGAATAATAAATATATGGTTTTAAACCATTTACCTTATTATTTGCATTTACATTCAAATTTACTTTTCCCGTTGTTTCATCTTCTGAATAAATATTGTCAAATGAAGTATATATATAATATCCATCATATAGTGTAAAAAGTATTGCTGGTACATATGCTTCTAAATCCTTTGCTCTTTGTGCATATTGAGCCATAGACGTATTTAATGAATTATAGAAAGTATTAACCGAAGCTTGAATATCTCTAATTTTAGAATCGCTTATACTTGAATACATATTATTTGTTGTATTTAATTGAAATGCTTTCATTGCATCATGTGTAGCATTAATTAAATTTGCATCATAAGCAGTCTGCAATGTAATTGCATCAATTTGATTTTGTATATATGAAGCCATAATCAACGATATTGGCACTATTATTAAAACAAAAATTATTGCTATATGCTGTATTTTCATTTAAAACTTTTCTTCCCTTCTAAAGTATTCTTCTGTAGTATTTTTCAAAAGGTTTATTTAAAACGTAGGGATGGATATTTCATTACTCCACCCCTACATATATTGTACATTGTAGAGACAGACTTAATATCTGCCCAACAATTTTAATTTAGTTTTGATTTGAACCAACACCATTTACAGTTACTACACCCGAGTGTTGCCCAACGATTTGGTATGAATCATTACCTGTAATCATATAGAAAAAGTTTCTAATCAATTGAGCAATTGTTTGGTTTGTGTTTTTAGCAGTTACTGTTACAATATCTCCTTCTTTAAGTGTAATTTTACCTTTTTTATATAATTCATCTTCTACCTGTGTAGTATATTTATTGTAATATAAGTTTTCTCCAATCTTTGTTGCCTCTGCTTGAGTTGTTTTCACCCCAGGATTTTCATCAAGTTGTTGAATTAATACATCAACATCAAAACTGTTTCCTGTTGAAGTTATATCACTAAGATATTGTTCATACCCAGATAATGACATTTGCCCTGTTGTTCTAATACCATCAACAAACTCTGTTGTAGCAGTCTGAACTGCAAGCGATGATATATCATCAGTTCTCTCTGCAAGTGTCATTAATGGAAAAACAAACATTAAAATTGCTGCTAAAAATATTGCTACAATTGTAATTAAACTGTCTCCCATCTTTTTGTCCTCCCTTTTCAAAATAATTTACATTCATTATCATACCATACTGGTATTACATTATGTTTCATAATAATTTTAATACTAATTCATTAATGTATATACTATTACTCTTTTTGTTTTAGGCGCTGTGTTGGTTAATCCCGAATTACCATAGTTAGGATCATTTTCTACTTCTGATGTAATATCACTATATGTATATTGCCCTATGCTTTCTCTGAATTGAGCATCTTGGTATTCTTCTATGAATCCATGCTTTTTTCCCCATCCATTAACATGGCTATCAGAATAATTATAATCATAGGCTGCATTTCTACTAGGTGCATAAAATGTTCCGCCAGATAAAAACATATCTAGATTTTGCTTATAGTAATTAGCACTGCCTGTCCATGGTTCATGTCTGCTAGTTTCTTCATCAACATCAAATGAGCAAACTCTTAATTCATAATCATCATTGTAATATTTATTAATAAAACCTTTACTCCAACGTATTTGTGGATTCTCACTCATTCTAGTTGTATACAGTTCTAGAGGTGTACCATCATTTTCTAAAAAAACTACTGTATAATTCTCTTTATAATATTTATATAATGTTGGTATTATTGTTTCAAGTCCAACTACTCTATCTCCTTCTGTTGTAGTTTCAATTCCTTCGATTGCATTTGTATATGTAGCATATGTTTCAGTATCAGAACTTGCTAAAACCACATCTGCTGTGGCTTTAGCTTGATTAAACATATACATTCCTATAGACAGAGCCATTGTAAGTACAAATACTGCAAATGCTATTTTAAGAGCATCAACTGCATTCTCCATAAATAAACTTCCTTATTATTTTATTGTGATGAATAAATTATTTTGTCTTTTCATTAATATATACTGTTGTAACCCTACCAGATGAAGGATCAAATCCAAATGTTATATCATAAGTCACACCAGACTTAACTTGTGTATTTTTAACATTATTTATTGCTTCAGTAGTAGTTTTACTTGCATCAATATCACTAGCAGCTACATCAGCTGTGTTTCCACCATATACTATTTGTACTTTCTCTGAGTCATCTTGCGCTGTTCTATTGTGGCTTGCTACTCTATCACATAAAGTCTTAACATTTGCTCCTCTTTGTACTCCACTATAATTCGTAAAAGTTTGGTTATATGTATCTACTTGTTGATCTGTCATATCTGTTCCATCCATCGCCGTTGCTGCATTATTGTATACATACATTCCTATTCCTATAATTGCAATTGAAAGTAATATAGCACCTGCTATAATTAAAGCTTTTGAAGCGTTCTCCATAAAAAATTCCTCCTTAAATTCTTAAAATTTTATCTATAGTGTAATATTAATATCTAATCATTTGTTTCTGTGAAAGTTAATGACTTCACATTGTTCGTTTTTTCATGTATTGTAAATTCTGTACATTTAAAACTTGCTGTACTGTAAACTTTCATAAAGTTTTCAGCTCCGTTGTTATATATTTTTTCCATTTCTAAAGTCTTATAATCATCTTCATATACAAAATTTACATATATTTTTATTGAATTTTCTTCATTGTCTATAAATAAACCATCTTGGTCTTTTTCTATACCTAAATCAGTATTAACATCTACTGTCTTATTTATCAAGCTTATAAGTTCTGAGCCAAGCATTTGTGAATTTTGATACTGTTCATATTCTCTATTCATTTTTTGTGATTCTGCTATACTGTTTCTATACGAATATACATAATATGCTACTACTAGCAAGACACACATGAATATTATTAATATAAGTAAAATTTTATTTTTCATAATAAACTATACACTTTCATTATAATATTTTCTTTATCTTTTTGCAAGAGGTTTACCCAAAATTCTACAAATTTCCTTTTTTAGTTATATGGCTCAAACCTCATATAATTTACTTTTCCAGTAAATTCTCCAATACCAACATCTGTAACTTTAAAATATATTGTATTTGCGATTATTTTATCTGTTCCTACACTTGTAGGTATAGAGTCATACTTTATATCATTTTCCTTTATAAGATTTGTTAATATACTTTCATTAGCGACTTCTAAGTGTTTCACTCTGCTGCCTGTTACTGGCATTAATTCTATCTTAATATAATTACTTGAATCAGATGGCTCCTGCATGTCTTCAAAGCCATTAGCCAAATTAGTTTTCCTAGCAAGATTTGCAATACCTACAACATCATGTATTGAGCATCTTATAGTTTCATTTTTTCCGTTCTCATCTGACTCAGTACCATAGTATTTTAGGAATTGATTGTTGTATTGCGCAAGCTGAGCTTCTTCAATTTGGTCTGCCGTTTCTGCACTGTATGAACCCATTTCATTGAAAAGGTATACACCTATGGAAATTATCATAACACCTATTAACACCTCTGCTGCCATTATTAAAGCTTTTGATGCATTTTCCATTTTTACCCCCATTCCTTTCTAAGGTTCTATTTTAATCGCAACAATTTGACACAAATTGTTTTTTAATTTTACTAAATTTCCGTAAAAGCCATCTGATTTATTCTCCCATTTCCGTTATCATATCTTACATCGTTACAATTAAACCTTTTGCCATTTCTAAATGTATCATAAACCGATTTGTAAGCTAAGTATTCTTCTATATCGTCTAGCAAATTAACTACATTATGGTCATATTTATTAGCTAAATCTCGTAATCTTTCATCTGATACATCTCTACCTGTTAAATTATCATAATCATTAGGCCCAACGGGTAATTCAAAATCTATAGCTATTTCCAAATTACTCCTTGTACTGTAATATACTGCATTTCTATCTATATCATCAATTTTACTTCTATATATTGGTTCCTTGTATTGTTCAATGTCAGTTTCTAATTTTTTATAATCTTTTAATATTCCAGAAATATCATATACTCCTGTCGCAAAGTAACCTGTTGTGTTTCCGTAAAATTTCTTTTGTAATTTCAATTTTTATAGTAACTGGAGAATACCCATCAGTAGCTTGTAATAAGTTATAATCCTCCTGCAAGTTTGCCAGAGATAATATTTCACTTCCATAAAGTGGCTCATCACCTTGTCCTCTATTATATTGTTCGAATCTTCTCATGTATTCTGCCAAAGTATCTGTAACCTCAGCATCTGCCCTAGTTTGCTCTAGGTCAGATATTTGATTATACCCATATATCAATAAACCAATTACCATTATTGCAATTAAAATTGATCCAGCCATAATCAATGCTTTTGATGCATTCTCCATATTCTAACCCTTGTTTATTAAATTTAGGTTATATGAACTCCTATAAACTTGTTTATCCACCATACTCTGTTGTCATTCCACTCATTGATGTTGTCATGCTTGTCATTCCTATGAATACTAATGGAATAATTAAATATCCGACAAATATTACTACCATAGGTGCAAAACCTATTCCTTTTCCTATCATACCTTTTCTTGATATTAATCTTTCGTTTGATTCCCTCCTACGTGCTTGGTAATAATCTCTTTCTGTATCTAGTTCATCAAACGCATCTGCAATTGGTATTTTTTCTACTGCTGCCTGCAAACTTTCTACAATACGTATAAACTGTGGATATGATACATCTTCTTTTAATTGTTCCAATGCCTCCCAAGGTCCACTTTCGTAGTTGTTAACACACTTGCTAATTGGCTCTTTAAATATATTTGCATATCTTTCTAACCATTCAAGTATAATTTCAACATTTACCCTTTCAATTCTCATAAGCATTAGTATAATTGTTTGAAATTGCATTACTTCGTCTTCCATTTCAAGTTGTCTCATTTTAGCCTGAAATTTAAGCATCCAAACCGGAGCATTATATGCCACTACTGCCAATACCATAGCTAGCAGTACTTCAAACCATTGCATGTTCTCGCTGTTTACAGTCTTTATTTTACCTAAAACTCTTTCCGCTGCTACTTGTATTTCTTTATCACTTGCTTCTTCATAGTCGTCATTAATTCTTCCTCTCTCCATCTCCTTCGCGATATCATCTTGTGTTACACTTGTATCTCCTTTAAAATGTAAAATATATTGATTATCCGATTCTGTTAGTTCCATTGCATTTTGTTGTTGCCCCTCAGACATTGCTCCTATAATATCATAATCTGTAGTAGGATCAGTATACACATTTTGTATAACTATATGATGTAAATACATAATTACAATAATTGATGCCACAAAGGTTACAATCGCAAGTGAAATTCTGTTAACATATATCCACTCCATCTTATCTTTAGATGCTGCATCTTTCATGTCTTGTTGAAGTTTTCTATATTCTTTTGTTCCCTCTTTTGGTATAAAAAGGTCTACAATTTTTTTGAATATACCAATTTTATATACTTTTGCCTGCCATGGGTTCTCTGTATTTTTTGTACTTGTATTTACAGAACCATTATCTTTCAGTTTTCTAGTAAGTAAATAACAAACGAATGTCATTATTAAAATAAATATTTGCATTATCATACCAGCTTTTCCGTTATAAAAAGATGCTGTGAAGCTAAATTGTCCTACTGCCCAATTCTTTATTGGTTCCATAAATAAAATTGGTACTATAGAAATAAGTGATAAACTTTGAAATACATAGTCTAACTTATCTCTTTTTAATATTTCTAATTGCATTTCCTGAGTTATATTATTTAAATTCTTTAAGTATAATGAAGCTCCATCTATTTTTCTATCTCCAAATTCCTTTGTAAGATATGAAACTCCTGCAAATTCTTTTAAATAAGCATTTGGTGCAATATCATAATATTTTTCCAGCTCACCTTCTGGGTCATCCGAGATTAATACCTCATATATTTTTTCGGCTTGCCTTGCCATTTCTGGTTCTTCATCATCCTGAGCCACTTGATAAATTGCTTCTTCAACCATGTTATATTCATGATATGCATGTCTAATTTCTGAAAAGAAATTAATTTGCTGTTTTAGTAATTTATTATCAATTTTGTCTACCATTCCATTAATCAATGTATCTGCTAAGAATACCTCAAATATTAATAGGAATGACATTAGTAAAGCATTTTCATGTGTTAATAATATAATTATTATTGTTAATGGTAGTATAATTAATAGAGCATTTGTAAGTATTTTTGATGATTGCTTTCTTGTCAAGTATTCATCATCTATATTTATTATTTCTAATCTTCTTCTTATTTTTAGTAAATATCTTTTAATAAATGGTATTTTTAAATATTTTACATATAATTTTTGGTATAGTATTTCACTTGTAAATTTCTTTTCTTCTGTACCAGCTCTTAATTTTTGTATTTCTCTTACACCTGAAGACTGCATTTTTTTTCTAAGCAGTAAGTATGCAATTACAATTATAAAAAATAGGCCACCTACACCAATAAGTAAATATATTAATATATCGTTTGACATCTAAATGTTTGCACCTCCTTGCTTTTTAATTTACAGCTTTAGGCTTTCTTCCTCTTTTGCTTGCTTTGTGTTCTGTTTTAATTGGAGTATCTAGATTATAATTATCATTTTCCATTTCCGCATAACTTTTCATCTTTATTCCCCAGTTTCTTAATAAGAATTTATCAAATTCTACAATATCATTATCATCCATATTTTCTCTCATTTCTTTTATATTCTTTTCTGAGATTGGATTTGTAAGTACATAAGTACCATCATGATATTCCATAATATTTACATATTTATATAATTCTCTGTTTGTGCTCTTGGTAAAATAAATTGTTGCATTATCCATAAATTTATCTAGTTTTCCTTCTATTGTTTTTTCTTTTCTATGGTCATATGTATATTCGTTCTTATCTTCTACTGGGATACATTCTGTTACTCTTTCAATATATCTTCTACCTCTAAAGTCTTTTACTAAGTGAATATCAAAATTTAAAACTTGTACAACTTGTTCTTCTGCTGTTCTTTCATTTCTAAACACACCAGCTCTTAGCATTGAGTTACGAAGTGCTGTAACTAAATCTGGAAATGTTTTAGCGTGGTGAGTAAATAATGTAAACTTAGATGCAACCTGAGCAGATTGTATCATCCAAGATGCTACGGGATCTGTTGCAACCTCTCCGGATTATATTAACAGAACCGTCAGTCTTTTTCTGAACATCCAAACAATCTTGTCCTGAAACTGTTTCTGTTTCACGCATTGATAATATGTTTCTCGTAGGATATATTTTTCTTAAATGAAGCTCGAACGCCATCTCTGTAATACGAAGGTTCATAGTCTCGTATATATTTTCTATCATAGCCATAAGCATAGTTGTCTTTCCGGCAACCTTGCTCACCAGTTAGAGATATGATTCTTGCTCCTTTTACTAAATATTTTAAAAGTTCTATCGCTTCTTCTTTTCCAGGAAAACGAACAATTTGTTCTAGAGTTGCACGTTTTACGTCAAATTTTCTTACAAAGAACGCCCATGTTTCTGACATACTTGGTCTTACAACAACAACACGTGAACCATCTTTCATTTCATTAATCTTATAACCATTCGTATCTGATAACTGACCTGGATTGTTATATTTATATATATTTTGACATACTCTCTTTAGTTCTGCTTCTGTACCAAATGAAAGAAATGCTAACCTTATTGACTTACCCGAATACATTATCCAGATACTGTCACATGCACGTGGTACTTTATGTTCAGCAATCTGACTCAAATAATCCCCATCCGTCTGCGCAACTTGGCTCAAGAAAGATTCTGGAAGTCCAGATACACCACCAGATATACCATCAATATTCATATCTCTTATTTCATCTATACTACTATATCCTTTATACTTCTGGTATATTCTTTGCACAACAACGTTTATTTTGTCTTCTAGAGTTAAAACAAAGTTTTCCTTTTCATATATGTCATTTACCTCATCTTCTGTAATAACATAAGATGGCTTTGATTCTCCCTCCACATATTTTAGTTGTGCCAAATCATATTTCTTTATTATTTCAGACAAAGCTTCATATCCAAATTGATTTTTATACATGTATAGTATAATGTCAAATTTATCTTGTGCTGTTAATAGTGATGGAACATCAAATGGTATCGCTTTAGATACATTAGTTTCATCCACTCCATACTCCTTATATAGCAAGTCATAAATCAATTCCTTAATATATTTCTTATCATTTACATCTCCATATGTACATCCTTTTAAAGCCCTTTTTAATTCATACTTTTTATTTTTCCTTCTTTTTAATTCCTCCTCTGATAGGCCAATATCATAAAGGTTAATTTTTGTTATTTCATCTAATCTTTTCTTTACAAACTCTATCATTTTTTCTAATGTATATGTTTTGTCATCAACCTCTAAAACATTTTCCTTTTCTTCGTTTTTTCTCTTTTTTATGAAGTTAATTAATAGAGCAAATGCAACTATGACTACTATTAATATTAATAATATGTTTACCATGTTTTTTCTCCTTTCTAAGGATTAAATCTTCATCTGTAATTCTTGTAGTTTATATAATATTTCTGTATCTACCCTGTTTATTTCACTAATAAATTTATAATTCCTGTCATTATCATCTATGTTCTTTAATTTTAAAAAGAAATCAATTACTTTTCCTTCTGAACACGCTTCAAAAAATAGTGTATTATATGGCACTGCCAATATGCTTTTCTTTTCTCTCATATATCTTGTAACATTTTTTATATTGTATTTTGAATGACCATCATATCTTCCTAGTAATAACATTATGTTTCGTCTTTTATAAAACTCATCAGTTTGTTTTAACTCTATAAAATCATTAATATTTTTCAATCTTTGTGTAATATTCAAAATAACTATATCTGAAACATCTAGAATAGTTTGCGCTACTCTCTCTTCCATCCTGGTTGTCAAATCAACAAAAACTAAGTCATAATATCTATCTGCTGCTCTTAATAGCTCTGGATAATTACCAGCAATTTGTATATATTCCTGATAATTATCTGTTTTTGGAGAAGTTAAAACATCTAGTCTATCTCTCAAAAGTGTTTTTGAATAGTTTTTAACTATATCTGTACTTGTTTTATTAGTTAATAGCACTTTTACCAAACCTTCTACTCCTGAGTCCACCCCTAAAGCAGCATATTCTTTTCCTGTTGCTATTGGCTTATTTAGTCTATCTAGCTCCCAAAAGCAATTTTCAAGTGTCACATCCCTAAAATTTGTAGATACTATTAAAATTTTGTGAGCATGTTCTATTGCCATTTGAGTAGCAGTTGCTACTAATGATAATGTTTGTCCTGTTTCTTTTATCTCATTGCTCTTAAAAGTTATAATTGCCATTATTTTAACATTCCTTAATATATATTTAGGTTTTCAAGGTTACACCTATAAACCATTACACATTTCTTTCAAGCTGTTTGAATATCTTTTTCAATTTCGAATACTCGTCCTGTCCCAATATTTGTTCTGCTATGTATATAAGCCCTTCTTTATATTGTTCAGATAGCTTTCTATATTTTATTTTAGAAACTTTCTGATTTTCTGCAATCACAGTTTGGTCTCCCATTTCAAAAGGAAAATATATTAATTCTTCATCCCATACTATTTTATATCCCAAAGAAAGATAATCCAAATAGTCATTATCTTCCTTGGTTGCTGTTTTTGAAAATAATACTTTTTTTAAATTCAATATTTCAGTCAAACCGCTAAGTATTTCCAATCCTCTTTTCAATGTATATTGGTCAAATCCTGTAACAAAATAATTTATTCCTTCATTATTAAGTTCAAATCCTCTTACTGCCTGTGTATTATCAATATCCATCATTATCATGTCATATGGCAATTCTGCATTTATCGGTAAACCAAGATACTCTTTTATTTCTTGAAAATTATTAAAACCTACTGCAACATCAATATCTTCGAATTCAGTAACATAGGCTTTAGTAGGCTTGATGACAGGTACTACATATTTAGCTTTTTGAGTAATTGTAGAATCTATCATAAGCACTTTTTTATCCATTGCCACCAAAATCTTAGCTATATATAATATCAAATCTGTTTTATCATAACTGCCTATAAAGCCTATCTTTTTCATTACTTCCTCCTTTATATTTATCCACCCATTGAATCTATGTACGCTTCTCTCTCTTCTTTTAATCCTGTAATTTCATCTTCTGTTTTATCTACAACATTATCTGCTGCATCTTCATTGTTTGTTGCATTATCTACTCCTGGTCTTACAAGTGCGCTATTACTATTTAATGTTTGCAATAATTGATTCTTAGCTTCTTCGACTATGTTAGGGTCTCTCTCTATTAATGCTCTTGTCTCATCATTTGGAACGTAAGTTGGTGTCGCTGCATCTTGAATTCCTGGTTCAACATATCTTGTTGCATAAAGCTTCGCTCCATTCATCTCATAGCTTTCTACTATTGCACAGCTCATCATTAATATTTCTTCTTCTGACAAGTCAATCCAAATACAATTTGTTGAATCTACTCCCATGTTAGGAATTGTAACCTCTTTATGAGAAACAACAATTAAATCTCTACCTTCTGGTGTTCTAAGCCTTACATCTATATATTCTCCTGTTTGAATTTGACTTGGTAAAGTTATAACATTATATTCTTGGCTTCTTACATCAGCTGTTAAAGGCTCTTCTTCATATACAAGGTCAGTTGTTAGGACTGTACCTGGATTCAAGTTAACTTTTGCTAATTTTCCTACCGGAAGCAATGCACCTGTCTCATCTGGTGCAGGTTTTCCATCAACTGTAGTTTGCGCAGAAATTATTGCTGAACTATCAGTTGCTATATTTAGCTCTGCTGCTGTTACCATTGTTGGATCAATCTCCGTTCCTGAAGCTATTGGTGTTGTAACCACATATCCATAAACTATGTGAGAAGCTTTTTCTTCTAGCTCGCTATTTAATTGAGATACTTGATATATAAGAAAAGCTATAATTAAACCTGTTATTAACAGAGTAATTAAAATTCCTAGTAAAAATGAGTTATTTGCTTTCCTTTGCATTGGATTCATTGCCATAATATATTCCTCCTTGATTTTGACAAATTAATATTATATATTTTATTTTACAACATTATTATAAAAATTACAATAACATTAAGCCTCTTGTAATAAAAACTTAATATTATTGTAATATTATTGTAACATTTCTCTATTAATTTTATGTTTAACCATTAGTTCATCCCTGTATATAGTGATATATAAACTCACCATATCTTTAGGCTCTTCTCCTGCAACAGCAATTCTGCCTCGGAGGCCTTTGATTATTGTTTCTATTGCCACTTCTACTTGTTAAGTAGAAAACTGGATTTGGTTGAGAACTCGTTACTGTAAAACTTGCACTATTCCTTCCACAATTTGTATTGCTAAAATTGTCTGCACCACATATATTATTTGCAGTATTTACATTGCTTACAAGCTCTACACCTCCTACATTATTTGTAGAATTTGACCCATTACAACAACAGTAATCATTATTATTATTACTTGAAGTTGTTAAGTAATAGTAATTACCATTATTATTACCATCTAATGTATTTGTTGATAGAACTCTACTTCTATTATTACATGGTCTTTCACAAATACATCCTTCTGAATTAGTAAAGCAATGACCAAACCTTGACCAGATATTGCAAATCAGTCTTGTAAGTACTGCAGTAACATATGCCAAAATTGTATAAATTATAACATATATTAAAAAGCTATTTCCCAATGTAGTAGTATATGCTATTATTAATAAGATAGCAAAAAATGTTGCTGCAACAAGTGCTGGACACCTTAAAATCTTTTGAAGAACAATGGAAAGTATTATTATCGAAATAGGTAATACAAAAAATAATAATATATTCATAAGTACTCTCCTTTTATAATATGTTTATTTTTTTATATATTTTATGTGAATAAGAACTTTTTTGTTACCATTTCTTACGAATTAGAGACCACTTCTCTTTTTACAATTTTTTCAAATTAGGGACACTTCTAAATTCGCATTTTCTTGCGAATTTAGAAGTGTCCCTAATTTGAAAATTTAATTTGAATACTCTACTTTCACTAAAACCAGTCCATATGGAGGTAGTGTTTTCCCTGCTCTGTTTCTATCTTTTCCTTCTATTATGTGTGGGATTTCTTCTGGTTTAATTTTCCCTAAACCTACATCTACCATTGTTCCTGCAATTATCCTTACCATATTATATAAAAAGCCATTTCCTGTTAAGTCTATTGCCACATTTGCTCCTTCTGTAAATATTTCTGCATTATAGATTGTACGCACACTGCTTTTTGCACTTGTTCCACTGGCTTTGAAAGCTTTAAAATCATGTTCTCCTTCAAAATACTTTATCGCTTTTTTCATAGCATCTATATCCAATTTGTTCGCAACATGATATGAAAGATTTCTGTATATTGCCGTTCCATATTTCGAGTTATTAATTATATATCTATATGTTTTTCTTTTACAATTGTATCTACTATGAAATTCAAGATCAACTTCTTCTGCATTTTGTATTCTGATAGATTGTTTTATCTGCGTATTTATAGCTATTGGTATTTTTTCTATGTCTATATTAGAGTTAGTTTTAAAATTTGCAATTTGTGCAAATGCATGAACTCCAGCATCAGTTCTTCCAGATGCAATCAGTTCAACTTTTTCTCCTGTTATATTTTCTATTGCTCTTTCGATTTCTCCTTGTATATTTAATTTACTAGGCTGTTTCTGCCATCCACCAAACTCTTTTCCATCATACTCTATTGTTAATTTTATATTTCTCATTTTTCCCCCATTTAATCTGCTTTAGTTCTATTATACCCTTTTTTACTTTTTCTTAGTTTAGTATTTATTATATAGAACAAATTTGGTTGAAAAAATTTTCACAACCAAATTTGGAATTATTTTTGAGATTTCTTTCTTTTTATAAACTTAGGAGTATGTCTTTTCTTTTCAGTATCATCTCCAAATTTTTTTATTACTAAATTCTTTATTAAAATATTTTTCAATGCTTCCTCTTTTAAATCTGCTATAAGTACCCCATCTTTCGCTATAGATATTCTACCTGTTTCTTCTGAAATAACAACAGCTATTGCATCAGTTTCTCTTGATATTCCTAATGCTGCTCTATGCCTTGTTCCTAAACCTTTTGTTACTTGTTTGTCATCAGACAATGGTAATATACAGGCTGCTGCTGCAATTTTATTTTTGCTTATTATAATTGCACCATCATGTAGAGGTGTTTTAGGAACAAATAAGTTCACTATAAGCTGTGGAGATACGTCAGCATCAATTTTCACACCACTATCCATTATGTCATTTAATTGTATATCTCTTTCAAGTACAATTAATCCTCCTGTTTTTGAATTAGATAATTCCTTTGCTGCAATTACAATTTTGTATATATCCTCTTTTGTTTTTGTTTCTAAATTTTTTTCTAGACCAATTCCAAAAAATTTAGTGAATTTGTTTGTTCCCAGTTGTTCAAGCATTCGCCTTAATTCTGGCTGAAAAATAACAATTAACGCTATTACTCCATATGTCATGAATATTGTTAAAAACCAATTAAGAATTCTAAACTCAAATATTCCACTTAGAATAGTTACAAATATTATTAAAACTATTCCTTTTAGTAATTGCCAAACTCTAGAGTTTCTTGCAGATTTTATAAATTTGTATCCTATATATGCTACTATTAATATATCTAAAATAAATATTACCAACCTAAATGGATTTGCAGCAATATCATTCATATAGCCTGTTATACTTGTCCAAAACCCATTTAGATTTAAAGAAAAAACTTCCATATTTCTTTCCTCTTGTTTTATATTTTTTACCTCTATACAGCATAATTATTTTTATGCTACTAAATAATATACTAATGTTGTTGCAACTGCTAGTATCATAATAATTGCCACACATAAAGCTGTAATCTTTATTGCAAGCCTTGCTGGATCTCTATGTTTCTTTGTTTTTTTATTATTATTTTCTTCCATATTTAACACTGCAACGATTTAATTTTTTCCTTACACATAGTCTTCATAACTCTAAGCTATAATAGTTCAGGAGCCAATTAAATCATTTCTCCTTTTCATTAAATTTAGGTTTCAGTAGATTGTTTGGATAACCTATAACCAATGTATTAATATCCCATAAGCTGTGAATAAAGTGATGATACATCAAATGGTTCTACTGTTTCTGGAATTCCATAGTCTACTCCATAAGTCTCCACACTTACACTTTTCATTACTGGTTGTTCCTTTGGTGTATCAGAAGATATTGTATTTCCATCTTCATCTTTTGGTGCCTCTTCATCTTTACCTGATTCGGAATCTCTATAATAAACTTCTACATTTGAAATTTCTTTCACTACCTCCATTCCTTCTATCACTTTTCCAAATGCCGCATATACACCATCAAGCTGTGTGTTATCTGCAGTCATTATAAAAAATTGACAACCTGCTGAATTATATCCTTCTTTAAGATAACCATATGTACTATAATCACTCCTAGCCATTGAAATAACGCCTTCTTCATGTTTTATATTATTATTAAATCCATTAGCAATAAATTCACCAGGAATGTTATAGTTAGTAGATAAAAGGTCTTTTAATTGCTCATCTGTTGAATCCTTGTTATAAAGTTCTTTTATCCATTTATCTTTACTATCTTTTATATTATCCACTATATCGCTTAAAGCTGGTGATGCAGATGCATCTCCCCCCTTGGCTCCACCTTGTATAACGAAGTCAGGCATTGTTCTATGGAAAGTGGTTCCATTATAAAAACCTCTATTAGCAAGCCTTATAAAATTTGCTACAGTATTTGGAGCTTTATCTGGATATAATTCAACCTTAATTGTACCATAATCCTCCACATCAATAGTTGCAACTGGATTTGGTATATCTAAAGTAAATTTCTTATACACACCATAGCATACAAATATTATTCCTGCTAAAACAATCAAAATTCCTAATATTAGCAATATTCTCGTTATTATTTTTTTCATTTATTTTTCATCCTTTCTGTATAAGCATTTTTTGTAGTCCATTTTTCTACATTATTATTGAGATTTCAAATATATATTAATACTTAAATCATCCCTAAAAAATTTACATATCTATTTTACTATAATTATTCGCATAAATCAACAAAAATTTAAAACATATTTTGGCTTTTAGTTGCAGGTTAATAAGTATATTCACTTAAAACCCGCTCATTTAGATTTCAATTAAAAGCCAAATGTCTATACCATAAAATTATCAAACACAAATTGTTCTTGCATTCTTTTTAGTGATTGCTTAATTGTCCTAGCTCTAATTTCTCCTATTCCATCCACTTCATCTAATCTTTGTATGTCTGCCACTAAAATATGTTGAAACGATTTAAATGACTTAACTAAATTTTCTACAATTGTGCTTGGCATCCTTGGAATTTTGCTTAATATTCTATAGCCTCTTGTATATACTCCTACCTCATCATAATTATCAAAGTCTTCATACCCCAACAGATTTGCTATTCTATCAGCTTTAAATAAATTTTCATATGCTTCATTTTTCAATTCTTCTAATATTTTTTCTGCTGTTCTTTTCTTTCCTGGTGCTATATAATCTTTTAC
Source organism: Clostridiales bacterium (assembly GCA_019419955.1). Lineage (GTDB taxonomy): Bacteria > Bacillota > Clostridia > TANB77 > CAG-508 > CALXVA01. The sequence goes on along the minus strand of JAHZIB010000008.1, from coordinate 16,755 downwards.
TATATACATTTCTTCTTTATTAAGGTCCCCAACAGTTTCGGCCAATTGCATTTCTAAAAGTCTTCCTTCTTCCCCAAGCTCGTCAATCGCTCTATTTACTTCTTCAGCTATTTTCTTTACCATTTCTGCTCTTTGTATTACAGTAATAACATTGTCAAGTGTTACTATATCATTAAATTCATATTCATTTAATAAATTTATTTTATTATCAAATACCTTTTTATATTTTTCTACAATTTGCAATGCTTGATTTGCTTTTGATATCACAGTTGCTGAATCTTTTAATACATATCTATTATTGCCTCTGAATAATGTAATAATCCCTCTTCTTTGAGAAATGCTTATAATCAAAGCTCCTGTTTGCTTTGCTGTACGTTCTGCAGTTCTGTGCCTCGTACCTGTTTCGCTGGTAAAAATATCTGGTGATGGAATTAATTGTGCATTTGCATAAAGAATCCTCTTAAAGTCAGAACTTAATATAATAGCTCCATCCATTTTAGCAAGTTCATACAATTTAGCAGGAGTCAGCTCCACATCAAGTTTAAATCCTCCATCCACCAGTTCTAACACCTGGTCTGTATCTGCCACTGCAATTAAAGCTCCTGTTTTTGCATTTAATATATTTTCCAAACCATTGCGTATTTGAGTCCCAGGTGCAATTTGTTTTAAAACCTCTTCAATTCCATCATTAGCCAATTTTCAATCACTCCCAATCATAATAATTTACTTTTTTAATTGTAAGTCTCTAATTGCCTCATTTATGTTTTTTACCCCTACTAATTCAATATTGTATTTATCCTTTATTAATCGTTTATTACTTTCTGGTATAATACATTTCTTAAACCCTAATTTTTCCGCTTCTCTTATTCTTTTTTCAATCATGTTTACTGCCCTAACTTCTCCTGTTAATCCAACCTCACCAATAGCAACCACATCCTGCGATATGCTTAAGTTTTTAAAACTAGAAGTACATGAAAGAACTATACCTAAATCTATAGCCGGCTCAGCAATTCTGATACCACTTACCACATTCAAATACACATCTTGAGTTCCCAACATCACTCCTGCTCTTTTTTCTAAAACTGCAATTAGCACTGCCAGCCTATTATAGTCAATTCCGTTTGCAGTTCTTTTAGGTATTCCAAAAACACTCGGAGTTGTTAAAGCTTGTAATTCTACCAAAAGTGGTCTTGTGCCTTCCATACTTGCAACTATTATAGAACCAGCTGGATTATCATTTCTTTCAGTAATAAGAACTGATGAAGGATTTGTAATCTCCACCATTCCTTCATTTTTCATTTCAAACATTCCCACTTCATTTGTTGAGCCAAATCTGTTTTTTACACTTCTTAGAATTCTATATGAAAAATATCTTTCTCCTTCCAAATACAATACAGTATCAACCATATGCTCTAAAACTCTTGGCCCTGCAATATTCCCATCTTTTGTAACATGCCCTATTATTATAGTAGTTATGCCATTATCTTTGCACATTCTCATAATTCTTGAAGTTATTTCTCTTACCTGACTTACTGTTCCAGCTGCAGAAGTAATTTCTTCTGAATACATTGTTTGAATAGAATCGATTATAACCAGTTTAGGAGATATTTTTTCAACTTCCTCCTGTATATGCTCTATATTTGTCTCTCCTAAAAATAGAAGGTCATCATTATTTATATTTAGCCTGTCTGCTCTAATTTTTACTTGCTCTGCAGATTCTTCTCCTGAAACATAAAGCACTTTTCCTTCCCCTTGAACCTGATTGCAAAGTTGCAAAATCAAAGTTGACTTACCAATTCCAGGCTCCCCGCCAACTAAGACAAGAGAACCCCTAACCAATCCTCCACCAAGTACTCTATTCAATTCTTCTATTCCAGTACTTGTTCTAGATGCTTCTAACCCCTCAACTTCTTTCAATTTTAATGGCTCACTTTTTGCACCATTTCTATTACTGGCATTCTTTGAACTATTACTACTGCTTATTGCCTTTTCTTCATAAAAAGTATTCCATTCATTACATGCAGGACATTTTCCAAGCCATTTTGCAGATTCATATCCACAACTACTGCAAACAAATATTGTCTTTGCCTTTGCCACTTTTTGCTCCTTTCAATCACTCTAGTCTCTAACTTTCTTAGTTCACTAGAATAAACATCGCATGTGCCCATGCCAACCCCACTATCCAACTAGGTTCCATCATGCTATTGTCAATCTGTTCTCCTATCAAGCCATGTTCATTGCTACTTCTCACTATAAATTCAATACACTCCTCTGCCTTTTTCATTTTGCCCACTTCTTTGTAGTACATTGCCATCCATAAAGTTGCTATTGACCAAGGATTGTTTCCATTTCTGTAGTTATCTCCTTCAAATCTTAAATATCCACCTGTATATGTTCTCAAGGTCATATTAATTTTCTCTATTGTATTTAAAACCCTCTTATCCTCTGGTTTATACATATTAAATGGCACTACAGTTCCAATCATACTAATGTCTATTCTATTATCATTTGTATTTCTCTTTAACGTATTTGTTTTCTGGTCATACATATTCTCATCTATATATTTTTGAATTTCTTTTTTATAGAATTGTATTTTCTTTGTTAATTTATTCACACTCTCTAGTTTTAATCTATTTTTATCTTCATATTCAGGTTTAAATACTTCATACATCTCCAAAATAGAATTAAATGCTGAATAAATGCTCGCTAAAGAGTATAAATGCACACCTTCGTTCATTTCCCATAAATCATAGCTTAATGGTAGCTTATTTCTGTCTTCTGTGTGATATGTTCTTTCTATTTCGTTTTTTACCACATCTGAATCATCATGAATACCTAAAATATTATCCATGTATATGCACAAAATCTTAACTGCATTTTCACACATTTTCAAATTATCTTTTAAAAACTTCTGATCCTTAGTCTCCTTATAGTGTTCATTTACTCCATAAACAATTCCTGCTGTTTCGTCTATTTGATATCCCCAACAAGGAGCCAATCTTCCATCAGAATAAAACCTTTGCTCCCACATTCCATTTTTGCTTTGCGTTTTTTTACAAAACACTTTGTAAAATCTCTCAGTCTCTTTTTGCATTTTCACCTTATCAAAAGCTCTTGCTACAAACACTGCATCTCTTGGCCAGCAATATGCATATCTTCCTGATTGTGATAAGTTCTCATCTGCTTCGACTGCTGCTATTACTCCTCCTGTTTCTTTATTTGTCAAAAGAGGAAATAATAAAATACTCCTTTTATATACCTTATTAAATCTTTTATTATATTCATTTGTTTCTTCTTTTAACTCTATATTTATATGCTCTTTTACATATTTTTTCCAATATTTCTCTACTTCTGCCTGTTTTCGTGATGCAACTTGCCTTCTTATATTTTCAATATTTTGCCACATTTGCTCTTGCGTAGTTTTCTCATTATCTATAATATACAAGCAAATAGAAATTTCTTTTTCTTCGCCTGGCTCTAGCACTCCCACATGATAGCTAATGCTAGAATCACTACTCATTCCTATATAATCTTTATCATGTATCATTCCACTGTCTATATTTTCTTTCGTATCATTTAATTGATGAGAGCTAATCTCATTTTTTGAAAACATGCACAAAGTATTGTTATGACTGTATTGCAATAACACATTGTTTTGCAATCTTCCTCCAACCATATTATTTGGATTAGATAATAATTTCGAATGTATTAAAAAATTCACATCTAAGTTAATTGTATTATTATTTTTTAGAATATACCTTTTTACCAACATACTTTCCTTTATCATGGCAAAGTCAATTTGCTGTATTTTTAATTTAAAATATGTATTTTCAACTTCTGTACATAGTACATTTGTATCTTCCAAATAATGTTGTTCATATCTATTATTCAAATCCTCATGAAGATATATAATATTTGAATCATTTATTTTTATCCCTGTATGAAAGAAATCCACAAACTGTCTAAAATCTGGTGTATTGTACATTAATCTAAGCAACTCGCCCTTTTTAGTATAACTTGCTGTTATTTCGTTTCCTCCAATTACAGCATCATTATAATATTTATCTCTCATTCGTTTTCTCTCCCTTTTTTATTGTTTTTATTTCTTTTGTTATTCCAATTAATTTAATTTTACTTATTCTCTACAATTAACAAAATTTGTTGTTCTAATTCTTTTAATCTATCTTTTATCCTTGTTATTTCTTCATCACTTGTATTATTATTCAAATACTCCTCTTTTACAATATTAGTCATATCTTCCAATTCCTCTTTCAATGTATTCATTCTTTCTAGTACTTGCAATCTCAAATATTGTTCTTTTGCATTTGATACTACTTCTCCAACCATTCTCATATTTTCATCTAATTCATAACTTTCTCCAAAGTCTGGTATTGTAATTGGAATCTTTGTACTCTCTTCTAACTTTTGTTTCAATACCTCTTGACCTTCTGGCTCTCCATGTACTAAAAATATATGTTTTGGTGGATTTGTAAATGAATATACAAAATTCATTAACCACTCTTGGTCTGCATGCCCAGAGTAACCCTCAATATATTCTATTCTAGCATTAACTGCAATTTCCTCTCCAAATATCTTAACTTTCTTTTCTCCATCAACTAATTTTCTTCCGAGTGTTCCTGGTGCTTGATAACCAACAAACAATATAGTACTATTTGGCTCCCATAGGTGATGTTTTAGATGATGTTTAATTCTTCCTACTTCACACATACCACTAGCAGAAATTATTATTGAAGATTCATTGCTTGCATTAAGCATTTTTGACTCATCTGCAGTCTTTGTAAATCTTAGACCAGAAAACTCTAATGGGTTATCTCCCTCATTTATAATTTCCTGTGTCTCTTCATTAAACAAATCCATATTATTTCTAAAAACTTCAGTCGCAGATATTGCCAGTGGACTATCAACATAAACAGGAACACTCATTAATTTTTGATATTTTCTGTAAAATTCTTCATCATGCTCTTCTTCTTTTATTCTATTTAATTCATATAAAATTTCTTGGGTTCTTCCCACTGCAAATGAAGGAATAACTACTGTTCCACCTTTTTCTAAAGTCTCATACACAACATTTAAGAAAATATTTGCTTTGTCATCATTTCTCATATGCAACCTGTTTCCATATGTTGACTCCATTATTAAATAATCCGCATCACTAATCATAGTTGGTGGAGATAGTAGAGGTATATCATTATTTCCCAAATCTCCTGTAAATACTAATTTTTCAGTTTTCCCATTTTCTTGAATCCATACTTCAATAATAGCAGAACCAAGCATATGGCCAGCATCATTAAATCTTACATGAATATCTGGTGTAACTTCTATAATTTCATCATAATGCACTCCTCTAAATATTTCTAAGCTCTTTGCAGCATCTTCTGCCGTATATAAAGGTGGTAGAGGTTTTTCTCCTTTTCTTTCTCTTTTTCTGTTCTTCCACTCCACTTCCATTTCTTGAATATGCCCACTATCTGGAAGCATTATAGAACACAAATCACAAGTTGCTTTTGTGGCTATAACTTGATTTCTATATCCCTCATTATACAACTTTGGTATTCTACCAGAGTGGTCTATATGAGCATGAGTAAGTAACATAAAATCTATATCATGCACATCATACAAAAACGGCTCCTCATTTTCATATTCTTCTGATGCAGCACCTTGGTACATACCGCAATCAACTAAAAATTTTTTACCAGCTCCTTCAACTAAAAAATTTGAACCAGTCACAGTTTTCGTTGCACCCAAAAAAGTAATTTTCATTGGCATTCCATCCTTTAAATTAATTTAGGTTTTAAGGATTACCTATAACCTTTTTTACCCGCCTCTAATTATATTTCAAAAATTTGTGTTTAGCTGGTTACGACTAGCAATTCTCCAAAAGATTTTTAAAGTATAATCTTTAAGAATTTTCGCATTGCAGTTCAACAACGTCAAAACACAATTATTTAGCAATCTATATAAAAAGTTTAATTTTCTTCTTAATTTTGACCTCTCCTTCAACTCCAAACTTAACAGCACTCTCGATAATATTATCATCATATATTTCAATATATAGAGTTTTGCCTTCGTTTCGACATTGAAAGTTAATATTTTGCAAATATATTATTTTTGTATTAAATACTTCTTTCAAAATTCTATATGTTAATTCTGTATTTTCTGTAAAAACTTCCCATATTTTAAACTCTTGCGCCTTTTTTATTATTAGTTTTATTATTCTCTCAAATTTGTCTTCTAGTTTTACAACATCTTTTACAAAACTTTCTTTATCTATTGGAATAAATCTATAATACCTTATTTTATACATCCATTTTATAAGTTCTTGTTTTGTTTCCTCCGTTGCTCTTGTTATCTGCTTTTCTGCTATTTTCAAAAATTCTTCTGCTATTTCCAGTTTATCTTCATTTGTTATATTGCCTTGTAATGAATCCAAGAAATTTGCCTCTTTTTCTATTATAGTTTTTTGATTTATAAATTCTTTTGGCAAAATAATTTTATTACAATCATCAATTTTATCTAAAAGTTTCTCCCTTTCATCTACCAATATTCGTACTAAATAACTCACGCTAAATATTTTATCCTTATTTGGTAGCTTAGAATTTCTTTCATAGTATTCTTTCTTTAATAATTCATTATCATTAAGCATTCTATCTATTCTCTCAATTTGCTTAGTACATTCTTTCTTTTCTTCCGTTACTTGAGAAACAAATTCTTTCTTGTTTTCAAATTGTTTTAACTTTTCCTGCTTGGATTTCTTGGTCTCTTCAATTTTGTCTTTATATTCTGAATTTTCTTCAGCCATCAAATATTTTTTCATAGCAAATTTCATTACCATATTTTTAAGATCCTGATAATCTTTTGATTCGATATGCTTTTTAGCATCTAAAAGTAAAGCACTTTCGTAAACAAAATTATAATCAAGGTCCTTTATTTCTTTTAGCATTAAATTCCAAGACCAACCATTAAAATCTCTAAGTACTTCTACCATAGAGTCCAACTTTCCTGTATTTATTAACTTATTTAGAGGTTCTTTTATATATTCATAAGGAACAAATACTTTGTCATCAGTCTCATCTAATTTATATAATGCTGTAAGCATTATAATTTCATTTTGAAAACAAACTATTTCTCCATTTTCCTTATCTATTTTGTACAATAACTTATTTTTTTCCAGTTCTTCTCCTTCTGGTGTTCCTGATTTAACCAAAAATATTTTTATTGTTTTTTCCTTTATTATTCTTAAAATATTTTCAATATACTCTCTTTTGGAAGGAACTTCAACCTTAACTGCTTCGTAGTCTTTGTACGAATTTTCTATTTTATATAGCATACTAAGGAGTAAATTTTTCACATCATAAGAAAATAGTTTGTTTTCTAATATTTTTTCTAACTCATTATTGTAATCCCTTATATTAATATTTAATTTGGATAAAATATTGTTCTTTTCCATTTTCTACCTTCTTTAGTAATTATATTTTAGCTTTCATTTACCTCACTGCTACTCATTTTTAATTCTTCCCATCTTTCCTTTGACATCAAAACTTCTCTAGGTTTACTACCCTGAAATCCTGATATTATACCTCTTTCTTCCATTTGGTCTATTATTCTTCCTGCTCTTGCATACCCTACTTTAAACCTTCTTTGGATAAAGGATGTAGACGCTTGTCCTGTTTCCACCACAACATCTATTGCTTCCATTAATAATGGGTCTGAATCATCTTCATCACTGTTATCTATTTCCTGGTCTGTACTATTAGCATTTTCAATTTGTTTAATAATTTCATCATTGTATGTAGCTTCTCCATTATTTTTAATAAAATCAACAACTTTTTCTACTTCTTTATCTGAAATGAAAGCCCCTTGAATTCTTGTAGGTTTTGGTGCTCCTGCAGGATAAAATAACATATCGCCTTTTCCTAGCAACTTCTCAGCTCCAGACATATCTAAAATTGTTCTTGAATCAACCTGAGAAGATACCGCAAATGCTATTCTTGAAGGAATATTTGCTTTTATAATACCTGTTATAACATCAACAGATGGTCTTTGAGTAGCTATAACCAAATGCATTCCCGCAGCCCTAGCCATTTGTGCAAGTCTACAGATTGAATCCTCCACATCTTTTGGAGAAACCATCATTAAATCTGAAAGTTCATCTATAATAATAACTATTTGAGGCAACTTATGCCCTTGTTCTTCTATAGCCTCATTATATCCCTTTATGTCTCTAACATTTTTGCTTGCAAACAAACTATATCTGTTAACCATTTCCTGAACAGCCCATGCCAAAGCCCCTGCTGCTTTTTTTGGATCTGTTACAACTGGAATTAGCAAATGAGGAATACCATTATATACTGAAAGTTCAACAACTTTTGGGTCTATCATAACAAGTTTCACTTCACTTGGTTTTGCTTTGTAAATTATACTCGCAATCATAGTATTAATGCATACAGACTTACCAGAACCAGTTGCTCCAGCAATTAAAACGTGTGGCATTTTTGCAATATCAGTAACAACTTCATTACCAGCAACATCTTTACCTAATGCAAATGCAAGTTTTGATTTATGCTCCCTAAATTTATCACAATCAATTATATCTCTTAAAGTAACAACTTCATTTTCTTTATTAGGAACCTCTATACCAACAGCTTGCTTACCAGGTATAGGAGCCTCTATCCTTATAGTCTCAGCCGCTAAATTAAGTGCAATATCATCTGCCAAATTAGCTATTTTGCTAACTCTTACTCCTTCTGCTGGCTTTAATTCATATCTAGTTATAGCAGGGCCTACAGAAACATTTTCCACCTTTGCAGAAACTCCAAAACTATACAGTGTTTTTTGCAACCTTGTTGCCGTATCTGCAACAGCCTTCTTACCACCTTTAATACCTTTTTTATCTCCCTCTGCTAAAAGCTGAATTGGTGGAAATTCATAATGCTCATCCTCTACTGTAAGTGCATGTTCCAATTGCAATACTTGTTTTACCTTTTCTTCCTTAGTTTCTTGCTCCTCCTTAAACAAATTTGCTTCAATCACATTAGGATTTGCTTTCTCCTCCTTATTGTTTTTCCCCATACTTATTGGAATAATATCATCATCTTTATGAGAATATTTTTTAGGCTTTTTATCTTTTTCAGGTTCTTCCTCATTTAAATTAATTGTCAATTGCTCTGCTAATTGTTCTGCTTCTCTCCTCTGCTCCTCTTTTTCCCTTAACCTACGCTCCCTTTTTGTCTCTTTTTTCTCTCTTGAATTCTCTGCAATAGTTTCTTTTGCTTCTTGTCTCTCTATTTTTCTATCTTCTCTGTTTTCTCTTCTTGACTCTACAAATTCGGCAATCATCTCAGCAGGTTTTATTCCAAACATAAACACAAGTAATATTGCGGCAATACCTATGCACAATATAACAGTTCCAATCTCTCCCAAAAGTCCTATTAATACATGTGCTAAAGCCGTACCTATAGCTCCTCCGCCATTATTTATCTCTCCTAATTCATACCCTTTTTGTACCACATCAGAAAACTCACTATTTAAATTAATATTACCATTTGAAAATTGAAACACACTTAATATAGTTGCAATACATATCAAAAAAATGCCATACTGTACAAGCTTTGAAATAAGATAATCTTTATCTTCTGTCGTCATATAAATCGCAATCAAAAAAGTACCTACTGGAATAATATATTTTATTGCGCCCATCACACCACCAAGTATTGGACTTAAATGCTCACCTATATATCCAGATTTTGTATATATTAAAATAGCTAGCAAAATGCTTATTAAAAGCATAAAAACCACTGCCACATTTATATCTAACTTATTCTTACTCTTACTTCTACTTTTAGTTCTTCTCCCTTTTTTAGCCAAGGCTTTTTCCTCCTTTTGCTGTATACAATCTTTTCCTTTTGTATTATATCACAAGGTTTTAGAAAAGCAAACAATATTTTTTAAATTGTTAAAAATTTTGTTATACGATAATAATATTCCTATATGGCAACTCGTAACCATCCTTTGGATGTGCAGATTTGGAAAATGGTATGTATATAAGTCAATCTTTCTTCATTATTCGCAGTTTCTAATGCATCACAAATGCAGTTATCCACATATTTTCAAAAATTGTGAATAACTGCATCCATTTTTCTTTTTTCGCTGTTTTTATTTTAATTCTTTTCTGTTATTTTTTATAACCTTTAATGCATCTTCTAATGCAACTTCAATTCCAGCTAAAACACCATCTGCATACTCCTCTGTGCCACTCTTTATTTCTCTAGACATCTCATTTGCAGTTTCAATTATTTCCACTTTTTTTTCGTAAGCCTTTTTAGTAATTTCGTGTTCATCAATCATAGAAATAATCCTATTCTCTGCTTCCTTTATTATTTCATCTGCTTCATTTTGTGCCTCGACTAAAATTCTTTGTCTTTCTTCCTTTATCCATTTTGCCTGCTTAAGTTCATCAGGCAATTTTAGACGTATCTCTTTAACAATATCTAATATATCTTCTTTATTTACTATACACTTACTAGAAAATGGTACATTTCTGCTCTTGTCTAACATATCCTCTAATGCTTCTAATAATGTAAATATTTCCATAATCCTACTCCTTTCGATTTAAGAATATCAGCCAAGCTCTTCCATATTTTCTTAAATCACCTACTGTTACTTGTATTTTTTCTAATTCTTCTATATCCCTATCTTTTTCATCCGTTTCTATAATTATTGTTCCATCTTTATTTAATAAATCCAAATCTATAACTTTTTTTACAGCTTTTACAGCAATATCATCTTTGTATGGCGCATCAATATATATATAATCAAACTTAACCCCTTGGCCACTCAGATTTTTTAAAGCCACATTATAATCGCATTCAAAAATTTCTGATTTATTAATAAACTTCGTTTTTTCAAGGTTTCTTCTAAGAAACATAGCTACGTCGTGTGAGTGCTCACAAAAATATGTTTTTTTTGCCCCTCTACTTATAAATTCTATTCCGATAGCTCCACTACCAGCAAACAAATCAAAAACAACAGAGCCATAAATCTTATTTTGTAAAATATTAAAAAGAGACTCTTTCACTCTATCTAATGTCGGTCTAGTATTGTCACTTTCAATAGAACTGAGTTTTGTTCCTCTGGCACTTCCACTAATTACTCTCATAAAAATACCTCTTAATTTACTTACATATATTTTAACTGTTATTTATAATATGTCAATAAAAATTACATAATTGTAATAATTATTTAATATTGTTGTAACACTGTTATATTTTTGTAATATTTCTTTAACTATGTGTACAATTATTATGCATTAATTAATTATTGTTATTTTGATATAAATTTTGTTGCTTTGAGTATTATATAATATTTTAGGTTGATTGTAAAGAAAAAAATTAATTGGATATATAGTAATATCAACTATTTTGTAACAATTTATCAATTTTTTATTATTTTTTCAAAAAAAGGTTTACATTTTATGGAAAGTTATGTTATAATATATATATTCACATGAGTGAAAATACATAATAGGAGTGACTTATAATGGTCAACTCAATCAAGGAGGTTGCAAAAAACAATTTTTATTTTGTTTTTTGAGTCCTTCAATTGTAGGTTACATTTTCTTTACTGATCTCTCTTTGACATCTCCTTTCAATGAAACTTATAACAACCTACCTACAATTGATATTCATATGTGTAATCCTCCTAAGAATTGCAGGTTCTTCCTGTAGTTCACCCCCACCGCTAGGGTGGGGGCATTTTTTTAATATTTTTAATAATATTATTTATCTTCTTTCACAGGCTCTTCCTTCACTGTTTCAACGGGTTCTTCTTTCACTGTATCAACAGTCTCTACTACTTCTGGTGTTTCTGTTTCAATAGCTGGAGCTTCCTCTGGTGCTACTGCAGCATCTGTCTCTGCAGCTAGTGCTTCTTCTGGCATATCATCAGCTTTGATAACGATTTCCCTATTTTCTATTCTTGCTCCTGTATCCTCTTTAGTTTTAGCTGCTTTACCTATTCTGTCTCTTAAGTAGTATAATTTAGCACGTCTAACTTTACCAACTCTTACTACCTCCACTTTTTCCACCATTGGTGAGTGTACTAAAAATGTCTTTTCGACACCTACACCATAAGCTATTTTTCTTACAGTAAACGTTGCATTTAGTCCGCCACCTTGTTTTTTAATTATAATTCCTTCAAATACTTGGATTCTCTCTCTGTTTCCTTCCTTAATCTTTTGGTGTACTCTTACAGTATTACCAATTTTAAGTTCAGGTATCTTATTTTTCAATTGTTCATGTTCTATTGATTTTATGATATCCATTATGATATCCTCCTTTCTTATTTTAATTTTAATAAATCTGGTCTTTTGATTTTTGTAATTTCAAGAGATTGTTCATCTCTCCACTTTTTTATATTTCCATGATGCCCAGAAATCAACACTTCTGGAACTCTTTTTCCTCTAAACACTTCTGGTCTAGTATACTGAGGATATTCTAATCTATTGTTTGAAAAAGATTCTTCCTTAGTAGATTCATCGCTCAACACACCTTTTATATGTCTACTAACAGCATCTATCAGCACCATTGCTGGTAACTCTCCTCCTGTTAGCACATAATCTCCTATAGAAATTTCCTCATCCACTATCTCGTCTAGAACTCTTTGGTCTATTCCTTCATAATGTCCGCATAGTAGAATAAGATTTTCTTCATTTGATAATTCTTTCACTTTTTTTTGGTCAAGCACCTTTCCTTGTGGGGATAGATATATTACCTTACCATTTTTATTTTGTATAGAGCTATAAGCATCATATACAACATCTGGCATCAATACCATCCCTGCTCCTCCACCATATGGTGTATCATCAACTTTTTTGTGTTTATCCTTAGAAAAGTCTCTAATATTTATTAAATTTATATCTATTAGTCCTCTTTCTTGTGCTCTTCCAATAATGCTTTCACTCAATTGTTTAAACATTTCTGGAAAAAGTGTAAGTATATCAAATTTCATCTTTCCTCCATTTATTTGCTTTTTACAACACAAAGCGAAGTTTATTTTCTAAACTAAACCATCAATTAAGTGAACAACAATCTTGCCATTATCTACATCCACATCTTTTATTACTTCTTTTGTAGACGGTAGTAATATTTGTTTTCCTAGATCATCTTTTATTACATAAATATCGTGGCTTTTGTTGTTAAATATATCATCCACTTTTCCAAGTAAATTACCAGCATCGTCGTATACACTAATTCCAATTAAGTCTGCTATAAAATATGTATCTTTTGGAAGCGTCCTAGCATCCTTCCTTTTTATCTTTATATAACATCCTTTGTATTTTTCTGCCATATTAATATCTTCAATGCCTTTAAATTTTACTAACACTAAGTTTTTATGATATTTAACTTCTTCAATTTCCATTTCTATTAGTTGCTTTTGCTTGACAACTAATACACTTCTAAGTTCTTCAAACCTTTCCATGTCATCAGTAAACGGAACTATTTTTACAAATCCTTTTATTCCAAATGTATTTACAATTTGACCAACTTCAAAATATTCTTGCTTCATGTCTAACCTCAATCATTTTATTAGGTATTTTAAATTTTCATTCATAATTAATCAATAAATTCTATAGTTAGTTTTTTCTTCTCCTTTGCAGCCAAAGCTTTCATAACTATACGAATAGAGTTTGCAACTTTTCCTTGTTTTCCTATTACTCTACCCATATCTTCTGTTGAAACTTTAACTTTAAAAATTGTTCTATCCGCTTCTTCAATTTCTTCTATAGAAACGGCATCTTGGTTTTCTACTATGTTTCTTATGATTGCTTCTAAAGCATGTTTCATAATGCGTCCTTTCTATTCCTAATATCGTATTAGAAATGAGATTAATTTTTATTTGTACTCAAGTCACTTAAAGTCATATTTAACTTATTGGGCATTAACAAACTATTTTGCAAGTTCGATTAGTCTTTTTACAGTATCTGTTGGTTTTGCACCATTTTTTACCCATTTTTCTACTTTTTCTTTATCTAAAACAATTGTAGATGGTTCTGTCATAGGATTATATGTTCCTATTTTTTCAATTATTTTTCCATCTCTAGGGCTTCTAGAATCTGCAACTACTATATGGTAGAATGGAGCTTTCTTAGCGCCTTGTCTTTGTAATCTTATCTTTACCATTTAATTCACCTCCCAAAAAATTTTAATATATATTTAAAATTAATATCTAATTATTTATTGCTTTTTCCTTAAATTTGTAAATAGTTGGGTTTTGGATATTCAACCAATTTATAAACTAAAGTCTACTTGTATACATCAAGAAAACTCCTCTATAAAGTTTAACAACACCCAAAACAATTATTTGCAAACTATTTTAGCATATTCTTTAGGTCAGCTGGGTTAATTCCCTTCATCATCTTCTTCATATTCTTATTGTCTTTCATCTGTCTCATCATTTTTTGTGTCATTTCAAATGATTTCATGAATTTATTTATTTCTTGAACTGAGGTTCCGCTTCCCTTCGCAATCCTTAGCCTTCTATTTCCATTAAGTAATTTTGGATTTTGCCTTTCCTCCTTAGTCATAGAAGAAATTATAGCTTCAATTCTAACAAATTCCTTATCATCCACTTTAACATCTTTTAATTGATTCATACCAGGAATCATTTTTAGTAGTGACGAGAAAGAACCCATTTTCTTTATTTGTCTAAGCTGTGTTAAGTAATCATCCAAATCTAAATCCTTTTTCTTCTTTAGCTGTTTTTCTATTTTTTCAGCTTCTTCTAAGTCAATTGCCTCTTCTGCCTTTTCTATAATTGAAAGTACATCACCCATTCCAAGAATTCTAGATGCCATTCTTTCTGGATGAAATACTTCTATGTCACTTAGCTTTTCTCCGGTTGCCGCAAATTTTATTGGTCTACCTGTAACCTTTTTTACAGAAATTGCAGCACCACCTCTAGTATCTCCATCAAGCTTTGTTAAAACTACGCCATCTATTCCAAGTGCCTCGTCAAATGCTTTTGCAACATTTACCGCATCCTGTCCTGTCATTGAATCTACTACAAGCAATATTTCATGTGGTTTAACATTAGTCTTAACATTTTTAAGCTCATTCATAAGTTCTTCATCTATATGCAAACGGCCTGCCGTATCAAGTATTACCACATCATTCAACTTGCTAATTGCTAAATCCATTGCCTGTCTTGCAATTTGTACAACGTTTTTTGTGTTTTCATTAGCATATACTGGTATATTTAACTGTCCTCCAACTACCTGCAATTGTTTAATAGCAGCCGGCCTATACACATCACACGCAACTAATAGTGGTTTCTTTCCTTGTTTTCTTAGAAGATTTGCAAGTTTTCCAGATGTAGTTGTCTTTCCTGAACCTTGAAGTCCAACAAGCATTATTACTGTTGGTGGATTTGGTGTAAAATTAATCTTGCTCTCCGTTCCGCCAAGAAGTTCTACCAATTCATCCTTAACTATTTTTATTACTTGTTGCCCAGGAGTTAATGACTTTAAAACGTCTTGGCCTAGAGCCTTTTCCTGTATGGTATTAATAAATTCTTTAACAATTGTATAATTTACATCTGCTTCCAAAAGTGCAAGCTTTACTTCTCTTAACATTTCCTTTAAATCGGATTCGGTAATTCTTGCTTTACCTCTTAATTTTCGCGTTACTTCTTGTAACTTAGCAGATAGTCCCTCAAATGCCACACTACCCCTCCTTAGTTAAATTTAAAAATAATGGGCTTCTTACTTGAATATTTTAGTTAGTAAGAACTTCCTAAAACTAATTTATAAAAGAATTGATATATTACAATGCAAAAAATCGATTAAAATACCAGAATATATACTGAGTGTATGTAAAGGATTTAAACATTCTTTTCTGCAATAAGATGCCAATTATTTTAAAAATTTAAACAAAGCAATTCTTTTCTAACATTATCAAGTATCTTTTCAATTTTCTTATCTGAAGAGCTGTCTGTAATTTTATTCAGTTCTTCAATTATTTCTTGTATTTGTTTTTCTTGATTCCTAGTCTTTTTCATAATCAAAAGCTTTTCCTCAAACTCGAAAAGTTTATTTTCCCCCTTTTTTATTACATCTCTAACAGCTTGTCTTGTAATATTGTTGTTTTCAGCTATTTCGGAAAGTGATAAATCATTATTATAGTAGTCATCAATGAACTCATACTGTTTTTCAGTTAAAAGCTTGCCATAAATTTGGCAAAGAATACTTATTTCAACTTTCCTTTCCATAGAATTCAACAACCCTTCCTTACATTCCTTAGGACGTAAAATAATAGCATCACTATGTAATGCTATTATACTTTACACTATTTTTATTCTTTTGTCAAGTACTTTTCTGATTTTCTTTCACTATATTCTGAACTTTTCCAGTATATTCTAATTTATTTATGAAATTTTTCATTGTATGGAGTTTTTTACATCCTAATACTTACAACAATTTCCTCACATACAACAAGGTTGGGTCACCTTAGGTTCCTAGATAATGGTTTATATTAAACTTCAAGTCCGCACAGGTATGTTCTAGATAAAATTGGCGAGTGTAGCAGGGAGCTCCGTCGGGACGAAGCGAGACGATTTTATCTAGAACTCCTGTTGCAGGACAATTATTTTATTAAACCTTTATCTAGTATCCCCTTAAAAAAAGTTTTACAAATGGTAAAATTAAAATACCGGTTTTGAAAAATAAAAAAGACACATAAT
>JAHZIB010000007.1 GCA_019419955.1 Clostridiales bacterium | reverse complement strand
GCACTAAAAATACAGTGTGCATTTTTAGAATTTACACACTGTATTCTACACCCTCAAATTTCCAGCAACAAGGTTAGGTTACCTTAGGCTGTGCATATTCGCGAGAGCGAGATGCACATCTGTGCGTCGAAAGCTTGCTTTCGTTAACACACACCTTTCTAATTTGTAAAAATTACCCCTCTAATTCGCACGATAAGGTACCTAGAACGGGCGAACTGGGGTATGAGACGAAGAGGTTATACGCATTTTTTCACAGAAGGCGTCAGAACGGAAAATAGATCTGATTAACATAAACAAGAGGTTTACCGTAATTTGTAGAGGACGCTAGGATAAAATAGGGTGGATTAACATAAAATCAAGATTTACCATAATTCGGATAAAAAATTTAACAGTAGCGTTGGAATAATGGCTAAAAGTACAACAGTCGTTATTCTCTAACGCTATTGTTTTTGACATTGGAAAAAATGGAAACTAGCCATTAACTTGATGTAGATATACCTCTTTACAAAAATAGTAAAGTAGTATATAATATTTTACGTGTTACAGACAAGTGTGTTTTATTGCTAATGTAGGGTACGATACATAGCAATTTAATATTAACATGGTTTGTAGCAAAATAAGTAAATGGAGGAATTAGCATGAACGAGAACAAGAATGAGGAACAAGAATTGGATATGAACCAATTAATGTTGGTGAGAAGGGAAAAATTAGATAAGCTAAAAGAAGAAGGGAAAGATCCATTTAAAATAACAAAATTTAATAGAACACATACAAGCAAAGAAATAAAAGATAATTATAATGAATTAGAGGGAAAAGATGTAACAATTGCTGGAAGAATTATGGCAAAGAGAATTATGGGAAAAGCTTCGTTTTGTCACATTCAAGATAGTACTGGAAGAATACAGAGCTATGTTAGTATAAATGAGCTTGGAGAGGAGAGCTACAAGGATTTTAAAGAGGATGATATAGGAGATATTATTGGCATTACTGGTTTTGTATTTAAAACCAAAACAGGTGAAATTTCTATTCATGCAAAAGAGCTTACACTTCTTTCTAAGTCATTAAGACCACTTCCAGAGAAATTTCATGGATTGAAAGATACAGATTTAAGATATAGACAAAGATATGTGGACTTAATTGTAAACCCAGAAGTCAAAGATACATTTGAAAAAAGGACAAAAATTATTAAGACTATTAGAGAAATTTTGGATGAGAAAAATTATATTGAAGTAGAAACGCCAATTTTAAATACTATTCCTGGTGGTGCTTCAGCGCGTCCATTTATAACTCATCATAATACTTTAGATATAGACATGTATTTAAGAATTGCAACAGAGCTTTATTTGAAAAGGTTGATTGTTGGTGGATTTGATAGGGTGTATGAGATTGGAAGAATTTTTAGAAATGAGGGTATGGATATAAAGCATAATCCAGAGTTTACTACTATAGAGTTATACCAAGCATATGCTAATTTGGAAGATATTATGGATTTGACTGAAGAAATAGTTTCAAAGGTGGCTATGAAAGTTCTAGGAACAACTAAAATAAATTATCAAGGTCAAGAAATTGATTTGGCACCAGGATGGAGAAGGGTTACAATGATTGATGCTGTCAAAGAGGCAACAGGAGTAGATTTTAATGAAATAAATACTGATGAGGAAGCCATGGAGGCTGCAAAGAATGTTGGTGTACCAGTTGATCCAATTAAAACAACTAGAGGAGATATTATAGTTGCATTCTTTGATGAGAAAGTCGAGGAAACGCTAATTCAACCAACAATAGTTTACGAGTATCCTATAGAAAATTCGCCACTTGCTAAAAAAACAGACAATGATGA
Organism: Clostridiales bacterium; assembly: GCA_019419955.1. GTDB lineage: Bacteria > Bacillota > Clostridia > TANB77 > CAG-508 > CALXVA01. The sequence goes on along the minus strand of JAHZIB010000007.1, from coordinate 57,195 downwards.
GAGAATGACGCAAAGATTTGAGTTGTTTATTGGTGGCAGGGAGTATGCGAATGCCTTTTCTGAGCTTAATGACCCAATAGATCAATATGAGAGGTTCTTAAATCAGGTAAAGCAAAGAGAGGCAGGAGATGATGAAGCAAATATGATGGATATAGATTTTGTTAATGCTCTTGAATATGGTATGCCTCCTACAGGTGGAATGGGCATGGGAATTGACAGATTAGTTATGCTTCTTACAGATGAAGCATCAATTAGAGATGTATTATTGTTTCCAACAATGAAACCACTTAATAATGCTTAATAAGCTTTAATATAGCCTATTAAAAACTTGAAACGTTGAAAATACACTAACATAGAGAATTTTATAAAAATAATTAAAATGAAAAATTTTGATTTTTTATTAATTTTTAATGTTACCAACTTAAAAATTAATATAGAAAGGAAGAAATAATGAAAATTTATTTTGCAGGGGCAATAAGAGGTGGAAGAGAAAAAGTTTACGATTATCAAAAAATGGTAAACCAATTTGAAAAACGTGGTGGAGAAGTTTTAACTAAACATGTTGCAGATTCTAATCTTTCTGTTAAAGGTGAGAATATGTCTTTGAAAGAAATTTATGAAAGAGATATTAAATGGTTAAAAGAATGTGATATGTTTTTTGCAGATATAACAATAGCATCTCTTGGAGTAGGATATGAGATTTCTTATGCGGAAAACTTAGGAAAAAAGATATATGCTATTTATGAAAAAGGAGCAAATGTATCAGGATTTCTTAGAGGTAATGAAAAAATTGAATTTCTAGCCTATGAGAGTTTAGATGAAGTAATTGATTTAATTAATAAAATAATGAATAACTGAAGGAAAAGAAATATTGGAAAAACCATTGCAACTTAAGTAGGGAGAATTACATTACTAATATGATATAATCGGATATCTTATTGAATTTACAATAAAAATTTTAGAAAATAAAAATATAAAGAAAGGAAAAGTATATGAAAATATCTATTAATACGATGCAAAAATTATCAAAAATAAAAAATTCAGTATATGATGCAATCAAAATAGAATATTTATACAATTCAAATAAACTTGAGGGAAGTACATTTAGCAAAGAAAATTTAATAGACCTTTTAGAACAAAAACAAGTTAAGCGGTGAACATTTTTTAGATGATGTAATAGAAACAAAGAACTCACTAGAATTATTTGATAGCGTAATCAATACGTTAAAGGAGCCATTTGATAAATATTTATTATGGCAGTGGCATAGATTATTAAAAAAAGGAACTGTAGATGATGAAATAGACAATGTAGGAAAATGGAAAAAATATGAAAATCGACTTTCAAAGACAGATTTGAAATTGTGTGAACCACATCTAGTTGAGAATAGTATTTATAATTTACTTAAAGATTGGAAAGAAAGTGAAAAAAATATTTATGCTATAGCTGATTTTCATCAAAAATTTGAACATATACATCCTTTTCAAGATGGTAATGGAAGAATAGGGAGATTTATTATACTTAGACAATGTATAGAAAACAATGTTGATTTAATTGCTATTGATGAGGAGTATAATAAAGAATATAGAGAGGCTTTATATAAAGCGCAAACGACAGGAAGTTTAGACCAATTAACTCAAGTATTTAAAAAATGCCAAGAAAGACTTAGTGAAAAATTGCAAAGTTATATACCAACAATAGAACAAGTATCAGAGGAAATTGATTAATTTATTGAAAATTAATGAGTTTTAATAAATTCAATTAGGTAACCTTAAAGATGAAAGGAAAATTTAAGTATGTATATTGATAGAAGAATAATATTTTTAATAATAGCATTGATGTTGTTTAGTTCATTTATGACAATGTTTTCTAGGGAGGGAGCACTTCTTAGTTTTGTGCTTTCTATTCCTGGAATATTAATAGCTATTACTTTTCATGAGTTTGCACATGCTTTTGCTGCAGACCGTTTAGGAGACGATACTCCAAGGAGACAGGGAAGGCTTAATTTAAATCCATTTAAACATTTAGATGTATTTGGAACTATAATGCTTGTTTTTGCTGGGTTTGGTTGGGGCAAACCAGTAGAAATTGACCCAAGGAATTTTAACAGAGACATTTCTCTTTCAAAAGCAGAAGCTATTGTGGCTGCTGCAGGACCGGTTATGAATTTTATTTTGGCTTTTGTGTTTGAAATTGTAATTTGTTTGATTGCTAAGTTTGCACCTGTATTTATGTTCTCAGAAACAGGTATAATTGTGAATGCAATTTTAGGCTCAATTGTAATAACTAATTTGGGGTTAGGGATATTCAATTTAATACCATTGCCACCACTTGATGGTTCTAAGATATTATGTGGTTTTTTACCGTACAATGCGAAAAATTGGATTGAAACACATAGTCAGATTTTTGAAATAATATTTATTGCACTATGGATAGTAGGAATCTTAAGTCTAATAATATCTCCGGTGATAAATTGGGTATATAGTGGCTTGACTTATTTATGTGCTAGTATATTTGGATTAATGTAAATGAGAAAGATTTAGTTTGGTATGAAGTAGAATTTAGAGAGTTTCTTGAATATAGATGGTAAGCAAAAAAGAAAATTATAAAAGGAATGGATAATATTGAAAGATATATATACACTTGGAATTGAAACGAGCTGTGATGAGACTTCTGCTGCTGTTGTAAGAAATCGGCAGAGAGGTTTTATCGAACGTTATAAATTCTCAAATTGAAATACACGAAAAATTTGGTGGTGTTGTACCAGAAATAGCTTCTAGAAATCATGTAGAAGCTATTTCTGATGTGACAAAAAGAGCTTTATATGAAGCAAATATAAAATTAAGTGATATAAATAATATTGCTTGTACATATGGACCAGGATTGGTAGGAGCACTTTTGGTAGGAGTTTCGTATGCAAAAGGGTTGAGTTATGCTCTTTCTAAGCCGCTTACAGGTACTAATCATATAGAAGGACATATTGCTGCAAATTATATTAGCCATAAAGAACTAGAACCTCCGTTTTTATGTGTTATAATATCTGGAGGACATACTCATTTAGTGCATATTAAAAGTTATGATAAGTTTGAAATATTAGGAAAAACAAGAGACGATGCTATAGGAGAAGCTTTTGACAAGGTTGCAAGAGTGATTGGCTTGGGATACCCTGGTGGTCCAAAGGTGGATAAGCTAGCAAAAGAAGGACAAGCAAATATAGAACTACCCAAAACGCATATTGATGGGTTGGATTTTAGCTTTAGTGGAATAAAAACGGCAATAATAAATTTAGAACACAAGAATCCTGATATAAACAAGGCGGACCTATGTGCTAGTTTCGAAAAATATGTTACGGATATGTTACTTAATAATACTTTAGAAGCTGCGAAAAGACTAAAAATTAACAAAATTGCATTAGCAGGAGGTGTATCTGCAAACTCATACATAAGAAATTCGTTTTTAGATTTGGAAGAACAAGGGTATAAAGTATATTATCCTGACCCGATATTGTGTACTGATAATGCTGCAATGATTGCCTCGGCAGGATATTATAGATTTATGTCAGGGGTAACTTCAGGATTGGACTTGAATGCTGTGCCGAATGCTACAATTCATGACTAAATAAAAGTTAGAAATATGGTATAGTTTGTATTTAAGATAGCTGATGACTAAAAATAAGTAAGTTTTATTAGAGGTTCAACTTTTTATTGAAATAGCCTTGAAAAAAAACTTCAAAAGTAATATAATTATCAAAACCAAAATAAGGAGCAAATGCTATGTCGATTTATGCAATAGCAGATTTACATTTATCTTTTATAGAAGACAAGCCAATGGAGGTTTTTGGAAGCAATTGGGAAAATCATGCGGAGAAAATTAAAAATAATTGGATAGGAAAAGTAAAAGATGATGATTATGTGATATTACCTGGAGACTTTTCTTGGGCAATGTATTTAAATGATACTATACTAGATTTTAAATATTTGAATGGGTTACCAGGACATAAAATTCTCTTAAAAGGAAATCATGACTACTGGTGGACGACTTTAAAAAAACTTAGAGAATTTATAGAAAAAAATAGTCTTGATAGTATAGAATTTTTATACAATAATAGTTATTTAGTTGAAAACAAGTTAATTGTTGGAACTAGGGGCTGGAACATCTTGGATATTGAAGATGATGGCAAAATGTTAAAAAGAGAAAATGCAAGGCTTGAACTTTCTATTCAGGATGGAATAAAAAAATATGGTAAGGAAAAAGAGGTAATTGCATTTATGCATTATCCACCTATAAATAAAAACGATATAATAAGAAAAGAGGAAAGTATTTTTGTAAAAACTTTAAAAAAGTATAATATACATAAATGTTATTATGGCCATTTACACGGAATATCTCATAAAGAGGCAGTTGAGGGCAACATAGATGGGATAGAGTATAGATTGATTAGTGCTGATTACATAAATTTTGATTTGATAAAGGTTTAGGTGTACTAAAGATATAAAGGAGTAGAGATAGTATGTATAGGAATGTCGAAATTAATCTTCCTGTTTTTATAGGAGTAATATTGCTGGTTGCCGCAATTTCAGCCCTACTAATTTGGGGAGTAAATACATTTACTGAAAACATGATGAACTCGAAAGAAGAATTAAATACGACAATGCAACAGTTTGATGAACTATGGGGAAATACTTCGGTTAATAATTTAAGTACTAACCAAATTATTTGGTGATTTTACAAGAAAAAATATGTAAACTATTGCAAAATCGAAAAAATGTGATATAATTATAAAGCTTATAGAATATATCAGGAAAGGAAGAATAAATATGAACATTAAAGTAGAAAACACAGAAAACAAAAATGAGGTAAAACTTACTTTTAATATTGAAGCCGAAAAATTTGAAGAAGCGATTAAGAAGGTATATGCAAAAACAGCTAAATATTTTAATATACCTGGATTTAGAAAGGGAAAAGCTCCACTTCAATTAGTAGAGAGACAATATGGAACAGCAATTTTTTATGAAGATGCTTTTAATGAGTTTGTTCCAGAAATATATGATGAAGCTATAAAAGAAAATAAGGTAGAAGCTGTTAGCAAGCCAAATATTGATATAGTACAGATGGAAAAAGGAAAAGAACTAATTTTTACAGCTACAGTAGAAACGAAACCAGAAGTTGAACTTGGAAAATATAAGGGTATAGAAATTAAAAAAATTGAGTATAATACATCTGACAAGGATATAGAACATGAATTAGGTCATATGGCAGAAAGAAATGCAAGACTTGTTACTGTGGAAGATAGACCTGTTGAAAATGGTGATATTACGACAATAGACTTTGAAGGAAGTGTAGATGGAGTAAAATTTGAAGGTGGTTCATCTGAAAACCATGAGTTGACAATAGGGAGCAATACTTTTATTCCAGGATTTGAAGAACAAATTATAGGAATGAAGATTGATGAAGAAAAAGATATTAAAGTAAAATTCCCAAATGACTACTTTTCTAAAGATTTGGCTGGAAAAGATGCAGTATTTAAAGTGAAATTACATGAAATAAAGAAAAAAGAATTACCAAAAATGGATGATGAATTTGCAAAGGATGTTAGTGAGTTTGATACTTTAGACGAGCTAAAAAATAGCATAAAAGAAAGATTAGATACGCAGAATATTGACAAAGCAAAATATGAGACAGAAGAAGAAGCAATTAAAATAGTATGTGAAAACACAAAAATAGATATTCCAAATGGAATGATTGAAATGGAAATAGACAATATGATTCATGACATGGAACACAGATTACAATATCAAGGATTAAATTTATCACAATATCTTCAAATAATGGGTAAAACAGAGGAAGATATGAAAAGTGAATTTAAAGAACAAGCAGAAAAATCTGTTAAATCAAAATTAGTGTTAGAGGCTATAGTTAAAGCTGAAAAAATAGAAGCTAACCCAGATGAAGTTACAGAAAAAATAAAAGAAATGGCAGCGCAATATGGTAGAAAAGAAGAAGAACTTATTGAAAATACACAATTGCAAGATTATATAGCTGAAAGCTTAAAATCTGAAAAAGCAATAGACTTTATTGTAAAAAATGCCAAAATAAAATAAGAAATAGAAAGTTAGGGGGAAAAATAGATTTAATGTTCTTTAATTTTACCGCTAACTTTTTATACTTTCACAAACATAATATTTGTTACAAACATAGAATATGTTAGATATTTTAATTTTTAAGGAGGAGTTTTTGATGGAGAAAAATAGTTTAGTTCCATATGTTATAGAACAAACAGCAAAAGGAGAAAGGTCATATGATATTTTCTCAAGGTTATTAAAAGATAGAATTATATTTTTAGGAGAGGATGTAAACCAAACATCTGCAAGTTTGGTTATAGCACAATTATTATTCTTAGAGTCTGAAGATCCAGACAGGGAAATAAATCTTTATATAAATAGTCCAGGGGGTTCAATTACAGACGGAATGGGAATTGTAGATACAATGAATTACATAAAATGCCCAGTTTCAACAATTTGTATAGGTATGGCAGCAAGCATGGGAGCAGTTTTGCTTGCATCAGGTGAAAAAGGAAAAAGATTTGCAACACCAAATGCAGAAATTCTAATTCATCAACCACTAATTGCGGGTGGAGGATTATCAGGACAAACAACAGAAATAAAAATTCATGCAGACCATATGGTAAAGACTAGAGAAAAATTGAATAAGTTGTTAAGTGACAGAACAGGCCAACCATTAGATGTGATTATGAAAGATACAGAGAGGGATAATTATATGACTGCTGAAGAAGCTTTAAAATATGGTTTGATTGATGGAATAATGGATAAACGTGTTTAATTCTTTTCGGGATTTTATGGAAAGTATAGAAATATATTTTGCGTACTTCATTTTTAAGGGATAAAAAACATTTTATATTGAAAAATTAAGGGAAGGAATGAAAAAATGGCTAATAGGCAAAAAAATAATGTGGTATGTTCATTTTGTGGCAAGTCACAAGATGATGTTGATAGGATTATTGCTGGACCAGGAGTATATATTTGTAGTGAGTGTATAAGAGTATGTTCTAGTATTGTGGAAGAGGATTTGTATGAAGACACAGAGATGACTTACAGAATTGACAATAAAACTGACTTACCTAGTCCAGCTGAGATTAAAGAAATTTTGGATAATTATGTAATAGGGCAAGATGATGCTAAGAGAACTTTAGCAGTTGCAGTATATAACCATTATAAACGTATTAATAGTAAAGAAGATAAAGATGATGTTGAATTGCAGAAAAGTAATGTGTTACTACTAGGACCTACTGGATGTGGAAAAACACTTTTAGCTCAAACATTGGCTAAAATTTTAAAGGTTCCGTTTGCTATAGCAGATGCTACAACTCTTACAGAAGCAGGATATGTCGGAGAAGATGTCGAAAACATTTTGCTTAAACTAATTCAGGCAGCAGATTACAATGTAGAAAAGGCCGAAAGAGGAATTATTTATATAGATGAGATAGATAAAATTTCAAGAAAATCGGAGAATCCATCAATTACAAGAGATGTTAGTGGTGAGGGTGTGCAACAGGCATTATTGAAAATTGTTGAAGGAACTGTTGCATCTGTTCCACCTCAAGGAGGAAGAAAGCATCCTCATCAAGAGTTTATTCAGATTGATACATCTAACATATTATTTATATGTGGAGGTGCTTTTGAAGGATTAGAAAAGATAGTAAAGGATAGAATAGGAAAAAAATCAATTGGATTTGGTGCGGTAATAGATAGTAACAAAGATATTGATAAATATAAGGTGTTCAAGGAATTGTTACCACAGGATTTGCTAAAGTTTGGTTTAATTCCGGAATTTGTTGGACGTTTGCCAATAATTGCAACTCTTGAAGAACTAGATAGAAATGCTTTGATTGATATAGTTACAAAACCAAAGAATGCTTTAGTGAAACAGTACAAGAAATTATTTACAATGGACAACGTAGAACTTGAATTTGAGGATGAAGCATTGGGACTTATTGTAGATAAAGCTATTGAAAGAAAAACTGGAGCTAGAGGGTTACGTTCTATTATTGAAGAAATTATGAGAGACATAATGTTTGAGATACCTTCTAATCCTAAGATTGAAAAATGTATTATTACTAAGGAGACTGTTGAAAAGGGAGAAGCGCCAAAAATTATAATAAATAATAATAAGGAAACTGTAAAAAAGCCTAAGAACGGAACAAGTAAAAGAGTTAGCACGAATAGCAAAGCTACAACAGCTTAGCATCAAATAAAACCTAGATTACGTTTGAAACATGTTTTAAATATGTATCTAGGTTTCTGAAAATAGAATACAGTGTATAATTGTTAAAAAAAATAAAAATAAAAAATAGTAGGAGGAGTAGTAAATGGAGAATTTTTTAAAAAAAGCTGGCTGGACATCAATCTTAACATCTATAATATTGGCTATTTTAGGTCTAATTATGATTTTTAACCCAGATACAACTATGCAATTTATATCTACGATATTAGGAATAATTTTTATAGTAATAGGTATTATTAAGATTGCGAATTATTTTATTTCAAGAGGAAACTCGACATTGTTTGCAAATGATATTTCTTGGGGATTAGTCGCTGTAATCTTGGGATTGGTTACAATTGTTTATAGTAGCACAATCGAGAGCATATTTAGAATTATGATAGGTATTTGGATAATTTACAGTGGTTTTACAAGATTTAGTTTATCTTTTAAATTAAAAGAAGTTAATGATAAAGTTTGGGCTTTTATGCTAGTTTTAGCAGTTTTAATGGTAATTGGTGGATTATATGTTACATTTTATCCAGGTGCGTTAATTGTTACTCTAGGAGTAATAATTCTAATTTATGCAGTTATGGACTTGATTGAGGGATTTATATTCATGAAGAATATGAAAAATTTGTTATAGAATAAAATAATACTTTAGAAAAAAATGTGAAAAGCTTATGAAAAAGCTTTTCTTTTTTTTTATTTTATTATATAATAAGTAAGTAAATTTTTGTATAATATTTATTATAGTAAAAATATAATTAAACAGGAGGTTTTTTCATGGATATAGAAGATGATAAAACTAAGAGATATAATATAAAAACTGCTGAAACTGGCAAACAAGAAGGACAAACTAAAAAAGGAAAATCGAAGAAATCAAAAAAAGAGAAGAAGCATCCAAAACTTAGATTGGCAATAAAAATAATATTAATCGTGATTGTTCTATTGTGCTTAATGGGTATTGGAGCTTTTGCAGCACTTTTCTTTGGCGATACTTGGAATATGACAGAAGAAGATCTAGTAATAAAAATGCAAAATTCTGTTACATATGACAAAGATGAAGACGCATGGCATGAGATTAAAGGTGAAGAAAATAGAAAGGTAATACCTTTATCTGAAATGGGAGAATATATACCAAAAGCATATGTGGCTATAGAAGATGAAAGATTCTATAAACATAGCGGAATTGATTTATATAGAACAGCCGGAGCTATTTTTACATATGTTGTTAATGGAGGAAGATCTTCATTTGGAGGAAGTACTATAACTCAGCAATTAGTTAAAAACTTAAAAGAAGATGACGATGATAGTATTGCAAGAAAAATAAGAGAATGGTCTCGTGCATATAAAGTGGAAAAAATGCTTTCTAAGAGTCAAATACTAGAGTTGTATTTAAATGAAATATTCGTTGGAGGACAGAATGTTTGTGGAGTAGAAAGTGGGGCCAAATATTATTTTAATAAATCTGCGAAAGAATTAAGTTTAGCAGAGGCAGCATTTATGGCGGGAATAAATGATTCACCGAATTATTATAATCCCTTTGGAGAAGAGGATAAGACTGAGATAATAAATAATAAAACAAAATTAGTATTACAAAAAATGTTGGAAGTTGAAGATGAAAACGGTGTACCATTTATAACACAAGAAGAATATGATAAAGCAGTAGAGGAAGTTGATAAGGGGTTAAAGTTTAAGCAGGGTGAATTTACTGAAAAATCAGAACTATCTTTCATAGAAGTTGAGGCAATTAATCAAGTAGTAAAAGATATGATGGAAGAATATGATATAGACAGAGAACATGCAGAAGCTAGAGTATATAATAATGGATATAAAATATATACTACAGGAGATAAAGAGATTCAAGAAAGAATGGAGGAAGAGTATTTAAAGGATAAATACATTAAAGATGCAACAGACCCAGATGCTGAGAAAGGAGCTCATTCACAATCAGGAATGGTTATAATAGATCACTCAAATGGCCAGGTTGTAGGATGCATGGGAGGATTAGGAGACGATTCGCCAACATATGGTTTGAATAGAGCAATGTATAATGGATCTGGAAGACAAACGGGGTCTTCAATAAAGCCAATCGTTGCGGTGGCACCAGCTTTAGAAAATAATGTAGTAACAGCAGCTACAGTATACGATGATTCGAAAACAGACTTTGGCAATTACTCACCAGGAAATGCAGGAGGATCTTATAGAGGATTAATAACAGTTAGGAAGGCTATTGAAGTTTCATCTAATATTGTTAATATAAAAATATTAACTGATGTTGGAGTAAGTAAAGGAATAGAATTTTTAAATGAAATAGGAATGACACAATTTGACGAAGACGATAATTATCCATCATTAGCATTAGGTGGAACTACACATGGTGCTTCACCATTACAAATGGCAGCTGCCTATGCAATGATAGCAAATGGCGGAGAATATATAGAACCAACTTTTTATACAAAGGTAGAGGATGTGAATGGAAATATTATATTAGAATGTAAGCAAGAAACCAAAAGAGTTATGTCAGAAGGAAATGCTTATATATTATCAAGTATTTTAGAGTCACCAGTAACAGGTTCTAATGGTACAGCATACTTATGCGATATTCCTGGAATGGATGTTGCAGCTAAAACAGGTACAACAGATGATATGAAAGATAGATGGCTTTGTGGATTTACACCATATTATGCAGCAGCAACTTGGTTTGGATATGATGAACCAGAAGTTATTTCATTTTATTCAATGTACAATCCTGCGATGAATATTTGGTCTCAAATAATGACTGATATACATGAAGATTTAAAGCCAGCAACTTTTGATAAGCCAAATAATATTGTAAAAGCAAAGATTTGTATGGATTCAGGTAGAGCTGCTACAGATGAATGTACTAGAACATATACTGAGGAATTTGTTTCTGGTACAGTACCTGGAAAATGTGATGGACATAAAGTAGTAGAAATATGTACTGAAACTGGAAAACTTGCAACAGAGTATTGCCCAGAAACAAAGAAAAAATCATATTTATCAACACCAGAAAAAGAGGTTAATGCTAGTTGGAAAACAAGTGTAGGTAATAAATATCAAGAAATAAAAGAAAAATGTGATGTTCATACAGAGGAAACAATGAACAATGTGAAAGTTATAAATGTTGTTGGAAAAACTGAAGCACAAGCAAAGTCAGCACTTAAGGGGTTAAATATCCAAGTGGTATATGAAAGTGACCCAAGTAAGAAAAATGGAGTTGTTTTGAGACAAAGCGTTTCAGCAGGAAAAACTTTAAAAAAAGGTGATAATATAACATTGACAATAAATGAAATTATAGAAGAAGAACCAGAGGAACCAACAAAGAATGAGGAACCAGAAGAAAACGAAATTGTGGATGATGCAAATGAAGTTGTGGATGCAAATGAAATAACATAGTAGGAAAGAGAAAATATAAAGCTAGCTTGTGCAAAGTTTTACACAAGCTAGAAAATAAAAAAATTATTGAGGGGAGAGGAACATTTAGTGTCAATAAAATTTTACAATACTCTAACTAAAAGAAAAGAAGAGTTTGTTCCAATTCATGAGAATGAAGCAAGAATTTACTCTTGTGGACCTACAGTATATAATTATGCACATATAGGTAATTTTAGAGCATATATCTTTATGGATAATTTAAGAAGAATACTAGAATATAATGGTTACAAACTAAAACATGTAATGAATATTACAGATGTGGGGCATCTGGAGTCAGATGCAGATGAGGGAGAAGACAAAATGGAAAAAGCAGCAAGAAGAGAAAATAAGAGCCCTTTTGAAATAGCAAAATTCTATACTGAAGTGTTTTTCGAAGATATGAATAAGTTGAACATAGAAAGACCAGAAATTATTGCAAAAGCAACAGAACATATACCGGATATGCTCGAATTTGCAAAAGAAATTGTAAAAAATGGGTATGGATATGAAACAAGCACAGCTATTTATTTTGATGTTTCTAAGCTTGACAAATATCCAGTATTATCAAATAGAAATATAGATGAACAGATGGCAGGTGCAAGGATTGATGTGGATCCGGAAAAAAGGAATCCATATGATTTTGCAATTTGGATTAAAGCACCAGCAAATCATATAATGAAGTGGGATAGCCCATGGGGACTATCTTATCCAGGTTGGCATTTGGAGTGTTCGGCTATGTCTAAAAAATACTTAGGAGAAGAGTTTGATATACATACAGGAGGAGTTGACCATATTCCGACACATCATGAAAATGAAATTGCACAAAGTAAAGGAGCTTTTGGAAAAGTACCAGCTAGAATTTGGATGCATGTGGAATTTTTGCAAGTGGATGGCGGAAAAATGTCTAAGAGTTTGGGAAATGTTTATACTATATCTCAGTTACAAGATAAAGGAATAGAGCCTTTAGCATATAAGCTTTTTTGTTATACAGCTCATTATAGAGCACAACTTAATTTTACATTTGAAGGGGTAATGTCTTCTCAGAAAGCTCTGAACAGATTAAGAGAAAGCTATTTAAAGCATAAAACAGGAAGTGAGCAAATAGAAGATAGTCAATTAGAAGAATATAAAAATAGATTCATAGATGCAATAAATGATGACTTGAATATGCCGCTTGCCATGGGAATTGTATGGGAGATAGCTAGGCATGAGAAGAAATCTGGAAAGATTGCAGAATTATTAATAGAACTAGATAAGGTTTTGGCATTAGATTTGATTAATTCTGAGATGTATTTAAAAGAATATAAAGATATTGAGATTCCAGAACATATAAATGATTTATTAGAGCAAAGAAAAAAAGCAAGATTAGAAAAAAATTGGGAATTATCAGATAAAATTAGGGACGAATTAAAAGAAAAAGGATATATTGTTAAAGATACAAAAGAAGGAATGACTTTGGAGAAAATATAACGAAGGGAGCACAAAAGTGAAGGAGAAAAAACTTTCGTTTTTTAAAAAATTAAAAACCAGCATTTTTGATTTTGATGGTTATCAAGAACTTGCGGCAGAAAACATAAGTAGAACAATAGGATATATTGTTTTACTTATGTTGATATTTAGTATTTTGACATCTTTGGCATTTTTGTATAATTTTAGTCAACAAGTTGCTGATGTTAAAGATTATATTAATAATGAAATATCAGAAATAAAATATGAGAATTATCAACTAACTGTGATTCCAAATAATGGAGAAGAAATAACAGAAATAGACAATGAAGAATTGGGAGTAAAAGTTGTTATAAATACTCAAACCGAGGATCAAGAGAAGATACAAAAAAGTATTAATGATATAGAATCTCAAAATAATGGAATATTAATTTTAAAAGATAAAATAATAGTAAAGAGTGGAATTATAACTAAACCATTGGAATATTCATACAAAGATATTTCTGAGACATATAATATAAATAAAATTGATAAAAATGAGGTTTTAAATTTACTTTCTGGCTCTGAAATGAAAACTGCTATGTTAATGCTTTGGGGAGCTATGGCACTGTATATGTTTATAATATTTTTGTCAACAGTACTAATAGACATGTTCCTACTTTCAATTCTTGCATATATAGTGACGAGAATTTCTGGATTAAGGCTTAAAATTAGTGCAGTATATAATATTGCATCATATGCATTAACATTACCTATAATTTTAAATATAATATATGCTATAGTAAATACTATTACTGGTTTTACAATACAATACTTCCAAATTATGTATACAGCTATTGCTTCAATTTATGTAGTAACTGCAATATTAATGATTAAGTCAGATGTAATAAAAAGACAATTGGAATTGAACAAAATAATTGAAGAACAAGAGAGAGTTAGACAAGAATTAAAGCAAAAAGAGGAAGAAGAAAAGGAAAAAGCTGAAGAAGAAAGAAGAAGAAGGGAAAGAGAAAAACAAAAGAAAAAAGAAAGAGAAAAAGAAGGGAATGTAGGAGAAGAACCTGAGGGAGACAATGCTTAGAAAAAATTTAATTTTTCTATTCATAAGTGAAAATATTTATGTATGGAAGATTAATATATTTATGTAAAAAGGAGTAGGTAGATGGAAGAAAAAAATAAGAATAATGAAAAGAATAATAAGAAACTGTATGTTTTACTAGCAGTAGCATTAGTTATATTGATTGGACTAGCTGTAGGAATATACTTCTATACAGCTAATTCTGGTAAAATAGATGAAAAGGAAATTGCATATACAGAGCTTATTAAACAGATTAATGATGGAAATGTAGAAAAAATTGAGATGACAGTGGGGAGTACAACTGTTAAGGTAAAATTAAAAGACGTTGAAGAAGAAAAGAAAGGAATAATTCCAAGTACTCAAGCATTTATTGAACTTGTACAACAAAAAGTTGAGGATGGAAACAATATTGAACTTATACAAAACCCAACTAATGTATTTGTAACTATTTCATCAACATTGTTTTCGCTATTGCCAACATTATTACTAATAGCACTAATAGTATTATTCTTTAAAATGCAAGGCTTGGGAGATAAGGGCAAAGTTTATGACAGTGAAACCACTAAATCAAAAATTAAATTCAGTGATGTAGCTGGTTTAGAAGAAGAAAAACATGAAATGATTGAAATAGTAGACTTTCTGAAAAATCCAGAGAGATTTAATGAAATGGGTGCGAAGATACCAAGGGGAGTTTTGCTATGTGGTCAACCTGGTACAGGGAAAACACTAATAGCAAAAGCAATTGCTGGTGAAGCAAAAGTTCCTTTTATTTCAATGAGTGGTTCAGAATTTATCGAAATGTTTGCTGGACTTGGAGCTTCTAGGGTAAGAAAATTATTTGAAAAAGCAAAAAAGATTTCTCCATGTATAGTTTTTATTGATGAGATTGATGCAATAGGAGCGAGAAGAAATGGGAGTGGAGGAGCTGATTCTGAAAATAATCAAACCCTAAATCAATTATTAGTGGAAATGGATGGATTTGACACAGATGAAACAGTAATAGTATTGGCTGCTACAAACAGACCAGAGATGCTAGATAAGGCTTTACTTAGACCAGGAAGATTTGATAGAAGAATAACAATAGGGCTTCCAGATATGAAGGGTAGGGAAGAAATATTAAAAATACATGCAAAAGATAAGAAGTTCGCAGAAGATGTAAACTTAAAAAGTATTGCAGAAGACACAGCAGGTTTTACAGGGGCTGATTTGGCAAATATTTTAAATGAATCGGCTATAATTGCTACAATAAACGAACATGAAGCAATAACAAATAAAGATATTGAAGATGCTGTAAAGAAAGTTACAGTGGGGCTAGAAAAACAAAGCAGAGTAATGTCTGAAAAGGATAAAAAACTTACAGCGTATCATGAAGCAGGACATGCTATAGTAAGTAGCCAACTTGAAACTCAAAAAGGAATAAAAGAAGTATCAATTATTCCAAGAGGATTAGCTGGTGGATATACAATGTATAAATCAGATGAAGATAAATATTATATTTCAAAAACAGAAATGGAAGAAAAACTTATTGCATTGCTTGGTGGTAGGGCAGCAGAAAAGATTGTGTTAAACGATATATCAACAGGTGCAAGCAATGATATTGAAGTTGCAACAGATATAGCAAAAAATATGATTACAAAATATGGAATGAGTGAAACATTAGGACCAATTTCTATAAACACAGATAATGACCCATATGAACTACAACTTCTTGGAGATAAATTTGGAGATGCAATTGGTGCAGAAGTAAAAATATTATTAGATGGAGCATATGAGGCAGCACAAAGATTAATTATAAATAATAGAGAAAAGTTAGACAGAGTTGCTGAAGCTCTATTGAAAAAAGAAGTAATTTCGGCTGACGAATTCCAAAAATTAATAAAATAGCTACATTTTTAAGACTTGCTTATATCCTAGTATTTTAGAATAAATAGATAATGGTTTTAAAATATACTTGTTCTACAACGAGAGTTCCAATAAAAATTCTTACAAATTGAAAATTACACAGCTTGTAATAATTTTTATTGGAACTCTCGTTGTAGAGTTTTGTGTGAGTATATTCATTCACTTATAACTTCGCCTAATGTTTGAGTAACATCTATTTGAACCTTAATAAAAAATCATTGAATCAATCTCAAATTGTTTATTGTTTAGATAATTTAATATTCCAGCATCTTTTGTGAAACGGAAAGTTAGCTTATAACTACACAATTGTTGAGTTTTACAGCCAAACTTTTTATTAACTTCATTTATTCCATATTTACCATCTCCAATTATAGGATAGCCAATATGTGCCAAATGAGCTCTTATTTGATGGGTTTTTCCTGTATGTAATTCTACATCCAGAATACTAAAATTTTCTTTTAAATTTTTACTTATTACTGTATATGAAGTCATGATTTTTACATATCCTTTTTTGGCTGTTTCTGATATATATACCATTGACTTTTTATTGTCTTTGAAAAGATAGGCAGAAAGCGTTTCTTTCTTTTTAGTAGGAATGCCGTATACTTTTGCTAAATAGTGCTTTTCTATTTCTCTAGACTTAAATTTATTAAGTAGTATTCTTAAAGGTTCTTCGCTTTTTGCAAAAATAGTTATACCTGTTGTATTTCTGTCTAATCTATGACATGGAGCTATAAAAATATATTCTTTTTTTAAAATAGAACTTATAGAATTACTACCAGTTACTTCAATTCCTGTAGGTTTATTAATTATTAAAATATTTGAATCTTCATATATTTTAGAAATTATAATTTTATTAAAAAGTAGTTCATCAACAATATACACGGAGACTATATCACCAGAATTTACAATTGTATCTGTGTTTATTTTTGTATTATTTATTCTAATATCCTTTTTTCTCAGAGCTTTATACAGAGTATTTTTGGTTAGTCCACTAAAATGTTCAAGTAAAAACTCACTTGTTTTTTTGCCATTAAATTTTTCAGGTACAACTAATTTTTGCATTTTTAATATAACTCCTTCTAGAAATATATATTTGTTACTAAAGCAATTAATATTTGAAACTATTGCTTGCTATAAAATCACTTTATATATAAATATAGCACATGAATAAACTTATGTCAAAAGAAGAAGAGCCCCTGATTCGCAAGTTTTTGCGAAAAGAAAAGTGTTCCTTATTCGAAAGGGGAGTTCACACAAAATTTACAGAAGCTAGAGGGTAAATTGATTGACAACTGCGGGATTGTGAAGTATAATGTATATTTGTATTAAGGAAAAAGGAGGAAGTATGTTTAAGATATTAAAAAACTTAAAAAGGACATGGGTAGCAGTTTTAGCTATAATTATTTTGTTATGTGTGCAGGCAGCAACAGACTTGGCTTTGCCAGATTTTACATCTAAGATTGTAAACAATGGTATTCAATCAGGTGGCATAGAGAGTGCAGTTCCAAGTGTTATATCTAAGGCTGATATGGAGAATTTGTTATTTTTTGCCGAAGACGATGAACAAATTTTGGAAAACTATGAACTTGTTGGTGCTGATATGAGTTCATATCAGAAAAGGATTATTAATAAGTTTTTCGGAAGAGATTCTTTAGTAGAAGCAAATACAATTTATGTAGTAAAAGATTTAAATGATGAACAATTAAATAATTTGGAAGATTTGATGTCTTCTCCACTTTTAGAATATTCTGCAGTTTCAAATGAGGAAACGGCAAGTCAAATTAAGACGATGCTAAAAGAACAGATGAGTTCTGGATTACAGAAAAATAGTTCTGAAAGTAGTAATAGTATTGTTAATCATGTAAGAGAACAGCAAAAGTTTATGCTAGAGTCAGTTGAAAAAATGAGCGTAATAGACTTACTAAAGCAAATACCAGAAGACGATAGAGAACAAGTGCTATCACAATTTACTGAGTACATAGAAAAAATGTCTGAGTCAATAAAGGAACAGGCAGCAGAAAGTTCAGTAAAACAATTGTATGTTAATGTAGGGGTAGATACGGCTAAAATTCAAAATGACTATATTTTAATTTCTGGACTTCAAATGTTAGGAATTGCTTTAATTAGCATGATTTCAGCAGTGCTGATCATGTTACTTTCTTCAAGAGTTGCAGCAAGACTCGGAGAAACTTTAAGAGACAAGGTTTTTAAAAAAGTTTTGAGTTATTCAACAGCTGAACTAAATGAATTTTCAACAGCTTCTCTTATAACACGTAGTACTAATGATATACAGCAAATACAACAATTAATTACATTGTTATTTAGAGTAGTTGTATATGCTCCAATAATTGGTATTGGTGGATTTGTTAAAGTATTAACTTCAAGTGATAGTTCAATGGCATGGATAATTGGTATTGCAGTTTTTGCTATATTAATTATTGTTGCAACATTGTTTGCTATTGCGATGCCTAAGTTTAAAAAGCTACAAGATTTAATTGATAGACTAAATCTTGTTTCAAGAGAGATTCTTACAGGACTTCCTGTAATTAGAGCATTTAATAAAGAGAAAAAAGAAGAAGGAAGATTTGCAGAATCAAATAATAACTTAATGAAGGCCAACATATTTGTAAATAGAACAATGTCTATGATGATGCCACTTCTAATGTTTATAATGAGTTCTATAACTGTCCTAATTGTATGGGTAGGTGCACATAATGTAGATAGTGGAACAATGCAAGTTGGAGATATGATGGCATTTATTCAATATACAATGCAGATTGTAATGGCATTCTTGATGATTTCAATGATTTCAATTATGTTACCAAGAGCAGAAGTATCAGCTAGACGTATTAATGAGGTTATTGAAACAGAACCAAGTATAAAAGATAAAGAAAATACGAAGAAATTCGATGGAACAAAAAAAGGATTAGTAGAATTTAAAAATGTATCATTTAGATATCCAGATGCCGATACTGAGATCTTGGAAGATATTAATTTTACTGCAGAGTCAGGCAAGACTACGGCTTTAATAGGAAGTACTGGTAGTGGAAAGTCTACAGTAGTTAACTTGATACCAAGGTTTTACGACATAACAGGTGGAGAGCTTTTAGTAGATGGCGTTAATATAAAAGATGTATCTCAAAAGGATTTAAGAGATATTATTGGATTTGTACCACAAAAAGGAGTTCTTTTCTCAGGAACAATAGAGTCTAACATTAAATATGCAGATGACAATATGTCTGATGAGCAAATGGTAAAAGCAGCAGAAATTGCACAGGCCACGGAGTTTATTGAAGGAAAAGAAAATAAATATCAAGATCCAATTGCTCAAGGTGGAAGCAATGTTTCAGGAGGACAAAAACAGCGTTTGTCGATTGCTAGAGCTATAGCTAAGGATCCAGAAATATTCATTTTTGATGATAGTTTTTCAGCTTTAGACTTTAAGACTGATAGTAATTTGAGAGAGGCATTAAGAGAAAGAACTGAAAACAAGACTGTGATTATTGTGGCACAGAGAGTTAGTACAATTTTAAATGCAGATAAAATAGTAGTTTTAGAAGATGGAAAAATAGTAGGAATTGGAACTCATGAAGAGCTAATGAAAAATAATGAAACATATAAACAGATTGCACTATCTCAATTGTCAGAAGATGAGTTAAAAGGGAAAGGAGGAGAGTAAATGCCAGGACCAATGGGAGGACCAGGACGTGGTCCAGTAACAACAGAAAAAGCGAAAGATTTTAAAAAGACTACAAAAAAATTAATAAATTCATATTTATCTAAATATAAAATTGCGTTAATTGTAGTGTTTATTTTTGCAGTGGGAAGTACTATTTTTACGATAGTTGGACCTAAGATATTAGGTGATGCTACGACAGAAATTTTTAATGGAATTGTAAGCAAAATGTCTGGAGGAAGTGGAATTGACTTTGCAAAAGTTGCTCAAATTGCAATATTGCTTCTAGGGTTATATCTGCTTAGTGCAATATTCTCCTTCATTCAAGGTTTTACAATGACAGGCGTTGCACAAAAGATTACATATAAAATACGTAATGATATAGCACATAAAATAAATAAACTTCCTATGAATTATTTTGATAAAAAAGCAAATGGAGAAGTATTATCAATTATTACAAATGATATAGATACATTGAGTATGAATTTGAACCAAAGTATTACAAATATTATTACAGCAATTTGTACAATTATAGGAATATTGATAATGATGTTTTCAATTAGTTGGCAGATGACACTTATTTCTCTAGTGATATTGCCTATAGCTGCATTTGTAGTAAAGAAGATTGTTGGAAAGTCACAAAAATATTTTAATAGGCAACAAGACTATCTAGGACATGTAAATGGTCAAGTTGAAGAAATATATGGTGGATTAACAGTTGTTAAAGCCTTTAATGCTGAGGGTAAAGTTACTAATGAATTTGAAAAAGCAAACCATGAGTTATACAGGTCAGGGTGGAGAGCTCAATTTCTGTCAGGACTTATGCATCCAATAATGAATTTTATTTCAAATGTTGGATATGTTGGAGTTGCAGTAGCAGGAGGATATTTAGCTATTAATGGAACTATTACAGTTGGTAATATTCAAAGCTTTATACAATATAATAAACAGTTTACACAACCAATTAATCAAATTGCACAAATTTCAAGCATGCTACAGGCAATGGTCGCAGCTGCTGAAAGGGTTTTTGAATTTCTAGAGGAACCAGAAGAAATTGATGCTGCGAAAGGAAATATAGATATAAACAAATTAATAGGAAATGTAGAATTTAGAAATGTAAAGTTTGGGTATGAACCAGGCAAAACTATAATAAATAACTTTAATGCAACAGTTAAAGAAGGACAGAAAATTGCAATTGTAGGACCAACAGGAGCAGGAAAGACCACAATGGTTAAACTTCTTATGAGATTCTATGATGTTACAGATGGAGAAATCTTAGTAGATAGTGTTAATATAAAGGATTTTGAAAGAGGAGAGCTTCGTAAAATGTTTGGTATGGTTCTTCAAGATACATGGTTATTTGGAGGGACAGTAAAAGATAACATAAAATATGGTAAAGAAGATGCTACAGATGACCAAGTTATACAAGCTGCTAAAGCAGCCCATGTACATCATTATATAAAAACATTGTCTAAGGGATATAATTCTGTAATAAATGAAGAATCAACTAATATCTCAGCAGGACAAAAACAGTTATTAACGATAGCTAGAGTTATATTAGCAGATCCTAAAATATTAATTTTGGATGAAGCAACTAGCTCGATAGACACTAGAACAGAGATATTAATTCAACAAGCAATGGATAATTTGATGAAAGGAAGAACTAGCTTTATAATTGCACATAGATTGTCTACAATAAAAAATGCGGATTTAATTTTGGTTATGAATAAGGGCGATATTGTAGAGCAAGGAACTCATGATGAACTTTTAGCAAAAGGCGGATTTTATGCAGATTTATATAATAGCCAATTTGATGAAGAAGAGGAATAAAGAGATGTAATTGGAATGGTTGCAAAAATTATGTGAAAATTTATAATAGTAAAAAGACTGACATTAATTTGTCAGTCTTTTTGTGTGCAGATTATTGTTCTCCTGGTAGGAAGTAATCAACAACACCGTAAACTAATGCACCTACTATGGCTGCAATCCATGAAATTGTATATCCTGCAACAAAGTACTGTGTTACATATAGTACTACTGCTGCTAAAACAAAACCTACGAAACCTTTACCAAAACTACTTGCATGTAGACCTGTAAATTTTGTTATTAGAAAATCTATAACTGTAAGAACTATTGCAGCAGCAGCTAAAGCCCAAATACTATTTATGCTAAAGCCTGGAGTAAAAAATGCTGTAATTGCAAGAACTATTGCAGCTGTAATTAATCTTCCTACAACCTGCCATACTGTTGAAGTATTGTTCTTTGATTGTACCTGATTATTTTCCATAACAACCTCCATTCGAGCTATTTAATTGCATAATATAATAAAAATTAATTTTTAGCAATTTTTGCTCAATAAAATTTTTACTAAAAATTTTATTAAAATAGATTATAAAGTAAATATTTTATTGCGTACTTTTTATTAGTAATATCAAAGATTATTTTTAGGAGAAAAGAGATAAGAAAAATTCTATAACAAAGAAAAGGTAAAAACACAAAAATAAAAAACAATGCAAATAAGTTATTTATTTTAAAAATAAAACTAAAAATAATCTTTGATATTACTAATAGTATTCACAAAAAAAAATATTTTATACAAAAAAATTGAATAAATTATTTTTTTTTGTGAAAAATATTATTAATCAAGTGATAGAAAGGAAAAAAATAATGTTAGTAATTTTTCTTAGGTCAATAGTTTTATACATAATTGTATTAATAGTAATGAGATTAATGGGAAAAAGAGAAATAGGGCAATTACAACCATTTGAATTAGCAATATCTATAATGATAGCAGACTTGGCATCAACTCCTATGGCAGATGCTGGAATTCCAATATCAAATGGAATAATTCCAATATTGGCACTCCTTGTAATGCATTTGATTATTTCGATGTTTAATATAAAAAGTATTAGAGCAAGGGAAATTCTATGTGGAAAACCTTCAATCTTAATATATAGAGGAAGAATTGATGAAAAAATGTTGAGGAAAGAAAGGTTTACAATAAATGAGTTAGAGGAAAGGTTAAGAGGAAATAATGTTGTTAATATTGGAGATGTGGAATATGCAATTTTGGAAACAAGCGGACAAATAACAGTAATACAAAAACCAGAAAAGAAAACACCAACTGTAGAGGATTTGGGAATAAATATAGAGTATGAAGGATTGGCATATGACCTAGTAATAGATGGAAAAGTAATGTATGATAATTTAAAAATCTTGAAAAAGGATTATGAATGGTTAAAAAAACAAGTGGAGAAATTTGGAATAAAACCTGAACAGGCTCTGATTGCTACAATTGATGGAAAAGGAAACTTTTTTTGTCAAGAAAAAATGGGGAAAAAAGGCTGAATATGAACGCATCTTAGTGCGGATAAAATAGATAAATAGAAAAAGTGAGGTTAGACAGTGAAAAAGGAATTAGTAATTTGTATAATAATTATTGTTTTAATTCTAGCTACAAATATTGTAACTCAACAATATACAAAAAAATGTACGACTCAAATGAATGAAATGCTTGATGTGTTGAAGGAAAAAGTGCTAGCAGAAAAGGAAAATAAGGATATTGATGGAGCAATTATAATGGGAGATATAAATAATATTGAAAACAAATGGAATGAATATCAAGAAACACTAGCCTATTATATAGAGCATGATGAACTTGAAAAAGTCGAAACACAAATCTGGTCTATGAAAGGTTTTAATGAAATAGAAAAGTATGATGAGGTTGTACCAGAACTTGAAAAATGTATTTTTATATTGGAGCATATACAAGACAAGACGAAACTTAATGTAAAAAATATCTTTTAATACTAATTATAATGTACGTTTTGCAAAAACTTAATTAAAACTACTTGAAATACAAAAAAATATATGGTACAATATTTAATGTTACAAAAAATGGAAGGAATTGAGATAAAATGATAGAAATAATAAGAAATATAGTTTTGGTTATATATGTTTTGGATTGTATTGCATTAATAGTACTTGCAACAATACAAGCAAGAGATACTAATGGAGCATCACAGACAATTACAGGTGCAGCTGCTAATAATTTTTATGAAAACAATAAAGGTAGAACAAGAGAAGGAAAGTTAAAGAGATATACTGTGGCAACTGGTATAATATTTGCAGTTCTTGCATTAGCACTATCTATATTGTTTGTAATGTAAGAAATCAGATAATAAAAAAACATATATAGCTATTAGGTTATATATGTTTTTTTAGGTTATAGGAAATTGCATTTTTCATAACTTAAAAAATAACTAAAATCGCTATTACCTTTGAGATTTCCTTCTTTTATTTGGAAATTCAAATCACACAAACAAAGAGCGACATTGTCGCTTTGTTTATGATATAAGAAATGTTTTAGTTACTATTAAATAAGAAAGAGGGTCGTATTTTGAGTAGAAAATTGGGTAGAAAAGAAACTAGAAAAAACAATAAGTTTATAGATAATCAAAAAAATAAGATTAAAGCAAAAAAAATAAAAGTAAAAGAAGACAGCAAAATATTTGAGATAGAAAAAAATACTATAGTCGGAACTTATAAGAAAAGTAGAAATTTTGGGTTTGTCATACCTGACGATAGAAAGCTTGGAACAGATATATATATTTCAAAAAAGAATAGTATGAAGGCAAAAGATGGTCAGAAAGTAGTAGTTGAAATTACAAAACTTCCAAAGGCAGATAAAAGTGCAGAAGGAAATATTGTTGAGATTATAGGCAATATTAATCAAGCTGGTGTGGATATGCTTAGTTTAATTAAGGAATATGATTTGCCATATGAATTTCCAGAACCAGTTATTAAAGAGGCTAAGAAGGTAAGCGGAAATTTGAATTTCGGAAATAAAAATGATTTGGAACACGTTTTAAATAGGAGAGATTTACGCAGCGAAGAAATTTTTACAATAGATGGTGAGGATGCTAAAGATTTAGATGATGCGGTGAATGTGAAAAAATTGAAAAACGGAGATTATGTTCTTGGAGTGCATATAGCTGATGTTAGTAATTATGTTAAAAGTGGGTCTTTTCTTGATAAAGAGGCAATTTTAAGAGGAACCAGTATATACATGTTGGATAGAGTTATTCCAATGCTTCCAGTCGAACTTTCTAATGGCATATGCAGTTTGAATGCTGGAGAAGATAGATTTGCTATTTCATGTGTTATGGAAATTGATGGAGCAGGCAAAGTGATTTCTGCTGATATTTTTAAAAGTATAATTAATGTAAAAGAAAGAATGTCTTATACAGATGTGCAAAAAATACTGGACAAGTCTGACGAAACAGTTTTAAAGAGGTATGATAAATATGTGGAACATTTTAAACTTATGGGAAAATTAGCCAAAATATTAAAAAGTAGAAGAAATAAGGATGGGAGTTTAAATCTAAATATTCCAGAGACTAAAGTTGTACTTGATAAAAATGGATATGCAATTGATATAAAAAAATATGAATTGTATTTTGCAAATGAAATAATAGAGCAGTTTATGCTTACTGCTAATGAGACTGTTGCAGAAAAGTTTTTCTGGTTGGATGCACCATTTATATACAGAGTGCATGAGGCACCAGATATAGAAAAAGTTACTGAATTAAATAAGTTTTTATTTAATCTAGGATATAGAGTAAAATGCACTAAAGATGAGGTTCATCCTACTGCATTTGCTAAGGTTTTAGAAGAAGTAAAAGGAAAGCCCGAGGAAAGGGTTATCTCTAATCTTATTTTAAGAACCTTAAAAGTTGCTAGATATGAAAGTCAAAATAAAGGACACTTTGGAATAGCAAGTAAATACTACTGCCATTTTACTTCGCCAATTAGGCGTTATCCAGATTTGTTTATACACAGAATTATAACTAAATATATAGAAAGTGGTTATAATTTATCTGAAAGTCAGATTGAAAAATATAATGCTCAAGCTACAAAATATGCTGAAACTTCTTCTGAAAGAGAAAGAATTGCTCAAAAAGTGGAAAGAGAAAGTGTAGATATAAAAATGGCAGAATACATGGAAGACCATATAGGAGAGGAGTATGATGGTATAATTTCAAGTATTACTTCATTTGGAGTTTTTGTGGAGCTTGAAAACACAGTAGAGGGAATGATTAGATTTGATAAACTAGGTAACGAATATTTTGAATATGATGAGGATAGAAAAACTTTATTGGGAGAAAATACAAAGAATGTATATCATATCGGAGACAGGATTAGAATTAGAGTTATTAGGGCAGATAAACAATCTAGGCAGATTGACTTTGAAAAGGTTATTAAGGAAACTCGAGAAGAATAGTAGTAAATATGTGTGGTTTAAACTTCTATGCTTAAACCACACATATAGGTGTAACTAAACAAAATGCTGCTAATACATAGAGTAGTATTCCTACAAATTTGTTATTATTAGTATATTCATAATAACCAGCAATTGCTGTTTCTAAACAAATATAAATTGAAGCAATAATAATTATAATTCCGCATATGACCTCCATTCGAGTATATTATACTCTAACAAAATGTTTTTAAAGACAAACCAATAAATAGCAATTTGGTTTGCATGATGCCTTATTTAGTGTTTACTAAAAGATAACTTGAACGTAGATTAAAGTCTACATTTACTTCAAAAAATGAGTCTTTATAACGATTCAACCAATTGTATTCGTTCCAGTCAGATGTATTATAAAAATATTTTAAAGCATATAAACCAAAATTATCTATATCAGCATGTAATTCTTTTGATGTCTTATATAAATAATTATACATACTCTGTTTTATATAATTTTGGGCATATTGCTCAATATGAGCAACAAGACTTTCGTCTTCTAAATCAACATTATCATTCATAGATTGCATCTTACCATTTATATATATATTTGAAGTGATATATGGAGAGCCATTTACCAATAAAACTGAGTTTTTAGTATTTTTATCTAGTTCTATATATAAGTCAATATAATCTAATGATTTAATTGGACTAGGAATTCTAATTTGTGCATTTTTTAATTTGTTTGAAATTGTTAAATGACAAATTGATTCCAAGCCATTTAGTTCACCTACAAGCTCATCTTTATTAAAAACTGCTAGACCCATAGTTTCTACGCTTGGTTCTTCTCCAGATATTGGGGTTTCACCAGCAGTGTAGGACGAGTTGGTAGAAGTTTTTTGAGTGGAACTGATATTGATTGAGCCCAAAATTGCAGATGGCTCAGAGTACTTAGAACTTATTGAAGTAAGAAATTCGTTGCAGGTTATACTTTCGGTATATCCTGTATATTCACTTGAGCTTGGGGCAATATCATAATATCTTGCTGAAATTTTATCCAATAAAGGTGTAGAGTACTCTAAAAATGTTCTTGCGTCACATTTGCTTATTATAATATTTGAATCTGTACGAAATTCTATATTATTAGACAGTGTGTAAAGATATTCACTGACTCCCTTTTCGGCTAATTCTTCAGAAATCACTAAAACCTTACAATGAGAGAGTGTGACTTCTTTGCCAAGAAAGCTATTAAATAAAGAAATACCACTTGTTATTGAAGAGCATTCAATTGAGTCTACAACAGCAGAACTAGATTGCGAGCTACTTGAACCACCTTCTGTGGTTGTAGGCATGGAAATTTGCAGGCTTAAATTTAATGTGTCTTTTTCCCCTACATCTAAACCGATAGCCACAACGTATGCTAAATTGTCAATACCTTTAATACCATAATAATTTGTACTAGAAATAATAAGTAAAAGCACAAGTATAATTACTGCAAAAAATTTTCGTGCTTTATTATTCATATTTACCATTCCTCATATTATTTATTTAGGTTTTTCTCAAATAAGGTTACCTATAAACCTTTTAATCATTCTTTTTTAATTTTCTTTTTTACATTTGCACAAATTAATATAATAGTGAAAACACCGAAAATTAGTACCAGAGCGCCATATTTGTAAAATAAATTTGCAATTTTTTCTAAAGTAAATACATCTTTTATCCATATTGAAACAATAAATATAATTGCGCATACGCAAGCCGATAATCCTCTATGTTCTTTTGAATTTGTTATTTTCCTGAATATATCTAAAATGTACATAACCGCAATGCTTAGGAATGACATAAGAGCTAAAATCCACGTAAATATAAATATTATTTCAGGTCTTTCAAGAAATGCACCAAGCCTACTATTTACGATAATATAATATATAGGCGAAATTTGAATTATTGTATAAATATCTGAAAAGGCATATACAAGTGTTATGATAGATAGAAGAAGTAAAACTCCTGATACTATAACTGAATAAAATGCTACCTTACTAAGGTTTTCCTTTTTCTCAAGCATAGGAGAAATAAAAAACAAGAAAAACAAACCATTAAAGGCAAATATATTGCTAGCTCCAGATAAAAATATTTGACTTGCTCCATTTCCAAATAAAGGAAGTGAACGTTCAACCTTTAGTAAATCTATTACAAATATTGATGTTAAAAAAATACTTAAAATTGCAATAGGAACAATTATTGTATTAGATTTTATAATAGATTTTCTACCAAATATGTTTGCAACTACTGCTATAAAGAGAATAAGAAAAATAATAAATGCAATTGGATAATTTTCAAAATATACTAACAGTAGGTTTTTCGAAAACATTCTAGTTAAAAAAGCTGATTCCATAATTAGATAAATTATGCATAATATTCCAACGAGAATTTTAAGAAACTTACCTCCGAGATACTCTGAAATATCAATAATATCTAGCCCTAGAAATTTTTTAAATAATTTTATAATTAATAATACAAAAATTAATGCAAGAGCTATAATATATACAACATTTAAAGCAGAAGCGGTACCTGAACTGTCTAAAATCATTTGTGGCAAATTTAGCACAAGATGATTTATGAAAAGAATTGTAAGTAAACAAACCGCCTCAAAATTGCCAAGTTTTGTATAATTCATAATGACCTCCATTCATTTAAAAAATGTATTAATCTATCCATTTGGATATTTCCATTTCATACTTATATGCTCTTGCTTATCTTCTCTTTTAGTATCAAGGAATTCACGCCTTTTTTCTTTTTTCCACATAGGAGAATTAAACAAACCATGAAAAATATTACCTTTTGCAGGAATATACGGATCCAAATAAGAAACACCAAAAGATTGAATTTTAGTAGCAATGAGTAAATGAATAATTGCACCAAATGCAATTCCTAAAAATCCAGCAAAGTACCCTAAAACAATATACATAAACCTAGCGACCCTGCAATGAAAAGCTAGATAATAATCTGGAATCGCAAAAGAAGTTATACCAGTTATTGCCACAATTATAATTAGAATAGGACTAACAATACCAGCATCTACAGCAGCCTGACCTATAATCAGGGCTCCGAATAATACCAATAGTAGGACCTACAGGAGTAGGCACTCGTATACCAGCTTCTCTTATTAATTCAAATGAAAGTTCCATTATAATTATTTCGAAAATAATTGAAAACGGTACACTTGAACGAGAGGCAACAATTGCAAATAGTAATTCTGTTGGAATGAATTCTTGGTGAAAGCTTGTTATTGCAACATAAATTCCTGGTAATAGCAAAGTTATTAAGAACGCTGCAACTCTTATAATTTTTAGTAAGTTTGCAAATTGGAACTTTAAATTGTTATCCTCAGGAGATTCTAAAAAGTCTGGGAATGTAGCTGGAACAATTAAAGCATAAGGACTCCCATTGACCAGTATTATAATACGGCCTTCAAGTAAATGAGCAGAAGCTTTATCAGGTCTTTCAGTAGCTATAATCTGTGGTAGACTATATTTGCCATTATCTTCTAACAAATGCTCGAGCTGACCTGATGAAACCAAATAATCTATGCTTATATTATTTAATCTATACCTTGCTTCAGCAACTAAATCATCATTTGCAATATTTTTCATATAACATAAAGAACAAGCAGTTTTGCTAATTTTTCCAACCTTTAGATTTTCAATAATCAAATTCTCATTGTTTATAATTCGTCTGATTAAGGAAGTATTAACACGAATACTTTCAATAAAAGCTTCTTGAGGCCCACGAATTACAACTTCATTTTCTGGCTTAGATATACTTCTTGTTTTAAACCCCTTGACATCAATATCAAAAGCCATATTTAAAGTGTCTATAAAAAGTGCACAGTTTCCAATATTAACACTATAGAAAATATCTTCAAACGTAGTTACTTCTTTTACATTATTTTGAGGAAGCAAACAATTATAAATATATTCTTTAATATTAAACTTTTTAACTTTTCTAACAGTTATATTATTGGTGACAGCCTCAGAAATGATTTGACTTTGATTACCTTCATAAGAATTGGAAACATTTTTGAGCATTAAAGGTTTTAGAACATAATTGTTTACCAAATCTGTATCTACCATTCCATCTATAAAAAGTAGAAATGCTTTATACTGCTTATTTCTAGCTGTCAATGTAAATTCTCGTAAGACAATATCGCTGTTAATGAGCAAGTTATATTTGACTTTAATGTATTCAATATTAACATCTATGCTAGGGAAAATATCTTTTACCTCAGATATTTCTTGAATCTCTGCTTCATTTATATTTTCAGAAGATGAATTAATAGGAAGTTCAAAATGATGGCGTGAATCTTCTAATGGAAAAAATATTTTTTTTAAAGTTTCAGAAAGTTTCATTATAAACAGTCCTTGTAAAGTATATTTGCAATCTTTTTTGTTTGTTATGAAGAGGAAAACTTGCATTAGAAATGATTGCATAAGAAAATAATGCAAATTTAGTATCTTAGTATATATTTTCCTAAAAAGAAAAAAATATGTATAAAAAATGTATTAAAAGATAAAAATTTATGTTATACTAAAAAATAATGAACATCTAAAAGATGTAAAATATTAAAATAAAGGAGGAAATTTATGAAAGCGAGTAACATTATAATATTTGTATTAGTAATCATAGCTATTGTTGCAATAGTTGGATATGCCGTTTGGAAGGTAGATACGAATACAGAAGATGGCAATGTGCAAAACATTCAGCCAAACGAAAATGTATTGACAGAAAATGAAGTAGCAGGGAACCTATTAATAACAGAACCTTCAGCAAATCAAGAGAGCACAAATACCATTGATGAAAATAACAATAATGTTCAACTTCAAAATTATGTAGGAGACTGGTTTGTAAGTGAGGAAGCGTACAGAAATTCAGAAAGAATAGACGAAATTTTAGACCAAAGAGAGGACAACCTTATAACAGACCAAGAATTTCAAAAACAAATGGAATCTAAGAATAATACAGATATAGCAGAATTGGACGTTGAATATTATAGAAGCGGAGAGATAAGATTTGACTTTACATTAACAAGCCCTGCACCAACTCAAAGAGAAGGTAAATTGGACGATATAGTAGTAAACCTAGATGAAAATGTAGGAACTTTTACTTATATGGACAACTGGGGAACAAGTGGAAATGGAACAATTACTTTGGAAAACAACAAAATACAATTAAAACTCGAAACAACAAAAGCAGCACAAGGAGCTTTATGGGGAGTAGAGGGCATGTATACTTTTTCATATAAGAAAATTGGACGTTAGCGGAAGCAAAGCTTCCGACGTCCACATGTGCATTTCGCTTCGCGAATATGCACAGCCTAAGGTAAATTAACCTTGTTGTATACGAAAAAATCGTTATAAGTACTAAAATATAAGGCAAAAAGTCGATTTTTCCTATACAATAAGAAAGGTGTGCATTAGCGAAAGCAAACTAACTTACGAATTTAGAAGTGCCCCCAACTCGTAAGAGTTTAGAGAATGATGCAGATTAGTCCACCACTGCCTTCATTTACAATTCTTTCTAGTGTTTCTTGAAGTTTTGCTTGAGCATCTACAGGCATTTTCGCAAGTTTTGTTTGTAGTCCTTCATTAACTAATTCGTGTAAGCTTCTTCCGAATATGTTTGATTCCCATATTTTCGTTGGGTCGTCTTCAAAATTAGAAAGTAAATAATTAACTAATTCTTCAGACTGTTTTTCACTGCCGACTATTGGAGATACTTCAGTTTCTATTTCTGCTTTTATAAGATGTATGACAGGCTCTAAACAGACACATATATTTAAAAGGAAAAGTGGAAAGCTTGTGACTGGAAGAGTGCATGGGACAACTGAAATAAAGTATGATATAGATTTTGGGATAGATGATATGGAATTTTAGAAAATTTTAAAATTTAGAATTTTAGAAATAAGTTTTAGATTTATAGTCTAAGGCTTATTTTTTATATATGAAATTATTTATAACAAAGTTATTAAAATTAAAACTGAAAAAATTAATATAAATAGGGATTCGAGTAATTTATTATTTTTTAAATTTAAACGCCACAAAATCGATTTTGGGGCGAGAAAGTAGGGAGTAAGTGTTTAGATAAAAATAATAATCTATATGAAAAATAAGAAAGGAGAGATTTGTAAAAATATGAAAAAATACAAACATTATTATTTAACAAGTGAAAGTGTTACAGAAGGACATCCTGATAAAGTAGCTGATTTAATATCAGATGCAATATTGGATGAATGCTTAAAACAAGACAAAGAATCAAGAGTAGCAGTTGAAACTCTTATATCAAAAGATAAAGTAGTTGTTGCAGGACAAATAACATCAAATGCAACAATTGATATAGAAAAAATAGTAAGAGAAAAATTAAAAGAAGTAGGTTATACAGATTCAAAAATAAATATGGATTATAAAACTTGCGATGTAGAAATAAATATTACAAAACAAAGTAATGATATAGCAATGGGAGTTGATTATGGAGGAGCAGGTGATCAAGGAATTATGTTTGGCTATGCTACAGATGAATCAGAAGATTATATGCCATATCCAATAAGCATTGCAAATAGACTTGCAAAACAGTTGTCAGAAGTTAGAAAAAACGGAAAAATTCCATGTTTAAAATCAGATGGAAAAGTACAGGTGACTGTTGAATATGTTAATGATGAGCCATTTAGAATTGATACGATATTAATATCAACACAACATTCAGAAAATGTGGACATTGAAATTTTACAAAAGGATATATTAAAAAAAGTAATAATGCCAATAGTAAAAGAAGATATGATTGATGTGGAAACAAAATTTTATATTAATCCGACAGGAAAATTTGTTTTAGGAGGAGCCATTGCAGATACAGGATTAACAGGAAGAAAAATAATGGTAGATACTTATGGAGGAATGGCACATCATGGAGGTGGTGCTTTTTCTGGTAAAGATGGAACAAAAGTGGACAGATCAGCATCATATATGTTAAGACATATTGCTAAAAATGTTGTTGCTAATGGTCTCGCAAGAAAATGCGAAATACAACTTTCTTATGCAATAGGAGTAAGAGAGCCGATATCAATTTATATAGATTGCTTTAATACAAATAGAGTACCAGAGTGGTTAATAATAAAATTGATAAAATCAAAATTTGATTTAACTCCACAAGGTATAATTGAATATTTGAAATTAAAAGAGCCAATATTTTCTAAAACTACAAATTATGGTCATTTCGGTAGAGAAGGCTTTACATGGGAAGAATTTGTACAAATGTAAAAAGACTTGAATAGTATGTAAAGAAGAGTTAAGATAAGACAAATTTTTAGAGATATTATTTAGGAAGTGATTAAGTTGAATACAACAGATTTAATTGGAAAAAAATTCGGAAAATTAATTGTTATAAGATTTGACCATATAGAACATAAGAGAGATAAAAATGGAAAAAATAGAGATAAAGGATTTTGGCTATGTAAATGTGATTGTGGTAATGAAGTAACTGTTAGTAGAAATGTACTGGTAACAGGAGATAAGAAAAGTTGTGGATGTTTGCATAAGGAAATGTTCAAAAAAAATGCAAGAAATAAAGTAATTGATTTAACAGGAAAAAAAATAAATAAACTTTTTGTTATGGGATTAGAAAAAATTGAATGTAAAAAGACGAAAAATGGAGAAAATAAAAACATTTATTATTGGAGATGTAGATGTGATTGTGGACAAGAAGTAGTTGTCAATGGAAATAGATTGAGAGAAGGTAAAGTAAAAGATTGTAAAGAGGTGATAAATAATCAGACTAAAAGTTATACTCGAATAGGTAATGAATACAAAAAAGAAAATATATTAAAAGAAGGGACAAGACTTGATTTTTTAAATAATAAAATTAGTCGAGCTAATACAAGTGGTGTAAGAGGAGTATCTTTTAAAAAAGATAAAATGAAATATAAAGCTACAATTGGATTTAAAGGAAAAACTTATTTTTTAGGATATTTTAGTAATATTGAAGATGCAAAAAAAGCAAGGGAAAAAGCAGAAGAAAAATATTATAAACCTATTTTAGAAAAATATAGTTATAATAAAATAATTGAAGAAAGTGAAGAAGAATTTGAATAAGACTTGTATAAAGTGAGTGTAAGAGTTAAGATACAACACAAACTTTATATAAGCTCTTTTTTTATAAAAAATGGAGGAATTAAAGTGTATATTTTAATATTAATAGGTGTAGCAATGATAAGTTCTTTTTTAACATTGTTACTACATTGTTGTTTAATCGTAGGAAAGGAAAGTGATAGAAGATGGGAGGAAGAAGTGATTACGAAGAAAGAAGAAAAAGAAGAATAGAAAGGTATAAGGAATTATCTCTAAAAGCACAAGAAAGATCTAGCCAATATAGTAATTCAAACGCCAATAGAATACTACAAATTGTACCTGGACAACCAATATTGGTAGGACATCATTCTGAAAAAAGACATAGGAAATTAATCAAAAAGGCACAAGATGATATTAGGAAATCAATAGAAGAAGATAATAAAAGTAACTTTTATAAGGAAAGGGCAGAAAATGCTGAAAATAGTAAAGTAATATATAGTGATGATCCACAAGCAATAATTAAACTAAAAGAAAAATTGGAAAGATTAGAAAATGAAAAAGCTAGTATAAAAGCAAGAGAACATAGTACATGGGAACTTACTAATATAGGAGCAACAATAAGAGAAACTAAAAAAAGAATTGAAAGACTTGAAAAATTAGAGAATATAGAATTTCAAGAAATTAATTTTGAAAATGGAAAAGTTATTCATAATAAAGAAATAAATAGAATTCAATTTTTATTTGACAATATTCCAGATGAAGACACGAGAAAAATATTAAAGTCTTATGGATTTAGATGGTCTAGATATGAAAAAGCATGGCAGAGAGTGTTTAATCTGAACTGTATAAGGGCAACTAATATTATAGTAAAAGAAATTGCTGAAAAATCAAAAGAAAAAGAGGAGGACGAAGAATTTGAATAAGGTAGAATTATTAGAAGAAATGTATGAAATGGAAGTACACAATTGGATATGCTATTCAAAAGATTTATCATTAACAGAGGCGAAAAAAGGATTTTCAAAGGAATGGGAAAAAAGCAAAAAAAAAAATAGGTTTATTACAAGAAATGATAGATGAACAAAAAAGTGAAGAAAAAGTTAATCATCCAAAAAGACAAATAAATGAAGAAGAATTTGAGTAACACAAGTTAGGAGATGAAGAAAATTGTTAATTGCTAAAATTGATATGGTAAATAAAAAAGAATATGAAGAATCAGAAATATATAAGGAAATAAAAATTATAATTCCCAGAAGTAGAGAAGAGTTAGAAAAAGATTTTGAATATCTTGGATTAAATTACAACAAGTATACAACACAAGATACACATATAAAAGAATGTATATTTATGGATAAAGAAGATGAAGATTTTGCTGTTGATATTTCTAGCTATGTTAATGATATGATTTGTAAAGCAAATAGATCAGGATATACTACTCCATTTAAAGATATAAAAAAGTTTTACAATATTGTTAAAAATTTTAAGGAATATGATAAATATAAAATACTTGCAATAATGGAAGCAGAAGAAGATAACATTAGAAATATTAAAGATGTTTTAAAATATGCAAAAAATATTGAGTCTTTTGATTTAACTGAAGCATATGATGACAAAGAACTTGGAAGGAGATTAGTATATGATGGAAAAATTGATGTAGAAGATTTAATAGAATATACTGATATGAGAAGATTAGGCAAGGAATATGCTGAAGATAAAAACATGAAGCATACTTCATACGGTTATTTAAAACAAGAAAGAGATTTAATAGATTATATTGAACAAGATAACGAGGAAGAATTCGAATAAAGAAAGAACAGGTGATTATGATGAAAATTAAATTAAGTGATATAAGAGAAGCAACATATGATGCTAATTTAGATACCGAATATAGAGAAGCTTTAGCTCATAGTTTAATGGGATTAGGATATGTAAGTGATTCACCACTAAACTTGTCTATGGGAACACAAAAAGAAAAAGAAGAAATTGAAAGAGTCGAAAGAAAAGCATTAAGCTCAAATCAGATAAGTGAAATTATACATTTAATGATGTATGAGATGAGAAATGATTTTCAATATGGAAAATTTAAACCAATCGCATTGGAATTTTTAAATATTTCAGAAAAGATGAGAAAGACAGAAGAAAAAAATAAGATAAATAATGAAATAAAAGAAAAGCCAAAATGTAATATTGATAATGAACGAGGTGTAATGTACGATATCATTTGTGAAGTTTCAAAAACATTAAAAGATAATAAGCTATTTAATGAATCAAGAGAAATGATTGAAAGAGCAACAACAACTTACAGTTATGACGAAGCATTTGATATCATAAATGAATATGTTGAAATTGTTGAAGAAAGAGAAAATGAGGAGGATGAAGAATTTGAATAAATCTGAAAAACCAAAGTGCAAATTATTAGGAGAAGACGGAAATATTTATAACTTAATGGGAATTGCATCTAGAACATTAAAGAAAAATGGACTAGAAGAAGAGGCAAAAGAAATGTTTAATAAGATAACTACAGAAGCAAAAAGTTATGATGAAGCGTTATGTATTATAATGGATTATGTAGATGTTACAGGAGAAGAAATATCAGAAGATGAAGAATATTGATAAAAATTAAGAAAATTTGAGGATGTCTAAATGACTACCTCTATTTTTTAAAGCACCCAGCTAAAAGCCACGCTTTTAGGCAGTTTTGGGGTGACAGTAGGTCGCCCTGATCCTGCAAAATTGCTTGAAGGCAATTTTGATTGATAAAGTGGGAGCAAGGAGGAAGTTTGGAAAATAAAAAATCAAGTGAAAAATTAGAAAAATTAACTATAAGAATTTCAAAAAGTAAAAAAGAAATGCTAAAAAAGATGGTAGAAAAAAGTTCATATAATAGTCTTTCTGAAATAGCAAGGGCAGGGATTGAAAAAGAACTAAATGTTGAAATGTATAAAGAAAGTTTGGATTTTATAGTAAAAGCATTAGATCAAATGTTAGATGAAAAGTTAAAACCATTTATAGCAAGTCAAAGAAAAATAAATGCAAAATATTTAAGAACATCAGTAATAAACACATATTTGCAGGGAGAAGTAATGTATAAATTACTAGGAGATGATATGCATAAGGAGTTCATAAATATGTTAAATAATGCTCGTAAAAAAGCCAATTATTATATATCACGAGACACAGAAAAAATGAACAAACAGGATTTATATGATTTTTATACAATAGGAGAATTATATAGAAATGAATAATATAATTTTCTTATTTGAAACATTTAATCCAAATAAAAGAACTACATTTTTTAAACATAAAAATTATACAAATTATTTGGCATATAGTGAATATGCTATAAAAAATAAAAATACTGAACATGGATTATTTGGAAAGATTGCAGATTTTCCAGATATAGAAAAAATGAAAGATATAGAGCCAGTAAATTCATATATAACTAATTTAGCATATAACAAAATGCCAATATTCAGATGTACGATATCATTAGATGAATATGATGCAATAAGATTGGGGTATGATTCAAAAGAAAAATGGAAAGAACTTTTTGAAAGTAAGTTAATAAGTTTTGCTAAAAAAATGAATATAAAATATGAAGATTTACAATATGCAGGTGCTGTTCATTTAGAAAGTGGACATCCACATTTACAAGTAATGATGTGGAGTAAGCAAAAAGAAAAAATGAATTATTTTATAAAATATAATGTAATAAATAAAATGAAAGATGAATTTACTAATAGCATTTTTAGAGATGATTTATTACAATTATATAAGGAAAAGGATATTGCTAAAAAGAAGATAATACAAGAAAATATAACATTACAAAATTTGAAAAAAATAAGTAGTGATAGTAAATTTTTAAAAGACATGATGAGATATGAAAAAGATTATCAAAATAAGAAAATTATTCCACAAAGACTTAAATATAGAAATATAAAAAATATTGCATTAGATTTATTAGAATTAAGAAAATTATTAAAAGAAACAAGTGGAAGTATAAAATATCAATATTTAAAGAAGTATCCTGAAGTTATAAAAAAAGTAGATGATTTATCACAAAAAATTATTGAGAAGTCATTAGATACACAAAAGCAAATTAATGAATATATATTGGCAAAACAGAAAATTATTACTTTTAAGTATAGTGATAAAAATAAAATTGAAGAAGCACAAAAATTGGAAAAAGAAAAAGCAGAAGAAGAAATAAAAAAGATAATAGGAAATCAAATTTTGAATTTTGAGAGAGCCTTATTAAATCAAAAAATAGAAGATGATAAAACAATGTACTATAATGAAACTGAAAGTTTGATATGGAGAATATTTAATTGTGTTTATTTTTCAGCAAGACAAGAGGAAAAGTATGTGAAAAATTTTGAAATAAAATATAAAAAACAATTATCTAAACAAGCAAAAAAAGATATTGCAATTAATAAAATGAATGCATCTAGTTTTAACTGGGAAAAATAATAATGAACATTTATTATAAAGTAGATGTTCTTTTAATTTACATGAAAAGGAGGAATGTGGAGTTCCAAAAAAGGAGAAAAAATATAAATAGAAAAATTTTACTTATAATAGCGATAATATTTAGTATAGGGATATGTGCTTATACATCTGTAAATTTACATTTTTTATTTAGTAAAGATTTTGAAAGTATGTTAAATTTGAATTTACAAGAGATAATAAAAACATTGTTCGCAGATAAAAGAATACTATTGATATTTATAATATTAGAAACTATAGTAATAACATTTTTATTATTATTTACAAATAAAACTAAAAATATATATCATAGTAAAACAGTAAAATTAACAGATAAGATAGAAGTACCAGTGCCAGCAGGAGATGGGCAATATGGTACGGCTTGGTGGTTACAAAAAAAAGACTATGACAAGATATTTAATTACAATATAATTGATAGAAACAAGGAATATAAAGAAAGTTGTTTTGATTCAGGTGGAATAATAACTAATTTTGAAAGAAATGGAAATCTAGAAAAAATACATTTCATTGGAGACAATTTACATACGATTTTAATAGGTAGTTCAGGATCAGGAAAGTCAAGGTCAATTTTAATTCCAAGTATAACAATGCTTGGGTTAGCATCAGAAAATATGCTAATTAGTGATGTAAAAGGTGAATTATATTTATATACAGCACCAAAATTAAAAGAACTTGGATATAATGTAATTGCATTAGATTTTATAAATTTTTTAAAAAGTAATCATTATAATTTTTTAGATTTAGTTATAAATGCAGTAGAAGATGATAATATTCCACTTGCTGAAAGTCTTGTAAATGATATTGTAAATATATTAGTAGAAAAGAATGATAAAACAGAGCCTATCTGGGTTAATGGAGAACAGAGTGTAATAAAAACAGCAATTATGGCTGTGGTACTTGAAAATAAAGGCAGAAGAGAATATCAAACTTTAACAAATGCTTATTATTTTGTGGCTGAAATGTTTAAAACAGCAGATGATGGTGAAATGTTAATTGACAAATATATGAAAAATAAAACAGCAGAAGATCCTATAAAAAAGTTTTTTGCAGTAGCAGGTACAGCACCATCAAAAACAAGAGGAAGTTTTGTGGCGGCAGCACTTTCTACTTTACAAATGTTTGTAAGTGAATATGTTGCAGATACAATACAAAAATCAGATTTTGATTTAAGAGATTTTGCAACAAAGAAAACAGTAATATACATTTTATTGAGTGACGATAAATTAACATATCATAAATTACGGTAGTCTATTAGTACAACAGTTATATACAGCAATTGTAGATAGCAGTAGAAATTCAGGAGGAGAGCTACCTATAAGAATGAATTTTATATTGGATGAATTTGCTAACTTTACAAAAATTGATACATTTCAGTCAATGCTAACAGTTTCAAGACGGTAGAAATTGCAGATTTACAATTGCAATTCAAAGTTTTGGACAACTAGAAGAAAAATACGGAAAAGAA
The DNA here is from genome assembly GCA_019419955.1 of Clostridiales bacterium. GTDB lineage: Bacteria > Bacillota > Clostridia > TANB77 > CAG-508 > CALXVA01. The sequence goes on along the minus strand of JAHZIB010000007.1, from coordinate 17,039 downwards.
GGAGCACAGAATATTTTAGACAATGCTACTCTAATATATTTAAAATCAAATAGTGTTGAAACAGCAACTAAAATATCAGACAAATTACGGAGTATATTCAGCACAAAGTTATGGTGAAAGTAGTAACACGAATATTAAATATGATAATAGTAGTAGCAGTATGAGTTTAATTTCTAGAAAGATGTTAACAGCAGATGAAGTGCTAAGAATACAAAGCCCAATTATTTTAGTAATGATTGCAGGTGAATATTCAGCTATATTATATGTTCCAGATATATCAAAAATGTATTTTAATAAATTAAATGGAATGGGAACAAAAGAAGAAAATAAAAAATTAAGAATCAAAAGAGAGGAAGAAAGACCAATAAGAGAAATTCAAAAGGTTAAAATATGGAACATTTGGGATGAAATAAATAATATGGATGAAGAAGATTTTGAAGAAAGACAGAATTTAAAAGAACTTCGTGAAAACTGGAGAGTAAGTAGGAAGAGAAAGGACAATGATGAATAAAAATAAAGAAAAAATAAAAACAGCAATTAAGATTGGTTTAAGAATAATCTTATTTGTTGTTTTATTATTTGCAATGCAACAGATAGTTCATGCAGCAAGTTTTGAAGAAACTAAATTAGTTATAGGAACACAAAATTTAGTTAATGCAGTAATTAAATGGCTAACTGGTATAGGAATAACAATTTGTGGTGGTTATTTCATTTACTATGTTTATTGCCTAAAAACAAATGATGAGGGAGAAAGAAGAAGAAATATGCAAAATATTAAAACAACTTTAATATCAATGGTATTAATTACTTGTGGTTTGGCACTTATAGATGTAATTCTTGGATTCTACAGATAAAGAAAATTATTGAATTTTCTTTGAATAGAGGTGATAAAAAATGGCAGATATGCTTGTAGAATTAATTCAAAAATTTATTGATGGATCAGAGGCAACACTAAATTCATTATTTAAAAGTATGGTGAATTTGGTGTTTTTTATAGAAAGAGAATTAAATAGCATACAAGTGCAGGGTGGCAGTAAAATAGATTTCAATGGAATATATCAAGTCGTATTTAATTATGCTTGTTTTATTTTAGTAATTGTATTTATTGCAAAATTAATAAAGATATATTTTTTACAAAATGATGGGGATGCAGAAAAAAATCCAATTCATTTAATTGTTGGAATGTTAAAAGCAGTAATAATTATGATTTGTTGTAAAGAAATTTATGATATATTTGTCGGAATCACAAGTAGTTTTCTAAATAGCATTTTAGGTGCTATGCCTGTTAAAACGGTAAGTTTATCTGAAGTGTTAAGTGGAAATATTGCAGGAGGTATTTTTACAGCAGTAGCATGTTTAGTATTACTGATAACTTGGTTAGTTTTAATTTGTCAATTTATTATGAAGGGAATTGAAATGCTACTAATGAGAATGGGAATACCATTTGCAAGTATTCGGACTTTTAAATTCAGATGGAGGAGTATTTCCTGAATATATAAGAGGCTTTTTAATGACAGCATTTACATTGGTAATACAATTAACACTTATGAATTTGTCAATTTTAGTAACAATAAATGGACATTTAATTTATGCTATTGCAATAGCAATAATATCAGTAAATACACCAATGATACTATCAAAATATTTGGTAAAACCAAATGGAAGTATTATAAATTCAGCAGGAAATACAGCACGTAATTTAAGGGCATTGACACCTAGATTAAGAAGGAGGAGATAAAAATCGAAACTTTACAAGAAATAATACGAGTTTTAAGAAACATTGGCATCGCTATTGGAAGTGTAACATTTATTATCTTATTAATAAAAATGAGTGTAGAGCCTGACAACAAAATGAAGTATATTAAATTAGCGAAAAATACAGTTATAGCAAGTATATTAATAACATTGTCACTAAGCCTTTTAGAAATTCCTAAAAGTTATTTTGGAACACCTACTGGAATTGCAGATGATGAAACAAGTGATATTACATTTGCTAAAATAGAAGATAAAGATTGTCAAAACAGAGAAGTTGTAAATATAGATGGAAAAAGATATGTTATAACAGATTCAAATAAAACAATTGCAGCATTAACTGACAATGAAGAATTGCATGAAGCCTTTGGACTATATTCTTCAGCCAAAGTAGTAGAAAATGTAAGTTATTTAAGACTATTTAATGACTGTCAAGGGTTTTGGAAAGGATATTATGCAGATATAGCATATTATAGAGATTCAGATGGGTTTATTTTTCCTTCTAACTTTACATATCAAGATTATATAAACCATAAGGAAAATAATTCATTTGGTCGGAGGAGCAGGTGGAGGTGGTAGTAGATGAAAAAAACTGTAAAAATACCATCGCAAATTAAATTGCAAACTGAATTTTTTGAAGGATATGGTATGGCTGAATTAATAAAAAGTATTATTGTTTTGGCTATATCAAGTATAATTGCATATTGCATATATAAAATAACGAAAACCACTTTATTAGCAACATTCTTAGTTATAGGAAGTACAGCAATTTCAGTTGTATTTGTTACTAAAAATAGAAGTGGTTTTTCTTTAATGGATAATATAAAAAATATCGTAAAATATGAACTTATGCAAAAAGGGTATAAGTATGAAAGAGGGAATTTCAATAAAAGAGAATAAATCATTAAATGAATTTTTAAATATTAGAAAAATTGAAGATAACTTTTTATATACATTAGATAAACAAGTAATTTCTTTTATAAGAGTACAACCAATAAATACGGAATTATTTTCAGAAGAGGAACTTATACAAAAAATGAATAGTTCAAGTGTTGAGTTTAGTAATGAACAACAACCATATACTATTTTTATAATTCCTAGAAAAGTAGATATTGCAGATTTTATAAAAGAACAAGAAGATTTAAAGAAAAAATTAAAAGATGAGGCAAGTATAAGAATTGTTGAAAAAAGAATTATAGCAACACATGAAATGGTTGCAAATAAAAACATTATCGAAAATGAATTTTATCTATGTATATGGGAGAATGCATCAGAGAATGTTGAAGAAAAATTAGAAAAAAGAGCAATAAACTGGAAAAATAGATTAAAACAATGTGATTTGGAATCTGAAATATTAGAGAAGACAGAAATTATATTATTAATTAAAAGTTTTACAATTCCAGAATTTGCTCGAAAGGAGAGTGTGGATTATGATGATAGCATCATAAAAATAAGGAGAAGTAGTGTTAAAAATAAATAATGTTTACAATATGGATTGTATGGAAGGAATAAAATTATTAGATGATAAAAGTATCGATTTAGTGATAATAGATCCGCCATATAAATTAAATTTAAGCAAATTAAAACATCCATCAAGTTTTAATAGTTATGCAAATGAACTATTAGATTTAAAGGATGGATTTGATTTAAAAGTATTAGATTTATTAGTACAAAAAATGAAAAAGATAAATATATACATTTACTGTTCTAAAAGGCAGGTAAAGGAATTACTGGAATATTTTATGAATAAAGATTGTAATTATGAAATATTAACATGGCATAAAATGAATCCTAGTCCATTAACAAATAATAATTATTTGCCTGATACAGAATATGTAGTATTTGCAAGAGAAAAGGGAGTAAGGCTATATGGAAATTATCATACTAAAAGAAAATATTATATTTCAGGAGTAAATCAAGTCGACAAGAAAAAATGGAAACATCCAACTATAAAACCATTACCGTTTATAGAAAATCACATAATAAATTCAAGTAACGAGGGTGATTTGATTTTAGATTGTTTTGCTGGAAGTGGCACAACTCTGGTTGGAGCAATAAATCAAAATAGAAATTTTATAGGTTTTGAAATAAATAGCCAATATTATGAAATAGCAAAACAAAGAATAAAAGAAGCATTAGAAACAAAGGCAGGTGATAAAAAATAAAAAAACAAGAAGCAGATTATAATTTAATAGATTTAATTACACCAACTGGAGGACTAACATTTGAAAGAAATAAAATATATTTTGGAAGTAGATATTGTAAAGTATATACAATTGTTCATTATCCATCAAATGTAGAATTAAAGTGGTTAGGAAATTTAGTTAGAAACATAGGAGCAATATTCTCGATAAATATTGAGCCCACAGATAATGCAGAATTAATTGATTCATTAGATGCAAGAATCAGAGATGCTTCAGGATTATTACAAATATCAAAAAATGAATCAAGTAGACAAATTAGAGAAAAAGAAATAAATGAGGCAAGTGAAATTATAAATAGAATGATACAGAATAATGAAGTTGTATCATATCTAACAATATACATTTTAGTTTCAGCAGATGAGAAAGAAGAATTAAAACAAAAATGTAAAGAAGTTGAAAATGAAGTACAACATCAAAAATTGAAAATAAGGAATCTAACGAATTATTTGCAATTTGATGGTTTTAAAGCAGTAGCACCTTTTTTTACAATTCAAACTGAGTTAAGTAAAAAATTTAAAAGAAATATATTAACAAGCTCTTTTACAGGAGGATTTCTATTTAATACAGAAACTTTTATTGATAAAAACGGATATTATTGGGGAATAAATCAAAATGGTGGTATTATTATTTTTAATTTATGGCAGCAAGATATAATGAGAGGCAACAGCAATATGTTTGTAGTAGGAAGTTCAGGCTCTCGGAAAAAGTATGGCAGTAAAGCATATGATATTAAATGAAATTCCTACAACCAAAATTTTAATAATAGATGTAGAAAATGAATATAATCATTTATGTAAAAAATTAAATGGCAAAGTAATAGAATGTGACGGAATAGATAGTGGAGGAGTTTTAAATCCATTACAAGTGAGAATAAATAGAGATGATGAAATAGGAAAAAATGCTTTATCATTGCATTTTCAATTTTTAGAAACATTTTTTCAAATATTGTATCCATCATTAACAGAAATAGAGTTTTCAAAATTAGATTTAATATTTGAGAAACTATATGCTAAATTTAATATTACGAAAGAAACAGATATTTCAAAATTAAAAAATACAGATTTTCCGATTCTAGAAGATTTGTATTTTTTTATTGATAATGAAAACAAAAAATATCAAGATGCAGTCTATGAAAAATTATTAGCCTTAATTAGACCAATATGCATCGGACAAGCATCTAGTATATGGAATGGATATACAAACATTGAAGTAGATACTAGAATAACAACATTTAATACATCAACAATGCAAAAGTTTCAAATTCAATATAAAAGAGCACAGTATTATAATATTTTGTCTTATGCTTGGGATATTTTAAGTAAAGATGTTAATGAAAGAACAATGCTTGTAGCTGATGAATGTCATATTCTAATAGATCCTAACATTCCACAAACATTGGAATATGTGAGATACATTAGTAAAATGGCAAGAAAGCATAATTCTTCAATTTGTGTAATTTCACAAAGTATTGAAGATTATCTAAATGAAAAAATTAGATTATATGGTCAAAGTTTATTGGCAAATTCAACCAATAAACTATTTTTTAAATGTGATGGAAAGGACTTAAAAGACATAGTAAACATATTTAATTTGACTGAACAGGAAGAAAAAATGATACTAAATGCAAAAGTAGGAGAGTGTTTATTTATGTGTGGTACAAGAAAATTATATATGATTTTTAAGTTATTTGATTACGAATTAGAAATGATAGATTCAAAATTTGCAAAGAGTGATGTATATGAGTAAAAAAATATATTTAATAATTGGAATAATAATATTTATATTAATAATAGGCTCATATTTTCAAATAACAAGTTCAAATTCAAAATCAACTAATAATACAGAAAAAAGTAATATAGAAAATGAAACAGAAATAGGAGAAATTGTATATAATGGCAAGTTTGCTATGCCAATTGAAAATTTTATTCAAGTTACAAGTAAATTTGGGTATAGAGAATCACATGGAGTAGTACATTCAAATCATACAGGAATAGATTTATGTGGAAGTCTTGGCAGTAAAGTTATGGCTGCTGACAATGGAGAAGTAACACATTCAGGGTGGCAAAATGGATATGGGAATTGTGTAGAAATAAAACATATAGATGAACAAGGAAATATATTTTATACATTCTATGGGCACATGAGAGATAATTCATTACAAGTTACTAAAGGTCAGCAAGTTGTGGTAGGACAAGTAATTGGAATACAAGGCTCTACTGGAAATTCCACAGGAGATCATTTACATTTTGAGGTAAGAAAAAGTAGTGGTACTAATAAAGATACCATTGATCCTGCACCATATTTATTTGGTGAGAAAGAGAGGGAATAATGCAAAGAAAAAAATATTATGATTTATATGAATTATATACAAGAGAAGAAATGTCTGAAATTGCCAATAAAGAAGGCTTTTTATTTGTCGAAACTTCAAATGGAGACAATTATGAAATTAGAAAAAGTGATGTTGCAGATTTTATTGTTTTAGAAGCAGAACGATGTGGACATGCAGTTGATATAAAAATGTATGTACCTAATTATGAAATTGAAGAGCCATTTGTATCCACTTATGGATGTTTTTTAAATAAGATAAATCCAACATTTAGAGAAGAAATTATTGAAAGACTTATTAAATTACAAACGACAAATACAAAACCAAGAAAAGTAAAGGTTTTTGACAACGGTATTTTTGAGAAAATGACATTAGAAGAATTAGGAGAGAAAGAAGGGAAAACATTGCAATATGATAAATTTTATAAAAAATATTATCAACAACACAAAATAGAGAATATCGATGAATTGGAGGTAGAATGATGAACAGAGATAAGAAGGAAATGTTTTGCTATTTGGCTATATTTATTATTTTACTGGTAATTGTAGTATTAAATAATGTATTCTGGAAACTAGGCAAAAATACTGGAGATACTACCAATAATACTGAATACTTGAAATCTAACAATGTAATATATAATGTACCGTATGAAGAGAGGGTACTTGATTAGGAGGGGAGTATAATGTTAAGTTACATTGCAAGTAATCCTATGGAAGATTTAATAAAGGGTGTTTGTGAAGAATTAAATATCACGATATTAAGTAAAATAGGAGAAATAGATTTTTTACAATATATAAAAGAAACAAAAGTAAACTTTAAATTGATAAAATATATTATTATTGAATTAAAAAGTTTAAAGGGAACAGAAGAAAATATTATAAATGGTATAAGTTATTTTTATGAAGTATATCCAAATATAAGAATAATAATTTTAGCAAGTGGATATGATGAACAAAATGATATTTTAACTAATTTGTACGAAAAAGGTATATATAATATTATAAATTCTGTTGAATTAGAAAAAATAAAATCTGAATTGAAAAAATCATTAATATCAGATGGATTGTCAAAAAAAGAGAGTAAAAAATTTAAAAAGGCTGAAATTATAAAGAAACAAAAAAGAAATAATTTGAAAAAATACATTACGAGTATGAAGAAAAATAAAAAATTAAATAGTGAAGGTATAGAAAAAACACAAGTAAATAATACAAGTGTTTATTTTTTTACACTTTTAATTCAGGCAGTAGATAAATTATTAGAGCTTTTAGGAACAGCTATTATATTTGGACTAACATCACTAGGACTTACGATTATTTTTAATGAATCATTAAGAAACATTGTATTTCAAATGTTAGGTTTGAAATAGGAAAGGAAAAAATGTGGGATATTATAGTGAAGTAATGATTGCAGTAACGAAAAAAGATTTTAAGAAGGTAGAAGATGCACAAGCTAAAATGACAGAAAATTTGTTAGACTATGTTAATAAACACGACTATAAAGAAAATAATAAAGATTGTGTATTTATGTATTGGGATTCTCTAAAATACTATAAAGAATTTGAAGAAGTTCAAGCACTTGAAAAAAGTTTAAGTAAATTAAAAGATGGATATGTTTTTTGTAGACTTGGAGAAGAAAGTGGAGATATAGAATTTAGAAAAAGAACAAAAATTCCTGAATTAATGAAGGAATTTCAATTTATAAGGGACATAAGAAAAAAATTAAATGAAGAATTAAAAGAAGAGGAGGAAGAAGAATTTGAATAAATCAAGAATTATAGGATTGAGTATGTTAATACTAGCACTTTTTTCAACAAATTGTTTTGCATCAAATAGTGAATTAAAAGATTATGAAATAAATGAAAAAATATCAATAGAGAATGCTGAAGAATTTGAAAAAAATATTCAAAAAAATATTAATATTGATAATGTTAAATATGAATTACAAGATGTGTCAAAACAAGAAAATAAACAAAATATTAATAAAGAAGAAACTCAAACAAAACAAAAAATAGTATATACGAATAACAAATACGATGTGTTAAATATGTTTGAAAATAAAATTGAAATGACAAAGGATGGAATGTCAGGGATTTTAGAATTGCAAAATAATTCATTAGATATAAAAATAAAGGATAGTTATATAGAGCAATACAAAGTAGCATTAACAAAAAAATATGAAAATGTACCAACTAATGAATTAAACGATATTCCAAAGAGTATTGAAGAAAATGGAGTTACTTATTATTTAGTAAATCCAATTTGGAATATTTCACAAGTAGAAAAGATTGAAGGGCAAGATGTTCCAATAGCATATAATGGAGAGATGCAATATGAAGGAATAAAAGAAAGGAAAATAGTAAAAAGCTATTTGGCAACTGTAACATATATAGGAACATTGGAAAAAGAAGAAACAGAGTCAATAACCTTTAATATAAAATATAAAGAAATGCCTCAAGAAGAAATAGAAGAAAAAACAAATTATACACCAATAGTAGTGGCAACAGCAGGAACTGGTATTTTAGTAATAAGCGGAATATTTCTTTGGAAAAGAAAAAAGAAAAATAAAATTGCATAGTAGGAGGATAGAATGAAAAATAAAATTGTTAAAATAAGTATTTGCATTTTATTGGTTATAATAATTGGTGGTGCATTGTATTATTGCATTGTATATGATAAAAATTTAGTTGATCCCAATAATATAACAACAGATTCTAAATTTGAAAATATTACATATAATCAAGCAGACGATTCAGACATATTAAAAGATGGAATATTAGGCATAATTAGTATTGAAAAAATACGGCTTAAAAGCTGAAGTAAAAGAAGGTAGTAGTAATGAAATATTGAACGAATATATAGGACATATAGAAAATACATCAACTTATGATGGCAATGTTGGACTTGCAGGACATAATAGAGGTAATAAAAATTCGTATTTTGCTAGATTAAATGAATTAGAAAATGGAGATATAATTACATATAAAACAAATTTTTTTACAAGAAAGTATAAAGTTGATAATATACAAACAATACTAGAAACAGACTGGAATTTATTAAAAGAAACAGATCAAAATAAATTAACATTAATAACTTGTATTGCAAATAAGAAATTGCAAAGGTTATGTGTGCAAGCAACAGAAATTGTGGAAAATAACTTGAAATAAAAATGAAAATGGGTTACAATAAGCACAAAGAAGAGGATGTGGTTTATATGAAAAAAGAGAAAGACAAAGTTTATAAAGTCGAAATAAAACCAAAATGGGAACTAAATTTTGCAGCAAAATTTTATCTTGTTTGCATCATAGTTTTTGTGCTTTTAGTAGCTTATATTCAAATATATAGACATATACATAGAGATGAAATAATACAAAATATAATTGAAAGAGAAAATAAAGTAGTTGTAGAAAATGAAATTAAATAAAAAATAATAGAACACCTTTTAGGGTGTTTTTTTAATGGAGGTAAAAAATGAAATTAAAAAAAATAGTTAGTATAATATTACTAATTTTAATATTAGTAAATTCAATGTCAGGCATTGCAAATGCTTTTGAAGTTAATTCTGCATATGTAGAAAATTTAGGAGATTGTGGTCAACATTTGCAATTTAAAACTACATCAGGAATATGGAGTTATGTTATTACAACAATGGTTGGATATAGAAATAATGGGGTATTACATTATGCATATTGCTTAAATGTTGATAAACATGGTGTTGGAGAAGAACAAAATTACAGTGTAAATGTAACAGAAATATTATCAGATGTTCAAGTGTGGAGAGCAATAGTAAATGGATTTCCATACAAAAGTGCCTCAGAACTTGGAGTAGAAAATGATCAAGATGCATTTGTAGCAACAAAACAAGCAGTATATTCAGTTATATATAATAGAGATGTAGATAGTTTTTATCGTGGTGGAGATGCAAGAGGAACAAAAATATTTAATGCAATAAAAAACATTGTAAATCAAGCAAGATATGGCTCAGAAACACCATCAGCAAACAGTGTACTAAATGCAAATAAAATAGGAGGCTTTAAAGCAGATGGAAGTAACTATTATTCACAAGAGTACAGTGTTACAAGTAATGTAAATGTATCTAATTATACAGTTACATCAATTAATAATTTCCCAGAAGGAAGTTATATTGCTGATTTAAGTGGTAATGCCAAAACTACATTTAATGGAAATGAACATTTTAAAGTTGTAGTTCCTAAAGATAAAATTTTAGATAATTTTGATGGAAAAATATTATTAAATGGTAAAGTTAAAAGCTATCCAGTATTTTTTGGACAAAGTCCAAATTCTAATTGGCAAAATTATGCATTAACTTATGATGCATATTACACAGCAGGTGGTGAGGCAACTTTATCAGTAGATGCATATAAATCAAAAATAAAAGTTATAAAAATAGATAATGAAACTAAAAAATCAATAGAAGGAGTAGAATTTAATTTTAGATATAGTGATGGACAAAATATCGGAAATTATAAAACAAATGCACAAGGTTGTATTGAACTAAATAAATTAAGACAAGGAAAAGTAATTGCCACAGAAATAGCAACAAAATCTGAATATATTTTAGATGATAAAGAAAATGAAATTCTTTTAGACTATGATACATATAAAGAATTAACAATTGGAAATGAACACAAAAGAGGAGATTTAAGTGTATATAAAGTAGATAGTGACAATAAAAAAATAACTTTGGGTGGAGTTAAATTCGCATTATATTCACACGAATTTCAAAAAGTAACAGGGCATTATACAACAGATGCAAATGGTGAAATTCATATTAAAGGTTTAAGAACAGGAAAATGGTCATTAATTGAAGAAGAAACAGGAAAATGGTATAATCTTAATGAGAATCCAATTGAAATTAAAATTAATTGGAATGAAACTACTAACACAACAGTAGAAAATGAATTAAAAAAATCACAAATAAAAATTATTAAAGTTGATAAAGAAAATCATGAAGTTAAATTAAAAGATGTTGAACTTGAAGTTTTAGACAAAGATGGAAATGTTTTAGAAAAATTAAAGACTGACAAGAATGGAGAATGCTATACAAAAAGATATGCAGTAAGAGATTTTCCAGAATTATATATAAGAGAAACAAAAACAAATGAAAAATATGTATTAGATACAGAGATGAAGAAAATTACATTAAAAGAAAATGAAATTGTTAATTATACATTTGAAAATCAAAAAATATATGGACAAATTAAAGTAATAAAAACTTCAGAAGAAGATAATAAAATAAATGGAGATAAAAAAGGAACACCAATTCCAAATGTATCTTTTGGAGTATATGATGAAAATAAAAACTTTATAGAGAAAATTACAACTGGAGCAGATGGAATTGCAATTACAAGTAAATTGGAGAAAGGTACAAAATATATAAAAGAATTGGAAGGCGAGTCTGGAGAATGGTATCAATTAAATGAAAATGAATATTCAGCGGAAATTGTAAAACATGGTGAAATCGTTGAATTGAATATTACAAATAAACCTGATAATCCAAACATAGATGTTGAAAAAGATGGAATTATTCAGACAACAGCAAATCAAGAGATTAAATATGACTTTACAATAAAAAATACAGGTAATGTACCATTAAAAGATTTTACTTGGTATGATTATTTACCGACAGACTATGTAACTGCAACAAAACTTGTAACTGGAACATATAATCAAGATTTAAATTATGCTATATATTATAAAACAAATAAAAATGATTATAGATTATTAAGAGATAATTTGAATACACAAACAAATAATTATATTAACTTTGCAAATTTAGATTTAGAAGCGGATGAATATGTAACGGAATTTAAATTAGAATTTGGAAAAGTAGATGTAGGATTTTCTTCAGTAGAGAAACCACAATTGTTTGTAAAAGTTAAAGAATCTGTAAAAGCTGATGATACATTTACAAACAAAACAAAAGTTGAAGGTTATCACAAAACATATTATGTATTTGATGAAGATGATCATACAACAAAAGTATATGAGAAAAAATTAGAAATAAAATTGCCAAAAACAGGTTGCTAATCTAGAGAGCTCGATAGAGCTCTCTTTTTAAAAATGAAAGAAAGGATTGATAAAATGAAAAATACAAAATTAAAACAAATGGAAGAATTAGATGCTAAAATTGAAAAGACAAATTATGACTTATCAGGGTTGGAATCAAGAAAAAAAGAAATGGAAGATAGTAAATTTGATAAACAACAAAATATAGAAAAATTAGAAGAAGAGAAAAGGACAATATTAGCCAAAACAGATAAAATGAACAGATTAGAAAAAATAATTTATATAGCATTTGCATCAAAAAATGATTTGAAACAGGTAGATTTATTAAATGCGAAAATTACAGAATTAAGAAATGAAAAAGATAGCATTCAAGATAAAATTGATATTCAAAATAAATTATATGCAGATACGATTAAAGAAAAAGACAATTATATAGAACAGAGAAAACAACTTTACATAGAGAATACAAATGTTAATATACAGGAAAATACTATAAAAACAACTCATGTACAAGATTTGGCTAAAATTCATAAGATTGCAAAACAATATGAAGGAAGTGAAATTATGAAAAAGTTATCACAGACAATAGAAAAATATGTTGATAGGCTATTGGAAAATACAGGGAAAAATGAAAAAGATGTAGTAGAAAAAGAAGATGAGGCAGAAGCATAAAAGGAGAAATTGTGAAAGAAGTAATAGTAAAGAAAATAAAAAAAGGAAAGGCAGGATATAAAAAGATTTATTCTGCAATAACTTATAATATAAAAAATAAGAAAAAATCAAAAAAACAAAGAAGGTGATTAATGTAGAGGAGAAAGTACAAGAATTAATAAACAGTACAGATAAAATAGCAAAGGAAATATTTGAAAATCCGAATAAAATGAGAGATTTTTTAAAAACATTAGGCAAAATGTACAATACAAGTTATAATAATATTTTGCTATTGAAATCACAAAAAGAGAATGTATCATTTGTAGCAACCAAAGAAGAATATCAAAAATATAAATATAAAATCAAAGATGATGAAAAACCACTTGAAATAATAAAAAGAATAAAAATGAATAATGATGTTAAATTTAAAGTGGTGGAAGTTTATGATATATCACAAACAAATGCTATAAAAAAAAAGAAAGAATATAAAAAGGAATATGTAGATGTAATTTTAAAAGGAATGTGTGAGAGAAGAAATCTATATTATGATCCTAATAATCAAATGGAAAATATCGAATCAATTGTAAGTGATATAAGTAATAATACAAGAAGTTCAAATGCATCATATTTTGATGTTGACAGATATGCAAGTCAAAGCCAAGCAGAAGTTATTGCAACAATTTTTGCAGTAGCAAAGAAATTGGGGATTAATACAAGAAATTACAATTTAACAGAGGTATGCAAATGGGGAGTAGAGAAAGAAAATAGAAGTTTAAAAGAAAGTTTAAAATATATGCAAAAATTTGTTAATTATTTTGTTAAAGATTTTGAGGCACAAGAAAAAATATATAGAATAGAACATCAAAAAGAAGATGAAGAAGAAATGGAATAAGGAATTCATTCAAGAAAGGGTATTATGGAAGAAAAATTTTCAATAAAAATGAATAAAGATGAAATGTTAAGATACTACGAAAATAAAATTGTAGAAGATGGAATAAAAAGTTGTACCGAATTTAATACAATAGTGAATCTAAGAGATTATAACACTAATGAAATAAAGTTAGAAAAATATAAAAATCAAATATTGCAATTATTATATCGAGATGAAAGAGTAGCCGATGTATTGATTGATGATGAATTTAATGTAGATATGGTTTTTTATACTGATTATTGTCCATTTTATTATGATGACGAAAAAAATGTTATATATAATGAAATAATGGATAGTCCAACTTATCAGGGAATAGAATTGGCGGAATTTGTTGGATATATGGGAAAAAGAATAATAGAAGATTCTTATATAAGTACAAGAAATTTAATTAATAACTATGTTCAAACTAAAAATTTAAAAGATACAGATAAAGAAATTTTAGCAAATTTTCTGAAAAAAAGTATTATAGAAACAGGATTTACAGAAAAGTATATTGATAATATAAATGTATTTGTAACTTATAAAAATTTCCAAGAATTAGAAAAAGGATTAATGGAAATTGTAAAACAAAAGAATAATGAATCACTAAAAAAAATTGAAGAGGAAGAATTTGAATAATAAAAATAAAGGCTCTAGCTTATAAAACGGCTAGAGTTTTTTATTTACTAAAAAAGAATAAGAGAACGAGAGATGCCATAAACTCGTTGTAAAATAAAAAAGTGATAGCTCTGGTGGAGGCGATGCTATAAAATCCATTCGTATGATTACAAAAAATCTATTTGTAAGAAATGCGTCAGTGAGATTTTGTAACACATACTCACAATAACTAAAGAGTTTCAGGAGGCAAAACTTGTAAGAGGGATACACAAGTGTAAAAAGTTTGGGCAAGGATGGACAATGTTATTTTATATAACAGCATTTGTGGTAAATATTATTATTTACATACTAGATTATCATAAACGAAGTGATGGGATGAGGGGTTTCGTTTATGGTGTATTATTTTTTTGAATATAATGGGATAATACATCATTTTACTCGTTCAAGGATTTCAGGGTTTCAAATTTTTATAAATTTGTGAAGATAAGTTGACAATTGGTTTAAACAGAGTTAATATCACATATAATATAACGAGATGTTATCAAATTTATTAAAAAATTCTAGGGATACGATTAGGAGGAGAACATGGATAGAAAATGTGCAATTTATAATAGAATTAGTGTTGAAAATAAAACACAATTAGAAAAAATAAGAAATATACTGATAGAATATTGTCAAAAAGCTCTTGGTATAAAGGATTATATTTTGTTTGAAGAAATTGGCTCTGTCGATGGAAAAAGAAAAGAATTTGAAGATATGATTGATAGAATACATAAAGGAGAATTTACTGATTTATTAGTTTATCATCCAAATAGAATATATAGAGCAGAGTATAATAAAGAAAAATTTGATAATATTATAAATGATATTGATAAATATGCAGTCTTACATAGTGTTGTCTTTGAATATGAAAGTAGTCCAGTAATAGATAAATACTTAGCAGTATTAAAGAAAGAAAATGAATATTTTGAAAAATATTTAAATAATAAAATAAATCTTAATGATTCGTTTGAAAATCCAATAGAATCAAAGATAAATGGCGAAATACTTAACTTCTTGAACAATGCATTTATTTGGAGAAAAATAAAAACAAAAATAGATATGCATAATGCAATGAATAGTCAATATAAATATGATTTACTAAAACTAAGTGATTTTTATTATGATGAACTTTGTGATTTATTTGCAGATTTTTATAATATAGAAGATTACTCAGAAATGGAAGATGAAAAAATAGATGAATTGTTTTCGATAGAAAATTATAAGAAAATACTAGAAAATAAGGAAGTACCAAAGAGGATTAAAGAGTGTATTGAATTATATTTAGAATGTAATAAAGTATGCAAAGAATTAGAAACAATTATAATAAAAAAAGATTGATGAAATAAGTTGACAAGAACTTTAAACAGAGTTAACATCACACACAACTTAAGAGAGAGGAGGAGTTGTGATGAGAAGACTTGTCATTATTGATCAAGATGGAAATTCAATTAAAAATGATATCTTTGAAAAATTATTTGATATTAGAGAAAGTGAAATTGAAAGAAAATTAGAAGTAAGAGAAAGCTTCATAAAAGAAAATAATTTAAAAGATATAACACATGATGATGTAATTGCGGAAATTCAAGCAATATCAAATATTGATTCAATGCAAAAAGAAAAAATACTTGATATGATAGATAAGTTATTAGAAAATAGATCAAGGATTCAAAGTTTTGATTGTAAGTTATATTATGAGTCAGGAATCCAAGATGTTATAGGTATATTATTTAGAGAAAAAAGTTATTAAACTAGGACATTATTGTAATGAGAGTGTTATTAAAAAATAAGTGGTAAGAAAACCACTTATTTTTTAATGAAAATTTTTAGTTTTTAAATAAAAATATCTTATACGAAAAATGTAACAATAGTTGATAATTATATGTTTTTGTGATATAAAAAAGTAAACTTATGTAAAAAAATAGAAGAGGTAACAAACAATGCAATTTTCAAATAAAGATATTCAATTATTTAATGAAGCAGGAATAAATGTAGAAAATAAAAATTATACAAATGATGAAGTTGAAAGATTAAAAATTAAGATAACAGATTATATTGTTAGTCAAAGTACAAAAGATATTGATAAATATAGTAAAAAATTTAGTAGTTTATTATAAGGATTAGATATGGATAAAGAAGAAATAATTAAATATTGTTTAACATTAGAAGATACATTTAAAGATTGTCCATTCCCAGATGATTTTGAATCAGTAACAATGAAACATTGTAAAAATAAAAAGTGGTTTGCACTAATTATGAATGTTAATAATAAGTTATATCTTAATGTAAAAACAGATCCGAATTATTCTGATATATTAAGAAATACTTATGATTATATAATACCTGCTTATCACATGAATAAGGAACATTGGAATACAATTATTATTGACGGAAAAGTGGACAAGGTGTTAGTAAAAGAATTGATAAAAGAAAGTTATAAATTGACAAAGTAAAAATAAAATAGTAATTTGCTGAAATGATTGGAGGAATGGGTATGAAAAATAAAAATGTAT
>JAHZIB010000006.1 GCA_019419955.1 Clostridiales bacterium | reverse complement strand
TCTTATCGAGCTGGATTTTCTGCTTATCGGGTTCCTATTTTAGGACACCCTCTTAAGGAATAACCTAATATTAAAACGTCCAACCATTTCTGTACGGAGGTGCAATATCTTCGCAATCTGAATCACTTAATGCTTTTCGAAGATCAGGATTGTTATCTGAGGCAATTTCTAATAACTCCCACGCAAAGGTATGGGGAAGAGCATATCTCCAACCAATTCTACAACGATACTGACCTTTCCAACCAGGAATCGGTAAGCCACGTTGCACAGCAAAACCTTCACGAAGTAGTTTTTCAGCTTGCCGATTGTAAAGATTTAGTTCACAATCAACTTTGCCAGATACAGCGA
The DNA here is from genome assembly GCA_019419955.1 of Clostridiales bacterium. GTDB lineage: Bacteria > Bacillota > Clostridia > TANB77 > CAG-508 > CALXVA01. The sequence continues at coordinate 60,084 of JAHZIB010000006.1, read as the reverse complement.
ATTGTTCTAACCGGTCATAAATAGTTACTCCTCTGTCCATATTAGGACCTCCTTAATAAATTTGATGTTTAGCATTGCAATCGCAGTAGCCTAATAAATAACATCATATTCAAATTATAGCATATTTCTTCAATTATGTAAAGGTTCAATTGATGACAGATGTGATATTCTAATTTATTTTACTTGTAAAATGCGAACGCCTAATCATAATTTTAACAATATATTAATACAAACTCTTGTTTTTTAAAAAGAAATATAGTATAATAAATCTGTTCTATTTAAACACTAAAAATATATTCAATAGAGTAGAAATATAGGGGGCAATTTGATGTATGATAAAATTATAATAAAAGGGGCAAAGGAACATAATTTAAAGAATATTAATATAGAAATCCCAAGAGACAAGTTGGTAGTTATTACAGGACTTTCTGGTTCTGGTAAATCTTCTTTGGCTTTTGATACTTTATATGCAGAAGGACAAAGAAGGTATGTAGAAAGCTTATCAGCATATGCAAGACAATTTTTGGGATTGATGGAAAAGCCAGATGTGGAATCAATAGATGGACTTTCTCCAGCAATTTCAATTGACCAGAAGACAACTTCTAAGAATCCACGTTCTACTGTAGGGACTGTTACAGAGATATATGATTATATTCGTCTTTTATATGCAAGAATTGGTGTGCCATATTGTCCTAAGTGTGGTAAGAAAATTGAAAAACAAACGATAGACCAAATAATAGATAGTATTCTAGCATTAGAAGAAGGAACTAAAATACAAGTATTAGCACCTGTTGTGAGAGGGAGAAAAGGTGAATTTGTAAAGCAGCTTCAAGAGTTTCAAAAAGAAGGATTTGTCAGAGCAAAAGTCGATGGCGAAATAGTGGAACTATCAGATGATTTACAAATAGACAGGAAGAAGAAACATAATATAGAGCTTATTGTAGATAGACTTGTTATAAAAGATGATATTAGAAGTAGATTAACAGAATCTGTTGAAACGGCTTTAAAACATGCCAATAATATAGTAATAATAGATGATGCGACTCATAAAAAGGAAATGTTATTTAGCCAAAATTATGCATGTCCTGATTGTGGAATTAGTTTTGAAGAACTTACTCCTAGAATGTTTTCTTTTAATAATCCTTTTGGTGCATGCCCAAGTTGTACTGGTATTGGTTATCTGATGAAAATAGATGAAGATTTGGTTATACCAGATAAGAATAAGACTCTATACGATGGGGTAAAAGCATTTGGTTCAAGTGTTATGAAACGTGGAGATACAATGGCTAAAATGTATTTTGAAAGTATAGCTCGTCATTATGGAGTGGAAATAAGAGGAATTCCTATTAAGAAGTTACCTAGAAATTTTATGGAAAAAATATTATATGGTACGGGTAATGAGGCAATTGATTTTGAATATACTTCATCTGCTGGAACTAGAAAATTTACTGCTCCATTTGAAGGAGTATTACCTACTTTGGAGAGGAGACATAATGAAACTAAATCACAGGCAATGCGTACATTCTATGAAATGTATATGAGTGATTCTCCATGCCCAGAATGCTATGGGGCTAGACTGAAAAAAGAAAGCCTATCTGTCAAAGTGGGGGATAAAAACATTAATGAACTTACAGATATGCCAATTAATAAAATTAAAAGTTATATTAATTCTTTAGAATTGAGTGCTAAAGATAAAATGATAGCAGACCAAATATTCAAAGAGCTTAATCAGAGATTACAGTTTTTGATTGATGTTGGGCTAGAATATTTAACACTATCAAGAAGTGCTGGAACGTTATCTGGAGGAGAAGCACAACGTATAAGATTGGCTACACAAATAGGTTCTGGACTTACAGGTGTTTTATACATTTTAGATGAACCAAGTATTGGATTGCATCAAAGAGATAATGATAAGCTATTAGCTACATTGAAACATTTGAGAGATTTGGGAAATACAGTTTTAGTTGTAGAACATGACGAAGATACTATGTATGCTGCAGACGAAATTATAGATATAGGTCCTGGAGCAGGTGTACATGGAGGGAATGTAATGGCACAAGGAACTGCAGAAGAAGTAAAACTTGTTGCAGATTCTATTACAGGGCAATATCTAAGTAGAAGGAAGCAAATATTAGTTCCGAAAAAGCGCAGAAAATCTAATGGTAAAGCGATAGAGATAAAGGGAGCAACAGAACATAATCTTAAAAATATTAATGTAAAATTCCCACTAGGACAATTTGTATGTGTAACTGGTGTTTCTGGTTCCGGAAAGAGTACTTTGGTAAACGAAATATTATATAAAACAATTGCAAGAGATTTCAATGGTTCAAATGAAAAACCTGGTAAATGTAAAGAAGTAAAGGGATTACAAAATATTGATAAAATAATCAATATAGACCAGTCTCCAATAGGAAGAACACCACGCTCAAACCCAGCAACATATACGGGAGTGTTTGATTTCATTAGAGATTTGTTTGCAGGAACGAATGAAGCAAAAATGAGAGGTTATGATAAAGGAAGATTTAGTTTTAATGTTACAGGTGGAAGATGCGAAGCTTGTAATGGAGATGGTATTTTAAAGATTGAAATGCATTTTTTACCTGATATTTATGTGCCCTGCGAAGTGTGCAAAGGAAAGAGATATAATAAAGAAACATTAGAGGTAAAATATAAGGGGAAGACAATATCTGATGTGCTTGACATGACAGTAGAGGAAGCCTTAGAATTTTTTAAAAATTTACCGAAAATAAAAAATAAAGTTCAAACTCTATATGATGTAGGATTGGGATACATTAAATTAGGACAACCTTCTACTACTCTCTCAGGGGGAGAAGCACAACGTATTAAATTAGCAACGGAATTATCAAAAAAAGCAACAGGAAAAACATTATACATTTTAGATGAGCCTACTACTGGTCTTCATATTGCTGATGTGCATAGGTTAGTAGATATTTTACAAAGGTTGGTTGATACAGGAAATAGTATAATAGTGATAGAACATAATTTAGATTTAATAAAAACAGCTGATTATATTATAGACTTGGGACCTGAAGGTGGAGATAGTGGTGGCGAAATAGTTGCTGTTGGTTCACCTGAACAGATTATAAAAAATGAAAGAAGCTATACAGGAAAATTTTTAAAAAAATACTTGGAGAAATAATAAATATGTATTTCCTTGTTGGCAGATCTGAATATATCTGCCAACAGGTTGAAATAGACTTAATAGATTATGAATTATTGATTATTATTTTTGTTATTCTCGTTTTGTTTTCCATTATTTTTCTTGTTGTTCTTTTTTGAATTATTATTTTCTGCCATATTGAAGCACCTCCAATCTTAATAAAATTATGGACGAAATTTTTTAAAATATACGTTATAATTGTATAAATATTATAAAAAATAAATGTTATTTTAATTTTATAGTTCTTACTTCTCGAATATAATAATGATGAAATCGCAATGATTAAATGGATTGTCATCTTTTTTTAACAAAAATGAAAAATTATAAAAAAGTATGATATAATATGGGAAGTTATATTTAATATAAAATAAATTTCACAAGGAGGGATTTGCATTATGAGTAACATTGTAATTGGAATTGAGGGGTTGGTCGGAGCAGGAAAGACATCCATATGCAGAAAGCTTTTAAAACTTATTCCGAACAGCATAATTTTGCATGGAGGAAATCTGTATAGAGGAATTGTATTAGCATTATTAAGTTCTTCAGGGAACATAGATTTAAAAAAATTTAAAGAAAATATAAAAGATATTGATATAAAAAAAGTAATGGATACTTTAAAGGTAGAATTCAAAATTGAGAATAGAGAAAGCGTTGTATATGTTGACAGCAAAAAGATAGATGAGAATAAATTACAATCAGAAGATGCATCTTTAGCAGTTTCAATTGCTGGTGCAAATGCAAATAGTGAAAAGTTTTATGTTTTTGCAAGACATTTAATAAATATGTATAAGCAAGAATACAATGTTATTGTGTCAGGAAGAGATTTAATGAAAATTTATCCTAATTTAAATTATCATTTTCTAATAACCGCATCTTTAGAAGAAAGAATTAAAAGAAAAATGAAGCAATATGGAGAAGATTCTAATTACAAAGAGATTAAACAAAATATAACAAAAAGAGATGAATTGCAAGAAAAAGCTGGGTATTATAAAGTTTATTATAATACAATCAAAGTTGATGTAACTGATTGTGAGACAGTTGAACAATCTACCAATAAGGTTTTTAAGTATTTAAAAGAATTTAATTAGAAGAAACCTTGGTTATAATTGAACGTTTGGCAATAATTTAAAAATGTATAACGTTTTAAAAAAGAAAATAATAAAATAAAGTAAATTTATATAATTTAAAGAAAGGGATGAATAATCGGAATGGAGAATTTAAAATTAAAAGCTTTTGAAAACAATATTAAAGGAAAAAGAGTTGCTGTTATAGGACTTGGAGTAAGCAATATTCCTCTAATAGATTATTTGTATGAGTTAGATGCAAGGGTTTCTGTATTTGATGAAAGAGATGAAGAAAAAATTAATATTGATATAATTGAAAAAATTAAAAGATATAGTTTCGATTTGTATACAGGGAAAAATGCATTACACTTTTTAAGGGGATTTAATATCATATTTCGTTCCCCTAGTTGTCTACCTACAACTCTTCAACTAAAGTCAGAGCAAAAAAGAGGAGCAATCATTACTTCAGAAATTGAAATGTTAATTAATGTATGTCCTTGTAAAGTAATTGGAGTCACTGGAAGTGATGGGAAGACGACGACCACAACTCTAATATATGAAATACTTAAAGCAGGGGGATATACTTGTCATTTGGGTGGAAATATTGGAATTCCACTTTTTACAAAGGCTAAAGAGTTTAATGAAAATGATATTGTTGTTTTGGAATTAAGTAGTTTTCAATTGATGGGCATGGAAATAAGTCCCGATATATCTGTAATTACAAATATTTCACCTAATCATTTAGACAAGCACAGCTCTTATGAAGAATATATTGATGCAAAAAAGACAATATTTGAATACCAAGATAAAGATTGTAAGCTTGTATTGAATTACGACAACGAAATAACCAGAGAATTGGCAAAAGAAGCACCTGCTAAAGTGGAGTTTTTTAGCAGAAAAGAAAAATTAGAAGATGGAGTAATTTACGATAAAGGTACAATAAAAGAATGTGAAGAGGGAGTTAGGAAGCACATTTTAGATGTAGAGAATGTTCACTTAAAAGGAGCTCATAATTATGAGAATATATGTGCAGCAATAGCAGCTACATCTGATTTGGTGGACTGTCAAACTCAAGCAAAAGCTATTTGCGAATTTAAAGGAGTTGAACATAGATTAGAGTTCGTGAGAGAACTTGATGGTGTTAAATGGTATAATGATTCCATTGGAACTAGCCCTACTAGAACAATAGCTGGTCTTAATTCTTTTAAAGAAAAAATTGTTTTAATTGCTGGTGGATATGACAAAAACTTAGATTATACTCCAATTGCAAAACCTATTTTAAATAAAGTTTCAAAATTAGTTTTATTTGGTGCGACTGCAACTAAAATATATAATGCTGTTACAAATGAGATAGTTAACACTGATATTGTTTTTCCAGTGTATCTTTGCAAAAGTTTGAATCAGTGTGTTGAAAGAGCAAGAAAGATAGCAAAAAAAGGTGAAGTTGTACTGTTTTCACCAGCTAGTGCAAGTTTTGATATGTTCAAAAACTTTGAAGAAAGAGGAGAAAAATTCAAAGAATATGTTAATGAGTTAGATTAATGTGTTTTTCACACTTTTAATTAAAAGTACATATTATATACAAAGTTTAAGGAGGTATAATATGTATTATCAAAGTTATGAAGACTATATTAGAAGTATATTAGGTTATCCCGCTCAAATGCAAAATACATACAGTAATGATTTAAACATGCAATATGAGTATATTACTGAAACTCCTCGATATAGTAGTGAACTATTAGATTTATATCCGGAAATATACAAGATAGTTAATCCGATGGTATGTAAAATTTGCGAATCAAATACAAAACCGATTACACGAGAGCTGATAGACCAAATGACAGAGGAAATATACTTGAATTTGGAAAGCGAACCTAGTATTAATGAAATGGACACAGTGAACGTTAGGGTAAATCTTCCAGAAGAACAAAAGGAAAATAAGATGACGAATACGAAGATTACAACAAGAAATAAGGAAGAAATAAGGAGGAACAGAGAGAATAAGGTCGAGAGTACACCGACTATAAGAGAGTATAGGCAAACAAGGCGAAATAGTACTTTGCAAGATTTGATAAAGATACTTATTCTAAATCAACTATTGGGAGGGAACTTTAGGCCTCCTAGACCTCCACGTCCAAGGCCACCTTTTCCAGATGGACCAATACCAAATCCAAGACCTCCGTTTCCAGGTGGACCAGGTTCAAATCCAAGACCACCATTTCCGGATGGACCAAATCCAAGGCCGCCTATGAGACCTAGGGATATTATGGAAGAAATAATGTAACTTAACCCTGTTGTTACACGAAAAATTGTTATGAGTTCTGAAATATAAAGCAAAAAGTTGATTTTTCCTATACAATAACAAAAATGGAAAAATTTCCCAAGATATGTAATTTTAAATTGCATATCTTATTTTTTTTTGCAAATAATAAATATTGAATTTGAAAAAATTTTTTTCAAATAACTAATAATTAGGAGGATGTCATGAGAGTTAAAGATTGTATGTGTAATGAAGTGGTTTTTGTAAAGCCAGACTGTTCTACGGGGGAATGTGCTAAATTGATGTGTGAAAATCACATTGGGTGTTTACCAGTCTGTGATAATTCCAACAAATTAGTTGGACTTGTTACAGATAGAGATATTCTTTTGAGGACTGTAGGCTGTGGAAAAGAAATCAAGAACACTCCTGTTAGTGATATTATGACATGTAATGTAACATGGTGTTCACCAGAGACAAATATAAGTGATGCGGAAAGAGTTATGGGAAATAATCAGATAAGAAGAATTCCTGTAATGGAAAACAACAAAATAGTTGGTATTCTTACTTTAGGAGATTTGGCAGCAAATAAACAAGTTAATACTAATGAAGTTTGTGCAACTTTAGAAAATATATGTGGCTGCGGTAAAAAGAATGCCGAATAGTTTTTAAAGCATTAAGCATCTAGAATTTCAACATTTATTTTCTAGATGCTTTTATTATATATGAAATTGTGTCCTTATATAATAGATTAATCTTTTAAAATGTCATTATATAAAATGTATAAAAAAATGTGATAAAGCATAAAATAGATATAGGACAAGTTACAAAGGAGATACATATGGTAATTGACATGAATTATTGGCATAAAGTAATAAAAAACGTTGTTATTCTGGCTATTAGTGTAGTTGGAGTGTATTTAGCATTTAAACTAGCTGTTTTCTATATGCCTTTTTTAATTGCTTTTATTCTTTCTCTATTACTTGAACCAATAATTAGATTTATAATGAGAAAAGCAAAATTAACTAGAAAATTGAGCTCCATAATTGTATTTATCATTGCAATTGCAATTATTGCTGGTCTACTAATTTGGGGAATTACAACTCTTATTGCAGAAACAAGTAACTTGCTCCAAAATATTAATTCATATATAGATAAGGGTTATAGTATTTTTCAGAATATTATTTCAAAAATAGATTTAAGCAAAATGAATATTCCACAAGATGTAATGAATATTATTCAAAATTCTGGTTTGGAATTTTTGGATACTATAACAGAATGGACTAAAGGTGCACTTACTAAAGTAATTCAATTCATAACTTCTGTCCCAACAATCGGTGTGTATACAGGTATTGCGCTTATAGCTTTGTATTTTATGTGTGTTGACAAAATATATATGATTGACCAAATGGAGCATCATTTACCAGAAACATGGGTTAAAAGAATAGGTGTGCACTTGAAATCAATTATCAAATCACTAGGCGGTTATTTAAAAGCTGAATTTATATTAGTTATAATATCATTTTTTATATCATTGGTAGGATTATACATTTTTTATTTTATGGGTTGGAATATAAAGTTCCCTTTAATAATTGCTATTCGGAATAGCTTTTGTTGATGCACTTCCAATTTTTGGTTCAGGTACTGTTATGATACCGTGGGCAGGAATTTTAGCATTTTCTGGAGACATTAAACTTGCAATTGGAATTTTTGTGCTTTGGTGTATTATGAGCATTATTAGACAATTTATAGAACCTAGAATAGTATCAGGACAAATTGGTATTCATCCTATATTTACACTAATTGCAATGTATACAGGTTTTAAATTTATAGGCGTTTGGGGGCTACTACTAGGACCTATTATTTTAATAATTCTAAAAAATATTTATGGAACTTTAATAGATAGGGGAGTAGTGAAGTCTATCTTAGAAAGATAGTATTATGAAAAAATATCATAATAAACGTATAAAAGGAGCTCTAACTAGAGCTCCTTTAGAAAAAATTACCATTCAATCTTTTTGACGTTGTACCATACATGTTCATCACTGTTCATTACCACTTGGCATAGGACTGTGGTTGTGCTTGTTTGGGCGTAGAAGTAGAAATAAAATTCTTCTACACTTCTTGTTTCTCCTTTTGAAATCTGAGAAACGTGGTTGTCGGTAGACTCAAAGTCCCACTCTTTAAGTTCAGATTGTTCTTCTACATATGTGGGCACGAAATTGACGATTTCCTGTAATTCGTCCGGAGTAACATAGACTTTGGTTTTCAAGCTAATCTCCCGAGCCACCTCGCGAAGATCAGGTTGTAAATCTACTTTAGGTTTATAACTTGATCCAATGCCTCCAAACATGATAATTTCCTCCTACAAATAAAAGTATTTATACTTGAAAAGTATATTTTTAGTATAACATAAAAATACGGAAAAAGCAAATTTTATGCGTTTTTAAAATAATATTTTAAGGAAAAAATGAAACTTATATTAGAGGTGTGGTTACAATATTAAAATGATTAATATTACTACAATACTGTTGATGTCGTTACAAAGCTGTCATCTGGAGGATAGACGTATTCATCAGTTGGAGTTTCAACTTTATTTATTTTTTCTACCTCAATAATAGGCATTTCTCCATAGTATTCTCCTTTTGTAATAGTTCCTTCTACATCAACCCAGCAACCGTCTTCGAAATTGCTAGCAATTTCAGAATGACATAAGAATCCAACAACCACAGATTGAAAATCAGAAGAGACTATCATATTTCTTGCTAATACAAATTGTTCTGAATTAAAGTCATACATCCTATAGATGTATCCAGTAAATTTAATTTTTTGACCTAAATAAGTATCAATATCATTATGTACATTTTGAAGTACATTAGTATAATTTGATGTTGTGAGCTCAAACACTGTTTCCTCAGGCAAGTAATTGTCATTAGTTTTGAAAAAATTATTAAATATAATTTTATAACAAATATAAGCTGTAATTATTAGTATAATAATACAAAGTAACCCTACAAAAATTTTAGCAGTTTTACTGCCATTAATTTTGAAATTTAAAATAAACATGAATTTAGCTCCTTAAATATTCTTTTACTATATTGTTATGAAGAAAGCTATAAAATATGATAAATTTATACCATTAATCTAAAATGTAACTTTACAAGATAAAGGGACTTATCAAGTAACATTTTATAGTATTTTTTTCAATGAAAAGGTTGCGATTTTATAAAAAAAGTGATATAGTATGGTAGAAATTTATTTACGTAAGGAAGGAAGAAATACAATGGGATTATTCAAATCATATAGCGAAAAAGAAGTTAAAAGAGTTAAACCATTAGTTAATAAAATTAATGAATTAGAACCAGACATAGAAAAGTTGTCTGATAAAGAATTAAGAGGTAAAACTGATGAATTTAAAGGTAGATTAGAAAAAGGAGAAACATTAGATGATTTATTACCAGAAGCTTTTGCTGTAGTAAGAGAAGCTTCAAAAAGAGTTTTGGGAATGAGACATTTTGATGTGCAATTGATTGGTGGAATTATATTACATCAAGGTAGGATTGCTGAGATGAAAACTGGTGAAGGTAAAACTTTAGTTGCAACATTACCAGTATATTTGAATGCGCTAACAGGCAAAGGTGTACATGTAATTACAGTTAATGATTACCTAGCAAAAAGAGATAGCGAATGGATGGGAAAGGTATATAAATTTTTAGGATTGACAGTCGGTTTGGCAATAGCAGGAATGAATCCTCAAGATAAGAAAAGAGCTTATGCATGTGACGTTACTTATGGTACAAATAATGAATTTGGATTTGATTATTTAAGAGATAATATGGTTATCTATAAAGAACAGTTAGTTCAAAGAAAATTAAATTATGCTATTGTCGATGAGATTGATAGTATTTTAATAGATGAGGCTCGTACACCACTTATTATATCTGGCAGAGGTGCACAATCTTCAGATTTATACAAGAAGGCAGATAATTTTGTTAGAAAATTAACACCTAAAATTATTGTTGAAGAAGATGTTAAGGATTATGAGCAAGCTGAAGATAATGAAAAATATGATTACATTGTAGATTTGAAAGCTAAATCAGCTTCTTTAACATTAAAAGGTATCAAGAAAGCTGAGGAAGAATTTGGTCTCGAGAATTTCAATGATATAGAAAATTCTGAGATTGTCCATAATGTAAATCAAGCATTGCGTGCACATGGTATTATGAAAAAAGATATAGACTATATTGTCAAAGATGGAGAAGTACTTATTGTTGATGAATTTACAGGCCGTATTATGTATGGAAGAAGATACAATAATGGCTTACATCAAGCAATTGAAGCAAAAGAACATGTTAAAATAGCTGATGAGTCAAAAACTTTAGCTACTATTACATTTCAAAACTATTTTAGAATGTATGACAAATTGTCTGGTATGACCGGTACAGCAATGACAGAAGAGGATGAATTTGAAGAAATATATAAATTGGATGTTGTTGAAATACCAACAAACAAACCAATGATTAGATTAGATAACCCTGATGTAATATATAAAAATGAAAATGCTAAATTTAAAGCAGTTATTCAAGATATTAAGCAGAGTTATGAAAAGGGGCAACCTGTTTTGGTTGGTACGGTTTCAATTGAAAAATCTGAAAAACTTAGTAAATTACTAGATAAAGAAAATATACCACATGAGGTATTGAATGCTAAATCTCATGAAAAAGAAGCTGCAATTGTTGCTCAAGCTGGTAAATATGGTGCAGTTACAATAGCTACTAACATGGCTGGTCGTGGTACTGATATTATGCTGGGAGGAAATAGTGAATTTTTAGCAAAACAGGAAATGAAAAAGTTAAGATATACACCAGAGCAAATAGAACAATCAACAGCATTTAATGAGACAGGCGATGAAGAAATCTTAAATGCTAGAAAAAAATATAAAGAGTTAGAAGAAAAATTTGAACAAGAAATAAAAGAAGAAAAGGCAAAAGTTCTTGAAGTAGGCGGATTAAAGATAATTGGTACAGAAAGGCATGAATCAAGAAGAATTGACAATCAGCTTAGAGGTCGTAGTGGTCGTCAAGGTGACCCTGGAGAATCTAGATTCTATATTGGACTTGATGATGACCTAATGAAAATATTTGGCGGAGATATGATAACTAAAGTATATAATACTTTAGGTGCTGATGAAAATATGCCAATACAAGCTAAGATGTTATCAAAGGCTGTTGAAAATGCACAAAAGAAAGTTGAAGGACGTAACTTTACAATTAGAAAGAATGTATTGAAGTATGATGATGTTATGAACCTCCAAAGAGAGATAATATACAAGCAAAGAAGACAAGTTTTAGATGGAGAAAACCTAAAAGATAGCATTGCTAAGATAATTGATGGTGTTGCGGAAGGAATAGTTGACACATATGTTACAGAAGAAGGAATTAATAAAGATGCACTAATTCAAGATATTGCAACTACATTTGGAATAAATAAATTAGAAATCTTAGAAAATAAAAAAGCTGATAGAGAAAAAATATTATTAGAGCTACAGGAAAAAGCTCATAGTAAATATGAAGAAAAAGAAAAAGACTTTGGAGAAAAAACTATTAGAGAACTTGAAAGAGTTGTAATGCTTAAAATTGTTGATGAAAGATGGATGGACCATATAGATGCTATGGACGAGCTAAAAGATGGAATTGGTCTACGTGCATACGCTCAAAAAGACCCTGTTGTTCAATACAGAATAGAAGGCTTTGAGATGTTCGACCAAATGGTTGCTGATATACAGCTAAACGTTGTTAAAATTCTTATGAATGCAAGAAAAAGGGAAGGAGCACCTGCAAGACAGGAATCTGTGAAGATTACAGGAGAAGGTCTAGAAGATGAAACTATTTCATTGAAAGGAAAAGCACCTTCAGGAGAAAAAAGTCATACTCCTTATGTTAATGCAGAACCAAAAGTTGGAAGAAATGACCCTTGCCCTTGTGGAAGTGGTAAAAAGTATAAGAATTGCTGTGGTAAAAACCAGTAATATCAATATAAGTGGGTTTACACCTGAAATTATCAATGGAAATGTATGGATAGATACATATATTTTAAAACACGATTACGATATATCGAAAATGAAATTCCAAGAAGATGAGGTATCTGATGCAAAATGGGCGACTTGGGAAGAAATAAATGAATTGGTTAAAAATGGAGAATTTATAAAGCATAGATGGGAATTTGTTAATAAGTTTTTGAAAGATGAATTGGAGAAAGCAAAATAAAAATTGTATAATTACAAGTTATATAGTAATAGACAGGAATTTAATCCTGTCTATTATTTTTTTCTTCGTAAAAATGAGTCTTTTTGTATAATTTCTGAATATCTTCTGGCATATCTTCTATATTCATAGTTTTAACAAACTTTTCAGAATTATGATATTTAGCTGTTGAATAATACCATTGTTTAAAATGAATCAGATCTAAACTTTTTTTCAAGGTTTCAATTTGATTAAGTATATTTCTTTCTTGATTATTAAACATTTCTAATCTTTTATCAATGGTTTTATCTCCCTGAGAACACCATTTTATAAATTCCTTGATTTCTTTCAATTGCATACCAGATGTTTTTAAACATTCAATAAGAGTTAGAGCTTCTAAATTTTCTATACTAAATTTTCTAAGCCCAGAAGAAGTTCTTTTGACATTAGGAATAAGACCATGTTCATCATAATATCTTAATTTTGATATACTTAATCCTGTTTTTTCTGATACTTCACCAATAGTTAATTCCATATAAATTTACCTCCTAAAAAAATTAAAGAAATTTAAAAAAACACTTGACCTAAACCAAGGTTGAGATGGTATATATAATATATAGTAAATTTTATAAAATGTCAAAGAGGGGTGATTTATGATGCAGAAAAAGTGATGTAGAAAAATTGATAATTCTATAAAATAATAAAATGGAGGTAATAATATGTACGAAATATTAAAAAATATCAATAGTCCAAAGGACATAAAAAAATTAAATATGGAAGAATTAAAATTATTAGCAAATGATATTAGAGAGGGGCTATTTAATAGATTAACAAAGATAGGTGGACATTTTGGTCCCAATTTTGGAATTGTAGAAACTGAAATTGCAATGCATTATGTATTTAATTCACCAGAAGATAAATTTGTATTTGATGTATCACACCAAAGTTATCCTCATAAGATGCTTACAGGGAGAAAAGCAGGATATATAGATGATGAACATTTTAAAGAAGATTCAGGTTATACAAATCCAGAAGAAAGTGAACATGATTTATTTAATATAGGTCATACTTCAACATCAATTTCCTTAGCAACAGGCTTAGCAAAAGCAAGAGATTTATTAGGAAAAAAAGAAAATATTATAGCATTAATTGGAGATGGTTCATTATCAGGTGGAGAAGCATTAGAAGGATTAAATGTTGCAGGTTCTGAATTAAACTCTAATTTAATAATTGTAGTAAATGATAATCAACAATCTATATCAGAAACACATGGTGGAATTTATAAAAATTTAAAGGAATTAAGAGAAACAAAAGGAACAGCTACAAATAATATGTTTAAAGCAATTGGATTAGATTATATATATGAAGAGAATGGAAATGATATAGAATCTATGATTAAATTATTTGAAAAAATAAAAGATATTGATCATCCAATAGTTGCTCATATTAACACACAAAAAGGAAAAGGTTATAAATTAGCAGAAGAAAATAAAGAAATTTGGCATTGGACTCTTCCCTTTGATAAAAACACTGGTTTACCAACTGTTAATTTTGGTACAGGAGAAAACTATACAGAAATAGCAAGAGAGTATATTTTAAATAAAGCTAAAAAAGATAAAAAATTTGTAGTCGTAACACCTAATATGCCAGGGAGTTTTGCTTTAAATGAAAACGATAGAAATGAACTTGGAAAACAATTTGTAGATGTTGGAATTGCAGAAGAACAAGCAGTTGCGATGGCAGCTGGCATGGCAAAAGAGGGCGCTAAACCATTAGTTATAACAAATGTAACATTTATGCAAAGATGTTATGATCAAATCTCACATGATGTTTGTATAAACAATAGTCCAGTTACAATACTTTTGAATTATGCAAGTTTTGATAGTTTAACAGATGTAACACACTTGGGAATTTTTGGAATTTCTGCATTTTCAAATATACCAAATTTAATTATGCTATGTCCTTCTTCAAAAGATGAATTATTAAATATGTTAGATTGGTCAATTAACCAAAAAGAACATCCTGTAATGATATTACTTCCAGGAAATGAAGTTGATTATAGAGAAGCCGATAAAAACTATAACGAAATTAATAAATATAAAGTTGAACAGGAAGGTGAAAAAGTTGCAATAATTGCATTAGGAGATTTTTATCAAAGAGGAAAGAAACTTGCAGAAAGTATTGCAGAAAAATTAGGATTTAAGCCTACTTTAATTAATCCAAGATTTGCTACAGGCTTAGATAATACATTGTTAAATAATTTAAAAGATAATCATAATATAGTAATAACATTGGAAGATGGAATATTAGACGGTGGATTTGGTCAAAAAATTGCATCATATTTTGGAAATACAAATATTAAGGTTAAAAATTATGGATTACAAAAGAAATTCTATGATAGATATAATCCAGAGGAATTGTTAAAAGAAGAAAAAATGGACAGTGAATCTATAATTGAGTATATAAAAAGAAATATCAACCCGATAATATAAGATACTAATTTGACATTATTGTATTTACATGATAATATTATTGTTATGAAAAATAATATTACAAAAATTATTTGTTTTTAATGATATAATCAGAAATAAGGATGTGAGAAATTGATTGACTTACAGGAAATAAGTTTTAATTTAAATCAATTAAATAGTAGATTAGCTGAAATTAGTGATTCACTTTGACGTTGTTAATTTAGAAAAAGAATTGACAACTTTAGAAAATCAGACAACTAATCCTAATTTTTGGGAAAATCCAAAAAATAGTTCTAAAGTGTTAAAAAGAATAAACGAGATAAAAAATAAAGTAGAGCAATTCAAAAGAACAAAAAATGAAGCAATAAATCTGGCTGAGATACTAGAATTATTAAAGCAAGACAGTGATGAAGACCTAGAAAAAGAATTACAAAATGGAATACAACTATTAAATAAAGACGTAGAAAAATTAGAAATTTCGACTCTTTTATCAGGTAAGTACGATATTAATAATGCAATCATAACTTTACATCCAGGTGCAGGCGGAACAGAGGCACAGGATTGGGTAGAGATGCTTTATAGAATGTATTGCAGATGGGCAAGCGCACATAATTACAATATAGAGGAGTTGGATTATCTGCAGGGAGATGAGGCTGGAATAAAGAGTGTAACTTTTTTAGTTTCTGGTGATTATGCATATGGATATTTGAAAGGGGAACAGGGAGTACATAGATTAGTTAGAATCTCTCCATTTGATGCTGGTGGTAGAAGACATACTTCTTTTGCATCAGTAGAAGTATTGCCAGAAATAAGTGAAGATGTTGAAGTCGATATCAATCCAGACGACTTAAGAATTGACACATATAGAGCTTCAGGTGCTGGTGGTCAACATATAAATAAAACCTCATCAGCAGTGAGAATAACACATATTCCTACAAACATAGTCGTAGCATGTCAGACTGAAAGGTCGCAAATTCAAAATAGAGAAACCGCTATGAAGATGCTTAAATCTAAATTATTGCATTTGAAAGAAAAAGAGCACAAAGAGACTATTGATGAATTGAAAGGCATTCAAATGGATATTGCCTGGGGAAGCCAAATCCGTTCATATGTATTTTGCCCATACACGCTTGTAAAAGACCACAGAACAAATTATGAAGTGGGAAATGTTGAATCTGTTATGAATGGAGAATTAGACGAATTTATAAATAGCTATTTAAAGGCTAATGTATCAAGTAATTGTAATAAATAAACAGATGCAGAGAAAAGTGTTCCTAATTCGCAAAAAATTTCGAATTTAGAAGTGTCCCTAACTCGAAATCTGCATAAAATATAATAATGGCAAAATATAATTATATTTAAGTCATATACATTGTTTATAAGGGTGATCCAATATGGAAACCATAGTATTAAAATTTGGAGGTAGTTCACTTGCAGACAATATTAAATTAAATATTGTTGCTAATAAAATTATTGATTTTTATAACAAAAAAAATAAGGTAATTGTTGTCGTTTCTGCTCAAGGAAAGACAACTGATGGACTTATAAAAGAGGCAAAAGAATTATCATATAATCCAGATAAGAGGGAAATGGATGTATTACTTAGTACAGGAGAACAAATTTCAATTTCAAAATTAGCAATTTTATTAAAAAGGTTAGGGTATAAGGCTGTTTCTCTTACTGGATGGCAAGCAGGAATTTATACTTCTAGTAATAATGAGGAAGCAAAAGTTGAATATATTAATACAGAAAGAATTAAACAGGAATTAGATAATGATAATATTGTAATCGTTGCAGGCTTTCAAGGAATCAATGACAAAAAGGATATTACTACATTAGGTAGAGGAGGGTCAGATACTACAGCTGTTGCAATTGCTGCTGCAGTTGCTGCTGACCACTGTTATATTTTTTCCGATGTTGATGGAGTATATTCAACAGACCCTAACAAAATTACGGAAGCAAAAAAAATAGAAGAACTTTCATATGATGAAATGCTTGATTTATCTAGTGAAGGAGCAAAGGTTCTTCATAATAGGTGTGTTGAGATTGCAAAAAAATATGATGTTCTAATTGAAACAGGTTCTACTTTTAATAATAATGTGGGGACAGTGATAAATAATAAAATTGAAGAGAGCTGTGTTAAAAGTTTAGTTAAAAATGACAATTTGTTTTTGATAACATTGAAATATGATAGTTTTAATGCGGATATGCTTAGTAAATTATACTTCACTTTACTTTCAAATGGAATAATTCCATCAAACTTGGTAAATAACAGTATAAATAGCTTTAATATTAGTTTTACTATAAAAGCAAGTTCTTTAGGACAATTTCAAGAATTATTGGAAAAAGAGTTATCTATGTTTAGTTCTGCATTCACTAATATCTCAAGAATTTCTCTTGTAGGATATGGTATTATGAATAATGAAGAGATAATAAAAAAGACATTAGAAATATTTAACTTAAATTCTATTGATATTTTTGATTTGCAATTAGAAGAGTGTAGGTTATCCATAATGACTAAAGAAAAAGTAAGTGATAAACTTTTAGAACAATTACATCATGAGCTTATTTTGAAGTAATAATATTACTCTGAACCTTATATATTTTGCTTCATTGTTTGAATAATACGAGAAATACATTTTACTAATCTGGTTTTATGATAAACCCAAAGTCGCTTTGATGCTGGAATGTAACATGTATTGCGATGACAATGAAGCTACATATGAAAATAACAAGATAGGAGGAAACCAAAAGAAATTTTGGAAAAATAAATATGGCATTTTATTCATATATATTTTCAGCAAATTATAAAAGATTTTTTGAAAATTTAAACAAAGTAGCAAAAAAAGAAAAAAAGAATTTTTTAGGATTAGTTTTTGACACAGGGTATTGTGTTTTTCGTTATGGCTTTGGACTTACAGATTATTTAAACTATCAACTTTATAACAAAAATAGTAAGGAACGAAAAAAATATGTTAGCACAAGAACCGAAAATAAATTTTACGAAACCGTATCTCCAAGTGCACACAAAAAAAGATTTACCATAAAGCCTGATTTTTTGGCTGATTTTAAAGAGTTTACTAAAAGAGAATTTATAGTACCAAAAGAAGGAAATTATGATGAATTTAATAATTTCCTTGATGCACATGAAGTTTTTATGTCAAAACCCTACGATGGACTTGGTGGTGCAGATGTAAAAAAAGAATATACAATCAATATACAAGACAGAAAAGCATATTTTGAAAATGCAATACAACATAGAATATTTTTAGAAGAAGTTGTTACACAACATCCAGAACTTAATAGACTTTGCGAAAAAAGTGTTAATACTATGAGAATAATAACTTTCAATGACGATGGCAAGCCTAAAATTATATGGATGGGGCTTCGTGTAGGAAATGGAATAAATTCTATAGATAATTTCCATGCTAAAGGGATGGCTGTGAATATTGATGAGAACACCGGGAAATTAATCGGAAACGCAATAGATAAAGATTTGAATGAATATGACAAGCATCCAGTTTCTCATGTTAAGTTTGACGGTTTTCAGATTCCTTGTTTTGATGAAGCAAAAAAAATGGTATTAGATGCAAGTTTGAGGAGCGACAAAATACTCGTTGTTGGATGGGATGTAGCGATTTCTGATAAAGGTCCTATAATTATAGAAGGAAATAGAAGACCAGGCTTTGACTTAGTACAAGTTTTATCAGGTGGAAGAATGGATATTGTAAAGGATGTACTTAATTGCGTAAAGAAAAAATGACAAAGGAAACTTAATATTATTTGGCGTTGTAAAAAATGCAGCGCCTTTTTTATTGTATAGGAAAAATTGCTTTTTTCTTCTACAACAAATTCTTATTACTATATTTATGTGTTTTTAGAAGTTTTAGTTCTAAAAAGACAAGTTGTGAATATAATATTTTATAGAAATTATATAATAATAATGGAGGTTAATATGACAATTGATGAAAGAAAAAATAATAATATCATGCAAAGCAGCAATATTGTTCAGAACTTAATACTAGAAAACAGAGAAAAGTTAAGTATTTCAGGCGTTCTTGATGTACTTAGTTTTGATGACCAAATTGTAATTTTAGAAACTGAACTAGGTTTGCTTACAGTTAAAGGAGAAAATTTGAGAATTAATAAACTTAGCTTAGATACAGCAGATGTTATTGTAGATGGAGAAATATACAATATGGGATATAGCGATAAAGAGATAGAAAAAAAGAATAGTGGAGGAATATTAGGGAAAATTTTTAAATGAAAATTGTGGGAGGTTAAAAATTGAGCTTAAACCAGTTATATACTTTTTTGCTATTTATTTTGACAGGAATAGTTATTGGTATTGTATTTGATATATTTCGTATTTTTAGAAGAAGCTTTAAGACAAATGATATAATAACTTACATTCAAGATATCCTATTTTGGTTTGCAACAGGATGTATTCTTCTTTTCAGTATTTTTACCTTTAATAATGGAGAGTTAAGGGGATACATCTTTATTGGTATCATATTAGGTTTAGTTCTTCATCTTATAGTTCTAAGTAAGTATCTTATAAATATGTTTCTAAAGATAATTAATCTATTAAGAAGAATTATAGGTTATCCTATCCATTTATTACTTGTTTTTACAAAAAATTACATAATTAATCCTTTTTCTAAGTTATTTTTAGAAATACGAGTTAAATTACCAAAAATAGATTTAAAAAATAAAAAAAATAAAAAAATTCCAATAAACTTTAATAAATAAGAAGGATTTTACCTAAAAATGTAGAAAAATATAAATAGATTAATTCTGGAGTGAATATACATATGAAAAATAAATTAACCAATAAATTATTAAAAAGATTATTAATATTTGCTTTTATAATATACTTTGTTTATACCTTAATTATGCAACAAAAAACATTGAATTCTTATTCAGCTGAAGAGGCTAAATATAACAATGATATAGAATTAGCACAAGAGGAACAAAAGGAATTACAAGGAATGAAAGACAATATTAATTCAAATGAATATATCGAGCAAATAGCTAGAGAAAAATTGGGCATGTATTACCCAAATGAAAAAGTGTACATTGATGTCGAAAAATAACTATAACTTTTGAGGCATTCTTGCCTCAAAATATATTTTTTAATCTTATTATAATATTCCAGGTAACAAACAATAAAATTTAATAAAATTAGGGGGCTAAACATGGATTTAAAAGGTCAAACTTTGGTTGAATTGCGCCAGTTTGCTAAAGAAATGGGCGCTAAAAATGTATCAAAAATGAAGAAAGAAGATTTAATAAACTATTTGGAGAAATATGAAATTGAAAATAATTCCCAAAATTATAATGAAAATAATTCTAGGATAGAAGAAAAAGCTAATGATATTAGTGATGAAGAAAACAATAATGATGTTCAACTAGGATACAAATTGACAAATGATGATGATAAAATAGTTGAAGGAGTATTAGAAGTTTTGCCTGATGGATATGGATTTTTGAGAGGAGAAAACTATTTATCAACATCAAAAGATGTTTATATATCTCCAGTGCAAATTAGAAGGTTTAGACTTGACAAAGGAGATAAAGTAAAAGGAATTGCAAGAATGCCAAAAGAAGGAGAAAAATTTCCTGCTTTGATTTATGTGGGGGAGGTTAATGGAGAAGCTCCTGAAATGGCTTATAAAAGAAAAAAATTTGATGATTTGATTCCAGTTCACCCAAATGAAAGAATACATCTAGAAACTGCACCAAATGAATATGCTATGAGAATAATAGATTTAATGTCTCCTATAGGTAAAGGGCAAAGAGGAATGATTGTTGCTCCGCCTAAAGTTGGAAAAACAACATTATTAAAAAAAATCGCAAATTCTATTACTATTAATAATCCTGAGATAGAATTAATTGTTTTATTGATTGATGAAAGACCTGAAGAAGTAACAGACATGAGACGCTCTATAAAAGGAGATGTAATCTATTCTACATTTGATGAATTACCAGAGCATCATGTTAAAGTAGCAGAAATGGTTTTGGAAAGAGCTAAAAGATTAACTGAGCAAAATAAGGATGTAGTAATTTTATTAGATAGTATTACAAGATTAGCAAGAGCTTATAATCTAGTGGTACCTTCATCAGGAAGAACTCTATCTGGTGGAATTGATCCAAGCGCACTTCATAAACCTAAAAAATTCTTTGGAGCCGCAAGAAATATTGAAAATGGTGGAAGCCTTACAATTTTAGCTACAGCTTTGATAGAAACGGGAAGTAGAATGGATGATGTTATTTTTGAAGAATTTAAAGGAACAGGAAATATGGAGGTTCATTTAGATAGGGGATTATCAGAAAAGAGAATTTTCCCTGCAATAGACATCAATAAATCAGGCACAAGGCGTGAAGAATTACTATTATCGCCAAAAGAATTAGAAGTAGTATTTGCTCTAAGAAAAGCAATGTCTACAAGAAATGTTTCTGATATAACAGAACAGCTTATAAAGGAAATGATGGCAACAAAAAATAATGAAGAATTCTTAAAAAGAATATCTACTTATTTAAAAATACAATAAATATTTTGATATAATAATTAGCATTAACTATAAAAGAAAGTTGGTGCTAATTATTATATATTTGTTTTTATTTCTAGAAACTATCTAAAAAAAATTACTACATCATTGAAGAGGGGAAGAAAAGAGCTATATTTTCTTTTAGCGTTAATTGCACAAAATGAAACTTTTGTGCAATAAGGCATAGGGGTAAAATAATAGACATCTTATAATGATGTCCTTTTTAAATCTTGCTAACACTAGCTTTCTATATATTTTTAATTTTATTTAAAATAGTCCTATTTTAGGACAACAAACTTTATGTCTAAAAAATAAAAACGGCTTAAAATCGATTCTCGTGCGCCGCTCTTTTATATGCTCTAGTAAGCAAATTTAAAAATTTATGCTCGTTTTCACTTGCATTTTCTTCCTACTTGATATATTATTATATTTAAAGTTTTGTGCAATTAAACGAGGTGAATATTTATGATTAATTCAGATGCTAATCCTGAGTTTGTGAACTCATTTTTGGATTATTCTATTACAATACTTAATAAATCTCCAAATTCTGTTAAAGAATACAATTATGACTTAAATATGTTTTTAAAATTCATGAAAATACATTTTAAGCTAACAAATGAAACTGATTTTAAAAAAATAACTATTAAAGATTTTAGCTTAGACACATTAAAAAAGATAACATTGGATGACATTCACTCTTTTCTCTCCTACCTTGCACTTAATCAACGGAAGTAAACCTGCTACTAGAGCAAGAAAAATATCTACAATACGTATTTTCTTTGCATATTTATCTCAAAAAGCTAAGTTGATAGAGGAAAACCCTGCTCAAAACCTAGAAACACCTAAGTTAGACAAGCGTTTGCCTAAACATTTATCATTGGAAGATAGTGAAAAACTGCTAAATGTTACACTTAATAATAGCGAGGAAAATAAGGAAAGAGATTATGCTATAATCACTCTATTTCTTAACTGTGGACTTCGTTTATCTGAATTAACTGGTATTAATTTAAAAGATATTGATTTTAACAACAGTACTTTAAATGTTATTGGTAAAGGAAATAAGGAGCGTACAATATATTTAAACAATTCATGTTTAAATGCTCTCCAAACATATATTGCTATACGTACACCTGAAGGTGGAAAAAACGACTTAAAAGGCTCAAACAAAGCCCTTTTTCTAAGTAAACGTAAGGAACGTATCAGCAATAGGACTGTTCAATATATTGTTGAGAGAGAACTTCTAAAAGCTGGACTAGATACTTCTAAATTTTCTACACATAAATTAAGACATACAGCTGCAACTTTAATGTATCAATATGGTCAAGTTGATATACGTGCTTTGCAAGAATTATTAGGACATAAAAGCATTTCCACTACAGAAATATATACTCATGTTAGTAATGAACAAGTTAGAGATGCAGTTGATAAAAACCCTTTGAATAAGAAAGCTTTCCGTTAGCGCTGGAAATTTCAGATAAAATTTCCTATGCAATAAAAAATTGGATGTAGAAATCTTTAATTTTATTTACATCCAATTTTTTTAATATCTCATCGTTGCTTAAAAATCAAGCCTTGCGAAATAACTCTCTTCTTTTTCTTATATTCATAATAAAATTGGTTCAATCTGTTCCCCTTCTAGTGCCTGTTCAATTGTAGGAATTAAGTATTTAAAATCTGCTACTAAAGAACGTGGTTTAGTAATAGGATTATCTTGCCTGAAAGGTATAAAATAATAATTATTTCTATTTAGAAGTTTTCCTATATTTTCAGCACTTCCTGATAAACCGTCATTAGTTGATATTCCTATTACTACAGGCAAATTATTTCTTAAATGAGATTTGGTTGCCATCAATACGGGACTATCTGTGATTCCATTTGCTAGCTTAGCCAGTGTGTTCCCAGTACATGGAGCAATTACCATTACGTCTGTTAATTTTTTAGGTCCGATTGGTTCTGCCCCCTGAATTGTATGAATTATTTCATCTTTTTCAGTAATTTCTTTTATTTCATTAATAAAGTCTTCAGCTTTGCCAAATTTTGTATCTAAATTATAAGAATTGAAAGACATTATTGGTAAAATATCTGCATTTTCTTTTTTTACATTCTTCAGTTCATCAATTACCGTTTTAAAAGTACAAAAAGAACCAGTAAAAGCAAAGCCTACCCTCTTTCCTCCTAATTTCAAAAAAACACTTCCTTTCACATAACATTTTGTATCTATGTACGTATTAAAGTTCGCACATTTATCTTATATATAATATGTTATTATGTAAATTGAAGTGTTTTGTTTTTCTACATTTTTTATAATTTTTTAGTAATTCAAAAAAATTCTATGTTCTATTCTAGGTAATCTCGTATTATATTTCTTACCTTAGGTAAAAGATAATGACTACCTCCCCTGTTTTCCACATTTTCTATCATGTTAATGGTTAATAGCTGCTCATTATCTTTCTCACTAACTACAAAAGCATTAAACCATCCTAATTCTTCTCCCTTTTCATCCTTTGAGGCTTTAAGCTCAGCAGTACCAGTCTTTCCTGCTATAGTAACTCCATTAATTTTGGCTTCATGACCAGTACCATTACTATTTTCAACAACTTGTATTAAATCATTTTTGATTTCATTTGCTATTTCTGAAGAAAATACATTCTCAATCCAGTATTCTGTTTCTTCTGAAAGTAAAATATGTGGTTTAATCATATTTCCCTTGTTTGCAAAAGCAGAGTAAATTGATGCCATATGTAATGGATTTACCAAAACTCTTCCCTGACCATATCCAGAATCAGCAAGTTCAACTTCCGAACCAAATTTGTTATTACTTCCAAATTGAGAGCTAGACATTAAGATTGGAAATTCTAGTGTTTTTCCAAAACCTATATTAGATAATTGTTTTGCAAAAGTATCACTTCCTATTTTTAGTGCAGCTTTTGCAAAATATATGTTATCTGAATAAATTAAAGCATTCTTCAAATTTGCATCTCCACCATATGTAGTTAAAGTTGTAATTTTATAATCACCCCAGCTAGAATCTTTTTGCCAGCTAGTTCCACTTGTTCCAAAGTCTTCTTTAGCAGTAAAGCTTTTTGTTGAAAGTCCAATAGCACCAGTTACAGGTTTAAAAGATGAACCAGGAGTCCAAGTACTCTCATATCTAGTAAACATTGGAGTATTTTTATCTGAGCTTAAACTATTCCACTCTTCTTCTGTAAAGCCAGTACTAAACATATTTGGGTCAAAACTAGGAGTGCTTACTAATGCTAATACTTCACCAGTTTTTTGATTCATTGCTATAGAAAAGCCATTATCCCCGTCAAATTCGTTATAAATATTTTTTTGAAGGTTAATATCAATTGTTGTTTTTATATCTTCTCCATCTTCCCTATCTGTTTCTGCAATTGTTTTTATCATTTCTTCATTTTGATTAACTAAATATATACCAGTACCATTTTTACCTCTCAATCTATCTTCAAAAGCAGCCTCTAAGCCAGTTTTGCCAATAAGGCTACTAGATGTATAACCTTCTCCTGAGTGTTCAGCCAATTCCTCTTCACTAATGCCACGAATATACCCCACTAAGTGAGAAGAAATTTCTCCATATGGATATTCTCTTACACCATTTTCATTAGTTGTAGCTAATATCTTACCATTTCTATCTAAAATATTTCCTCTTACTCCAGAAATTGAATATACTCTAATCTTAAAATCCTCTTTCAAGTCAGGAAAAATTAGACTAGATGACCAATTTATATAATATTTCTTATCATCTTGTCTTGTAAAAGATGCTGTATTATCCATTGTAATACTACCAGCCAAAGTATCCAATGTCATATTATAGCTAATGTTTTTATTCTCTTTATTATATATAATATTTGAAACTTGTATATTAGCAGCTTCAATTCCCTCATATATATTTTTGTTTCTTGAAATATACGTATCTTTGTCTACAGTTGTTTTCGTTGAATCAGATATTAAAGAATACATGCCTTCATAATCCTTATTGTTTAAGAAGTTAATATATGAAGTAAAGACTTCTTCCGGTGTATTTTTATCCATATTTGATATAATAAACCAAGCTATTCCAGCTGCAATAAGTAGTATAAAAATAATTACGGTAATTATAATTTTTATTTTCTTTGAATTTTTTTTATTCGTTTCTTCCATTTCTATCCCCCCTATTTAGAAATCTAATAGAATTAAAGTCACAATTACTATAAATTGTGACTTAATCTTAGCTTATTTGCATACTATTTCCTTAGTGTCCCTAGCAATCATTAATTCCTCATTAGTAGGAATTACATATACCTTTACCTTAGAATCAGGTGTAGATATTTCTATCTCTTTTCCTCTGCAATCATTTTTCTCTTCATCTATTTTTACACCTAAAACACCTAAATAATCGCAAATTCTTCTTCTTGCATCTATTCCATTCTCTCCTATTCCAGCTGTAAATGTTATTACATCTACACCCTTCATTTGGACAGCAAGTTTTCCTATAAATCCAGCTACTTGATAAACAAAATTATCTATAGCAAGTTGAGCTCTCTCATTACCTTCTTTTGCAGCAGTTTCAATATCTCTATCGTCAATACTAACACCAGATAATCCAAGTTTTCCAGATTGCTTATTTAATATTTTATCCATCTCATCACTTGATAAATTTTCATTTTTCATTAAAAAAGTAATAATTGATGGGTCTATATCTCCAGACCTACTACCCATTGGAACACCTGCAAGAGGAGTTAATCCCATTGTTGTTTCAATTGACTTTCCACCCTCTATAGCACACAAACTTGCTCCTTGACCTAAGTGGCAAGAAATTATTTTTAAATCATCAATTGGCTTGTTCATAACTTCAGCAACTCTTCGTGATACAAATTTATGTGAAGTTCCATGAAAACCATATTTTCTTATTCCATATTTCTCATAATACTCATATGGAATTGCGTACATGTATGCTTTTTCAGGAAGTGTTTGATGAAATGCTGTATCAAATACTCCAACCATTGGTACACCTGGTAAAGCTTTTTGGCAGGCTTCAATTCCAGTGATTCCAGCTGGATTATGTAAAGGTGCAAGTGGAATGCACTCCTTCATTGCTTCAACTACATCATCTGTAATTAATACAGAACCGCTAAATTTTTCACCACCATGTACAACTCTATGTCCTACTGCATCAATCTCTTTTAAATCTTTTATTACTCCATACTCACTATCTAAAAGTTGAGCTACAACTAACTTTATTCCTTCTTCATGATTATCAATTTTCTTTTCTATTTTATGTTTTTCACCATTAACTGTATGTGTCAAAAATGAATCTGGTAATCCTATCTTCTCTAAATAACCTTTTGCCATTACCTCCTCATTTTCCATATTAATTAATTGATACTTCAATGATGAACTACCACAATTTAAAACTAAAATCTTCATATTAAAACCTCCTAGATTAATTTTTAGATAATGATTACTATACATTATCATTAATTATATATAAGATTGCTCTAATTATAAGGAAATATACACTTTTTATTGTATAGGAAAATACAAAACAATAAGGGTAAACTACCTATTAGAGCAAATTATAAACAACTTTTACCTCTATTGTGCCTGCAATGCTGTTATAGCTACAACTCCAACTATATCGTCGCTATTACAACCTCTTGATAAATCATTCACAGGTCTTGCAATTCCTTGGCAAAGTGGTCCATATGCTTCAGCCTTTGCAAGCCTTTGCACTAATTTATAACCAATATTTCCAGCATCCAAATTAGGAAATATCAATGTGTTAGCTTCTCCTTTTAAAGGACTTTCAGGTGCTTTTCTCTCAGCTATTTCTGGAATTATTGCTGCATCCACCTGCAATTCCCCATCACATATAAGGCTGGGTTCTTTTTCCTTTAAAATTTTTGTTGCTTGGATTACTTTTTCTGTTAATTCTGAATGTGCACTTCCATATGTAGAATATGATAGCAATGCCACTTTAGCTTCTTTTCCAGTTAATTGTTTAAAACTTTTACTTGAAGAAATTGCTATTTCCGAAAGTTCTTCTGGTGTAGGATTTTCAACTAATCCACTATCACCAAAAATAAATATTCCATTTTCACCATATTCGCAGTCTGGTACTACCATTAAGAAAAATGCTGAAACTAATTTTGTGTTAGGAGCTGTTTTTAATATCTGTAATGCTGGTCTTAAAGTATTTGATGTTGAGTGGCAGGCACCAGAAACCAAACCGTCAGCATCTCCCATTTTTACGCTCATTGTTCCAAAATACATATTATCTTTAAGCATTTCTCTTGCTTTATCAATAGTCATGCCCTTCGCTTTTCTTAACTCATAAAACTCATTTACATACTCATCATATTTTTCAGAAGTTTCAGGATTTATAATTTGAATTCCAGATATATCAATATTATTATCATTTGCTAATCTTTGTGCTTCCTCTTCATTTCCTATAAGAATCACTTTCGCAAACCCTTCATTTCTAACTGTTTGTGCAGCTTTCAAAACTCTTACATCTTCACTTTCTGTTAAAATTATTGTTTTTATATTCTGTTTCGCCTTAAGTTTAACATCTTCTATAAATGACATTCTTACCTCCATTCAAGCAATTTATGCTAACACCAAAAAATAACATATATATTATATATGTTATTTAAGAAAAGTACAAGCATTTTATAAGAAAAAAGTTACTTTATAGATAACTAAAGTCATCATTATTTAGAACAAAAATATCATTGGTGCGAGTAATGGGACTTGAACCCATACGCTATAAAAGCACACGCCCCTCAAACGTGCCTGTCTGCCAGTTCCAGCATACTCGCATAACACACTTATATTATAAAATATTTATTAAAAAAAGTCCATAGATTTAAATATTTTTTTAAACCATTATCTAGTACTCTGTAACATGTAATTACCTTTTTCATAGAATATATAGAGGTGTGTGGTATGGCTTATTCTGACAGAGAACTAATAGCAAGGCTTGTGCAATGTGAAGCCGGTGGTGAAGGAGAAAATGGAATGAAAGCTGTAGCTACTGTAATTATGAATAGAGTAAATGCATCTGTAGGAGAATATTCACGTGTTTCACAAGGTGGCAGTATTCGCAATATTATTTTTCAACCAGGGCAGTTCGATTGCGTTCGAGAAACAATAAATGGTCAATACAATTCCCAAAACATTTATAATATGATTCCTACAGACGTACATTATCAGGTAGCTGATTGGGCATTGTCTGGTAATAAATTAAATGAAATCGGAGAGTGCCTATGGTATTTAAATCCATTTAGACCTAATTGTGGAAGTACTTTCCCTGTTAATGGCTCAGGTACATTTCACACAAGACTTGGTGAACATTGTTTTTACAGGCCAACCTCTATTTATTCAGATACTTAATTTGTGCCATAAGAAAGGAAAGGATTTTATGGAAAATAATGAAAAGTTTGAAACAAATGAAAACAGAAATGTTAACATTAACCAGAACACTCCTGAAATACTTACAAATAATATATATACGCCAGCTTTTTTGAGAGAAAATATTGGAAAACTAATGAGAGTAGAATTTTTAATTGGTACTAACAATTTGGTTGATAGAACAGGTATACTAATAGATGTAGGAGCAAGTTATATTTTATTAAGAGCATTAGAAAGTGATGTAATTACTTATGCAGACATTTATTCTATTAAATTTATAACTATTTCTAATTTGCCATACAATATGTTGTTAGGGTTAAATAATAACAGCATTTCTAATAGTAGCTATATTAACAATGCAAATATTCCAGGAATTTCTAGTAATGAATCTAATTATAGGTATTACTAATTAGATTTAGAATCAAAGATTTAAATCACTTCATTTTTTCAGTGTTACGTGATAATGGTTATTGCACATTTGAAGTCCTCGCAGAGATATTCCAATTAAAAATTTTTACAAGCTTGGAAATCGTAGATTTGTAAAAATTTTTAATTGAATTCCTGTTGCAGGACAATTATTTTTAACTATTATCCTGTAAGTTTTAGGTATATATATTAGTAAATATATGTACCATGTTACTTTTTTTGTGATATAATAAAAATATTACTAAAAAATATTAGATGGAGGAAAAATGAAATTAAGCTATACAATTAAAGACACTGACTATTTTGAAAATTTAAGGGAAATGTTAAAAGTACATTTTAATATCTCAGATAGATTACTTTTAAAATTAAAAAAAGGAAATAAGATTTTAATTAACCAAATCCCTTCTCCCCAACATTCTATTTTAAAAAAGGGAGATTTAGTCGAGGTTTATATAGACTTTGAAGAAGATAATTCAAATATAATTCCTGTTAAAATGATTTTGGATATTGTTCATGAAGATGAATCGTTTATTATTTTAAATAAGCCAAGTGGAACTCCCGTACATCCGTCAATGGAGCATTTTACAGACAGTTTGTCAAATGGATTAAAATATTATTTTGATTTAGAAAATTTAAAGAAAAAAATTAGACCAGTCAACAGATTAGACAAAAATACTTCTGGTTTAGTTGTGTTTGCAAAAAATGAATACATACAAGAATGTTTAGTAAAACAAATGAAAAATAACAATTTTTACAAAGAATATTTCGCAATATGTGAAGGAAAATTCGAAAATAAAATTGGTATTATAGATGCTCCAATAGCTAGAAAAGATAATAGTATTATAGAAAGATGTATAAAAGAAAATGGAAGTTATGCAGTTACTCAATATGAAGTGTTAGGATATAGTAAAGAAAAAAATTATTCGGTTGTAAAATGCATACTAAAAACTGGACGAACTCACCAAATAAGAGTCCACATGAGGCATATAGGTCACCCGATATTGGGTGATACCTTATATGGTAATGAGAGTAAATTAATTGATAGACAAGCTTTGCATGCATATAAAATATCTTTCATTCACCCTAAAACAAAGAGAAATGTTTGTTATACTGCAAACATTCCTCTTGATATGTCTAATTTGATTTAATACCCTAACTTTTTGTAAATTTTTTGTTTTACCGTAAGTATAATCGCACTAATTATAGCAAACACTATAAATATTCCAAACTCTGATGAATCTATGCTACTTATATGTAAAAGGTCTCTAAACAAATATACTGCCACAAAAAAGCCTACAAATGTTGTACTAAACAAAAATACATGCAATTTGTTAAATGGTATACATACCTCAAGTACAGCTAAAATACTTACAAATCCAATTAATAAGTACATGATAGTAACAAGTTGCTCACTAGCGATTCCTAGTACTGGTGCCATAAAAGTTAAGAAAATTATATTTAATGTAATCACAATAGCAAATGGTGCTGCATTTCGCAGAACTGTTTTCAGGAATGTTCCAACTACCGGTTTGCTGTTTGGTTCAAATGAAATAAAGAATGATGTATATGCTTCTATTGCCAAATCTATCAATGTGATTTGAATTGGGATAAAAGGAAATGCTGTGTTAGTTAAAATGCAGAAAATTGAAACTAACATAGAATATATTGTTTTTATAAAGAATATTCTCGCAACATTTGTTAAGTTATTTACAACTCTTCTTCCCTCCATTAAAACATCCTTCAGTACACTAAAGTCTTGATTTAGTAAGACTATTTGAGAAACTTGTTTTGCCGCATCATTTGCCTCTGGAAGTGTAATACTTAAATCTGCCTCTCTTAAAGCAATTACATCATTTACTCCATCACCTGTCATGGCAACTTGGTGCCCATTAGCTTGTAGTGCTTTAACAATTATACTTTTTTGTTCAGGCAAAACCCTTGCAAAAATACTATATTTATCAACAATATCTACTATTTCTGCATCAGATTCCAATGTTGATAAATCTACATATGACTCATAATCTTCTAGGCCAGCCCTTTTTGCAATTGTAGATACAGTTACTGGATTATCACCTGATATAATTTTAATATCCACAGCTTGAGTCTTGAAATATCCAAGCATTTCTTTTGCGTTTTTTCTTAATGGATCTGCTAAAATTATTGATGCAACAATAGTAAGTTGTGGTAACTCTTCAAAATCCACAGTTTCATTTGTATATGCAATACATAAAGCTCTTTTCCCATCTTGTTGAGCTTCAACAACTGAATTTGGCAAATTCATATTAGATTTCTCAATAAGTCTTTCTGGAGCTCCAACCACAATAGTTCCTAAGTCTTTGAATGTAACACTACTCCACTTTCTTTCAGATGAAAAGGAAATATCACTAATTTTTTTATATTTTCCTTCCCCATCAAAATAATTTTTTAAAGCCATAAAAGTATTATTGCTATCATCTGTTTCTTTTACATATGAACACATAATATTTTCTAAAATATCAGGTAAAACACTTTCATTATATTTTTCTATATCTACTACTTTCATCTTTCCTTCAGTAATAGTACCTGTTTTATCTAAGCATAATGTATCAATATGTGCCAAAGTTTCAACACTATATAAATCTTGCACTAAAACTTTTTTCTTAGCAAGCTTAATTACGCCAGTTTCTAATGATATACTTGTAAGAAGCACAAACCCTTTTGGAAGCATTCCTAAGAGTGCTGCTGCTGTAGCCACAACCGATTGTTGTAGATTGACTTCCCTAAACACAAATGCCTGTACAAATAAAATAACACCAACTGGAATGATTACAAAACTGGTAAAATTCGTAACTTTCTTCATAGAATTTAAAAGTTCTGAATTTACTGTTTTATGTTTTTTCGTAGCATTTATTATTTGATTTGCAAAATTATCATCTCCGACTTTTTCAATCTTAGCATAACATTTTCCACTGACTACGTAACTTCCAGAAAGTAACTTTGCATCTTTTGCCTTTAATATTGTATCAGATTCTCCTGTTAATAATGCCTCATTAACTTCAACCTCCCCATCAATAACATAAGCATCAGACGGAATTTGGTCTCCTTGAGATAATAAGATTACATCATCAAGTACAAGTTCATTAATATTAATCTCTTCTTGTTTTCCATTTCTAATAACTTTTGTTTTAGCAACTGTTAAAATTGCTAATTGCTTAACCAAGTTTTTTCCATGAATTTCTTGTATTATTCCTATTAAAACATTGACAATTATAATCAAGATAAATACCATATTAGTGTATGCCTGAACACAGCCTAATGCCACTGCAATCAAAAAGTTGAATAAATTAAATAATGTAAAAACATTATCTTTTATAATTTGCCAATTAGACTTTAGATTATCAGTATTTGAATTATTTGATTTTCCTTCATTAATTCTTTTTTGTACCTCTTCTGTTGTTAGTCCATTTATATTTATCATTTTAACCTCCATTAGAGCGAATTTATGCTTTAACAAAAATTTTATTGAATAATCTCTATTAAATTTGTTAGAATGTTAGAGGCTTAATCTCCATCATCTCAAAATTTATTAGAATGTTGAGGGCAATAGCGATTTTAGCTATAAGTAGTAAAAAATTTATTTTTTTCACACTAACCTTCACTTTTCAAACATGCTTATTATATAATTAAAACCAATGTTTGTCAAATTAAATTCAACTTTTTTTATAATTATACTAGACTTTTTTTTGTTTTTTGTGTATGATTATATAGTACATAAGAATAAAACAATTTATATTGTATTGGAGGAATATTTAATGATAAATTTTTTAAGAAGAAATGCTAAGATTGTATCCATAATATTTATTATATTTTTTATTTTTAATACAACTGCTCTCTCAACTGATATAAATATGAACTTACCTGTAGACGAAGACAATTCAGGAGAAATTACTAATGCGGAATCAAATGAAGACAATAGTGTAGATAGTACAAATGATGGCACTACTCCAGAAGGTGAGCAGAATACAAATGAGATCACAGATTTGACTAATGAAGGAACCCTACAAAATGATATTGGTGGAACTGCTGCGCCATCTGGAGTCAGCAGTATAGCACAAGAAAATATGAGTTTTTCTAATATTTTAAATATTTTGGTTATAACCGTTGGTGTAATATTAATATTACTTGCAATTGCTATTCTAATAAGATTAAAGGGATAACCGCAAAAAATAACTTAGCAAAAAAAACAAAATGTATAAATTTTTTCAAAAAGAGGTAAATCTTACCTCTTTTTTTAAATAATAAACAAAAAATTTTTGTATAATTTATTTTTTTAAAGAAATACTATAAATAGAGAATTCTTTTTTAAGTGCTCAAATTTTTTTAAGGAGGTTCAACATGAAAAAAAGATTAGCATTTATAGCTGCTCTAACAATTCTATTCTTATCAGCTTCCCTATCAGTTTTTGCTATGGATGATGCAGTAAACGGAATAAGAAATGCTGTTGGTGGTGCAGAAAACGCCATAGAAGATGTTGGAAATGGCATAGTTGGTGGTGTTAGAAATGGAATGAATACACTCCAACATGGAACTGAAAATGTTATGTCAGGAATGAAAAATGGTGCCCAAGATGTTGGAAATACAGTCGCTGGTATGACTGATTCAACAACAAATAATAATAATAACAACAATGGCGGATATACTGCTACTAGAACTTCTACGGATGATGTTAGAATAGCTGGTATGACTACAAATACATGGACATGGATAATAATAGGTATTACTGCAGCCGCAATAATAATTCTTGTTTGGTCATATATAAAGCAAAGAAACGACAACGATTTATATATTGATTCAGATGAATAACATTATTTTTCAAAACCATTGTTTTAAATAAACAATGGTTTTGAAAAATATATAATACCTCTATCATTTTTAAATATTACATGATATAATATAAAAGAAATTTAATTTTGTCATATGAAAATAGGTGAAAAGAAAATGGAAAAGAAAATTATTGCAAAAAATCCTACTGCTAAGCATAATTATTCGATAGAGAATACATATGAAGCTGGTATTGTACTTACTGGTACTGAAATAAAATCGATACGTCAAGGAAAAGTTAACTTAAAAGACAGCTATGCAAATATAAAAAACGGAGAAGTATTTATATACGGCATGCATATAAGTCCATATGAACATGGAAATATATATAATAAAGACCCATTAAGAACTAGAAAATTATTACTGAACAGACGTGAAATAAACAAGCTTACTGGGCTCATAAAACAAAAAGGTCTAACCCTTGTACCCATTTCACTTTATTTTAATGGAAACTTTTTAAAAATAGAGCTTGGAGTTGGCAAAGGTAAAAAGTTATATGATAAAAGGCAAGATATTGCAAAAAAAGATGCTGAACGCAGAATGCAACAAGCTTTAAGTAGTAAAAACAAGAAGGTGTGATTACACGAGCCTCCTTGTTTTTACTTTAATTACGGTTTATTCACAGCCTTCACAAAAATGCCTGTTCCATCGGTCTCCACTTTGAAAATCACATACTCTGTGTCCAGATTAATGCCTTGCCTCTGAATTTCATATGTCAGATGACTAAACCAAAACTCCTCTCCCATACTTATGGAAGCATAGATTATTTTGTCAAAATCATCAAATGACACAAAGATTCTCTCGCATTTTGCGCCCAGTTCCTCTTGGGCTATTTCTTTAAAAAGCATAAATCTAAATTCAGCAAAAGCATCCTTGTAACTATGCTTACCACATTTAATCTGTTCTTCTAATGTATGCAATTCAGCACCATAAAGGTCATTGCATTTTTGTACTAATTTCCGTGACATATATAAACCTCCAAAATATAATTGCTCATATGAGCTTAATTAGAATTATATCACTTTACATAAACGATGTCAATTAAGCAATTTTCTTTTCAACATTACTTATAATTGAATATAGTATCTTTTTTGTAGATGGTCTTGTATTATCAAAAACTTTAAAATAACTCTCAAATTTACTCTTTGAACAATGCCAATACATGATGGTATTTGCATAATTAATACTACATTTTATATTATTTTCTGTTGTATTATACTTCTTGGCTATTATGGGATATATTTCACTTTTCAAGTTTATGCTGTCAATTAAATCTTTGTTAATTATTATATAAAGACCTTCCAATAAATAACGTGTTCCAAATAGTGATAAATCATATCCTAAATATACTAATTCATTTATTATTATTTCTCTAATTTCATCTAAATATTTTATCATTTCAATACCTCTCATTTCTTATGTCATCTATGATGCTGTTTTTCTTAGTATTCTTGTAAATACAATTTCTAATCACCATTAAAATAACTATAAAAATAATAACAACAGTAACCACCCCCTCAAAAGGTATTTTAAATAAATATAACTCGTTATTATATATATGCTTATAGAACCAATACGTAACTGTCAAGCTGGATATTGTTCCTAATAATAATGAAATAATAAAATATTTCATATATTCGCTAAGTATTATTTTGGCCAACTGTTTTTTTATCATACCTATAGAAATTAAAATAGAAAAATACTGCTTTCTAATTGCTATATCACTAATAATTATATTTATTATATTAATTAATGTGATTGTAAATATTAATATAGTTAGTATGCCTAAAAAAACTTTTGTTATTTCTATTTTTTCTATGTCATACTCAGGTTCTAGATATACCCATGTTAAGTCTTCAACATTGTGTACAATTTTGATTTTTTCAATAGCTTCGTCTAAGAGTTCTCTGTTTTCAGCATAAACATCTATTGTAGTTTGTAAATTCTGATAATTTCTTTCCTCATCCTCATTCATGAACTGTCCAATTAAAAATTTTTCCACATTATTTAAAGAACTTTCCTTGACAACAATGCAAAGGTTTGGAATTTCAGGAGTATTGGGCTTAATTGCACTTGGCAATTCGCTTACAACTTTTGCAATGTTTAATTTTATCTTTCTTTGATTGTCTCCATACTCTATGATGTCAATATCATCGAATTTCTTTAAGTCATTCATTGAGTTCAGCTCAAATGCCCCATCACTTTTGCTTTTTAAATATACTTCTATATTGTCACCTTCTGCATAATTTGTCATGTATACTCCATCATAATAATCTGTCTTTGCATTCGAATAATTAATTAATATACATTCATTGTCTTTTAATTCTTTAATTCCAATTTTTTTTAAATATGTTTCGAGTTCATTATCACTTACGGCATAAATATTACAATCTAATTCATTCGCCGTTGAAGTATAGAAAATTTGTTCTTCTAATTCTGAACATTTTGTAATAGCTTGTTTTAGTGAGACATTTATGTCTTCATCTTCTAGTTGAGTGTACAATCTATCGTAAACATAACTATAAAATGCTTGCACAGTATTAGTCCCTATAAATTCCTGTTTTATTTCTTCAGCATATTCACTAGGTACACTTACTGTATAATTGCATATATATTTATTATCTAAAACAATATTAATATTTTTAGAGTACCCTTGCGTCAGTAAAAGTAGGAAAATACTTATTGTAAAACTAAAAATAATTATTTTATGCCTATATGGGTTTAACTTCTTATTTCTTCTAGTCAAAATCTTTTCTATACTTTCTCCGCTTTTGCTTGATATATTTATTCTCTTTTTTGTAGTACTATTTCCTTTTATTACTTCGATAACAGACATATTCTTTATTTTCATTACTGGAATAATTGTTCCAATAAATGTCGCTATAGCTATTAGTATAACTGGCACGGCAAGACAAGTAGCCGAAATAATATTATTATAGGCGTCAGCAAGGTAAATGTCCATCCTTGACAACAGGCTGTCAAAATAGTTTGAAGTTAATAATATTAACAATGTTGTTAATATTATTGCTATTAATAATGAAATAACAAGTATTATACCCGCTTCACACAAAATCATTTTTAGTATTTGTTTTCTTGTAGCACCTATGGAGTTAAGTATAGCAAATTCTTTGTTTCTCTCTCTCATTGAAATATTAAAAATTGAAAAAACCAATGCTATTGAAATCGAAACAATTAATACAATAAGTAAACTCATTACAGTTATGATAATTTTGTCTTCCTCACTGTTCATATCCCATACTGAATAATAATGTAATAGCTCTGTGTTAAATTGTATACTTTCATTTGCCACTTCGTCCCCAGGATATAATTTTAATACAGTTGCTATTTCTTTTGAAACTTCATATACATTTTTATTGTTGTAAAAATTCACATAAACATCAACACTTGAGTCTTTCTTCAATTTTTCTTTATCTAAATATGTAATCGCACTTATTGTTATATCGTCAAAGCTTATATTCTCGTATTTTGTAGGTTCAATCACTCCTACTATTTTATAGCTCTTGTCATTTAACTTTATATTCTCCACATCGCCTATAAAATTTTTACTTACAACAATCTCGCCATACTTTGAAGGAAGTCGTCCCTCTATTAACTTCACATCTAAATTCTTAAAAGCATTTTGCTCATATGCTTTGAGGTCTACATACTGTGTTACATTACTTTTATCGTTCTCTAGTAGAATAGTTCCAAGGTTTTGAACTATTGATATATCTTTTATATCTGAATTTTCTTCAAAACCATATAATTTCTCATATGAAATGTTATTAAACCTTGTTTCCCAGTTTTCCTTGCTTCTTTCCACTTCTATCATGTAATTTTGATAAACATTAAATACACTAACAACAGAAATAAGCAACATCGTCGCTATAGTAATTGTAATTATTGCACCTATACTTCTCTTTTTATTTTTTTTCAAATATTTTAATGCTAATTTAAAGCTAACTACCATTATTTTCCCCTTTTAACCATTTTTCCTGTCAAAGACTATTCTTCCATCTTCTATTTTAATTATTCTGTCAGCCTGTAACGCAATGTTTTCATCATGTGTTACTAAAATTATTGTTTGTGCATATTTTTTATTAGAATATTTTAAGTAGTCTATAATCTCTTTTGAATTTTTTGTATCCAAATTTCCAGTTGGTTCATCTGCCAATATAATAGACGGATTTGTTATAATAGCTCTACCTATTGCAACTCTTTGCTGCTGGCCACCTGACAATTGATTTGGTAAGCTATTTACCTTGTTTTCTAATTTTAATAATTTTATAATTTCATCTAACTTATTCTCTCCTACTTTTTTATTATCAAGCAAAATTGGTAATTCGATATTTTCTTTTACTGTTAATATAGGAATTAAGTTATAAAATTGATATATTAGGCCAATTTGTCTTCTTCTAAAAATTGTTATGTTATTACTATCAAATGTAGATAAATCATTCTCTCCAATAAAAATTTTGCCACTTGTTGGATTATCAATTCCAGCAATCAGGTGCAGTAATGTCGACTTTCCACTTCCACTACTTCCGATAATTGCAACAAACTCTCCCTTCTGGACAGAAAACGATACATCATTTAATGCCTCAGTTTTAATTTCTCTTTCTCCATAAGTTTTTGTTAAATGTTCTACTCTTAAAATTTCCATATATCTTTCCCTTTCATTTTTTGTATTATATCCTATAAAAGTGACTCTAAAGTGACAAATAGAGAAAAAGTTAGACATTTTTAGCTTTTTCTCTACTTAAAAAATTTTATAACAAATTTTGTTCCTTTGCTAATCTCACTCTTAACTGCTATCTCCCCTTTTTGATATTTTATAATCTCCTTAGCTAATGAAAGACCTATACCAAAACTATTACTGCTCGAATTCTCACCTTTATAAAATCTATCAAATATATGTGGTAAATCTTTTTCAGAAATGCCACTTCCTCTATCTTCAATAACTATTTCCATATATAATGCGTTTTCACTAAATTTTATATATATTTTTTCGCCTTTTTTTGAATGTTCGGCGGAATTTTTAATAATATTAGTAAAGGCTTCAACATTCCACTTGAAATCTCCAATAAAAGTCAGTTCTTTTTTTCCTTCAATAACAACTTCCTGTTCATTTAGTTCTAAAAGAATTTCTATATTCTTTATGACTTCTTTAAAAAGTTTACCTACCTCTATTTCTTCTTTTCTCAAAACTACAGATTTCGTATCTAAACTAGCCATTTTCAGTAAATTGTCAACCATCCAATTAATTTGGCTTAACTGCTTAGATATACTTTGCGCATACTCTCTTGTGTCTTTATCTAAATACGATCCATCGGCAACCATATTATCAGTCATTACAGTCATAGCCATTAAAGGCGTACGAATCTGGTGAGAAATATCCTCTAAATATTTTGAAAGTTCCTCCCTATCCTCTCTAATTGAATTCGAATATTCCTGTAGCTTATCTACTATCTGATATATCTGATTTTGGAACATTCCAAAGTTGTCATCTGGCATCTGCCCAAATTCTAGTTTATAGTTATTATTAATAATGTTTTCAATATTTAACAATGTATTGTCTATTCTCTTTTTGCTACTATTTGCCAATATGTAATTTATTGCAATAACTATCACTGTCAATACTAAAACACTTAAAACTGATATTATTATATAGGTTTTTATTTCTTTTTCAATCTCATACAACGCAATAGTATCATTAATATTCAATTCATACTTGCTAAATATACCTTCAATATTATTTTTGTTTATATAATTAAATATTAGTATAATGCTTATGCAGATTATTATAGAAACTATAATAATAACATATGTTTCCGCATTATTCTTTTTAATACTTATCTTTTTCAATTTTGTAGCCCATCCCCCTTACTGTCTTTATTATTTTAGAACTATTAGGGTCGTCTTCTATCTTTTCTCTGAGTCTTTTTATATATACTGTTAATGTATTATCATTCACAAAATTACGCGATATATCCCATATTCTTTCCAATAAGTATTCTCTTGTAACAATCTTATTTATGTTCTCAAATAAGATTGTTAATATTTTATATTCTAATGCAGTTAAATCTACAGGCTCTCCATTCTTCAAAATAACATTATTTTGCCCATCAAACAAAATGTTTTTTATAACAATAACTTCTGACCCATTTTTTCTTTTTATAGCATTTTTTATTCTTGAAGCCAATTCTCTCATGCTAAACGGTTTCACAATATAATCATCTGCTCCTAGGTCTATGCCCCTTACAATGTCATCCTCCGAACTCTTGGCCGTCAGGAATATTGTTGGAACATTGTATTTTTGTTTTGTGTAGCAATAAAACTCTATACCATCTCCGTCGGGTAACATAATATCTAATAGTATTAAACTATATAAGTTAGCATACATTAATCTTCCAGCCTCACGTATAGTTGTTGCTATGTCAGTATCAATGTTTTCCTTCTTTAAGTATTTTTTTATTTCGCCTGCAATTATTTCGTTATCTTCTATATAAAGTATCCTCATTTTTGACCACCAATAATTATTTTTAATAACTTGAGGTATATACAACCAGTATATACCTCAAGAAGAATAGAATTCTTTTTATAAATAAAAACACAATGAACTTGTTAAATAATAGTACCATTAGACTTTGCAGCACCCAATGTACCATTCAGTGTTGCAAAGTTAGTATAGCCTGCCCGTGTAACGACATTGTTTGTCGTTTCAACAGCAGTAGCCACACTGCTTTCATTACCACCTGCAATAGCTGGCTCAGAAGCCGCCATTGCAACCGTTCCCATAGAGAACACCATAGTTGCTGCTACCATCAGTGCAGCAACCTTCTTCTTCAAACTCGTCATGATTTACCTCCAGTCTCGTTGTCATTGTGCTTTTATTTTCAATCAAGCGAATTATTCACTTGATAACTCAATATGATTATATAATCATATCTATTTAAGATTATATATCAATAATTTGTATTTTTTCAAAAAGATAAAAAAAGATAAAATTATTCTATAAAATTAAAAAACTTTCTCACCATTTGTTTCAGCTTAAGCCTTGTTACTTGAGCCAAATACATCTCTTATTTTATGTTCTACAGTTTCTCTTATTAACTCTCTTGCAGGTTTCAAATATGCTCTTGGGTCAAATTTTGATGGCTCTTCTGCGAAACTCTTTCTTATAGCTGCTGTCATAGCAAGTCTCAAGTCTGTATCCACGTTTATTTTAGATACACCTGATAAACTAGCCTCATGTAACATCTTATCAGGCACACCTTTCGCGCCAGGTATGTCTCCCCCATACTCGTTACACATATCTACAAGCTCAGGAATAACTGTTGAAGCACCATGTAACACAATTGGTGTGTTAGGTATTCTTTCTTTAATCTGTGCTAAAATATCAAATCTTAACTTAGCTTCTCCTTTAAACTTATATGCACCATGGCTTGTACCAATTGCAATAGCTAAAGAATCACAACCAGTTCTTTCTACAAATTCTTTTGCTTGGTCAGGATCTGTGTACATTGCATCAGATTCTTCAACATTCACGTCATCCTCAATTCCTGCTAGTTTTCCTAGTTCAGCTTCAACCACTACTCCCTTAGAATGTGCATATTCTACTACTTTTTTTGTCAAAGCTATATTTTCTTCAAAATCATATTTTGAGCCATCAATCATTACCGATGAAAAGCCATTATCAACACACATTTTGCAAGTTTCAAAATCTGGCCCATGGTCTAAATGTAGTGCAATTGGTATATCATACTCATCAAGAGCTGCTTCTATCATTTTTTTCAAATACCCTATCCTAGCATATTTTATTGCGCTTGAAGATGCTTGTAAAATAACTGGTGAGCTTTGGCTAGCTGCCGCATCTACTATTCCTTGTATTATCTCCATATTGTTTACATTAAATGCACCTATTGCAAATTTTTCTTTCATTGATTTTTCAAACATATCTTTTGTAGTTACTAATGGCATAAAAATCCCTCCTTTGAATATATTGATATTATATATTAACTTTAAAAATATATCAAGCCCCTAAATTCAGGAGGTAGCAAAAATTGCTACCTCCTGAAAGTGAGTGTTCTAACGCAAATTAGAGAATTTTGCTTGCGATAGTACTTAACGTGCTACGCACAGATTCTTCATTTTTCATAGAAATCTGCCAACACAAAGGATTACCTTTAAACCTCTCAGACAGATAAACAAGACCATTGTATCTTTCATTGAGTTTGGGGTTGTCCACTTGGGTAGGATCTCCTAAGAAGATAAACTTAGAACCTTCAGCAGCTCTTGTCACAATTGACTTAATGTCTCCAGGGTCAATGTTTTGAGTTTCATCAATGATGAAAATTGACTTCACAATAGTTCTGCCCCTCAAAAAACCAATTGGCTGAACTTGAATAATACCTTTTTCAAAGTAATATTCACCATTTTCAAATTCATCATTATCACTTTTTCCTCCACGCTTACCTGTTCCATTGATAAAAATGCTAAGATTATCTCTGATACCACCAAGATAAGGAGAAATCTTGTCTCTCATATCTCCTGGCAAATAGCCTAACTTTTCATTTCCAACTGTCTCAGACGGTGTTGCTACAAGAATTCTGGAAAACTTCTCATCATCATAACCTTGAAGTGCGGTCGCAAGTGAACAAAAAGTCTTACCTGTACCTGCACCACCTTTGACTATTACTAAAGGAGCAATATCCCAACTCATAAGCAAACATTCCATAAGCATTCTCTGCCCTGCATTCTTGGCAGCAATGCCTTGAGGATAAGTTGTTGCGCCAAATACCAAAGGAACAATTTTCTCACCATCATAGCGACCAATGAAACACTGCTGGTTATCTACAGCTCTTACTTCAGTGAACATGTTGCATACCCATTCAACTTCAGAACTATTGATAATCTCCGAAATAGGCATATACTTATTCTTGAAAAAACCATTAATAGCTTCAGACGTTGTTTCCAACTGAACACGTCCAGTATATTGTTCAGACGGAGCAGGGAATAAATCATCCCTAAAGTCTTCAGCATTAATACCTAATGCTCTTGCTTTAATTCTTATGGCCTTGTTCTTAGACACAAGAATTACTTTCTTATCAGGGTTTTTATTTTGCAGTCCTAAGCAAACCTGAAAGACCCTTTTGTCGATATCAGTTATCCCCTCCATATCGATGTTAATGTCATGAAAGTTTTTTTCAACTTTCATGATACTTCCGTTTGCTTGTTTCTCTCCTCCTTGCAAAAGTTTCTGAATATCAAAAGTTTCTATATAACTTAAGATACTGTCAGCCACTTTCTTTTTTTCTGGCATCCCACGATATCCTTGAAGTTGGTCAATAACTGCAAGAGGTATTACTACCTCGTTGTCAGAGCCAAACCGCAAAGGACTGTCAGGAGATGACATCAGGGAGTTGATTCGTAACACAAACATTTTTGTCATAGGAATATCCCCTTTCACGTTTTAAACTTACTTTTGAGTTTTGCAAAAGCAAATTATCACTTCTGCTTTAAAAGCAAACTCTTTAAATATTATACACTATTTTACGTGCATATACAAGCTTATTTGCATTTTTCTTTTGAATTTTCATATATTTCTTATTTACTTACTTCCGTTCCTGTAGCTGCTACACATAGACTCATCCGATTGCTTTGTATTGCAACCAATTATAGGAGTAACAATTATTTGCTCCAACTTGCACTCTTGACATCCTTCATCATTATATTTACAGCTAGTAACTGTACAATTTATTTTTTGATTTTTTTCCATAAAAAATAGCCTCCTTTATATTTTTATAATATTAGTATGGCTATTTTTTCTTTAAATATTAATTTTTTTAAATTTATTTACAATTTTCAATTGGCTATTCATCATTGTATTTATATAGCATAAAGCATATTATTGGAAAAGTCTCTTTAAAACTCAATTCCTAATAAGTCAGATAATTTTTCTGTAATTCTATTTACTACAACTCTCTTGTTTCCTTCTCTATCTAAATTTGCATTTGCTACAATTTCAAAATTTGAAAAAAATTTTTTTTCACGTTCGAAAATGCTAACATAAATTTTGCTATTATCTCCAACAGTATTATTTGGATCCTCCCTATTAATCTTACCAGTAATACCAATGCCATAGTCTGCATTCGCAAACTTAGCAATATTCTTGCTCATTTCTTCAGCGGTTTCCATGCTATAAACGGTATATTTATCAATAATGTTAGCATCAACCCCCATTTTAACTTTAAATTCATTAGAATAAGTTACAGCACCAAATTTAAATACCAAACTTGCTCCCTCTATATTAGTAATAG
Organism: Clostridiales bacterium; assembly: GCA_019419955.1. GTDB lineage: Bacteria > Bacillota > Clostridia > TANB77 > CAG-508 > CALXVA01. The sequence continues at coordinate 15,300 of JAHZIB010000006.1, read as the reverse complement.
CATTAGCTATCGCACCACCTGTACATGATTCCATTGTCGCTATTGTCTTTGACTCTTCTGTTAATTTCTTAATTATTTCTTCCATATTTTTTTCTATCCTTTCTTACGCTATTTATTAAATAAACATTTTCATTTGTTACATATTTTACCACATGTAGAACTATTTTTCTATATTTTACAATGAATTTTTATTATTCATCTCTATCATTCCCTATTTTTCCACAATTATTCTGATTTAAATTGTTGCAATTGTCAGGTTGATTGAAACTCAAATACCAATTAATACCATTTTTATTTTGTGATATTTGAGCTCTTCTTTCCAATAAATCTTCAAATGTAGAAGGAATTGGTATTATAACAGGTTCGCAGGGAACCCAATTTGCTGGCATAGCAGCATTATTGGTATCAGCAACTTGTAATGCTTGCAACGCTCTTAGTATTTCTGGAATACTTCTACCTACATTCATTGGATATGTCAAAATTAATCTAATTATCCCTTTATCATCAATAATATATACATTTCTTACAGTTTCAGTGTTACTTACATCATTACTTATCATGCCATATTTTCTAGCAATCTCACCATTTCTGTCTGCAATTATAGGAAAAGGTACTCTAATTCCCGTTCTACAATAGATATCATAAAGCCAAGCAAGATGCGAAGCATTTGAATCTACACTTAGGCCTATTAAGCAAGTGTTTAAATTTTCAAAATATGTATTTGCTCTTGCAAATGAAATTATTTCAGTAGTACATACGGGGGTAAAATCCCAATGTTAGAAACTAATTTTTTATGAGCCTTTCAATATTTCCTTTTAATATAAATTCTATCGTTTTATCACTATATATTATAATTTTATCTATAATAGAATTTATTAAAAACTTACTAGGCTCATTTGAAGTTATTATTTGGTCAAATATCTCTATTGCCGTTTTAACTTTCTTTTCTTTATCTTCAAGTATTTTCTCATCTTCTTTTGACAGTATCTCTTTTAAACTTATAATCTGCTTTTGCTTATCATTTTCTAATTCGTTATAGGCATTTTCTATTATTTCTTTTTGTTCTTGCGATGTAGTTTGGGCTAAGTCTTTTATTTTTTGAGACAATAAACATTTATATTCTTCTACCAATGTACTATATTGCCTTTCTAATTTTCCTCTATTTATTTTCGATTTATTTTCAATATTATTTAATTTAATATTTTCTATTTCTTCATAAAAGTTTTTTCGTAATAGTTTCAAAAATTCTTTTAAGTGTATTATCATATCTTTTTCTAAAACTTCATGACATTTACATCTTGCTAAGCCATACCTTCTATAATCTGTGCATTCATAACCCTTTTCCTGCTTTCTTTTTATAAAAGTTCCACTTACTCCTCCACCACAATCCCCACACTTACACATTCCAGCAAATATATAATTTCTTTTTGTTTTAGTGGTTTTATTTTTTACTCTCTTTGCTTTTAATTCCTGAGCTAGTTCAAACATTTCTTTTGATATTATTGCTTCGTGATGATTCTCAAAAATAAAATGTTCTTCTTCTGGTAGTTTTACAGCTTTTCCTCTTATACTTATTGTTTGTTTTTTATGCACCCTTAAATTTCCACAATACACATCATTTTCTAAAATGTTTTTTACCATATCTGTGCTCCATAGTTTTTGTACCTTGTGTTTATATATTCTGCCTCTTTCTAAATGTTTCCTCTGATAATAAACTGAAGGAGTTGGAAAATTATACTCATCACTATTTAATAGATCTGTTATTTTCTTTCTTCCTAACCCTTGTTCTACATATAGTTTAAAAATTAGTTCTATTACACCCCTTAGTTCTTCTATTACATATAATTTAGGTATTCCATTCTCAAATACCTTTTCATATCCATAATAGTTGCCCATAATTAACCTACCATCTTTTTGTTTAGATAACATATTAGTTCTTACTTTCCTTGATATATCCTTTACATATCTTTCATTAAACCAAGTGGTTATTCCTATGGTGTCATCTCTGTCATTTTGTACATCATACACACCTCCCATTTCTGATATAAGTATTAAATTCTTGCCAGATTTCTTAAAATCTTCAATTAAACAAAGAACTTTACCATTATTTCTTCCTATTCTTGATAAATCTTTTGCAATTACTATATCTATTTTGCCTGAATTTACATTTTCTAGCATTTGAGTAAATCCTGTCCTATTAAAGGTATATCCAGATACATTATCATCAATATACACATTTTCATCTGCTATATACCAACCTCTACTTTTAGCATATTCTTTAATAATGTTAATTTGTTCTTCAATGCTAGAATAATTTTCTCTATCTTCATCTCTACTTAATCTTGCATAGGCTGATACTGTAATAGTTTTGTTTTGATTTTTATAGTAATTATGCTTTGGTGTAATTAGGTTTATTCTATTGTCTAATTTTAAATTGTTTTCATTTCCCACAAAACTCATTATATCCTCCTTTTTGCAAAATTAGATATACTTAAATAGTTTTGAAGAAAGGTTTAAATAATTTATATATTTATATCAAACTATTTAGGTATTTCCAAATGTGTAGATGATATTTTTCTTAATTATTGGTAATATTTCTTCCTTTCCAGAAATAAATATTGCAACTTTATTTCCTTTTTTCTTCTGTTTTTCTATTTCGTTTTTTATTTCTTCTTTTTCTAGTTCCTCTGATACCACAAAAATTTGTGAGTAGTTTTCGCTTTCAATAATCGTTGTTGTTATCTTCATACACTTTTTGCTCCTTTAATTAATAATATTTAATGTATATGCAAAAAATAACTGTGAATAGCATAAATACTATATTTTAATAATCATTAAATGGCTGATAGCTAATCAGCTCCACAGGCTACACCTCCCTACTTTCTAGTAGGGTCATCCTCATTGCCTTAGACGGTTTTATCACGCTCGGACTGTGACTAGATGAGAGTATCATTATCCCTATATTCTTCATCGCCATATTAGTTAGCTTTTCTAATATCTATAACTTAAGTATTTTTCGCTCTCTTTAAAAAGGTCTTGGCGTACTTGTTATAATAGGCTCGGTAATAATAGGAACGTATTTAATGATTGGTATATTCAATTCCCAATGTTTTATAATGTAGTAAAATATTTTACATTTTCATATATAAACAGCACTTAAAATTCCAAAAAGTTACTTTTTTAGGAATTTTTTTATTAAATCTTTATAAGATTGTAAAATATAAATATCCCTCCCCTTATTTTTCCCTTCACTTGTTTGTACACAAAAATGCAATTCGTTAAGTCAAAATTTAAAATTTTCTTATTTTATTATTTACATACAAAAAAAGAGATACTAATTTCTTAATATCTCTGCTTGGTATATTTAAAATAATTTTAATCTACAATTTTAATATTCGTTTAAATTCTTTTTTATGATTTTAGATACTTTATATGTCAAATTCAATATATTCTGTATTTTTTAATTGTGGTAATTCATTAGCTTTGTTAAATGGCTTTTTATACAATACACACATATAACTTTGAATTGCTATTCCATGAGAAACTATGCATACAGTATTTCCTTTATTATTGCTTGCTATATCTGTTATGGCTTTTTCCATTCTATCAGCTACTTTAGAAAAGCCTTCCTGCTCTGGCATTTCAATAGGATAATTGTATATTTCTTTCCACAGTTTTCTAATATTAGGATATTGTATATTTATATCATCCCAATTCATTCCATCACACAATCCATAATCTATTTCAATAAGTCTTTCATCAATTTCCAATTTAATATTCCCATTATACTTTGATATAATATTGGCTGTATCAATAGCCCTTTGTAATGGACTACTATAAATTATATCAATTTTTTTAGTATTTAGTCTTTGAGCAAGTTTTTTAGCTTGTATTATTCCATTATCTGTTAGATTGAAATTTGTTCTTCCAGACAACCTATTACTAATATTACCAATACATTCTGCATGTCTTACTAATATTATTTTTGTTTTCATATTTACCTCACTTTTCTACACAAATTGGTTGTTCTATTCGTATTTGATCTAAATTAATGACTTCATTTTTTTTATAATTTATTTTAAAAGTTAATACTTCATTAGAATCCTGGTTTGCTACTACTAATATTCTTCCATTACTTACTATATTGAAATCTCTTGGCGTTTTCCCTCTTGTACTAAAATAACCTATATTCTGCAATTTTCCAAATCTATCTATTTTAAATATACTAATGGTGTTCTCTCCTCTATTAGAAACAAATATATATCTTTTAAATCTTCTTATTGCTGAAGGCATATTTATAATTTTTTCCTTTAAATTAAGTGTAGTAATTTCTTGGATACACATAAATTTTCCATCTTTGTATTCAAAATTTATTATCTTCGAGGTATTTTCGCATAAAATGTATATATTTCTTTTATAGCATATTAAATGTCTTGGTTGCTCTTTCTTATCTAATATTATTTCATTTTGTAATTCATACTTAATTCCATTTATCTTAAATATATATATTTTACTTTGTTCTAAATCAACAGCATAATAAAATTCTTTAAATAATTTTCCAACATTATGTATTTTTGATTTCTCTATTTTTACTAAATTACTTTCTTTACTTTTTCGATTAATTATCAATATATTGCTATTATGATAACTACCTGCAATTATATATTTTTTATTAATATAGATATGTGTATATGAATTATGATTTTTGTATTCATATTCACACTTTAAATTTTTATTGAATAGTGTGATACCTGCTTTATTTTTTTCAGATGACTTTTTTAAAGCAATGGCAATTTTAGAGTGAAAACGATTTATATATGAAGCATAGTCATTCATTTTTATTCTTTTCTCTATTTTAATAATCCCATTATTTTTTATTACACACTTATATAAAAATTTTTTATTACTATATGTAGAAACATAAATATTCATTTAATTCACTTTCTTTTATGCCTTGTTTCTTAATATTCAAGTAGCTCATAACATTATTATCTACTCTTTTCATTATTTTTAAATATCTCATTAAAATGAGTCATTATTATACCTTTTATTTCTTCTGGTAATAATTTTATATTTTTTATTTTATCTATTGATATAATTTCAGGAATATACGCCCCATATTTTTCATAATTAATATTAGTCATTTCTTCACCAATTCCACTCCCAATTTCTCCTGATTTATACTTAGCAACAAAAAAATACTGTCTTCTACCTTGACTTTCTAACTCATAACATTTATCTGTTAGTTCTATGTCTATTCCTAATTCTTCTCGTATCTCCCTTAATGTCGCTTCTTCTATAGTTTCTCCCTCTTCCTGTCCGCCTCCAGGAATTGTATAGTATTCTTCTTTATTCTCATTATTGCCCTTTGTTCTTTTAATAACAATTAAACCTTCTTCATAAGGAATTATTGCTGATGCTCTATTTTTTTTCATTTACCTTTCCTCCTGTGCTTTTTCTTTTCTGTTCTTCACTTTAGAAATTTCACTTTCTATATATGAGTCTAATTTTCTATATAATTCATCTACTGTTCCATCATTATTTATTACTTTGGAAAATTTAATACCATTTTCCCTTACAACGAGTGTTCCATCTTGTTCATATGCTAAATTCTTATATTCAAAAGTTTCTAATCTTTTCTTTTTCGCATCTTTTCTTCTGGTTCGTTCTGCTACTTGTTCCATAGTTATTGAAAGATCTGCTTTTCTATCCGTATATGGTGAATCCGTTCTTAATCTTTGGTATTCTCTCTTTATTCTTTCTTCTTCTGGTGCATCAATGTATAAGACACCGACACGTTGTTGTAACTTCTTATACAAATACTGAATTTCTTTTACTCCATACATTGTATCCATAATTACTATGTCTGCCCCTTCACTCATTTCTTTAGCCTTTTCAATGTATTTATCCCAAAAATCTTCAAAGTTGTTTTTTGATTCATTTTCATACCATTGGTCATAAGGCAAATTACTTCCAGAATCTCTATATACCGCAGGAAATATATCTCTTATTTTCAAATGTTTAACTTGCTGATATTTCGCCTTTATATGATTAATACCTCCACTTTTGCCTGATTCTGATGGACCAGTAACAAATATAAATTGTTGTTCTTTATTTTCTTTTTTCATTGTAATTCCTCCTAATTTATTTTTATTTTTTTCCTTTAAAATTATATCTATTGGATGTTTTGTAAAGTTAGATTTAAAATTACTATTCCCTCTCAATATTTTTTCCATTTGTTGTCTTTTATTTTTGTCTTCAATACTATTCAATAAATATCTTATTGATATCTCAAGCCAATTTTTCGGTAAATCTGGTATTGAAAAATTACCATCTTTCAATCCTATTATAATAGTTGCTAATAAATTAGTTTTCATTCCAGTTTCAGTAAAATTTCTATAAATCGTCCTTTTACATTGATTTATATCTTCCTTTCTAGTAAAAGTTGAATCTATACCATTTTTCAAAAATCTTGGTGGATCTAAATCAAAAAGTTTACCATCTATTGTAAAATTCCATATTGCAGTTTCAATCCCTATTAGTTGTTTCTTTTCCCTTTGATATTGAATAATTCTATTAATGTAGTTTAATATCTTTAGATATAGCTTTTCTAAATCGTTCCAATTATGAGTTGTACCTCCACTCAAAAATCTGTCCTCTTCTATTATTTTGGAAAATTCATATATACTTCCATCTTCTATTTCTATTATACCAAACATATCATTTAAAGGAATAATTCTTTTTAATATTTCGTAATTTTCTTGCCATAATCTTATATAATTTCCTTTAAATAAATTTCTAATTTTTTCACTATTTAACCTTTTATAAAAAAGCGCATTTTTTATAGTTCCACTAGCAATAGTATTCGAAGTTTTTACCTTTGGGCTATCATCAGTATTGGTTATTGCAAATTTTATCATATCTATTGATATTTCTTTTATCATAAAACTATCTTTAATCATATTTTATCTTTCTTCCAATAGTTCTTTTATATTTTCTTTTAATTTACTTATATTGTTTGTGAATTCGCAATCACCTGAAACCTTTATGCTTGGTCTTACAAGTGGGGAAAATTGCCTCATAACTTTTTCATTATTATTTTGGGCATATTGATTAATTTTCAGTGAATATAAATCTCTTTCATCTTCAATATTTTCTATCCTAGCTATAGGTTCCAAAATAATTTCTGGTACAATAGATAAGAAAACTTTATCCCTATAATATGTCATATATACATAGTTTACTGGAGCAGGACTCATTTTATGTAGTAACAAATCATCAATATGATTTTTGCTTTGTATTTCACCCATTTGAAGTTTTCTTCCATGTGTAATAATTTGTTTCATTTTTGTTTCATATTTTTCTAATATCTTTAATGCTTCCATTTGATCTACTAAATCCAAATCAATTCTAATTCCTTCGTTTTCTTTATATATCCCTCTCTGGTCTTTTATTTGTTCATTTAATAACCCTGCGAGAATATCATGTGGCTGAACATCTTTAATTTCACACCCTAAGTTCAATTTATCTATATCTGCAATCATTGTTTCCAGATGTCCATGTATACATAATTGAGATTTTGATATTTGATTAAATAAAATATTTATTCCAACGACATCATACTCAGATTCATTTGATAGTATGTTATATAGATCTTTCATAATCTGAATAATCTCACTAAATTGTTCTTCAGATAAATCTTGTAAGTTTTCAATATGTGAATACTTTCTATTCTTTAAATAAATCATCATTCCTGCAGGAGTATATGGATGTGTAGGACAACATATTTCCCAATTATCATGGTTACTAGAAATATTAGGCAATATTTTTGATTTGAATTTATCAGAACATAGTTGGCAATGTTCAAATTCCTTCTTTCTTTCTTCATATATTGTACCATCTAAAATTTTCATTGCAGTAATCCTTTCATCATCTGTTAATGGTTCATTGTTCAAATATGCTAAAGCTAATCTATTCATTTTTGCTCTTTTTTTATTAGCTCCACCTAAAACACAATATAATGTCGCAAAATAATTTTTATCATCTTCTATGTCCAAATCAAAAAATGTTTTTCTATCTTTAAATTGTCTTTTCATACTCTCTCCTATACTTTTAAATTATTGGAAATTTCCTCACTAAATTTTTTTGCAAAATCTATTATTTGTTTTTTATCATATTTCTTCTTTTGATAATCTTCAATAAATTTTTCATATTCTATCCTGTCATAATTAAAATGTTGCGAATATAAATTAAATACTTGTTCATAGTTTTGAGGACGATAGTTATTAATTATTAAAATTGCCTTCATAATTAAATATGTGTTTTTAAATATATCTCTTATTTTATCTTCTGAAATTTCCTGATATAGCCACAGTCTTTTGTATGAATGAAAATGTTCCATTAGCCAAGTCATATATTGCTGTTGGCATTCCTTTGTAGTAATTTTCGGTATATTTAAATTAGATGAAATGTATTGTATCTTTATATAATTTTCTTGTACTAATAATAAATAATAATAAGTTTTAGGATCTATTCTCTTATTTTCAAATTCTGTACTACTATATATAGTATTTCCTATCTTTATAGAATACTTTTGTAAAATTTCTTTTATTATATTTACATACTCCATTTTATATTTATCCAAAACTAATATGACATCTATATCACTCCAACCTTCTATAACATGTCCACTAGAACTGCTTCCTATCAAAAGCATTAATTTCAAATTATTCCCCAACTTTTCCTGCAATTCAGTCATATAATTAAATATAGTTCTTTTATATTTTGTAGGTAATTTGTTTGGTACTTTTTCATATAATTTCATTATTCCATTCTCCTCTATTTTATTAATTTAAAACAATTTATAGTCTTTTTTAATGTATCATAAGTATTATTTGATATAGTTTCATATAAATAATGCAGAATAAATATACTATAAAAATAATCCCTTTTTTCCATTGTTCTTATATCAAATATGCAAAGTATTCTCATTGTTAAAAAATATATAATTTCCTTACTTATTTTTATATGTAATTTTTCTAACATTTTTATATACTCTTGCATAAATTTAATTCTTATTCTGCTAGTTTTAATATCTGATTGTATTTTTATTTTTCTCTTTACATGATTTATTTCATATGTCAAATTTGGAGTAAAGTCCTCAATATTTTTTAAAGCATTCTCATGATTATAATATGATTTTGGATGATATTTAGGACAGAAATAACTATCTGCTATTAAAACTGACCAAAATATTGCTGAAAATTCACATATAATCGGATTATAACCAGATGTTGCAAAATCAAAAAGAATTGGTTTTATTCCTATATTTAATGTGTTTGGATCTCCCTGAGTTAAAGAGCACTTAAATTTATGCTTTGCATTAAAAAATTTTACACATTCTTCTATGATTTCTTCTGTCCTTTTACATTCAATTCCATTAATAGTAACTTCATAATTAAATAATTCTTCATCATTATACCATTTTGTTAATCTAGAATCTATTCTATTGTCAAAGAACTGTTGCATCGGATATTCTTCTTTAATAGTAGTATCCTCAAAAATTTTCTCATACAAAGTTATTACCATATTAATAGTTTCATAAGCATTGTGTTCAATTGTAAAATCATTTCTCACGAAAAAATCATTTAGCAACCCCTTATTTTTTCCAATCGTTTTTTCATATTCAAAAATTATAGTATAGTAGCTCTCAAATTCAAATATATCTTTTATTTTATTGACGGGTAGTCTATCCTTTATTTTTAGATAACCATTTATTTCGTTAGTAAATTCTTGTTTATTTAATATTTTAAAAAAAAATTTATCTTTGTTTTTGTTTGTTACTCCATTAATAGAATTATTCTGAAAATTAATATGTTCTACATTATAGTTTTCTTCTTTTAATACTTTACTTATGTCATCTTTATTTAGAAGTATTCCTTTTCTTTTCTTTATTTCAATACTTATTTCAGTTTTTATATAATCTTCTAACAAATAACTCATTTTTCCTCCTAATATTAATTTGTTAAACTCCTTCCTCCATCAATATTAAAGATACTTCCTGTTGTATTGTCCATTTTGACATTGATGTTTCCGCTATTCGATACCATGAAAAGAAGAAACATTTTGTTTACTCTAATTTGCAAGATTTAAAAGATTTGGTCCGTGAAACTTATCAAGCTAAATTACCTTTTTATTTTTTTGATATTATTTTTCACTGTTCCGAATCTCAAGAAAAATATGTAGCAGATACTCAAATAATAAGCCTTTTCCGAAGAAACCAAAAGCTATAAAGGAAAATTTTCCTTTATAGCTTTTTTATTGAATACCGCATTTTTCATGTGTTAATTTAAATAACACTCATTAAAATTTTTTACTAAAGCATAAGATAGATTTATTGAAGGAACTACTTTTCCGTTTTTTATCATCTCGTCAAATTCCTCAAATGTTACTAATTTAACATCCGCCACTTCGTCTTCTTGTAACTTGAGTCCATCAATATTTACATCTTGGTTAACCATCCAGACATCAACAATATCTGTAGTTCTAATATATGTCCCTATATAAAACAAATTTTCTTCTTTCACATCGTAGCCTAATTCTTCCTTGCACTCTTTAAATACTGTAATTTTACTAGTGTCTCCAGTTTTTACGCCTCCTCCAACCTGAGCCCACATCCCTGGGAATTTATCTTCTTTTTCTGATCTTTTCTCAATAAGAAGCCTGTCTTTAGAGTCTTTAATCCAAATATGAGTAGAAATTCTATATTCTCCAATGGTCAATTCTTTTCTCCCTTTAATCTTCTCTGTTCTTTCTCTAAATTTATTATAAACATCTACTTTTTCCATATTTAAAACTCCTTTTCTTTTAATTCTTTCGGTAATATAAATCTATATTCACAGAATTTAGTTGCTAACTTTTCCTCTAGGGGTTGCACATTACCAAAAGTTCCATTTATGCAATTATCACAAATTGTATTTTTCACATTATTTAATAAGTGTTTTTTTCTTAATTCTGTAATCGCTTTGCTACTCCAAGCTTCCTTAATCGTTTGCTTATTTATGTCTGCATAAGCCAAATAATTTTGAAAATCCATACAGCAGGCTGTAATAAATCCTTCACATGTAATATTTATAGAATTAAATACATAATAGCATGGAGCTTTAATATTTTTAGCCTCATCTACTAAATAATCAATTTCTTTTATTAGTCCTCCTTGATTCTTGGCCATATCTATCCATACTTCATCGCTAATATTTTCAAAGAATCTTTTTATTTTTTCTTTTGGCTCAACACTATATTTGGTCATAATATAGGAAACTGAAACTCTTATATTGTTATATTTTTCTTTTTTTAGGTCATATGCATTTTTCAAATTATTTACGACTAAATTAAAATTATCAGTTCCATGAATAATTTTATATGTATTTTTATCTATAGCATTAATAGAAAATTTTAAACTGTCCAAACCGCTTTTAAATAAACTATCTACTCTCTCTTTATTTGCCAAAATTCCATTTGTCGTTAAGTAAATATAATTGTATCCAATTTCTTTAGCCAAATATATATATTTATCAAGATTTTTATTGATTAGAGGTTCTCCAGTTGCATAAAATCCCACTTCTCTTGTTCCTAAATCATAACACTCTTTAAGAACCTTTTCAACTATTTTAGAATCTATAAACTTCCTTTTTCGTGTCATTTTTTTATTAGCACAAAATATGCACTTGTTGTTACAATAATTAGTTGTTTCTATTAACAAATTTTTACGAGGAAATTCAGGGTGTTCATTAAAATTTTTATTTTCTAATATATTATTTATTCTATCCTCTATAGTTTCTACATAGTCATCTAGTTTTATTTTAATATTTTCTTTTAACTGATTAAAATCTTTTGGCATTGTTTCTAATTCTGCATTCAAAGAATCTCGTTTAGCACATCTTTTAATATTATGTACTTTAAAGAAGTTTTTATCTGCATTATTTAGGCTTGCTAATTCTTCTTCTCTAGCTCTAAATATTACCTCTAGCATATTTGTATTCTCATCTTCCAATAATATCACCTCCACTTGGTGTGTGATATTAACTCTGTTTGGATTTTTATGCAAGTCTTTTAATAATAAATATTCTATATTAAATATTTATTTCCATTACCCTTTTTTGAGTTGTTAGGCCTTGATTCTCGTAGAATTTCATTGCTCCTTCATTCAGTTCCCAACAATTTAATTCTAACCTTAAACAATTATTTGCTTTAGCAATTTCTTTTGCCTTTTCTATTAAGGAATGACCTATTCCATTCCTTCTATATTCTTGTTTAACACATATTTCATTTATCCATAAAACTTTTGTATTTTTTAAATTAGTATGATTATTTATTTCTCTTATTTTACAAATTATAACACCTACAACAATTTGTTTGTCTTCAGCTATTAAAATAATATTACTTTCATCTTGAATCATTTCTTCTAAATTACTTTTAATTTCTTCGTGTGATTTAATTTTAAACACATCTGGTCTTTTTTCACTATGCAGCTTAGCTACTTCATATAATAATTGGATCATTTGTGTTATATCATTATTATTTGCTTGTCTTATATCCATAAATTGTATCTCCTTACTTATTTTTTCTCCACTCTTTCTTTAATTCATTTTCTTCTCTTTCATCAGCATATTCTTGTTCAACATCTATTAAATATACTTTATTTTCAAATTTTCCTTTTTTATTATTTTTTATTTTTCTAGCTTTCTCAACATCTTCTAATGAAAAATTTCTTAATTTTATTATTGCACTAATAACTTCCATTAAATCTGCAAGTTCTTCCACAGAATGTTCCTCTATAAATTCATGAGCTTCTTCAAATAACTTTTTATCTAGTTCTTGCAAATATTCATCATCATTTAAGATTTTATAATTTGCTTTTCTACCTTTCATCTTATTAATTTCTTCTGGTATTTTATCTCTAACTAATTTATTATAAACATATTTCATACTATCACTCCAATTTTTCTACATTATAGAACATCCGTTTTTTGTTTGTCAATAGTTTTTATTATTTTAATTTTATATCTAATATGTTTAATTACAATTTACATACAGGCTAGTCCAATCGAAATTGCTATAATCTCTACCATTTTTCAATCTACAGTTATCTTTATTATATATTTTATTATTATTTATTATATCTTTAACATTTTTGTTAATAGGTTCATCACTTATTTGTTTAGGGGTATTAACACACTTGTTAATAGGTATAATTTTTCTTGATTCTATTTCTTTTGAATTTTGTTTGTATATTATTTTGACTGTTATATATCCCTTTTTCTTTAATGAGTTAATAATTCTTGATGCTTGTACATTACAGATATTTAGTAAATTACCAATATATGTGTTTGATATCGTACAATCATTTTCTTTGCTTAAAGATAAAATCATTGAATATATCGTTTTTTCTTTATCATTTAATTTTTTGTCTGTTAATACTTCATATGGTATCCATATTCCTTTAAATTCTTTCAATACTCCTTTTTCTTTCCAAGCGATTGCCTCACATTCGCTTTCTAAGCCACTTTTATTTCATATTTGGTTAATGTATCGTATAGTATAATATTCTTTAAATTTGACTATTATTTTCGTACAGAAAAACTCAGCAATATCAAGCATTTTATTTATTCATCCAAAGATTATGACTTTACAGGGGTAAACTCTCTAAATGTGGGGATAGTTATATTAATTTTTCAATATCTACTTTCAAATCAAATTTTTGCAGTTTTATCACTATATTCTTTAATTTATTTCTTTTATATAATTTTCAGTATTCCAAATAGCATATAGTGGAATATTTAAAATCTTATTATCAAACTTTATGTTTAATAAAGAATATCTTATAGCAAATTTAGGATTATATTCTTTCATATACACTTTTAGACTTTGAGCTTTAACATTAACTCCTGCTTTTGCTTCAACAGGTATTATTAAATTTTTATATGCAAATACAAAATCCACTTCACTTTGAAATTCATTTGACCAATAATATATAGTATTTACTTTCTTAATATTCCCTAATTCTTGAAGTACAAATTGTTCTGTAAGTAAACCATTAAATTCATTATATATTGAATCCTTATCTATTATGGTTTCATAAGGTAATTCGCATAGCACTCTTAATAATCCAACATCAAGCAAATATATTTTAAAAGCTTTTATATCTTCATAAGCTTTTAAAGGTTGTTTATCTCCACATTTTACTCTGTTTACTACTCTTATTAAACCTGTGTCTTTCAACCAATTAATAGAATTTTCATATTCTCTCGCTCTTGCACCATCTTTTACAACACCATATATAAATTTTTTATTTTCTTTTGCTAATTGTGATGGTATACTATTCCAAACATATTGTATCTTTGTTGCTGTATTGTTATCTGTATGTTTTGAAAAATCTCTTTCATATGCTTCCAGAATACCTTTTTGTACTTTCTCTACAAGTTCAAAATCTTTTTCTTCAATCCAAGTTTTTACTGCTCTTGGCATTCCACCTATAACAAAGTATTTTTTTAAGTAGTCTTTTAATCTATCTGTTATTAAATCTGGTAATTGTTCTAATTTATTTTTTCTAATTACATCAATTAGAGTTTTTTCTCCATTTGCAATTAAAAACTCTTCAAAGTCCAATGGTTGTAACTCTAAAAAATCAACTTTACCAACTGGAAAAGAAACTTGATCATGTAGAAACACTCCAAGTAAGCTTCCTGCACAACATATTGCATATTCTGGCATTTCTTCCGCAAAATATTTTAAAGATGTAAGTGCTCTTGGCAATTCTTGAATTTCATCAAATATTATTAATGTTTTTTCAGGTTCTATTTTTTTATGATTAAGTGCTGATAAATATTCTATGATTCTATTTGGTTCTATGTTCCCCTCAAATAAATTTTCTATATTTCCTGCATTTTCAAAATTTATATATAGAACATCATCAAAGTACTCTTTGCCAAATTCTTGCAAAATCCAAGTTTTGCCAACTTGTCTTGCTCCTTTTAAAATTAGTGGTAACCTATCTTTTTTATCTTTCCATTCTTTTAATTCTGTTATAATTTTTCTATACATATTATCAGCTCCTTACTCTTTTATTATTTAATACACAATCACATTTTCTTGACCAATAATTGTACTATTAATCACATTTTCTTGACCATTATATATATATTATATCACATTTTCTTGATCATATACAAGTTTTTATAAAATCTTGTATGAGTTTTTATGACTGGGGATTGCCCTAGATTTCAATATTTTTAAGCTCTA
>JAHZIB010000005.1 GCA_019419955.1 Clostridiales bacterium | reverse complement strand
GATGGAGTAATATATGTGGATTTGGCAACAGACGGAGGAAAGAGCGGACAGTGGGAAAATAATAATGGAAGCTATACAATACCAAAAGTAAGTAACTTTAAGAAGTATAAAGTAAGTAAGAGTGGATATTCGGACGACTTCGGAACAAAAGATGTATTAACGGTAGCAAACTCAAGTGGAAATGAAAGATTCTACGTAATGGCGTTAGATAATGTGGATTCGGATACTCATTTTTGGTACCGTAATGCAAATGGAAATATGAGCGATTATCAAACAGCAACATCAACAAGTTTTGGAAGTGGAAAACAGAATACAAAAAATATGATAGCAAAGTGGAATAGTAGTGGATATGGAACACTAAATAGTAATGACATGTGGGGGGTAAGTACAGTGCAGAGTAAAATAAATGCAAATCCAGCATGGTACGTACCATCAAAAGAGGAATGGTCAGCGTTCGCAGACAAACTTGGAATTACGTCAAGCAATTATGGAAATAAAGGGCTTTCCTATTTGTGTTGGTCGTCGTCGCAGGACGATTTTGAGTTCGCGTGGAACGCTGACTTCGACCACGGCTACATGGGACACAACCTTGTATACGGCAACCTCTACGTGCGTCTCGGTGCGACTTTCTAGAGCGTGTAAATATTTTTGAAAAATACTTGACAAGCATATGTAAAATATTATAAAATACTATATTATAGGAGTTTTATCGAGCGACAAGGTAAAACTAATAAACTCTTACACGTAAAATAGAGGCGAATGAGAATAAAATAGTCGTTCTAAAGCTATTTTGAGCCTTGAAAGGAATGAGAGTTAAAATAAAAACGTTATATATAGAAAATAAATTATAACAAATAAACAGAAGAAGGTTAGTTGGTATATAGTTTGCCAGCCTACCTTTTTGTTGTCGTTTTAAGTTCGTTATGTAAATTTAATAAAGAGAGGAATTGTCTGGGTATTATTTACGGAAATAAAGGTTTAGGAAGCAGTAAACCGATAAAAACGTATATATAATATTAAGAACAAGAAGGACTCTTTGGCAAATTATATATTTTATTCTGCTTAATCTTTTTTAGGGGTGAGTGTTTTGGTAAAAGAAATCAAGCATGAGAAGTGTTCTCGTAAGACTTTTGCAAAAATAGGCGATTCAATCGAAATGCCAAATCTAATTAAAGTCCAAAAAGACTCATACGACTGGTTCGTAGAGGAAGGGCTAGGAGAAATTCTTAGAGATATATCTCCAATAGTTGATTATTCAGGAAATTTAATTCTAGAATTTTTAGATTACTACATGGAAGAAAAGACAAAATATTCAGTAGAAGAAGCAAAGGAAAGAGATGCTACATATTCAACAAGGTTGCATGTAAAAGTTAGACTAATCAATCGTGAGACTGGAGAAATTAAGGAGCAAGAGATTTATCTTGGCGATTTTCCACTTATGACTGATAGCGGAACTTTTATTATTAATGGTGCAGAAAGAGTTGTAGTAAGTCAGTTGGTGCGTTCACCAGGTTGCTATTATGATTCTAGCTATGATAAAACAGGAAAAAAGGTTTATACATCTACTGTTATGCCTTTAAGAGGTGCTTGGATAGAGTATGAGACAGATGCAAATGATGTATTCTGGGCTAGAGTAGATAGAACAAGAAAAATTCCTGTATCTTGTTTATTGCGTGCAATTGGCGTGGTTACAGACGAACAGATTAAAGAATTATTTGGTGAAGAACCAAAAATATTAGCTACAGTTCAAAAAGATATTATAAAGACAAATGAGGATGCTTTAATAGAAATTTATAAAAAATTGAGACCAGGGGAGTTACCTACAGTTGATGCTGCTAGAAATCTATTTAACAACATGTTCTTTGACCCAAGAAGGTATGATTTGGCAAAAGTAGGAAGATATAAATTTAACCAAAAGCTAAGTTTAGCATCTAGAATTTCTGGAAAAGTTGCTTTTGACGATATTATCGACCCTGAGACTGGAGAAGTCCTTGTTGAAAAGGATACAGTGATTTCTAAAGATGCTGCAGAAAATGTTCAAAATGCGGGCATCAATATTGTTGATGTAAAAGTAGATGACAAAAAGGTAAGAGTAGTAGGAAATGGAACAGTAAATATTCATAAATACTTACCAAATGTTGATTTTAGTGATTTACATATAAAAGAATATGTTAATTATAATGTGTTAAAGTCAATAATTGATAACACTGAGGAGAGTGCATTACATGATACTATAAAAGAAAGATATGATGAGTTAATTCCTAAACATATTACTACAGAAGATATTATTGCATCAATAAGTTATATACTTAATTTGGATAATGGACTAGGAGCAATTGATGATATAGACCATTTAGGAAATAGACGTATTAGATGTGTTGGAGAATTATTGCAGAACCAATTTAGAATAGGTTTAACAAGACTAGAGAGAGTAGTACGTGAGAGAATGACCATTCAGGATTTAGATGTGATAACTCCACAAACATTAATAAATACAAAACCAATATCATCGTCAATTAGAGAGTTCTTTGGAAGCTCACAATTGTCACAATTTATGGATCAAACAAACCCACTTTCTGAGCTTACGCACAAAAGGAGAATTTCAGCATTAGGACCTGGTGGACTTTCAAGAGAAAGAGCAGGTTTTGAGGTTAGAGATATTCACTATACTCATTATGGTAGACTATGTCCTATAGAATCTCCAGAAGGACCTAATGTTGGTTTAATTTCAGCGCTATCTTCATTTGCAATAATAAATGAATATGGCTTTGTAGAGACACCATATAGAAAAGTAGACCATGAAACAGGTAAGGTGACAGACGAAGTAGTATATATGTCTGCGGATGAAGAAGATAAATATATTATTGCACAAGCATCTGAGCCATTAGATAAAGATGGAAAATTCGTTAATGATAAAATAAAAGTTAGAATGAGGGAAGAAATTACAATGGTTGACAAATCACAGGTTGACTTTGTAGATGTTTCGCCAAAACAACTTGTTTCTGTTGCAGCTGCGATGATTCCTTTCGTAGAACATGATGATGCTAAACGTTCATTAATGGGTGCTAACATGCAACGTCAAGCTGTTCCACTTTTAATGCCAGAAACACCAATAGTTGGAACAGGTATAGAATATAGAGCTGCAAAGGATTCTGGTATCACAGTTACTGCAAAAAATGCAGGTGTTGTTGAAAAAGTGACAGGAGATGAAATTACTGTTAGGAACGACAGAGATGTTTTAGATGTATATAAACTTAGAAAGTTTAAAAGAACAAATGGTGGTACATGTATTAATCAAAGACCAGTAGTTTCAAGAGGGGAGAAAGTTAAACAAGGAGAGCTTCTTGCTGATGGACCATCTACAAAAAACGGAGAGATGGCACTTGGTAGAAATGTATTAATAGCATTTACTACATGGGAAGGCTATAATTATGAAGATGCTGTGCTAATTAGTGAAAGACTTGTTAAAGAAGATGTATATACATCAATTCACATTGAAGAATATGATTGCGAATGCCGTGATACAAAATTAGGACCAGAAGAAATTACAAGAGACATACCAAATGTTGGAGACGATGTATTAAAAGACCTAGATGAGAATGGAGTTATAAGGATTGGTGCAGAAGTAAGACCAGGAGACATTTTGGTAGGAAAGGTTACTCCTAAAGGAGAAACAGAGCTTACTGCAGAAGAGAGATTACTTCGTGCAATATTTGGAGAAAAAGCAAGAGAAGTTAGAGATACATCGCTTCGTGTTCCACATGGAGAGGCAGGTACAATAGTAGATGTTAAAGTGTTTACTAGGGAAAATTCAGATGAATTAGGACCTGGTGTAAATCAAGTAATTCGTTGCTATATAGCTCAAAAGAGAAAAATATCAGTTGGTGATAAAATGGCTGGACGTCATGGTAACAAGGGTGTTATTTCAAGAATATTACCAGAAGAAGATATGCCATTTATGCCAGATGGTACTCCTGTGGATATAGTTTTAAATCCACTTGGTGTTCCTTCACGTATGAACTTAGGTCAAGTTCTAGAAGTTCACTTAGGAATGGCTGCAAAACTATTAGGATGGAAAGTAGCTACACCAGTATTTGATGGTGCTACAGATGAAGAAATTAGAGAAATGTTTAGAGAAGCAAATTACTCAGAAGATGGAAAAACAACTTTATATGATGGAAGAACAGGAGAGCCATTTGACCATCCAGTAACAGTTGGTGTTATGTATATGCTAAAACTACATCATCTAGTTGATGACAAGATACATGCTCGTTCAACAGGACCATATTCATTAGTTACACAACAACCTCTTGGAGGTAAAGCACAATTTGGAGGACAACGTTTTGGAGAGATGGAAGTTTGGGCACTAGAAGCATATGGAGCAGCATACACATTGCAAGAAATGCTTACTGTAAAATCTGACGACACAATAGGACGTGTTAAGACATATGAAGCAATAGTTAAGGGAGAAAATGTTCCTGAACCAGGTGTTCCAGAAGGATTTAAAGTTCTTATAAAAGAACTTCAAGCATTAGGATTAGACATAAGATTACTTTCTCCAGATAATGAAGAATTAGAGCTAAAAGAAAACATTGATGATGGAATAGACTTTAACATAGATGACAAAAAGTCGGGAGGCAATGTTTTAGATTTAAATGATTTAAGTAGTGGTTTTGAAGAAGAAGCAATTTTAGCAGATGAGGACCAAGAAGATGATGAAGCTCTATTTGAAGAATTGTCTGATGAAGAGATTGAGCTTGCTGATACAGATTTGGGAAAGGATAATATTTTGAATGACGAGGACGTTGTAGAGTAGAATTAATCAAAAACGAGTATTGCTAGGCAGTTTTGAAGTAAAACACCGGAGGCGTACTTTGTGTACGTCGAGAATTTTTACTTCAAAACTAACAACGCAAGACGAGGCTTTTTATTAATTCTAAATAATAATTGAATAGCCTTCATAATATAGCTGTATATGAATTGCAGAATGAATTGCACAGCGGTGTTTGTTTGTATATGAATTATTATGAGAAAAGCGAAAGGAAGGGCTTCCTTTCAACCAATAAATTTTAAGGGGGCTAAACCGAGTGGACGAATTAAATATTTTTGATAAAATAAAAATAGGTATAGCATCAGATGAGAAAATAAGGGAATGGTCAAAAGGTGAAGTTAAAAAACCAGAGACTATAAATTACAGAACTTTAAAGCCAGAAAGAGATGGATTATTCTGTGAAAAAATATTCGGACCAACAAAGGATTGGGAATGCCATTGTGGTAAATATAAAAGAGTAAGATATAAAGGAATAGTTTGTGATAGATGTGGCGTTGAAGTTACAAAAGCTAAAGTAAGACGTGAAAGAATGGGACATATTGAGTTAGCAGCACCAGTAGCACACATTTGGTATTTTAAAGGAATTCCAAGTAGAATTGGACTTATGTTAGATGTTTCTCCAAGGAGTTTGGAAAGAGTTATATATTTTGCATCTTATATTGTAACAGACAAAGGAGATACAGGGCTTACAAAAGCACAAGTATTATCTGAAAAAGAGTATCATGAAGCAGTAGAAAAATATGGAAAAGATGCTTTTAAAGCAGAAATGGGAGCAGAGGCTATAAGAAAGCTACTTGAGGAGATTGATGTAGATAAATTATCGAACAGTTTAAGAAAAGAGCTAGAAAAAGCCAGCGAACAGAAAAAAGCAAAACTTATAAAAAGACTTGATACTATAGAATCATTCAGATTATCTGGAAATAGACCTGAATGGATGGTTATGAGTGTTGTACCAGTAATTCCACCAGATTTAAGACCAATGGTTCAATTGGATGGTGGTAGATTTGCAACATCAGATTTAAATGACTTATATAGAAGGGTTATAAACAGAAATAACAGATTAAAAAGGTTATTAGAATTAGGTGCACCAGAAATAATTGTAAGAAATGAAAAAAGAATGTTACAAGAATCTGTTGATGCATTGATAGATAATGGAAGACGCGGAAGACCTGTTACAGGTGCTGGAAATAGACCACTTAAATCATTATCAGATTTATTAAAAGGAAAACAAGGTAGATTTAGACAAAACTTGCTAGGAAAGCGTGTTGATTATTCTGGCCGTTCAGTTATTGTTGTTGGACCAGAACTAAAAATTTATCAATGTGGTCTTCCAAAAGAAATGGCAGTTGAGTTATTTAAACCATTTGTAATGAGAGAATTAGTAGGTCGTGGAATTGCACATAATATTAAAAATGCAAAAAGAATGGTTGAAAGATTACGTCCAGAGGTATGGGATATTTTAGAAGAAGTTATAAAAGATCATCCTGTAATGTTAAACCGTGCACCTACATTACATAGACTTGGTATTCAAGCATTTGAGCCAGTCTTAGTTGAAGGTAGAGCAATTAAACTTCATCCATTAGTTTGTACAGCTTTTAATGCTGATTTTGATGGAGACCAAATGGCTATTCACTTACCACTATCACCAGAGGCTCAATCAGAAGCAAGGTATTTAATGCTTTCAGTAAATAACTTATTGAAACCACAAGATGGTAAACCAGTTACAGTACCAACACAAGATATGATACTTGGTGCATACTATTTAACAATGGAAGTAGCAGGAGAGCCAGGAGAGGGTGGATATTATTCATCTCCAGAAGAAGCAATAATGGCTAACTTTAATAATGATTTAGGAATGCATGCAATGGTTAATGTAAAAATTACAAAAACTGTTAATGGCGAAAAAAAGAGTAGATTTGTAAAAACAACGGTTGGTAGATTAATATATAATGAGGGAATACCACAAGATTTAGGTTTTGTGGATAGAGAAGACCCTGAAGAAATGTTTGAACCTGAATTGAATTTTACCGTAATGAAGAAGAATTTGGGAAAAATAATTGCAAAATGTATTAATAAGCATGGTTTAAGTAAAACAGCAGAATTACTAGACTATATTAAGGCAACTGGTTATAAATATTCTACGACAGCGGGAATTACTGTATCAGTTGATGATGTAAAAGTACCACCAGCTAAAAAGCAAATACTAGCAGATGCTGGGGCACAAGTTGATAATGTTACAAAGCAGTATAGACGTGGTTTAATAACAGATGCAGAAAGATATAATTCTGTAATTAAAATTTGGGAAGAAGCGACAGATAAAGTTACAGATGCTATGAAAGACAATTTTGAAAAGATGAACCCAGTATATATGATGTCAGAATCAGGAGCCAGAGGTAATTTAAACCAATTAAGACAAATTGCTGGTATGCGTGGACTTATGGCATCTACAACAGGTAAAACGGTAGAGATACCTATTACATCTTCATTTAGAGAGGGTCTAGATCCATTAGAGTATTTCATTTCAGCACATGGTGCTAGAAAAGGTTTGGCAGATACTGCTCTAAGAACAGCAGACTCAGGTTACTTAACAAGAAGACTTGTTGATGTATCACAAGATATTATAGTTAGAGAACATGACTGCGGAACTACAAAGGGAATTGAAGTATCTGATATTAAAGATGGTAACCAAGTAGTTGAAAAAATGGAAGAAAGATTGCTTGGTAGATATCCACTAGAAGATATATATAATCCACAAACTAAAGAATTAATTGTGGATAAAGACACATTAATAACTGAAAATATTGCAGATAAAATAGTGGCTGCCGGAATTACAAGTGTCAAAGTACGCTCAGTTCTTGAATGTAGAACAAAACATGGTGTATGTGCAAGATGTTATGGAATGGGCTTGGCAACTCGTGAAGAAGTAAATATAGGAGAATCAGTTGGTATTATTGCTGCGCAGTCAATTGGTGAACCTGGTACACAGCTTACTATGAGAACAATTCACTCTGGTGGTGTTGCAGGTGTTGCAGATATTACTCAGGGTCTTCCTAGGGTTGAGGAGCTTTTCGAAGCTCGTAAACCAAAGGGATTAGCTATTATTTCTGAAATAGATGGTAAGATTAAAATTTCAGATGACAAAACTAGAAAAGAGGTAACTGTTACAGGTAAGGATGATAGCAAGACATATACTATACCATTTGGCTCTAAACTTCGTGTAAGAGAAGGCGATGAAATAAAGGCAGGAGCACCGATTACAGAGGGCTCTATAAATCCAAATGAAATTTTAGCAATTAATGGACCAGATGGAGTATATCAATATTTAGTGCAAGAAGTACAAAAAGTATATAGAAATCAAGGTGTTGATATTAATGATAAACACGTTGAAGTTATAGCAAGACAAATGCTTAAAAAGGTTAGAATAGAAGACAATGGAGACACACCATTATTTGCTGGTTCACTTATAGATGTATATGACGCAGAGGACGCAAATAAAAAAGTAGAAGAAGAAGGCGGAAGATTAGCTACATACAAACGTGTACTATTGGGAATAACAAAAGCATCACTTGCTACAGAGAGCTTCTTGTCAGCAGCATCATTCCAAGAAACAACAAGAGTTCTTACAGAAGCGGCAGTAAAGGGAAAAGTTGATGAATTAATTGGGCTAAAAGAAAATGTTATAATAGGAAAATTAATTCCAGCAGGAACTGGTATGCCAGCATACAAAAATGTTCATATAAATACTGAAAAACAAGAGAACGAGGAAGAAGAGGTAGTGAATTAAAACTGCTAAAAAGAATTCTGCACTAAAAGGTCATGGGATAATGTGTCTCATGACTTTTTGCTTATTATATAGGAAAAATCAAATGTAAAAATAGGGAGTGAAATATAAAGAAAAAATGAGTAGAAAGATTTGGAAAGCTGGTACATTTATTTATCCATTACCAGCAGTAATGATAACAAGTGGAACGATGGAAACATCCAATATTATGACTGTAGCGTGGACTGGAATTATAAATACAAATCCCGCTATGTGTTACATATCAGTAAGACCAGAGAGGTATTCTTATAAATTAATAAAAAAACAAGGAGAATTTGTAATAAATTTAACGAATGAGAAACTAGCATTTGCTACAGACTGGTGTGGAGTGAAAACAGGTTCAAAAGTAGATAAATTTAAGGAAATGCATCTCACAAAAGAAAAAGCCCAATTTGTTAAATGCCCTATAATAAAAGAAAGCCCAGCTGCAATTGAGTGTAAAGTAAAGGAAATAAGAGAGCTTGGAAGTCATCATATGTTTATTGCAGAGGTGCTTTCAATTGATGCTGACGATAAATATATTGATGAAAAAGGAGCATTTGATATTTCGAAATGTGGACTTATTGCTTATTCGAATGGACATTATTATTCATTAGGTAGAAAGATTGGCAGATTTGGTTTTTCAGTACAAAAAAAGAAAAAAACAAGATAACCTGTAATGGTTGAAGTGAAAAAATAAAATAAGTTTATGGTATTATATAATTTACCAATAGAGGAGAGTATATGAAAGGATTAAAAATTGTAAAAGATATAGATAAAGCTAATTTTATAACACATAGTGGAAAATTCCATATAGACGATGTATTTTCCACAGCCTTTTTAGCAAATTACTTCGGAGATGTTAGATTAAAAAGAGTATACAACATTGAGGACATAGAAAAAAATAGTGAAAAAATTGTTTATGATATAGGATATGGAAAATTTGACCACCATCAAGTAAATGCATTGAGAAGACAAGATGGTACAATATATTCATCATTTGGCTTATTATGGAAAGAATATGGAAAAAGTTTTTTGAGAAAGAATAATTGTGATGATATCGATTTTGCATGGAAGAAATTTGATAATTTTTTAGTAAAAACAATTGATAAGATAGATAATTCGCAAATAGAACCAGAGTTTCAAAATTATTACTTAATTTCTAACATAATAGAAAATTATAATTCAACATGGGATTCAAATGACAAATCAGATGATAATTTCTTGAAAGCAGTTAATTTTGCAAACAATATTTTAAAGAATGAAATTAAAAGTATATTTTCTATAATAAAGGCAAAAAAATTTTTGGAAAATAAATATGATTTAATCAATGACAATTTTATTGTACTTGAAAAGTATATACCTTATCATGATTTTATATTAGAAAAAGACACAGAAGAAAAGATACAATTTGTTATATATCCATCTAAAAGAAATGGAATAGAAATAAGAACAGTTTTAGATAGAAAAAAATTTCCAAAATTATGGCATAGCATGAATGAAAAGGAGTTTTATAAAAAGTATGGTATTAAAGGGATGCTGTATTGTCACAGTAATGGGAAGTTATGTATTGTGGGAAATATAGAAAGTGCAAAAAAAATTATAGAATTGACATAAAACAAAATATTTGTTATAATCAATATTAACAGTGAAATTAGAAAAGTTTCTTTTTAATAAAAGGAGGCAATGTATTATGTTGAAAGGACTTCATGAGTTACAGTTATTATCTGAAAAGTACAATATTGCTCAAACTGATATTATTCTTATGGATTTAAATATCTGTGGAATTAATTCAGAAATTGGCGCAGATAGAGTACGGTTTAACTTAAAATTTTTAAATGAAAAGGAGAAATATTTCTGTGCATTACAACTAAGGAAGGATTCAGATTATCAAATCACAGAGGGAAAACTGTATTATAAGGATAGACTTATAGCAATGGTATACGATTTTGAAATAGATTTCTGTGATCCGTACTATATGCGTAAAAACAATACAGTTTTAAACATTAATCCTAAAACAAGATTAAATTGTGAAGGATGTAAATTTTGCTATACAAGTCATCAAAAGTCTAGAAGTATTATAGATTTAACTATTCCCAACAACCTTGAAATGTTTTTTAAGGATTGGTTACAAGAATATTCAAAGGAGGATTTAAGTGAACTTTATCAAATAGCTGTTGTTAGTGGTTGCTTTCAAAGTGAAAGTGCACTTGTTAATTTTTTATTAGAATTAGATGAAAAAGTAAGTGATATGAACTTTAACGGAGAAATTTTCTATTTGGGCTCACAAATTCAAACAAAAAATGCTATAAAGGAGCTATCTAAAATTCGTCACTTTGCGTATAGTCTTAGCATTGAATGCTTTAATAATAGAGAAAAATTTTTGCGAAGCAGTAAGAGTAGGTTTACATTAGAGCAAATTAAAGAAATTATGGAAACATCTACAAGTTACGGATATAGAACTAACTTTACATATATTGTAGGGTTAGATAGTCTTCGTAATTTAGAAAAAGGCGTGAAGGATTTTCGGCAATATGTTAATAGTTTTCCGATTTTTAATATTTTTCAAGAGCATGCTTATCAAAATGGTTTGAGAAATAGTGAAGCAAATCATATTGAGTACTACTTGAAAGCAAGAAAAATTATAGAGGAAATATTTGCAAATTCTGATTTTAGACCTACTACATGGGAGGTATGCAGGACACTGTGGTATACAACATTTAATAGTGAAAAACTCTGAGATAAGAGGTAGATGAATTATGATGAACGCTAGTGGTATTATTATTCCTGAAGGGTTTAAGTATGTTTTAGGAACTGAAAACACAGGATTTACAATTGAGGATTTTAACGGCAATCAATTTGTTTGGATTCCAGGAGGAGATACTATAGAAGATGGAGCATGTGAAGGTTTCTTCATTTCACGGTATGAAATTGCCATGGATATGGATGGCAAGTTTGTGTCGAAGGCGAATAAACATCCTATTATTGACATAAGTTTTTTTGATGCTGAAAAAATTGCGAGTAGTATGAATTCAAGAATTATAAGCAATAAACAGTTTGAAAGAATAATAAAATGGCTTATTGAAACAAAGACTATGTCGGAAGAAGAAATCTTTGTAGATTCATCTAATAGAGGAAATTACAAAAATTCTGGTCCTCACAGAATGGTGAAGACGGGTTTTAACAAAGCATGGATGATTAATAACATCGATAACCTAGCAGGGAATTTATGGACTTGGACTTGTACTGGTGATAATAAATCAAAAATATTGCGGGGTGGCTGTTGCATGTTAGATGGACATTATTCTCCTTTGGGAAGGAAATGTTTAAGTTATTTAGAAGGTAGTAGATTTTATAATGGATTGAGAGTTGTTTTATAACATAATACTAGAAAAAGAATGCATGTGTGTCTCTAATAATTTAGGGAATCTATGCATTCTTTTAATATTAATCAAATGATATTATAAATAAGATATATATAATATTGATCGTCATACTTGGTGTGTATGAGAGCTGTATTACGTTTATGCCACTAATAATAACCGTAGTAATAGTCAGTAAGCATAGACGTAATATAGAAACATTAGAATCAGAAATAGGACCACATTCTGATAAAACTATAACGTTTTTTGGGAAAAATAGTTTTAATGAAATAAAAAACGGTGATAAGTTTAAACAATGGGCAGATGAATATACATCTGAAGTAAAATTTATAGAATAGAATACAAGTTTGTATTTGAATATAAAATTAGATAATACTTTTATAGTATTACAAAATCCTACCAAAGTGAATACAATATTTCAAAATCCATATTATAAGCTATATAGAGAAATGAGATTAGAGGAAAGAAAACAAATTAATTTTGAATGTCCTAATGCTTTTGATATAGAACTTGTACATGAATACTTGATGCAGCTAAAAAAAAGTGATATAATTCAAAAGGGTGTGATTGAACAATATAAAAGAGATATGAAACCAATGCATGATAAAATTGTAAAACCATTGAAAGAATATGCTGATATTATATTGACGGTAATATAGAGCAAAGCCTAGTATATAATAATATTTTAAAACATTTGTCTAAATTCCGTATTTTAGCTTAAGATTTAGAAAAATAATGAAATAATTTATTTTATATAAATAAAATTTAATATGGAGGTATTAACATGAGCTTTATAGTAGCAGTAGATGGACCAGCAGGTAGCGGAAAAGGTACAATTACTAAAAGAATAAAAAAAGAACTAGGATTGGTAAATTTAGATACAGGTGCAACATATAGATGTGTTGCCTTAGAAGCATTAAGACACGGATTAACTGTCAATGACGAAGAGGAAATTGTTAAGTTGTTGGATAATATGGATATAAAGATTGAAAATGAGGGAGAAAAGGATATCATATATCTAAATGGTGAAGATGTTACCAAAGCAATTCGCGAGACTCCTGTAACAGAAACAGTATCTCCAATGTCTGCTATAGCTACCCATATCTGGTGACGACAATTTAGTTTTTTCGAAGTTTTACAATTATATTTATTAAAATAATTTGTTTGACTTTTTATTATATTTATTTTATAATTATTCTATGCAATTTCAAACTATTATTGTATTTTAGAAAGGATGATACTTATGACTTTTGCAGGAAATTGGAATGTTGTAGAAGATTTATCTTCAATCAAGACTGGTATCACAGTACATGCAGAAAATAATATTTTCTATGCTTCCAACCTTGACTTAGGTAAAAGTATAGATATCTCTATGGGAGATTTCATTTCCAGTTATTATAAATATAGGAATGAAATACTTTGCACTCTTTTGTCAAAAGTTAATGGTATGGACGAAAAAGAGCATTTATATCTAAATTCTAAAGCATGTGAATTAATTGATAAGCTATGCGAGTCTAACCGTTTACTTTATTAATTTGTATCATCGCTTTTCTCAATCTATATTATAATTGAGAAAATGAACAACAGATTTGAAATTTTATTCTGTTGTTCATTTTATTTATTTCTCTATTTCAATTTCTTCTGAACCGATACTTCCTTTTTCATTAAATCTTTTTTGATATTTTTTCATTGCATTTACTAATACTGTTTGCAAATCTATATTCAATGAATTTGCAATACATGTTAAAGAAAATAAAGTATCGCCCATTTCTGATTCTAACTTGTCCGTTTTTTCCAATGTTTTTTTGCCATAATTAGAACCTTTTAACAATTCTTTCCCCAATTCTCCAACTTCTGTTGTTAAGTCAATGTATCTTAATTCTGGTGTTGTTTCTAATTTATATCTCTTTACCATTTCAGAAACCAATCCTTGCATTGTTTCAATTGTAACATCTTTTTTTTCTTTCATTGACATTCTTCTTTTTATTTCTTTTTTTACAGTTTGTACAGCTTCCTCTATAGTCATATCTGAAGTATCTATAACTATAGCATCATCTGCTTTTTTTAAAGCTCCTACTTTCTTAGATTTATCATTCATATCTCTCCATCGTATATGTTTTAAAACTTCATCATAAGTTATATCTATTCCACTTTTAATGCTTTCTTCATATCTTCTTTTTGCTCTTATTTCTTCATCAGCATCTAAATATATCTTTAAATCGGCATGTGGAAACACTACAGTACCAATATCTCGTCCTTCCACTATAACATTTTTTCCCTCTGCTAGCTTTCTTTGCAATTTTATCATTTTTTCTCTAACTGGTACTATAGCTCTCCCTATCTGGTGACGACGATTTAAGAAAATTGCCATTTGCAATAGAAATATTGTAAGTTGGCTTTTAGTGGAGGAAGAGAAGCAATTGTGAGCCGTTATAACTCAAAGAAAATTAAAATTCTTGATTTTTGAAATCAGGGGTCATTTTTATTGACTATTGTTGCTGAAAGTTATATACTGTACATATTAAATGAAAAGGAGGTTTTGCCAAATGAGTGACATGATAGAAATTAGATGGCATGGTAGAGGAGGACAGGGTGCCAAAACAGCATCACTACTTTTAGCGGATGCGGCGTTTAATACTGGTAAGTATATTCAAGGGTTTCCTGAGTATGGTCCAGAAAGAATGGGAGCACCTATAACAGCATACAACAGAATTAGTAGTGAGCCAATTAGAATTCATAGCAATATTTATGAGCCGGATTTTGTTGTAGTTGTAGATGATACTTTACTAGAAAGTGTAGATGTTACAGCAGGTTTAAAGGAAACAGGTGCGATTGTAATAAATACAACAAAAGAAAAGGAAGAATTGGAAAAAATGCTAAATGGATATAAGGGAAGAGTATATACAATAGATGCAAGGAAAGTATCTATGGAGACATTAGGAAGATATTTTCCTAACACGCCAATGCTTGCTGCAATTGTTAAGGTAAGTAGTATTATGAATGAGGATGACTTTATAAAAGATATGGAAGGTTCGTTTAAACATAAATTTGCTAAAAAACCAGAAGTAATTGAAGGTAATATGAAGGCATTAAAAATGGCGTTAGAGGAGATTAAGCAAGTTTGCTAAATAAATATGAATCTGATGCAGTCTGGCTCAAATATAATGTTACTTGATATTGTTAGAGGTAATGATTACTTAGATTATATTTAATGTAAATTAATGATAGAAAGGAGAGATAAGATGTCAAAGATAGATAAGAATACTCCAGCATGCGAAATGACAATAGGTGGAAATATTTATGAGGCTGGTAATTCAAAAGATTTCAAAACAGGAGATTGGAGAAGTGTTAAACCAATATATATTCCAGAAAAATGTATTCAGTGTGGACTATGTTTTCCAGTGTGCCCAGAAGATGCAATTCCAGTAGGAAAAGACCAAAAAAGAACAGACTTCGATTATGACTATTGTAAAGGATGTGGAGTTTGCAGTAAGGTTTGTCCAGTTGGGGCGATTGTTATGAAAACCGAAGGAGAAAATTAAAAATAAACAAGTATTATATGTTTATTTTAAAGAATAAATGGAACAATAATATTTTAATTGAGACAATAAAATTAAAAAACAAAAAGGAGTGAATAAAATGAGTATTAGAGAACGATTAAGTGGAAATGAAGCAGCGGCAACAGCGATGAAACAGATTAATCCTGATGTTGTAGCAGCTTTTCCTATAACACCGTCAACAGAGATTCCACAATATTTTTCTACTTTTGTGGATAACGGGTTGGTAGATACTGAATTTGTTGCGGTTGAAAGTGAGCATAGTGCGATGAGTGCTTGCATTGGTGCTGAGGCGGCTGGTAGTAGAGCTATGACAGCTACATCTGCAAATGGTTTGTCTCTTATGTGGGAAATGGTATATATTGCTTCTAGTTTAAGATTACCTATAGTTATGTCTTTGGTAAATAGAGCAGTATCAGGACCTTTGAACATACACAACGACCAGTCTGATGCGATGGGAGTACGTGATAGTGGTTGGATAATGTTATTTTCAGAGAATAATCAGGAAGCATATGATAATCTATTAATGGCGCACAGAATAGCTGAAAATGAAAATGTGTTACTTCCATTAATGGTGTGCCAAGATGGTTTTATTACATCACATTCTATTGAAAATATAACTTTGTTAGAAGATGCAGAAGTAAAGAAATTTGTTGGGGAATATCACCCAAAACATTATTTATTAAATGATAAAGAACCTATGGCAATTGGACCAATGGATTTACAGTCGTTTTTATTTGAACATAAATATCAGCAGGCAGAGGCAATGAAGAATGCAAAACAAGTCATTCTTGAGGTAGCACAGGAATTTGAAAAAGTAACAGGAAGGAAATATGGCTTATTTGAGGAATACAAGCTAGATGATGCGGAAATAGCAATAGTTTGTATGAATTCAACTGCTGGTACGACAAAAGATGTTGTAGATGCTTTAAGAGAGAAAGGTGTTAAAGCAGGACTTTTGAAAGTGCGTGTATTTAGACCATTTCCAGCGGAAGAAATAGCAAAAGCTTTATCACATTTAAAAGCTGTAGCTGTTTTGGACAAAGCAGACTCATTAAATGGCGCAGGAGGGGCTTTATTTACAGATATTACGTCTGGTATGCAAATAAATGGTGTAAGTGTTCCAACTTCAAGCTATGTTTATGGCTTGGGTGGTAGAGATACGACTACTAGGGAAATTGAATCTGTGTTTAATGACTTGATTGAAGATAGCAAAAAGAATAAAATTGAAAATCCATACAGATATGTAGGATTGAGAAAGTAAATAGAGTTTAAAAATTAATTAGAGAATAATAATAAAGAGCATATTAAATAGAGAGGAGAGAAATTATATGGCATATAATTTAAAAGAAATAGTGGCAGAAAGACCATCTAGATTTGCTTCAGGACATAGAATGTGTGCTGGCTGTGGTGCTCCACCAGTTACAAGGATGGTGCTTAGGGCAGTAAAATCAGAGGATCATGTAGTAATTGCGAATGCTACAGGTTGTATGGAGGTTTCTACATGCATCTATCCATATACATCATGGACGGACTCATATATTCACACAGCATTTGAATGTGCTGCTGCAACATGTTCAGGAGTAGAAGCTGCATATAAATTTATGAAAAAGCAAGGTAAATTGCCACAAGATAAGCATACTAAATTTATTGCGATAGGTGGAGATGGAGGGACATATGATATTGGACTTCAAAGTTTATCTGGAGCAATGGAAAGAGGTCATGACATGACTTATGTATGTTATGATAATGGAGCTTATATGAATACAGGAATACAGCGTTCATCTGCAACACCAAAATTTGCAGATACTACAACAAGTCCAGCTGGTAGCGTGATTCCAGGAAAGATGCAATCTAGAAAAGACTTAACAGAAATTATGGAAGCACATCATTTACCATATGTTGCACAAACAGCTGCTTATATGAATTTTAAAGATTTATATGAAAAAGCAGAAAAGGCAATTTATACAGAAGGACCAACGTTTTTAAATATATTAGCACCTTGCCCAAGAGGATGGGGCTATCCAACTGAAGACCTAATGCAAATTAATAAATTGGCTGTTGAGACATGTTATTGGCCATTATATGAGATTGAAAATGGAAAGTATAAAATAACATATAAACCAGCAAAAAAGATACCTATAGAAGAGTTTTTGAAACCACAAAAAAGATTTAAACATATGTTTAAACAAGGAAATGAATGGATGATAAAAGAATTCCAAGATGAGGTAGACAGAAGATGGGAAGCACTTCTTAGATTGGAAGAAATGAGCAATAAGGAATAAAAAGGAATTGCTATAAACAATGAAAAAGAACGATATTTATGTATCGTTCTTTTTCATTGTAACCATGTCAGACATCTTTAGACCGTGCATTTTGTCTTGCTTTAGTTAATACACGCTTTTCTATTGTATAGAGAATTTTATAATTAAGAATTAATAAGCTAAAATACTTATGCAGATAACTTATATTGTATCGCTTATTTTAATATAGTCTACATCCATTATAACTCCTGCACTATTTGCGTTGCTCCAGTCCCATCTCCAGCCAGTAATTGTAGACCTATTTTTTACTGCATTATTTGACCACAAGTCGATTACCAATTCATGCCATTGACCATCAGTAACAAGTGGTTGCGATATTGCATAGGTTTGGTCTGTTGGGTTCTCTATCATAAAGAATTCCATGTTTTGAATGTTTGACGAGTTAGTTCTGTACTTTACTGTAATATACCTATATTCTTGTGGATTAAATGATGTAACATTATTCATATGGATAAATGGATCCCCTGCAGTAGAAGTCAAAGTTATTATGCTATTATTAACAGAATAGCTAGTTCCATTTTGACCATATGAAATTGAGTTATCAAAGTCTTGAGTATAAACATAATTTATTGTTGGTCTCTGATTTCCAGTTATTTTATCATATATATCTGAAGCACGACTATTGCCTGCTTCATAGGCTTGCTTAATATTTATTGCAGTTTTTATTTGTGCTTTAGCGGATGAACTTGTTGTAAAAAACACAGCAGTAATCAGTAATAACATAGTTAAAAGGACAACAGTGACATATACTGCCATTGAGCCACTTTCTTCTTTTATTGAAGTTTTAATGTTCAATTCTTAATCACATTCCTTTCTTAAGATACAAAACTGATTAGAAAAGAAATTCCTTTCAATATTTACATCCTCTCTTTTTTGTAACTAACAATATAATAATTCAAGTTTTTTTTATTGTCAATTAATTTATATTATTTTTTGAAATTTCATGAAATTTATTCATTTTATTTTTTTAATTATTATCCAGTAACACCTATTTATACTTTTTTTTACAAAAGCATTGATAAGTTTGAAAAAAAAATATATAATATTGTAGTAAAATTAATTTCAAAGGACAGTGTTGATATGAAAATGAGTGATAGAACAAAGGATATTATTGAATGGATAGTTTGTATATTAGTAGCTTTTATTTTAGCCTTACTAATTAGATATTATATAGGTACTCCAACTATAGTTAAGCAAATTTCTATGGAACCAACTCTTATTCAAAATCAAAGACTTATTTTAAATAGGTGGTCAAGAACTATTGGTGAAATGCCAGAACGTGGAGACATTATCACCTTTGAAGCACCTTCTGACACTCACATATACATTGATGAATATGACAGCAATAATGTAGTTGCAAAATATGAAAATGAGCCAACAAATTGGTTTAGTGGTTTTGTACATAATGTTCTTGAGATTGGCAAGGAGAGTTATATTAAAAGAGTAATAGGATTGCCAGGAGAACATGTGGAAATAAAGAATGGTAAAGTGTTTATAAATGGAGAAGAATTGGACGAGCCATATTTGCCAGAGGGACTTGTTACCGAAATGGAGAATCAGGGTGTTTATTCTGATTTGATTGTGCCTGAAAATTGTGTGTTTGCAATGGGAGATAATAGAGCACATTCAACAGATTGTAGAGAGTTTGGATGTATTCCATTAGAAAAAATAGAAGGAAAGGTTTGGATTAGATTCTGGCCATTGAATTTATTTGGCGAAGTAAATTAAGTTTTAGGAGTGGAATTTTGAGTTTTGATAATATTTTTGGAAATGATAAAATAAAAAAGTTATTAGAAACAAGTATTAAATCCAATAATTTGGTTCATAGCTATATGTTTGTTGGAAGTAGTGGTATTGGGAAAAAGCTTTTTGCTACTGAATTTGCAAAAGTTATTTTATGTGAATCGAATGATGATGCTTGTAATTCATGTTCCTCTTGTGTGAAATTTAATAGTGGTAATCATCCTGACTTGGCTGTTATAGATACAGATGATGGAAAAAATATTAAAATTGACCAAGTGCGCAATTTGCAAGAGCAGATTGCAGAAAAACCAATTATTTCTAATAAAAAGGTTTATATTATAAATAATAGTGACCTAATGACAACAGAGGCACAGAATTGTTTATTAAAAACTTTAGAAGAGCCACCAGAGTATGCTGTGATTATTTTAGTATTGTCAAATGAGAGCAAACTTTTAACCACAATAAAGTCTAGATGCACAAAAATTTCATTTAAGAATTTATCAAAAAGTGATTTGAATAATTATGCTAGATTAAATAATATACAATTCAATGAAAATATGCTAGATATATGTGATGGTAGTATTTCAAAGTTACTATCCTTAGAGAAAAATTCTGAGTTATATAATAATATAGACAAAACTATATCTGATTTGGCTTTGAAAGATATTGTGGATGTTTGGAATGAAGCAGAATTTCTATATAAATCGAAAGAAAACATTAATGATGCACTTGATTATTTCAATATTGTGTTTTTGAAGAAATTAAAAATCACAAACGAACCAAAATATATTAATGCGGTAAATATCGTAGAAACTACTAAAAAAAGGCTAAATTCAAATGCGAATTATGATATGTGCATTGATAACCTTTTACTAAAAATTTGGGAGGAGTTTAATGAAAGTAATAGTAGGAGTTAGGTTTAGGAAACCTGGAAAAATATATTTCTTTGATCCTGGTAATTTGTATGTAAATATTAAAACGAAAGTCATTGTGGAAACAGCTTTAGGTGAAGAACTAGGAGAAGTTGTTGCAAAAAAGAAAATTTTACACAATACTAATTTTAGTACTCCACTTAAAAATATTGTTAGGATTGCAAACTACAAGGATATAAAGCATTATGAGGATAATAAGAAAAAGGAAGAAGAGGCATTTGAAATTTGCGAAGAAAAAATAAAAAGATTGCATTTGGATATGCATTTAACAGATGTTCAATATAGTTTTGATAATAGCAAATTACTATTTTGTTTCACAGCAGATGGAAGAATTGATTTCAGAGAGCTTGTGAAAGAACTTGCAGCAATTTTTAAAACGAGAATAGAACTTAGACAGATTGGTGTAAGAGATGAAGTTAGAAGAATTGGTGGAAATGGAATTTGCGGAAGAGAACTTTGTTGTTGCTCATTTTTAAACAATTTTGAAACAGTTTCAATAAAGATGGCAAAAGAACAGAACATGTCTTTAAACCCTGCAAAAATTTCTGGAAATTGCGGAAGATTGATGTGCTGCCTAAAATATGAGCAGGAAGTTTACGAAGACAAACTAAGTCATTTACCTAGAATAGGAGCTATAGTTAAGACAGAAGATGGAGAAGGAATTGTTGATTCAATTGAAACTTTAAGAGAAATAGTAAAAGTAAAACTTAAAGATGACAATGATGAGACATATTACAAAAGGTATAATGCGAGTGAGCTAAAAATTATTAATAACATTGGCACAGATGTAGTTGATAAAGAAGAAGAGGAAAATATGGCAGAACTTCAGAAACTAGAAGAGTTAGAAAAACAGGACAAAGAAACAGAAAATGATGATATGTATTAATCATAGAAAAATTTTATTCTGCTGTTGATATAAAAACATAAGCTAGGAGGTGAGAAGAATGACTTACAAAATAACAGATAAATGTATAAGCTGTGGAGCTTGTGCAGCTGCTTGCCCAATGCAATGTATCTCAGAAGGTGATGAAAGATACATTATTGACCAATCAGTTTGCATAGGATGTGGCACGTGTGCAGGTGTATGTCCAATGGGAGCACCAGAGCCAAATGAGGAATAAGAAATATACAATTATAACCACCAGTTTCACTGGTGGTTATAATTGTAGAAGTTTTTTTATTGTATAGGGAATTTTGCCTGAAATTTTCGGAACAACAATGTTAGGTTACCTTGAGCTGTGCATATTCGCGAAGCGAAACACATATTGTTCTTATATAATACATAGTCATATGTTTATATTGACTTTTTAAAATAAGCAGTGAAATGTAACTAGGAATTAAAAGAATTACATGTTTTTTTGCTTGAAACATTGACCTTTTGCCTGTTTCCGTATATAATAGTAGTGTTTAGAATTGTGCATTTTTATTGATTTAAAATAGTAGTGCTAAAATTACAAGGAGGAAAACATATGGGAGAGGTTATAGTTATAACATCCGGAAAAGGCGGAGTGGGAAAAACAACTACAACAGCAAACCTTGGTGCAGCTTTAGCTTTAAGGAATAAAAAAGTTGCATTAGTTGATACTGATATAGGTTTAAGAAATCTTGATGTTGTAATGGGCTTAGAAAACAGAATAGTATATGACATAGTAGATGTTGTTGAAGAAAAATGCAAACTAAGACAAGCCCTTATAAAAGACAAAAGATTTAACGAACTTTTCTTACTACCAGCAGCCCAAACAAGAGATAAAAGTGCAATAAATGAAGAACAAATGAAAGAACTAATAGGAAAACTAAAAGACGAATTTGATTATATATTAATAGATTGCCCAGCAGGAATAGAGCAAGGGTTTAAAAATGCTATTGCTGGGGCAGATAGAGCAATAGTTGTAACGACAGCGGAGATTTCAGCAATTAGAGACGCAGATAGAATTATAGGTTTATTGGAGGCTTCTGAAATTAAGAATCCTGAGTTAATTATAAACAGGATAAGACCTGCTATGGTTAAAAAGGGAGAAATGATGGATGTTGATGACATTGTTGATTTATTATCTATAGATTTGATTGGTGTTGTCCCAGATGATGAACATATAATAACTCAAACTAATAAAGGTGAGCCAGTTGTTACAAAGGAAAAGGCTCCATCTGGTAAAGCATATATTGAGATTGCAAGAAGAATTCTAGGAGAGAATATTGATGTTTCTATGCCTGGAAAAAAGGAAGGTCTTTTTGGTAAAATGAAAGGTTTTTTCGCAAAGGGTAAACATTAATACTATTGGAGGTAAAATATGTTTGAAAGCATAATGAAGTTTTTTAGAAAAATCAAAAAAAGCGAAAAAGAAGATTCTAAAAATACTGCTAAAGAAAGACTACATCTAGTTTTAGCTCAGGATAGAGCAAATATTTCGGCAGATTTTTTAGAATTAATGAAACAGGAAATATTAGAGGTAATTAAAAAATATATAGATATAGATGAGAAGGAAATAGATGTTAGGCTTACAAATAAGGAAGGAGAAGATGGTTCGGTAGGAGCACCTGCTTTATATGCTAACATTCCAATAATTACAATAAAGAACGAGGCAAGAAAGTTAGAAGGAGATATGAATAAAAAAGAAAAAAATGATAATGTAACTAATTCAAATGATGCTAGTATAAGTGATAATGAAATTGATAATAATAATGCAGTAAATAATAATAATGAGGATGAAAAAATTGATTTGCAAAATATTAATATTAAAGACAATTTAAGTAGTAATCAGCCAGATAAAAAGAAGGATGATAGTATTGTTACTCATGACGAAAAATCTGAAGTAAAGATACCATATGAAGAAGATACTGAAAACAGTGACATAGAGAGCGAGATAGTTCAGACAAATAATGATAATATAAATGAGGTTGAGGATGAAAAGAAGAATTCTTAAAAATATAGAATGGGGGATACTTATTTGTGCTATTATTTTAACAATAATAGGACTTGTAGCTCTAACTTCTGCGACAAAAAATTCAGATTATGATGAATTAAAAAGGCAGATTATGTGGTTGGCAATAAGTATCCCAGTTATGATATTAATAATTTTTATAGACTATGATTTTATTGCTAAAATATCACCAATTTTATATGGAATAATAATTATTCTGCTTATTGGTGTTCTATTTACTGAACCAATAAATGGTGCTACTAGCTGGTTTGCAGTTGGTCAATTTTCATTTCAACCAGCTGAGTTTGCAAAGATTATATGTATTTTAATGCTGGCACTTGTAATTACAAAAATACAGCATAAAGGTAAAGATGAGTTAAGTAGACCTACAAGATTACTTCTTGTATTGTTAGTCTTTGCTGTACCTACATTGCTTATTATAAAGCAACCTGATTATGGTACTGCATTTGCATTTGTAATGGCTTTAATATTCATGCTATTTTCAGCGGGGATAAAAAAGAGATATATTATTGCATCAATACTTTTAGTAGTCATATTAGCACCTTTACTATACTTTTTTGTGTTGCCAGAACATGCAAAAACTAGAATAGATGTGTTTTTGAATCCTGATTTAGACCCGAGGGGTGCGGGATATAATATCATTCAGTCGAAGATTGCTATTGGTTCTGGGGAATTATTTGGTATGGGTTTATTTAAAGGAAATCAGACTCAATTAGGATTTCTTTATCCAAAAACTACAGATTTTATATTTGCGTTAATCGCGGAAGAAATGGGCTTTATTATTGCAGCTTCTGTAATAATACTGTATGTAATAATGATTACTAAGGCTGTGTATGTTGCTAAAACAGCTAAAGATGATCTGGGTTCATATATTGCAATGGGAATAGCAGGTGTATTTTTTTTCCATATGATAGAAAATATTGGAATGACCATGGGGCTACTTCCGATAACAGGTATACCACTACCATTTGTAAGCTATGGAGGAAGTTCACTATTAAGTAATTTTATAATGCTTGGAATATTATTAAATATTTCAGGTAGAAGGCAAAAAGCAATTTTCTTGGATTAACATCGATTTCAGGAACAACAAAGGTAAGCCACCTTGAACTGTCCGAGCCAAAAACTGTATTTTGTTGTTGTTTCAGAGACTTACCCTGCGAAATGCCTTTCTTATTGTATAGGAAATTTCGCCTGAAATTTCCTGAACAACAAAGGTAGGTTTCTTGCGAAATCTCCAGATAAGTAATAAAAGTTAGGAGATAAAATGTACTTAAAAAAAATTAAAATTGGAAATGTAGAACTAAGAAATAATATAATGTTAGCGCCAATGGCAGGTATTACTGACCTGCCATTTAGAACGATATGCGAAAAATATGGAGCAGGGCTTACATGTACTGAAATGGTTAGCAGTAAAGGATTATTTTATGATGATGGAAAAACAAAGTTATTGTTGGATGTAGAGGGTGAGCATAGACCAGTTGCTGCACAAATTTTCGGAAGTGATTTAAATGCATTAAAATATGCAAGTGAATATGTGAGCAATATAGTGGATATAGTAGATATAAATATGGGGTGTCCTGCTCCTAAAATAGTAAAAAATGGAGATGGTAGCAAATTATTATTAGATTTGGAGCTTTTAGGAAATATTGCAAAAACAGTGGTAGATGCTTCAAAAGTACCTGTTACAGCTAAAATAAGAAAAGGATGGGATAAAGATAATATTGTTGCGATAGAAGCAGCAAGAATTTTGGAAGAGGCAGGAGTTGCAGCGATTACAGTTCATGGAAGAACCAGAGAAGAATACTATTCAGGAGAGGTAGATTGGGAAATTATAAAAAAAGTAAAAGAAACAGTAAAAATCCCAGTGATAGGAAATGGAGATATTAAATCAAAAGAAGATGCGTTAAAAATGTTTGAAAGAACTAACGTCGACGGAATTATGATTGGTAGGGCATCAATTGGAAACCCATGGATATTTGAGGAGATTGTAAATTTTTTAGAAGGAAAACCACAAAGAGAGGTTAGCAATGAAGAGAGACTTGAAGTTATAAAAAGACACATAGAGTTAGAGGTAAATGAAAAAGGAGAGGATACTGGAATTAAGGAGATGAGAAAGCATCTAGCATATTATGTAAAAAATACAAAAAATGCAAGTAAAATACGAGAAAAAATAAACAGAATTACAAGGCAGGATGAGCTTATTGACTGCCTCAGCGAATATTTTTGCTCTATATAAAATAAAATGAAAGTAGGTTAATATAACCTACTTTTTCGATTGTATAGGAAAACCGCATATAGTGTTATTCCTTACTCAAATGGAGGTAATTATGCATAATTTACTAAAAAACAAAAAAACAATTGCTATAACTTTAGTAATTATTTTTCTTATTGTAATTTTTTTTGTATTTTTTATAAAAAATAATTATAAAATTTCTGAAATTGGTAATACTATGAGTAACAAAACAATTAAGGAAATTGAAGAGTATATTTTAAGTATTAGTTCATATGAAGCAAAAATTTCGGTAACAATTGAAAGTAACAAAAATAAGAATGAATATGTATTACTTCAGAAATATATAAAACCAAACATTTCTCACCAGACTGTCCTAGAACCAAGTAATCTTGAGGGTGTGGAGATGATTTATGATGGGACAAATTTAACAGTAAAAAATACAAAACTTAATTTATCTAAAATTTACGAGAATTATAAATATCTGTCAAATAGTTTTTTGTGTTTAGAGTCTTTTATTTTAGATTATAAAGAAAATAGTGATTCAAAAATATATAAAGATGAAGAGCAAATAATTTTAGAAA
This sequence comes from Clostridiales bacterium, assembly GCA_019419955.1. Classification (GTDB taxonomy): domain Bacteria; phylum Bacillota; class Clostridia; order TANB77; family CAG-508; genus CALXVA01. The sequence continues at coordinate 54,944 of JAHZIB010000005.1, read as the reverse complement.
CAAAAAATAATAATAAATATAAGCAGCTTAAAAAATTATATTTAGACAAAAACACAGGAAAACCGACAAAAATGACGATACAAGATATTAACGAAAAATCTGTGGTTTACATATTATATAATGAAGTCAAAATAAATAGCTTGAGCAAAGATGAAATAGTAGCTTGTAAGAAGATTGAAACAGATGCTATATTATGCTAATTTATTTTGTGCTTTGAACTAAATTTGAAATATATTAAAAAATAGGCCTTAAATATACAAATTATTAGGAGTGAATAATATGGTAATAAAAAGAGGAGATATGTTTTATGCAGACTTAAGTCCAGTTGTAGGATCTGAACAGGGAGGGATAAGACCTGTTTTAATTATTCAGAACGATATTGGAAATAAGCATAGTCCAACAGTTATAGCTGCAGCAATTACATCACAGACTGGAAAAAACAAATTACCAACACATATCGAAATTGGTTCACAAGATAATGGATTAAAGGCTGATTCAGTTGTTCTAACGGAACAAATTAGAACTATAGATAAAAGCAGATTGAAAGAAAAAATAGGTCATATTGATGATGAAAAGATAATAAATCAGGTGAATAATGCTTTAGGAGTAAGCTTTGGACTAGAATAAGACCAACATAGGTTATTGCCTTATTTGCAAAATATTATAGGACACATCTTACTAGATAGATGTGTCCTTAATACATTTATAACTCAAATTTCTAATTTCTTTATAATTTTAATCTCATCGTAAAGTTTTTGTACTCTATCAGTTCTAATATTCAGAGCTTCTTTGTAATCATCGTAGACTTGTCTATAATTATTAAAATTTTCGTCAACCTGAAACAACATTTTCATGCCCTCTTTATAATACGATTTTTTCTTATCGGTTTTGGCTTCATCCATTTTATCAGAATATTTCAAAATTAATTCTAACCTTTTAATATTTTCTTTTAAATAATCTATATATTCATATAGACAGCTAATTTCATATAGGATATCATCTATAACAACTTTGAATAACATACGAAGAACTCTTTTATTAATTTTTCCCACTTTATAGTTTTGTGCAAGATGGTCAAGTGCTATAAATTTTGGATCTGGTTGTGCATCTTTAATCAAATCTCTTAATGTATCAGAAATATTAACATGAGTTTTGTACTGTCTTTTAGTTACAATAGCATCATACTCATCTGCAACACGAATAATTTGAGCTTCCATCGGAATATTAGTTATACCATTTGGATAACCTGTGCCGTTCAACGCTTCATGATGGTCTAGTGCGCCAATTGCATATGGTCTTAACTTCAAATCTTTCATACACATTTCATAACCTTTGGTTGTATGTGTTTTCATTATCTCAAATTCCTCATCAGTAAGCTTAGTTGGTTTATTTAATATTTCTAAAGGAATAAAAAGTTTTCCTATATCGTGTAGATATGCAGAAATAGTACAATAAATTGTAAATTTTTGGTTGCAGTGTAAATATTCGCAAATTCTACAAACCAAATTTGCAACGTTTTCACTATGTCTACGTGTAAAAAAATCTAGGCTTCCCAAAACATCTAGTTGATAGCGCATGGTTTTGTCTAAATTATAGGACTTTAAATTAATAGGACTATAGAAATCAAACTTTTCATTTTTCATATAAGTTTTTCCTTACCTCTTTTCTTCAGTTATAAATTAATCATACAATAAAAATTATAAAAAAACAATAATTTTTTCAAAAAAATGAATAATAAAAAAATAAATGAACATAATAATAACATAAGATTGATATTAGTTGAAATAAGAGTAACATATGATGTGATCTTACATGTTGTATTTTATTCGAGCAAAGATGTATAATAGTGTAATGACCTTATATTAGTATATGTCGGCGATGAGAGTATATTATTTGTGCTAAAGCTATACAAAAGTTATATTTATTCAATTTTATTTTCTGTAGGTATAATTTTATAAATGTATGGTTGAACCATATGTAATATATTCGAAGTTAAGATTATTCTTGTATTTAATAGTGGTTGTTATTAGTCCTTTGAGGATGAATATGGCTATTATGGGTGCATTTGTAGTCGAGCAAATGAGCAATATATTTGGTGATTAGCTTATTTATGCAGTAATGTATATTAGGTTATAAGGTAGGTATATTGTTTTTAGCTGGAGATTAATATCAGTTTTATAGCAAATGTCGCTATAGGAAGTTAACCTATAGCGACATTTAACTTAGTAAAATATTGAAACAAAATAATATTTAATATATAATATAAAAAGTTAAATATTATTAAAAAAAAATGGGGTTGGAATTGATGTTAATAAAGAATGGAAATGTAATAATTTTTGAAAGTAATGATGTTAAGGTAAAGAAATTAGATATTAGAATAAGAGAGAACTTAATTAGTAAAATTTGTGAAAAAATAGAGCCAGAAATTAATGAAAAAGTGATTGATGCAAGTAATAAAGTTGTAATGCCTGGGTTAGTTAATACACATGCACATATTGCAATGAGCATTTTTAGAGGTACTTTTGAAGGTTGCAATTTATATACATGGTTAAATGAAAAAATTTGGCCTAGAGAAGCTAAACTTACTCAAGAAGAAGTATATAATGCTAGTATGTTGTCAATTATTGAAATGTTATCTACTGGAACTACATGTGTTAATGACCATTATTTTTTCTCAGAAGAAATAAGAAAAGCTTTAGAAGAAAGCAAGATGAGAGCAGTGATTACTAGAGTTTTAATGGATACTGATGGGGAAAAAGCTTCAAATAATAGAATTGAGGAATTTATAAAGTTATATGAAACCAGAGATAAAAATAATGAATTAATCACTTACTCAGTAGCTCCACACGGGTTATATACATGCTCTGGAAAAGTATTAGAAGAGTCAAAGAATTTAGCTAAAAAGTATAATCTGCCAATTCATGTTCATTTTTTGGAGAGTATAGATGAAATAGAAGATATAAAGAAAATGCACAATATGACAGCAGGAGAGGTTTTAAAAAAATATTTTGATGGATTACATGTTATTTTAGCTCATGGGGTAAAAATTGATGAGCAGACTTTGGCAATTCTTAAAAATATGGATTGTGGTATTTCACATAATCCTGTTTCAAATTTAAGGCTTGGTTGCAAAATTGCAGATACTACGAAGTATTTGCATAGGGGATTAAATGTTGCACTTGGCACAGATGGGCAGGGATCAGGAAACAATCTTGATATGTTTGAGACTATGAAAATTGCAGGGCTTATTCAAGGTGGCATATATGAAAATGAGGAAAAAATTTCCTCTAAGGATGTAATAAAGATGGCTACAATAAATGGTGCAAAGTTGCTAGGATTAGAGAATAAGATAGGGAGTATTGAAGAAGGAAAAGAAGCAGACATTATTATTGTAGATATAGGAGAAAAATTGGATAATATAAAACTTATACCTAACAATGATATAATTTCGAATCTTGTATATAACACAAATGGAAATAGTGTAGATACAACTATTGTTAATGGCAATGTACTTATGGAAAATAGAAAAATTTTGATAATAGATGTTGAATATATAATGAATAAATTTAAATATACAAACCATTAAAAATAATTTAACACCGCGTAAACAGAAACATATAAGTACTGCGTACGTTTTTAATTCGTTTTATCTAATGGTTACCTTTGCTATCATATATTTGTAAAATTTTATTCGAAGGGGTGAAATATGAAAAAAGCAAGGGTAATAAAAATCGGAAAGAACATACAGGCAATAAGAAAGAGCCATGGCTATACACAAGAAAAATTAGCTGAAGCGATTGAATGTTCACCTAGGTACATAGGAGACATAGAACAGGACAGGTCGAAGCCGTCATATGAAGTGTTAGTTAGAATATGCAATTTATTTGGTATTGGATTAGATGAAATATTTAGCACATATTTAGATGTTAAAGGAAAAAGAGAAATAAATAGTGCTTTGTTTGGATTTGATAAGTTAAAGCCCAATAACCAAGAAACAATAATTCATATGATTGAATATTTTAATAAGAGCAATGTTTCTTAACGAAAAAGGGCAATATTGCTCTTTTTTTGTCCCATTTTGTACAAAAAAACGGAAATTTATTGAAAAAAAGCATAAATTGCTATATAATTTACGATATGATGACTTAAGATAAAAGGAGAATAATATGTATTTGAAAAGATTAGAATTACAAGGGTTTAAATCTTTTGCTGATAAAACAGTTTTGGAATTTAAAAGTGGTATTACTTCAGTTATAGGACCAAATGGTTCGGGAAAGAGTAATATTTCAGATGCAATAAGATGGGTACTGGGAGAGCAAAGTATGAAGTCCTTGAGAGGTTCAAAGTCTGAGGATATAATTTTTGCTGGAACTCAAGCGAGAAAGTCGCTTGGGTTTGCTGAAGTGTCAATGGTTATTGATAACACTGATGGAAAATTACCTATAGAATATACGGAAGTTACAGTTACAAGAAAATTATACAGGAGTGGAGAGACGGGTTATTATATAAACAAGGTTCCTTGCAGGTTAAAGGATGTGTTAGAGCTTTTTATGGATACAGGCATTGGAAAAGATGGTTACAGCATAATTGGGCAGGGAAAGATAGATGAAATTTTGAGCAATAAATCTGAAGATAGAAGAAAGATTTTTGAGGAAGCAGCTGGAATAGTAAAGTATAGAACTAGAAAGGCAGAATCTGAGAAAAAATTAGAACAAACTAAGCTAAATTTATTAAGGATTAATGATATTTTATCTGAAATTGAGTCTAATATTGAACCTCTTAAGATGCAGTCTGATAAAGCAAGGAAATATTTGGATTTGCGTGAAGAGTTAAAAAATATAGAGGTTGGATTGTTTTTATATAATATTTCTGAATATAAGGAAAAATTGGAGAAAATTGTTGAAGATATTAATATTGTAGAAGGACAAAATGCAGGTGAAAATGAGAAAATGCAAAGACTGCAAGAGTCAAAAGAACAGTTAAAGGAAGAAATTGATGAGCTTACTTTAAAGATTGAGGAAATGCAGAACATAGGGTTTGAGAGTACTAATAAAATTGAAAAAATTAATTCTGAAATAGGAATTTCGAAGGAAAGAATACAAAATAATCAATCAAATAAAGAAAGACTGGAAAAAGAAATTAATGAGGTTAAGGAAAGGATAAAAGATTTAGAGGAAGAAGAAAAACAAAAGCTAGAAAAAAAGGAAACTCTTTTTTTAAATAGGGAGAAGTTTTATAAAGAGTTAGAGGAGAAAGAAAAAGAACTAGAAGAAATTACTAAAAAACTATCTACTAAGGAATTGGAAATCGAGGAGAAAAAAGAGCAGATTGAGAAGAGTACAGACCGAAAATATGAAATCATTTCAGAGATTAGTGCACTAGATACAAACTACGAGAATATAGAGAAAAGAAAAAAGGCAGCGAGTAGTGAAGTTCAGAGCTTAACATTAGAGATTGATAGTGCAAGGGGTGACAGGCAAGAAAAATCAAGAGCTTTTTATGATATTGAATATAAGAAAAATGAAATGGTAAAAAAATTGGAAGAGAAGCAGGGCAAAAAGAATGAAAGTATGACTAAAATAAAAGAGTTTGATACTATTTTAAATGAACTAACTTATGAAGGAAGAATGAAGGATTCAAGGTTGAAGTTTTTGATAGAGACAGAAAAAGAGAAAGAAGGCTATATTAGGAGTGTAAAATCATTACTTACTGATTGCGAAAAAGATAGCAACCTGAATAAGGGGATGAATGGAGTTTTTGCAAATTTAATTTCAGTTGATAAAAAGTATGAGACAGCCATAGAAATGTGCTTAGGGCAAGTATTACAAAATATTGTTACAGATACAGAAGAAGATGCAAAAAAATTGGTAGAACATTTAAGAATTCATAAATTGGGTAGAGCTTCATTTTTGCCAGTTTCTTCAATCAGAGGGAAAAAATTAGATAGAGTGATAAAGAATAGTACAGAGGGAGTCATTGGGGTCGCATCAGATTTAGTTAAATGTGATAAAAAATACGAACAGATAGTTCTTAATTTATTGGGGCGAACCTTAGTTGTAGAAAATATGGATACTGCAATTCAAATGGCTAAACTTAATTCATATTCTTTTAGAATTGTTACTTTAGATGGTGATATTATAAGTAATACTGGTGCAATTACGGGTGGTTCTATTCAGACAAAGACCGTAAATATTTTAGGAAGAAGCAGGGAAATAGAAGACTTAGAAAAGAATTTAAAAGAGATAAATTCTAGGATAGAAAAGATTTCAAAAGAAAAAACTGAATATTCTGAGTCAGTTGCAGATGTGATAGAAGAGGTAACAAGATTAGAAAAGGAACTTCAAGATATTGAGGTGGAGTATGCAGCAGAAGAACAGAAAATTATAAGTATGGATGACGGAATTGCTAAACTTGAAGATAGAAGGGGCAAATTAAGGCAAGAGATAGAAGCGCTAGAAAAACAAAGAGTAGATAATGAAACAGAAAAAGAGCAAAGACAAGAACAGATTATTAATTTGACAGAACAGATAGAGAACTTAAGCGAAATTGTAGAGGGATTTGCAATAAATAATAGGGATGCTCAAAAATACATAGACGACTTAAATTTTGATATAACTAATTTAAAGATTTCTGTATCTTCTTTTGATGAGAGTGGAAGTTCAATAGATGAGATGGTTGAGAGAATTAAGCAAGATATAGAAGTGAATAATAAGAGTGTACAGCATAAGTACGAAAATGTGCAAGAGATTAAAGAGGAAAACATTTCATTAGAGCAGAGAATAAGTGATTTAGAAGCGGAAATCGAAAAAATAGAAGAAGAAGTAAATAATAGTTCTGGAATAGTTGAGAAATTAAAAAATGATAGGCTTACAAAGAGTGAAAGTTTAAAAACAGTGGAAGAAAGAATAAATGAAAAGTTTAGTGTTATAGAAGATTTAAAAGGACAAATTGTAAAATTGGATGTTCGCAAAACAAAATTGGATCAAGATTTGGAACAGGTTGTTAACAACTTATGGATAGAGTATGAATTAACTCCAAATAATACAGAAGGTTTCGAAAAGCCACAAAATGTACAGAGAGCAGGAAGAGATGTAAATCAACTGCGTACGCAGATAAAGGAATTAGGAAGTATAAATATTGATTCTATAGAGGAATATAAAAAAACAAAAGAAAGATATGATTTTATGTGTGAACAAAGATTAGACTTGGAAAATACAGGGGCTAAACTTAGAAAAATTATTTCAGATATGACGCAGACAATGAAGGAACAGTTTATAGAGCAGTTTAAACTTATAAATAAGAATTTTAATGAAGTATTTGTGGAGCTATTTGGAGGTGGCAAAGCAGAACTAAAACTAGAAGATGAGGAAAACGTGTTAGAATGTGGCATCGACATACAAGTACAGCCAACAGGTAAAAAACTACAAAACATGATGTTATTATCTGGTGGTGAAAAAGCATTTACAGCAATAGCGCTTCTCTTTGCGATATTAAAGATAAATCCAGCTCCGTTCTGTGTACTAGATGAGATAGAGGCAGCCCTTGATGACGTGAATGTGTATAGATTTGCAGAATATTTAAAGAAATTTAGTAAGGAAACCCAATTCCTAGTAATAACGCATAGAAAAGGAACAATGGAAGCAGCAGATACTGTATATGGGGTTACTATGGAGGAAAATGGAGTGAGTAAGTTATTGTCAATGAAATTAAGCTGAATTGTTGTGAAATAATTACAATTTTGGAGGTGTCACTTTTCTTAAAATAATGCGGTTACATACACCTCTTATGCATCCTTGCCTTTTTGAGAAAAAGGTTCCTAGCCAAAATTTAATTCCTTCACAACAATGAGTGAAGTGTACGAAAGCACTTTGCCAAAAACAATTCTTTTTCAAACGAAATAGTCATAAAATAAAGACTGATTGCATATATATTAATATAACCTAAACAAAGGAGAGTTGATGTATATGTGGCAGTCTTTTAATATTAATGAAGTTGCAAGGAAACTTAGGACAAATATAGGACAAGGTTTAAGTAAAGAAGAGGCAGAGAGTAGGCACAATAAGCATGGACCCAATAAATTAGATGAGCAAAAGAAGGAAAACCTTTTAGTAAGATTTATAAAACAATTTAAGGATTTTATGATAATAATTTTGCTGGTGGCAGCGGTTATTTCAGCAGGAATTTCATTTGTACAGGGAGAAAATGATTACATAGACTCCATAATAATAGTAACAATAGTTGTGTTAAATGCAATAATGGGGTTAATTCAAGAAGCGAAAGCTGAAAAATCTTTGGAGGCATTAAAGGATATGTCTGCACCTGTGGCTAGAGTAAGGAGAAACGGTAGAATAGCAACAGTCAAGGGAACAGAGATAGTACCCGGAGATATTGTTTTGCTAGAGGCGGGAAATTTTGTGCCAGCAGATTGTAGATTAATTAATAGCTACAATCTGAAGATTGAGGAGTCAAGCTTGACAGGGGAGACAATTCCTGTAACAAAAAATGCGGAGGTATTACTTGACGAGAAGACAGCACTAGGGGATACCATAAACATGGCATTTGCTAATACAATTGTTGTTAATGGGCATGCTGAGGCAATAGTTACAGATATAGGGATGAATACAAAAGTGGGACAGATTGCTAAGATGATCATAACAAACGAATCACCAGAGACACCAATACAGAAAAAGCTGGGAGAAGTCGGAAAAACTTTAGGAATGGGATGTTTAGTAATTTGTGCGGTAATATTTGTTATTGGGCTTTTGAAGAAAATAGAGCCAATTGAAATGTTTATGACTTCAGTAGGACTAGCTGTAGCAGCTATTCCAGAGGGATTGCCTGCAATAGTAACTATTATGCTTTCTATAGGTGTTACTAAAATGGCAAAAAGAAATACGATTATTAGAAAATTGCCAGCGGTTGAAACATTGGGAAGTAGTAGTGTAATATGTTCTGATAAAACAGGAACATTAACTCAAAACAAAATGCAAGTAACAAAAGTAATGGATGTGAACGGAGAAAGTTTAAACCTACAAAAAAATTTGATATTAGAGTTAGGAGCAATGTGTACAGATGTTGAAGAAGATGTGGGAGAACCTACAGAACTTGCAATAGTTAATGCGGCGAAGGAGCAAGGAAAATATAAACAGATACTTTATCAAAAATATGAGAGAATAAATGATTTATCATTTGATTCAGAAAGAAAGATGATGAGTACAATACATAAAATTACGAATATAAAAAAAGTGGAGGGAAGTGAAGAATTAGAAAAAATTTTAAGAAATACCAATGACAAGTTTTTAACTATTACAAAAGGAGCACCAGACGTGCTATTAAGACATTGTAATAAGTATTTTTTAAATGGAGAATTACATGTTTTAGACAGTTATGCTCTTCAAAAAATTGAGAAGATAAATGATAAGATGGCCGAAAAGGCGCTAAGAGTTATAGCTGTAGCATATACAGCAATTCCTAAACTTCCAGTCAATATAAACAGTGAAAGTATTGAGGATAATTTAATATTTGTAGGCTTGATAGGAATGATTGACCCTCCAAGAGAGGGAGTAAAGGAGGCAGTATTAACATGTAGAAGAGCAGGAATAAAAACAGTAATGATAACAGGAGACCATATTGCTACTGCAAAAGCAATAGCAGGTGAACTAGGAATATTAAAAGGTAATGATTTGGCAATTACTGGAAAGGAACTAGATGAAATTTCTGAAAAGGAGTTAGAAAGAAATATATCAAAATATTCAGTGTTTGCAAGAGTTTCTCCTGAGCATAAAGTAAAAATTGTAAAAGCTTTTCAAAAAACAGGAGCCGTAGTAGCAATGACTGGAGATGGCGTAAATGATGCGCCAGCACTAAAGAAGGCAGACATAGGAATTGCAATGGGGAAAAGTGGAACTGATGTAGCTAAAAATGCATCTGATATGATATTAGCAGATGACAATTTTGTAACAATTGTTGAAGCTGTTAAACAAGGAAGAAATATATTTGAGAATATAAAAAAGGCAGTACACTTTTTAATAGCGACAAACATAGGCGAAATTGTAGTAATATTTTTAGGTTTACTATTTGGTGTAAAAGCACCATTACTTGCAATACAATTGCTATGGATTAATTTAGTTACAGATTCATTACCTGCAATAGCAATAGGATTGGAATCACCTGATAAGAATATAATGAACAAAAGACCAAGAGATAGCAAAAAAGGAATTTTTGCAGATGGACTTTGGGGGAAAATATTTATTGAAGGAACAATGCTGGGACTTCTAACTCTTATAGCATTTAGTATAGGCAATAATTTATATGGGTTGGAAGTTGGTAGAACAATGGCATTTGTAGCGTTAGGAATGCTTGAATTGGTACATAGTTTTAATGTTAAAAGTGAAGAATCCATATTTAAGGTAGGTTTTTTTGAAAATAAATATTTAGTTGGGGCATTTGTATTGGGAGCATTATTACAATTAGTAGTAGTTATGATACCAGTACTTGCATCAGTATTTAAATTAGTTCCATTAAATGGAGTACAATGGTTAATCACACTAGGAATTTCAATTTTACCTTTAATAATAATGGAAGGTCAAAAGAAATTAAATGGACTCGAAGACTTAAAAAGTGCATTTTCATTTAAATTTAACAAAATTTGGACTGAAAAGTAATTTTTGCAAATTGTCAATAGCTAGAAAAGTGAGGAAAAATGAGAAAAAAAGAGGAAAACGGAGGAAAGTATGTACTATTTTGACTTTTAATATCGAGAAAATGGCTGAAAAATGGCAGAAATACGAAAAAATAGAATATATAATTTGAAATTGAATAAAATATATAGTATAATTAACTTTGTCACGTCAAAAAAGGAGAGTGAATTTATATTTTATTAAACAGGAAAATTAAATACTACACAAAAGAAATGTTTAGACTTATAAATCTAGTAGCAATTGCACTGTTTATAATAATGGGAATTATACTATTCAAATTCAATTTGGTTTGTGAAGTTAGTATAGCAGGTAAAACTGTTGGTTATGTAGCAGACAAAACAGAGTTTGAGCAAAAGGTAGACAATATATTAAATAAAGAAGAAGAAGCAAAATTATTTACGACAATCGAAAATATGCCTGAATATAAACTTAAGCTAGCTGATAAATCAGAGAAAACAAATGAAGATATTATATTAGCTAAACTTGAAGATGAGGCTGTAACAACCTATAAATTATATGCCGTGACAGTGGATGGTAAAGAAAGAACTGTCCTAGCAAGCTTAGAAGAAGCTGAAAAAATAGTTAATGAAATGACAGAAAAATATGAAGATGATATAAAATTAGATATAGGTATAGCAGATGTAATAACAACAGATAAGAAGGATGCAAATACAGTAAAGGTTGCAAAATCTGATGTAAATAAGGTTATAAAAACAGCTGTAGAGAAAAAAGAAAAAGAGGAAGCTAGACAAAAAGAAATTGAATCTCATACTGTACAAGGAGTATATTTAGAAGTTACACCAGTCTCTGGTATAATTACATCCAGATTTGGTAACAGAGAAAGCATTAGGTCACATGGCCACACAGGTTTGGATATAGCGGCTCCAGCTGGTACACCTATTAAAGCTACTGCAGATGGAAAAGTAACCTTTTCAGGATACAGTGGTGGATATGGGTATGTGGTAAAAATGTCGCATGGTAATGGAATTCAGACAATTTATGGACACTGTAGTAAGTTATATGTTTCGGCAGGAGAAAAAGTTGAGGCAGGAGAAGTAATTGCAGCAGTTGGTTCGACAGGCAACTCAACAGGCAATCATTTGCACTTTGAGGTAAGAGTAAATGGTCAGGAAGTAAACCCACAAAATTATTTATATAATTAAGAATAAAATTGGCAAGAAAAAAAGTCTTGCCAATTTTTGTACTACTTTGAAATAAGTATTTAATGAATAACATTAATAAGTTAAATACAATTTATAAGAAAAAATCTACTGTGTAATCAATAGTTGTTACTAGAAATGGTTTAATATGCTTTTATAGCCGAAAACCTTGTATTTCTAGCTAGAGTATATTTGATTCAAAAATTATATGATCTTTGAATCAATCAAGAATATTAATAAAAAACATATGGCTTTTAGCAATTTTTTTCTTATTAAACCATTATCTATTAACCAATAGTTTTGAAAATTTCAAAATACAATTGACTTTACATGCTAGAAGTTATAAAATATTAATTATGAAAAATATGTTTTTTAAGCAAATGATAATTAATTGTTCTAATAGCAAACGAACAAAATATATTATATAAAAACATAACAATTGGAGGAAACATTATGATAATTTTACTAGATGCTATGGGTGGTGACAATGCGCCAGATGCAAATATTAGAGGTGCAGTAAAGGGAATTAGCCAAATTAAAGCTAAAGTAGTTTTGATAGGAAAAGAGGAAGTTATAAAGGAGCGTATAAAAGAATTATATGGGAAAGATGATATAAATGATATTTCTCCTAGACTAAGCATCAAAAATGCCACAGAGACAATAGAAATGGAAGATATACCTACACATGCTATAAAGCAGAAAAAGGATTCATCTATGGTAGTTGGTTTTAATATGTTAAAGTCTGGTGAAGGAGATGTATTTATATCAGCGGGAAATTCTGGAGCACTTCTTACTGGGGCAACCCTTTTGGTAGGAAGAATTAAGGGAATTGATAGACCAGCTCTAGCAGGAATTTTGCCAGCGTATAAAAGTAGATTGTTGCTTATGGATTGTGGTTCAAACACAAATTGCAAGCCAGTTAATTTATTGCAATTTGCACAAATGGCTAGTATTTATTTGAAAAATACTTTTGGTATGGAAGCTCCAGCAGTAGGTTTATTAAATATTGGAACAGAAGAAACAAAAGGAAACGAACTTACGAAGGAGTCATATAAATTATTAAAGGAAAAATCTGAGGAATTGGGAATAAATTTTATAGGAAATGTAGAAGGAAGAGATGCATTTTCTGGAAAAATTGATGTTGTTGTTACAGATGGATTTACAGGGAATGTATTTTTAAAATCAATAGAGGGGCTAGGAAAATTTGTTAAGAAAAGCTTGACAGAGAGTTTAACTCATAACCTACTTGCGAAAGTAGCAGCACTTCCAAGTTTACCAGCAATAAAAAGGTTTTCGAAGACAGTGGATTATAAAGAGTATGGTGGGGCATTATTTTTAGGTGTAAAAAAGCCAGTTGTAAAAGCTCATGGAAGTAGTGACGAAAAATTATTTGAATTTACTATAAAGCAGGCAGAACAATTTGTTGAGAATAAAGCAGTAGATAAAATGATAGAAGCTTTTGAGATGAAAAAAACAGAAAAGAAAGAAGAAATTAATGCATAGTACAGAAATGAAACTTAATGTATGTATGTAAATTATGAAGAAAAAATGTTACTATTAATTATTTTCTTGTTATAAGGCACTCAGCAATAAGAAAGATGCTGACTATATAGTTCAAAAAAATGAAAAATACTTGCTTTTTATAAAAAATTGTACTATATTATTATAGCATGGTAATTGAAAGACAAATATGTCAGGATAAGACCAAGAGATAATATAACTTGACGTTACAATTTACAAATTTAAAACAGATATGGTTTTTCTTTTCAAAATAAAAAGTAAATTATAACAACAAGAGAGCTACTTAATTAACATTTTATAAAAAATTATATTGACAATTAAATCAATATGTATTATTGTTAGGTAGAACATATTTATAAATAATATAAGGAGGTGAACTTATAAAATGAGTTCAGAAGAAGTTTTTGAGAAAGTAAAAGGAATAATAGTTGAGCAACTAGGTGTGGCTGATACAGCAGTTACAATGGAAGCATCATTTATAGATGACTTAGGGGCAGATTCACTAGACATAGTAGAATTAATAATGGCTTTAGAAGAAGAATTTGAGATTGAAATTCCAGATGCAGACGCAGAGAAAGTTGTTTCAGTACAAGACGTTGTAGATTATATAAAAGACCACATAGCTTAAGGAAAATGGACATTAAGTTTAAAAAAGGGTGCACATCATTTGAAGTGCATCCGTTTTTGGTATAGGAAAAATTAATTTTTTTCTTGATATTTTAGTATTTTTAGCTATTTTTCCTATACAACAAGGTTAGGTTACCTTGGATTGTCCGAGCAAAGTGGGGCACGTAGTAGCCGTTGTTTTAGAGAATGACCGAACGAAACACCTTTCATATTGAATGAATTTTGGGGACACTCTTTAAAGCTCAGAATCTTTTTTTCTTGCAGGATAGTGTGTAAATTTTCTGAACTTAAAAAAAGAGTGAACCAAAAGTTTAAAAAAATTTAAAAATTTAACTAAATATTGAATATTTTTTTCACTTCTTGGCAAAAATATGTAAAAAGGCATATGAACAAGGAGTGTATTTTTTTGAAAAATTTTAAGATATTAAATACTAAAGGTGCAGTGTTAGATAAGAAACAGTTAGAAATATATTTGGAAAAGTTGGCTTCAGACCAGACCTTAAAGGAAAGAGCAGATAAAATGACATATCCTATTCCAAGAATGCTTGATAATTTTAGTGTTATAACATATACTTACAATCTTTTAAATGAACATATTAAATTAAAAATCCCAATACATCCAGCAGGAGAGTGGTTACTTGATAATTATTATGTGATAGATGAGACTGTAAAAAATATAGAGAAAAGCTTAACTCTTAAAAAGTATAGGAATTTCCTAGGAATTGCAAATGGAACAAATTGTGGTTTTGCTAGAATTTATGTTTTAGCAAATGAAATTGTTTCATATACAGATAATAAAATAGATGGAAATGTTTTAACAGACCTACTCAGAAGTTATCAAGAAAAGAAGAAGTTAAATATGGAAGAGATATGGAATGTTGGTGTGTTTTTGCAAATTTCTTTAATTGAAAACATAAGGCAGATTTGTGAGCGTATTGTTTCTAGTCAGCTTCAGAAATACAAAGTTGAGAATATTATTGAAAGGCTTGTGGAGAATAAATCAAAAGAGGAATTGAAATTTGCAAAGCTAAATGAATATAAGTCTAAGGTAAAAGGGCATGGAGAGATGAAGTATCCGTTTATAGAATATATGTCTTTTAAATTAAGACAGTTTGGAAAAAAAGGTTATCCCTTTTTTAATGTACTTGAAGAGCAAGTTAATAAAATGGGTATTGACATTTCTGACGTGATAAAAAAAGAGCATTTTGATATAGCGGTAAAAAAGGTTTCTATAGGAAATGCAATTACAAGTATAAAGAATATTCAAAGAATTAATTTTATTAATATTTTTGAAAAAATAAATCAGGTTGATGATGTATTAAAACAAGATCCTGCTAATGTTTATTCTAAAATGGATTATAAAACAAAGATTTACTACAGGAATAAAATTCAAGAAATTTCTAAAAAGACAAAGATTTCAGAAATATATATTGCTAGAAAATGCTTGGAAATGGCTGAAGGAAAAGAAGGAAAAAGAGCACATATTGGTTACTATTTGATTGATGAAGGCCGAAAAGAGCTATTAAATTATTTAATTGGCAAGAATATAAAGTATTGGTCAAATGAAAAGAAAATGGGCACATACATTTTTTTGAAAATTGCAGTTTGTTTAATAATTTCGGTTCTTTTTGGAATATATATGTATTCTGAGACTAATAGCTTAACAGTTTCTATCATCACAGTTTTTTTAGTTTATTTACCTATAGAAATAATTTTAATGCAAATAATACAGTATATTTTAAGCAAGATAATAAAGCCAAAGCAAATTCCAAAGCTTGACTTACAGGCTGGAATACCAGAAGATGCAGGAACTTTTGTTGTTATTCCTACAATTATTTCTAAGCCTGAAAAGTTAGAAGAAATGTTTAAAAAATTAGAAGTATATTATATTGCAAATAAGAGTGAAAATATATATTTTGCTCTCTTAGGAGATGTTACGAGTAGTGACAAAGAAATTGAAGAATTTGATGAGCAAATTTCTGAGTTAGGAGTACAGTATGTAAATGAGTTGAACAAAAAATACCCCAGTCAAAATTTTCCTAAGTTTCATTTTATTTATAGGAAGAGAAAGTGGAGTTCTGGAGAGGAATGCTATTTAGGTTGGGAGAGAAAGAGAGGGCTTCTTGAACAATTTAATGAGTATATCTTAAAGAATAAGAATAATGAATTTAGAGTAAGTACAATTGACTTAGAGAAAATACCTAAAATAGAATATGTTATTACGCTGGATGCAGATACAGAATTGGTGCTTAATTCTGGATTGGAGTTAATTGGTGCTGCTGCGCATATTTTGAATAAACCTGAAGTAAAAGATGGAATAGTTGTTAGTGGGCATGGAATTATTCAACCACGAGTTGGAATTAGTCTTGATGCAGCTAGCAGGACTTTATTTACTAAGTTATATTCTGGTTCTAGTGGTACAGATTCATACACAAATGCTATTTCTGATATTTACCAGGATAATTTTGATGAAGGGATATATACTGGAAAAGGTATATATGCATTAAATGTGTTTTCAGAGGTATTAAAAAACGAGATACCAGAAAATACAGTGCTTAGTCATGATTTATTGGAGGGTTCATACTTAAGAACAGGTCTATCTTCAGATATTATTTTAATGGATGGATATCCAGGAAATTACCTTAGCTTTAAAACAAGGCTTAGCAGATGGACGAGAGGGGATTGGCAAATAACAAGGTGGTTGAGAGGCAAGATTAAAGGAAAAGATGGACAATACAGGGTCAATCCTTTGAACTTATTGTCGAAATATAAAATACTAAATAATTTAGTAAAAAGTACTTTTGCACCTGTAACTTTTATTCTTTTAATATTTTTAAGCACAATAAATTTAGTACATGATGTAAAAATTTGGCCATTTGTATTGGTGGCTATATTTGCCCTTACTATTCCATCAGTTATGGAAATTGTTAACAAAATAATATATAGGAGAGATGGTGAGAAGTCTCAAAGAACATTTTACAAATCAATATCAGGTGTTAAGGCAAGTTTGGCAAGAGCAGTTTTAGAAATAGGTATATTGCCCGACAAGGCTTTTACAATGTTAAATAGTATTTGCAAAACTATTTATAGAATGTGCAAGAGCAAAAAACATTTGCTTGAATGGATAACAGCAGAGGAAGCTGAGAAAAATACAAAATCAGATTTAGTTTCATATTATAGAAGTATGTGGATCAATGTATTTTCAGGAGCACTTTTAATGATTCTATTTTACAAAAATATTTGGGGAGTGATACTTGGAATATTATGGGTTATTACTCCAGGAGTAATGAAATACATGGGGGACAAAAAAGATGTAAAACCTGCAATACAGTATTTGAATCAAGAGGAACAGAGATATTTAAAAGAAATAGGAGAAAGAACTTGGGAATTCTTTAAGAGCAATTTAACAGAAGATGTGAATTATTTACCTCCGGACAATTATCAGGAAGATAGAAAAAATAAGGTTGTATATAGGACCTCGTCAACAAATATAGGTTTGGCACTTTTAGCTGTGGTATCTAGCTATGATATGGGATTTGAAAGCCTAAAATATTGTGTTGACCTTTTATCAAAAATGATTGATACGATTTCACGAATGCAAAAATGGAATGGCCATTTATATAATTGGTATGATATTCAAACATTAGAACCTTTAGTACCGAAATATGTATCGACAGTTGATAGTGGGAATTTTGTAGGGTATTTATATACATTAAAACAGTTTTTAGAAGATGTAAAAAAGGAATTGAATACTGATAAAATAAAATTATATTCAAATGGAGATAATGTGTTGCAACAGAGCAAGATGAAAGAAGAACTTACATTTTATGATAAAGAAATAATGTTACAGAAAGTAGACTCTATGATTAAAACTATAGAAACATTGATTACAGATACTGATTTTTCACATCTATATAGCAAAGAAAATAGAATTTTTTATATAGGTTTTAATGTGGAGGATAATAGTTTAACACCGTCGTATTATGATTTACTTGCTTCAGAAGCAAGACAAGCAAGTTTGGTTGCTATAGCAAAAAAGGATGTTCCAGCAAAACATTGGCACAATCTGAGCAGAACTTTAACAATTTTAGATAAATATAAGGGACTTATATCATGGTCTGGAACTGCATTTGAATATCTGATGCCAAATATAAATATCCCAAAATATCCTGGTGGAATAATAAGTGAGTCTAGCTTATTTGCAATAATGTCACAAATAAAATATGCTAGGAAGTTAAATATCCCATGGGGAATTTCTGAAGCAGCATTTAATTTAAGAGATTTGAATAATAATTATCAATATAAGGCGTTTGGAATTCCATGGCTTGGATTAAAAAGAGGTTTGGCTGACGAAATGGTGGTATCTGCATATGGTACATTTCTTGCAATTAATGATGCACCACGTGATACTATACAAAATATAAAAAGACTAGAAAAAGAGGGAATGTATGCTCAGTACGGTTTTTATGAATCTATAGATTATACTTTAAATAGGTTAAGAAAAAATGAAAGAAGTGCTGTAGTAAAAACATATATGGCACATCATCAAGGGCTCATTTTACTTTCACTAAACAATTTATTCAACAATAATGTATTACAAAAAAGATTTATGCAAAATCCAGAGATGCAAGCAGTGGAAATACTTTTAGAAGAAAGAATGCCTGAAAATGTAATAATTACAAAAGAACAAAAAGAGAAGGTAGAAAAAATAAAAAATGTAGATTATGAGACTTATTCTCTAAGAGAGTTTGGAAAGCCATATGATAAAATAAATAGTATTAATGTTATTGCAAATGAAGATTATTCTATTATGATTGACCAAAGGGGAAATGGATATAGCAAGTATAGGGATATTGTTGTAAATAGGTTTAAGAAAACAGATGATGAACAGCAGGGTGTATTCTTTTTCTTTAAAAATATTAAAACAAAAAGAATTTGGGCTTCAGGACAGATGAATTATATGGCATCAGCAGATAAATATGGAGTATATTTTACACCTGATATGAGTAAGTTTGTGAGACAAGATGGAGGAATCGAGACTACTACAAAAGTTTTTGTTACACCAGATAATCCTGTGGAAATCAGAAGAGTTGAGCTTAAAAACTTGGGTAATTCAGAGGAAATAATAGAGGTAAATAGTTATATAGAACCGATACTTTGCTCATTTGAACAAGACTATTCTCATAAGGCGTTTAATAATTTATTTTTGTCAACTGAATATTTAGAAGAACAAAACACAGTTATTGTTAAAAGAAAGGCAAGAGAGGCAAGTAAAAAAGACATGTATATGGCAGTAAGTTTATACACAGAAAGTGAGACAATGGGAGAATTGGAATATGAGCTAGACAAGGAGAGATTTGTTGGTAGGCAAAATGTGGAACTTCCAATAACTGTAGAAAATTCAATGCCGTTAGGAAAAAAGCAGAGTCAATCCTTGGATACAGTGGTGGCAATGAGAAGGACTATTAAAATTATGCCTGGTCAAAAAGCTGTATTAGACTTAATAATTTCTGTTTCAGAGCAGAGGGATGAAGCAATAAAGTTTGTTAGTGAAAATATGAATAGTGAAAAAATTGTAAGAAGTATGAATTTAGCAAAAGCAAAAGTAGAAGCAGAAGCCATGTATTTAGGAGTTAAGGCAAAAGAAATAGAGGAGTACCAAAAAATGCTTGGATACTTAATACTACAAAATCCGTTAAAATTATTAATGTATAAAGGAAAAGTACCGGAAGAAGCACCACAAAGTGAGCTATGGAAATATGGGATTTCAGGAGACCTACCAATTCTTTTGATTAAGATTAAAGATGTAAGTGATATTACTGTTGTAAAAGATAGTCTGAAAGCTTATGAGTTTTTTAGAGTAAAAAATATTAATATAGACTTGGTAATATTAAATGAAGAAAAAAAGACCTATGATAATTATTTATATGATGAAATACAAAATGCAATACTGGATAGAAACTTAGGATATATGCAAAACGTAAATGGTGGGATATTTGTATTAAATAATTTAGAAAAGAACTCAAAAAGGATTGTGGAGTATAGAGCTAATTTGCTAATAAATGCACATTTAGGTAGCATAGCTAGGCAACTTAAAGATTTTGAGGAAGAATATATAGAAAAAATTAAGGAAATAGGCAATGAAGTATTAACTCAACAATTAATTGAAGAACAAGTTGAAAAAAAGGATTTGGAGCAGGATAAACTGAAATATTATAATGAGTATGGTGGCTTTTCAGAAGATGGCACAGAATATATAATAAGAACAAATAGAGGAGAAAGATTGCCAACAGTTTGGTCTAATATTATGGCAAATGAAAGGTTTGGTACTGTTGTTACAGAAGGAATGGGAGGATATACTTGGTATAAAAACAGTAGGCTGAACAGAATAACAGCTTGGAATAATAGTCAAGTGACAGATGTGCCATCAGAGCTAATATATTTAGAAAATATGGAAACCAAACGAGTTTGGTCTCCAACAATTAATCCGGCTCCAGATAATAGCGACTATTATGTGATATATGGTTTTGGGTATAGTAAGTATTTGCATATAAGTGATGGAATATTCCAGACATTAGAGGTTTTTGTGCCAAAAGAGGATGGCGCAAAAGTACAAATTTTGCATTTGGAAAATAAAATGGCAAAAAAGAAAAAAATTAAAATTTTATATTGCATTAAACCTGTGCTTGGTGAAGATGAAATAAAAACAAATGGATATATTGACCTTAAATTTAATGAAAATATGAATTTAATTACGTTGCAGAGTCAAACTCAGAATATAAAAAACAGGATAATTGCATATATAACTTGTAGTGAGAAAATTACATCATATACAGGCAACAAAGACTTTTTTATAGGAAAAGGGACTATTAAAAATCCTGAAGGTCTTAGAAAATTAGAATTAGATAGAGAAAATAGCTTAGGTAAAAACGAGATGGTTGCAATTGAAATGAAAATAGAGCTTGATTCTTTTGAGAGCAAAGATGTGGTAATTACTTTGGGGGCTGGAGATGAACAGCTTGATATACAAGATACAGCATATAAATATACTAATGTAAATAATGCAATAAATGAGTATGAAAACACAAAAAGATATTGGAGAGATTTGCTTGGAACCATCAAAGTAAGTACACCTTTGGAGTCAATGAATATTATGTTAAACGGTTGGCTACTTTATCAAACTTTGTGCTCAAGACTTTATGCTAGAAGCGGATATTATCAGTCTGGTGGAGCATTTGGCTTTAGAGACCAATTGCAGGATTGTATTGGATTAAAGTATATTTCTCAAGAATTTTTAAGAAATCAAATATTAAAGCATAGTGAGCATCAATTTGTTGAGGGAGATGTGGAGCATTGGTGGCATGAAGAAACAGCAAGAGGAATTAGAACAAGGTTTTCGGATGATTTATTGTGGTTACCATATATGGTAATAGAATATATAAAATATACTGGAAAATATGATATTCTATACGAAGAAACACATTATGTAAAAGGTGCACCACTAGAGGAAAATGTTGATGAGCGTTATGAATTATATCTTCCTTCTGAGAAAAAAGAAAGTATATTAGAACATTGTATAAGGGCAATTGATAAATCTTTAAACTTTGGAGAAAATGGCTTGCCTAAAATAGGCTCAGGTGATTGGAATGATGGATTTAGTACAGTTGGTAATAAAGGTAGAGGAGAGAGTGTATGGCTTGGCTTTTTTCAATATACAGTTTTGAAGGGCTTTATATTAATCTTAGAAAAAATAAAAGAAGTATTGATGGGAAAAGTTAAATTAGAAACAGGAAACAATAGTGAAAGTTTGGAGTTGAAAATAGAAAAAATTAGTGAAAAAATAAACATTTACAATAATATTACAGAAAAATTAAAACGTGCATTAAATACAAATGGATGGGATGGAAGATGGTATAGAAGAGCGTTTATGGATGATGGAAATGTACTTCGGAAGTATAAAGAATGATGAATGTAAAATTGATAGTATTGCACAAAGCTGGGCAACAATTTCAGGAGCAGGAGATAATGATAAAAAATATATATCTATGGAAAGTTTAGAAAAACATTTAGTATCTAAAGAAGCAGGAATAATAAAACTTTTGGACCCTCCATTTGATAAAGGAAAGTTGGAACCTGGTTATATTAAAGCATATATTCCAGGTACAAGAGAAAATGGAGGACAATATACACATGGAGCAATATGGACTATAATAGCAGAGGCATTATTGGGGTTTGGAAATCAAGCGGTAGAATATTTTAGAATGATAAATCCAATTGAACACTCAAGAACCAAAGAAGCTGCTAAAAAGTACAAGGTAGAACCATATGTTATGGCAGCTGATATATATGGCGGCGAGCTCGAAGGAAGAGGTGGATGGACTTGGTATACAGGCTCTAGCAGTTGGATGTATGAAGCAGGAATTAAATATATATTGGGACTAAATATAGAAGGAAATGTTTTAAAGATGAAACCATGTATTCCAGATAGTTGGGATGAATATAGCATAAGGTACAAATATGGAGATAGTGTGTATAATATTAAGGTTATTAATAAAAAGTCAAAAGAAAAAAGAGAAATGTTTTTGAATGGAGAGAAAATAGATGGAGAGGAAATTCCTTTACAGAATGACGGAAAAGTAAATAACGTGGAGATTGTAATTTAGAAAAATTTTATGAGAGCCCAATTACTCAAATAAATATAAAGTTTACTGAACAATAATGTAGGAAATTGACAATAGAATGTTGAGTTTCCTACATTATTGTTTCTATTGTCAAAGAAAGACTTGGCAGTATATAATATAGCTTTGAAAGGGTCATGTATTCAAAATGAAATATCTTGACAAAAATAAAAAATAATATATAATAGGAGCAAAAGGAGAACTAAGAGATAAACAATCAAATTTTAGAAGGAGATGTTACATTATGAGAGATGAGAAATATGGTAACAGAAATGATGCACAAGAGTTTAGAAGAAGAATGGCAAGTAACGACAGAAGAGTGATAGAAAATAGAAGTTATGTGAGTAGAGGCGCATCAGGAAGAAATCCCTATAAAATAAATAATGAAAACTATAGACTAGGGTATAAAGCTGGTAGGAGCATGAATACTAGGCCAGTACAAGCAAAAAAATATAAAACTGCAAATGGTACAGCATATAGGGCAAGAGAAAAAGCAAGAAAGCAAGCTTTTAGGACAAAATTAAAAATTGCTACATTGTTAGTAGCTGCTGGAATAGGTATAGGTGGATTTACATATGCTAGTGCGCAAAAAGAAGAACCACAGACTACAGTAACTGAGCTTCAGCAAATGGGGTATAATTGGCAATCTCTTGGAATGAGTAGAGAGACCATAGAAAAAATGAAAGAATATGATGATTTCTTTCAGAGATTTAGTAATGCTGACAAAGGACAAATAACAATAACAGATAATGAGATTATTGATAAATTGCATGATATAGAAGAACTAAACTCGATAGTAATTCAAGAAAAGATGGCTAGATTAGATGGAGTTAGCATTAAGGATGTTTCTATAGATCATGGATCTTCTTCAGATATAGGAGATTATGTATCAATAAGGGTAGATAAAGATGGAAAGGAAACTACATATAATAATAACAATGGAATTATTTTAGGACTTGGCAAGGAAAACAATCTTCCAGAAGAGATTACGGATTTGATTTTTCAGCTTAATAATTATTCAGGACTAGAAGAAGAATTAAAAAGGGATGATATTTCAAAATATAAGGCCATATTAGAAATGAAAAAGCTCTATGGCAATATATCAGAGCTTGCTACAAAAACGCTTTTAAAAGATGAAAAGGGAAATATTAGCTTAATGAATTATATGGCAAAGGATAAAACAATGGAAAAAGAACATGAAGAAAAAGAAATATAAAAAAATGCTTATATCACTTGTTTATTTGACCATTTTGTGATATAAATATAAGCAAAAGAAAATAGGAAAGGTGAATTTTTTGTGGAAGATAAAAAAAATGAAGAAGCAAAAAAAAGAATATTAATAGTAGATGATGAAAAGCCTATTATAGATATTTTGGATTATAATCTAAAGAAGGAAGGCTATGAAACAATAGAAGCAAATGATGGAAAAACTGCAATTGAGATTGCATTTGAGCAAAAGCCTGATTTAGTATTATTAGATTTAATGCTTCCAAAAGTAGATGGATTGACAGTATGCAAAAAAATAAGAAATTCTTTAAATATACCTATAATCATGATTTCTGCAAGAACTGAGGAAATAGATAAAATACTGGGGTTAGAATTAGGCGCAGATGACTATATAACAAAACCTTTTAGCGTAAGAGAGCTTGTAGCTAGAGTTAAAGCTAATTTGAGGAAAGCCGAAATAAATAGTGTCAATAGTATACAAAAGTTTGATGAATCTCTACCTAGGAAGGAAGAGAAGGATAAGACAATCGAAATAGGTGAGATATTTATTAATTTGGATAAGTTTGAGGTTAAGGTTAGAAATAAGCCTATAGATTTAACATTAAGAGAATTTGAAGTATTAAGATATTTAGCAAATCAGCCTGGTCAAGTAGTAACAAGGGAAGCTCTTCTTGAAAAGGTTTGGGGATATGAATATTATGGAGATATAAGAACAGTAGATGTTACAATAAGAAGAATAAGAGAGAAAATAGAAGTGGATACATCTAGTCCTAAATTATTAATTACTAAAAGAGGAGTAGGATATTACTTATCATCTAAAGAAAAGGAGAAAAATGGTTAGCAATTAATAATTGCTAACCATTAAAATAGATATGAAGAAGAATATAAATTTGAAAATAGTTATAATATTTTTTATACTTGGAATAATATTAATAATTGGCTTAGGAATAAGTTACATATATATGTTAAACCAACTAGAAAACATAGGCAATCTACAAGAAAATATAGAATTAATTGAAAATATAAATAATCAATTAAAACAAACAAAAATATTAATTATTGTGTCTATGTCTGTATATACTTTAATTTCTATATTGGTTGGATATTTTGTGCTCAAGTCGGTGGTTTCACCTATGAAAAAATTAATAAAAAGTGCGGAAAAAATTGCTTCAGGAGAAAATGTACAAATAGGGGATAAAATAAACAAAGATGGTGACTTAGGTGATTTAGAAAATGCATTTAGTATAGTGACAAATGAGCTAAACCAAAAGCTAAATGAGGTAAATAGGCAAAAAAAGCAGATTGAAACAATACTTTTACACATGACTGATGGTATTATTGCTTTTGATATGGGTGGAGAAATAATACATATTAATCCTGCTGCCAAGGCTCTTTTAGGATTATCGGATAGAGAAAATACATTTGAAAAGATATTTAAAAAACTTAATATAGATATTAATATAGAAAAAATTGTTTACCTAGAAAATTGGACGTCTTCTGAACAAAGAAAAAATTTAGGAGGGAAATATGTAAATATTCTTTTTGCACCATTTCAAGACGAAAATGATAGACCAGCTGGTGTAATTGCATTAATACAAGATATTACCGAACATGTTAAACTTGATAATATGAGAAAAGAGTTTGTAGCAGATGTATCACATGAATTAAAAACACCAATTACGTCAATTATGGGGTATTCAGATACTCTTTTGGAAGGAGATTATGATGATGAGACCAGAGTAAAGTTTCTAAACGTCATATCATCAGAAGCGAGGCGTATGGCTAGACTTGTAACAGACTTATTGACTTTATCGAGATATGATAATAAAAAAATTGTTGTAGAGGCAACGGATTTTGATTTGGGGGACTTAGTAAAAAAATGTCAAGAGAAACTAGAGTATCAAATAGAAAAAAAGAAACATCACGTGGAATGTTTTGTTACCGCTAGTGTGCCTCCTGTTGTGGCAGATAAAGATGGTATAGAAAGAGTTGTGTTAAATATTTTATCGAATTCTATTAAATATACACCTGATAATGGAACTATAAAAGTGTATGTGGGGTTTGTATATAATGATGCTTACATAAAAATAATAGATAACGGAATAGGAATACCAGAGGAAGATTTATCTAGAATATTTGACAGGTTTTATAGGGTGGATAAAGCTAGAAGTAGAGAGCTAGGTGGAACAGGGCTTGGACTATCAATTGCAAAAGAAATACTTGACCAAAACAAGGGAAGTATAGATATTAAGAGCAAGGTAGGGAAAGGAACAGAAGTTGTGATACGTCTTCCAACAAGAAAATAGATATGTAAATACCACATGCATAGAGTTGCATGTGGTATTTTTATATGAGACTCAAACTAATGTAAATAAATATTTTCTAATTTACATATATTCTGATACAAATTATTCTTTTGCTTCATTAGGAAACTCTTTATTTAACATTTTTAATTTATTTTGAGTTGTGTATAGAACATCATATGCTTGACTAATTGAAAGAGAATTAATATCTATTTTTGCTAAACCGTCTGTTATTTGCTTTATATTTTGGAAATATGTATAGCTGTTAGGCGTTTGGCAAATATTATCTTCTAAATTTACAATTTCAAAATTATATGGAAGTCTTTTGAAAAGATTTAAGTATTTGGGCAACGAATTTATTGGGAAACCGACATTTGACAATTTTGTCATTTAGTTGACTTAATTTGAGATTTAAATGTTCTGAGGCAATTTTAGCATCTCCATCAATAAAAATAAAAAAGATGCCGTACCTAAAAAGATAAAGAGTTTTCTTATTGTCTAGTTCATTCCTTTTTAATTCAATATATTTATTATATATTTTGCTCATTTGTTATCATTCCCTTCTTGATTTAATAGTTCCATTAGATAATTATAACCATCGTTAAAACCAGTACAGTAAAATTTTTCGTTTTTATAATAGTCTAACTCATCAATAAACTTAATATAAGTGTCAAGTTTTTGTTTTATGTTTTTTTTAGTTGATGAAAAACAGGGAGGAATATTCTCTAATGCAATCATTAAATTTAGATAGTTTTCTTCTTGTTTTTGTATAAGAACTTTATTATTAAGTTGAATATTATTTAAAGAAATAAATTTATGGGAATATATTAAATTTGATATAGTTTTGTTATCTAGATTGTATTTTTTCAAGACTACTCACCCCTTTTATATATACTGTACATAAATATACTATACAAAACTACAACTGTCAAGGCGTAAGTTTATATGCTAATATACTATATGTAGGTATATTACTTGAAAAAATGAAAAAAGATATTGTATGAATTAATTACCTATGGAGGGAATGAGTAAGATATGACTGAGTTTGGCAAGATAGAAGTTGTGTTAGATGATTATTTGAAAAAGCATAAAATAAGCAGGTCTAGTTTGGTAAGAAATACAGAACTGCAGTATAGCCAGATTTTAAGATATTGTAGAAACGATGTACAGAAAATGGACTTATCAATCTTAGCAAAGTTGTGTACTGTTTTAGATTGCGAAATAACGGACATACTAAAATTAACAAAAGGAAAATGTGAGAAGTAATGTGAACTTTAGGGACACTCTTAAAAGTTCAGGAATTTTCTGAACTTTTAAGAGTGTCCTTAAAGTTTATCTCTAAAGCATGACTTATGTCAACTTGACAAAAAGGCTTAAAACATAGTACAATATAATATGTTTTATTTATTACTTTTCTTATATTAATTATTTTAATAGAGGTATATTATTATAATTAATTTTAGAAAATAGTTAATAAAAAATATAAGAGTATATTTGAGCTTGAATGGAGGTTTTTATGAACCACAATAAAAAGTTATTGCAGAAAATAGTATCTAAAACTAAGATATATTTAGCGATAATAGCTTTACTTTTAATAGTAATTTGTGTCTACAGTCCTGCTTTTATAGTACCTGCAATAATTATATATATATTATTACTTATGTATGCATATTGGACGAATAATAAAGGGCAGGAAGAGCTTACAGAGCATATTAAGAATTTAACATTTAGTGTTGATAAAGTGGCAAAGGTGGCTCTTGTTAATTCACCATTTCCATTGGTAATAGCTGAGACAAACGGTAATTTGATTTTTAGAAATACTAAATTTAATCAGGAATTTGCGAATATAGATATAAATAATTATCTAACTAAAATTATTTCTGAGCTAAAACTGCAAATTAAAAGTAATGATAAAAAAGAAAAAATATATGATGAAATTACTATTGGCAAAAATACCTATAAGCTTTATGGAGATTATATGCCTCTAAAGGATGAGTATGTTATCACTATTTATTTTGTAGATAATACTAAGCTAGTTGAGCTTGAAACATTGTTTGATAATAAAGATATGTATATTGGTTTGATTATGATAGATAATTACGAGGAAATTATACAAAGGATACCAGATGATGAAAGACCTCAGCTTATGGCTGAAATCGAAAAAACTTTGTATGATTGGGCAATAGAGTATAAGGGTCTTATTCTAAAATCTGAAAGAGAAACTTTTGTATGTGTTTTTGAAAAGCAGTATATTAAAGAAATAGAGGAAGGAAAGTTTGATATTTTAGATACAATAAAGGATTTACAACCTTCTGATAAGATGCAATTTACATTGAGTATTGCTATATCTAATGAGGGGACTACTAACTTGGAGAAATACAAGACTGCGCAAGCATCGCTAGATATAGTTTTGGGACGTGGTGGAGACCAAGCAGTAATTTATGAAAATGCTAAATATACATTTTTCGGTGGTAGAACTCAAGAGTTGGAAAAGAGGACCAAGGTTAAAGCAAGAATTATATCACATGCGCTTGAAGGGCTTATTTCTGAAGCTAGTAGAGTTATGATAATGGGACATACCAATGCAGATATGGATTGCATAGGAGCTAGCATGGGGATATATAGACTTGCCAGAACTCTAGAAAAAGAGGCACATATTGTTTTGAATCCTAAGGGAGACAATTTGGCAGTTTTTTTAGATGAGTTAAAATCGAATCCTGAATATGATAATATTATTTTAGAACCACAAAGGGCAGTTTCAGATGTTGATGATGATACTTTGCTAGTTGTAGTGGATACAAACAAGAAGAATTATATTGAGTCATTTGAGCTTTTGAGCAAAGTGAAGAAAATTGTTGTTGTAGACCATCACAGGAGAAGTCCTGATTATATAGAAAATGCTACTTTGACTTTTCACGAAGTATATGCTTCATCTGCATCAGAGTTAGTAACAGAGCTTGTGGAATATGCGCAAAGTGAACCAAAACTTTCTAATTTAGAGGCAGAAGCATTGTATGCTGGAATAATGATGGATACAAAGACTTTTACGTTTAAAACTGGAGTTAGGACTTTTGAAGCAGCAGCGTATTTAAGAAGATGCGGAGTAGATATTATTAAAGTTAAAAAATGGTTTCAAAGTGATTTGGAGACATACAACAAAATATCAAATATAATAGGAAAAACAGAAATTGTATATGACACAATTGCAATATCGATATATGAAGAGGAAGATAGAGATGCGAATGTTGTATGTGCAAAAGCAGCAGATGAATTACTTACAATTAGTAATATAACGGCTTCGTTTGTAATAGGCAAAATACCAGATAAGGTTTGCATCAGCGGTCGTTCTATAGGAGATATTAATGTTCAGGTAATACTTGAGAAACTTGGTGGTGGTGGTCACATTACTTTAGCAGGTGCTCAGGTTGAGGGAATGGATGTTTATGAAGTAAAGCAAGAGTTGATTAATAGGATAAACGAGTATTTTAGCGAAATTAATTAGTTGAAAAAGCATACAATTTGTTGTAAAATATAAACACATTTTAAATATAGAGAAGAAAGTAAGGTGTGAGTATGAAGGTTATTTTATTAGATAATATAAAAGGTGTTGGAAAGAAAGACGAGATTATTAATGCGGCTGATGGTTATGCAAGAAATTTTTTGTTTCCTAAAAAACTTGCAGTTGAAGCAAATGCTGAAAACATGAGCAAGCTTAATAACAAAAAAGAGGCAGCTAGTTATAAAAAAGATGTGGAGAAGCAAGCTGCTGAGGAACTTGCAAAGAAGATAAAGGGAATAATTCTAAAAATTAAGGTTAAATCTGGAGAGAACGGAAAAATTTTCGGTAGTGTAACTTCAAAGGAAATTTCTGACAATTTAAAAATACAGTATAATTTTAATATAGATAAAAAGAAGATTGAGTTAAAAGATACAATTAAAACTTTAGGAAGTTTTAATGTCCCAATAAAGTTATTTGAGGGGGTTATTGCACAGCTTAAGGTAGAGGTTATAAGTGAGTGAAATCTTTTAACAAATTTCTATGGCTAAAAGAACTTGCAAAGTGCACATGTAAAATTTATGGTGAAAGAAGGGAATAGAAGCAAATGGAGCTAGGGAAAGTACCACCAAATGATACAGAGGCTGAGCAAGCTGTAATTCGGTAGTATGCTTACTGATAAAGATGCAGTTATTGCAGCTGTTGAAGTGCTTAAAGAGGAAGACTTCTATAGAGAAGATAATAAAATTATTTTTTCCGCCTTAATGAATTTGTATAGCAGAAGTGAGCCAATTGATATAATTACCTTAAAGTCAGAGTTATCATCTATGGGAAAACTTGAGGCAGTAGGAGGCTTGGGATATATTGCAGGACTTCCAGACATGGTGCCAACTACATCAAATGTTGAGCAATATATTAAGATTGTTGAGGAAAAATCTATATTAAGGAATTTGATTAAAACTGCAAATGAAATAATAACTCTTGGATATGATCCAACTCAGGAAGTGGAAAATATTATTGATAGCTCGGAAAAGAAAATTTTTGAGGTAATGCAGAAGAAAAATCAAAAAGGATATAGCTCTATTAAGGATATACTGGTTGATACATTTACTGAATTAGAGCAGTTATATAATAGAAAACAGCATGTGACTGGTGTGCCAACAGGTTTTGCGGATTTGGACTATAGAACAGCAGGACTACATAAATCGGACTTGATATTAGTTGCAGCAAGACCTGCAATGGGAAAGTCTGCATTTGCACTGAATATTGCAACTCATGCAGCTGTAAGAGCAAATGTTCCAGTAGCTATATTTAGCTTAGAAATGTCAAAGGAACAGATGGTAAACAGAATTCTGTGTTCTGAGGCAATGGTTGATAGTAATAAGGTAAGAACAGGAACTCTTGAAGATGAGGATTGGGCTAAACTTGCAGAGGCATCTGGAGTTCTTTCTGAGTCTCAGATATATATTGATGATACACCAGGTATTTCTATAATGGAAATCCGTGCAAAATGTAGAAAAATGAAACTTGAAAAAAATATAGGATTAGTTATAATAGATTATTTGCAATTAGTACAAGGAAGTGGTAAAAGAGGTTCAAGCCGTGAACAAGAAATTGCAGAAATTAGTCGTTCACTTAAGATACTAGCAAAAGAAATCGAAGTTCCAGTAATAGCTTTGTCACAGCTATCTAGAGCGCCTGAACAGAGACCAGATCATAGACCAATGCTTTCTGACCTCCGTGAGTCTGGTTCAATCGAGCAGGATGCAGACATTGTAATGTTCTTATATAGAGATGACTATTATAATGAAGATAGTGAGAAGAAAAATATTGCAGAAGTAATACTTGCAAAGCATAGAGCTGGTTCAACAGGTACAGTTGAGCTATTGTGGCTTGGAAACTACACAAAATTTGCCAATATTGATAAATATAGAGATTAGTTATTCTAAAATAATATGAAATAAGCAAAAAAAGGACTCCTAATTCTAGGAGCCCTTTTTGCAGAGGAAGATAGGATACTATAATTTAATTATAATAGTAAAATGTATTATGTCAAGTTCTTGTAAAATGCTGGGATTTATGCTATGATTAAAAAGGTGCGTAATTAGTCAATAAATTGAACAATTAAGTTTGTGCAGTGTGAAAGTAATGGGATTAAAAATGAACATGTGAAGGAGAATATTAACTGTGTTTGAGAATGAAGTGTTAGAAACAATAAAAAAGTACAAAATGATAGAAAATGGAGATAAAGTTGTAATTGGAGTTTCTGGTGGACCTGATTCAATGTCTTTGTTAAACTGTCTATATTCACTAAAAGATAAACTAAATATTGAAATATTTGTTGCACATATTAATCATATGATAAGAGCAGAGGCTGACGAAGAGACCGAATATGTGAAAGAGTGTTGTAATAAAAAAGGAATAGCGTTTTTTTATAAAAAGGTAGATGTAGAGAGAGAGGCAAAAGATTTGAAGATTGGAATAGAGGAAGCTGGAAGAAATATTAGATATTGTTTTTTTGAAGAAGTAGCACAAAAAGTTGGGGCAAATAAAATTGCAACTGCACATAACAGCAATGATAATGTAGAAACAGTACTCATGAACTTACTTAGAGGAACTTCTGTTTCAGGACTAAAAGGAATTGAAAAAGTAAGAGAAGGAAAATACATTAGACCAATTATAGAATGTTCAAGGAAAAAGGTTGAAGAGTATTGCAAGGAAAAAAAATTAAATCCGAAATATGATAAATCAAATGAAGAAAATATATATACTAGAAATAAAATAAGAAATATGCTTATTCCGTTTATTCAAAAAGAGTTTAATCCTAATATTTTGGAGGGAATAAATAGGCTTTCAAACTTAGCTACAGAACAAGAAAGGTTTATAGATAATATTGTTCAAAAAGAGTATAAAGAAATATTAATTGAGGAAAAAAATATAGGTTTAAAGAATGAAGAAAAAGGGAATAATTTTATTCAGAAGCATGATAAGAGAAATAAAGAAAAAGGCAATAACTTTAATGTAGAGACTTTTAGTACAAAAAACAATAAATTAGTAGTACTTAATTTGAAAAAATTTAACATGCTGGACGAGGTAGTTAGGTCAAGAGTAATTTTGTATGCAATAGCAAAGGTTTATGGAAAGACCAGTGGGATAGAGAAAGTGCATATTGATGATATAGTAAAGCTATGTAAAAATAATATTGGTAATAAGTTTTTGATGCCAAAAAAAGGTTTATATGTTAAAGTGAGTAAAGGGAAGATTTTAATAAAATATGAAACCAATAAAAAATAAATGTATTAATTAAATAAGAGAATTGATTTAGTTAGATGAAAAACAGATTATAACTCACAGTTTAAATTGCACCAGAGTATATATACTTATTTGTTTTCAACATTAATAGCTGTAAGTAGTAAAAATTAATAAAAAGAATATGTACTGAAAAAAAACGATTCAGTTTTAAAAAAAATCTTGCAATAACTTAATTTATATGGTATAGTTCAAAGGTGAAATCTATTTATTATAAATATTTAATAAATTGGATAAAATTTTAATTTTAAAGATATCATCTTTAAAACTAAAGGAGGAATTTTAGATTTGAAAAGTGGAATAAAAACATTAGCTATGTGGCTTATTATAGGTATAATTTTTGTTGTACTTTTAACGTCAATATTAGATAATGATAATAATAAGCTTGCATATTCAGAGTTGTTAGGAGAGATAGAAGCTGGAAATGTATCAGAAATTGAACTCTCAGCAGATGGAGCAACTGCAACGGTTAAACTTAAAGATGAAAATTTTGAAAAACAGGTAAATATTCCTAGCATAGACAATTTAATGGATAATTTACAGGAAAGTATGACAGCTGGAAGTATTTCAGTTAAAGAGGCATCTGAATCTGTTTGGGTATTTATACTAAGTCTTTTAACTCCGTTTGGAATTTTAATTATTTTCCTAATTTTCTGGTTCTTATTTATGAGTGGAGCGCAGGGAAATGGTGGAGGAAACAAAACTATGTCCTTTGGCAAGAGTAGAGCAAGAATGATGAGCCCAACTGATAAGAATAAGGTTACATTTGATGATGTTGCAGGTGTGGATGAAGAAAAAGAGGAGCTTGAGGAAATTGTAGAGTTTTTAAAGAACCCAAAGAAATATACTGATATGGGTGCAAGAATTCCTAAAGGTGTGCTTCTTGTTGGTCAGCCTGGTACTGGTAAAACATTATTAGCAAAAGCTGTTGCTGGAGAAGCAGGAGTACCATTCTTTATAATAAGTGGTTCTGATTTTGTGGAAATGTTCGTTGGTGTTGGTGCATCAAGAGTAAGAGATTTGTTCGATGAGGCTAAGAAAAAAGCTCCATGTATAATCTTTATAGATGAAATTGATGCAGTAGGACGTCAGAGAGGTGCTGGTCTTGGTGGAGGACATGATGAAAGAGAGCAAACCCTTAATCAATTATTGGTAGAGATGGATGGATTTGCAGTAAATGAGGGTGTTATAGTGTTAGCAGCTACTAACAGACCAGATGTTTTAGATAAGGCATTATTAAGACCTGGAAGATTCGACAGACAAATTGTAGTATCTAGTCCAGATGTTAAAGCTAGAGAACAAATACTTGAAGTGCATAGTAGAAAGAAAAAATTAGCTATAGATGTTGACCTAAAAACAATTGCTAAAAATACATCAGGTTTCTCAGGAGCTGATTTGGAGAATGTTTTAAATGAAGCAGCGCTACTTGCAGCTAGAAGAAATTTAAGAGAGATTGGAATGCAAGAAATTGAAGATGCTATGGTTAAAGTTACTATGGGACCAGAAAAAAGAACAAGAGTTAGAAGTGATAAAGAGCAAAAATTGGTTGCTTACCATGAAGCAGGTCATGCAGTTGTTAGTAGATTTTTACCTACACAAGACCCTGTTCATCAAATTTCTATAGTACCTAGAGGCATGGCAGGTGGTTATACTATGTATAGACCAACTGAAGATAAATCATTTATGTCTAGGACGGAAATGGTAGAAAATATTGTTTCACTTCTTGGAGGTAGAGTAGCAGAAAAATTGATATTAGATGATATTTCAACAGGTGCAAGCAATGATATTGAAAGGGCTACAAAAATTGCAAGAGCTATGGTTACTAAATATGGTATGAGCGAGAGAGTTGGAACAATAACTCTTGGACAAAACCAAGAAGAGGTATTTTTAGGCAGAGATTTTGCACAATCAAAAGAATATTCTGAAGAAACAGCGGGAGTAATTGATGAAGAAGTAAAGAGTATTATTGATTTTGCATATAAGAAAGCTGAAACAATATTAAAAGAGAATATAGATAAGCTTCATAAAGTAGCTGGTGTTCTTCTTGAAAAAGAAAAGATTGATGGAGAAGAATTTGATTCTATATTTAATGAGCAAAGCTTATAATATGAAAACCGACAAAAAAATGTCGGTTTTTTACTTGATTTTTTCGGGCGGGTAATATAAAATATAAACATAAAATGGGGCAATTATGTTTAATATAAACATACAACAAATTGGATAAATATCTTTAAGCAAAGGAGATACTAAGGTTGAATAAAAAGACAAATGTATATAAATTTAATGCGCATAAGAATAGTGGAAAAAAAATACTTTCTATAAATGAGAGATTAGCAAGAATGTTAATAGCATTTTTTGTTGTATTTATAATTTTAATTGGTAGATTGGGCTGGCTACAAATTGTGCAAGGTGCTGATTTGAAAGAGGATATGTATAGACAACTTACTGCAAGTAAGACAATTAGCCCTAAAAGAGGTACTATATATGATTCTACTGGAAAAGCTCTAGCGATTAGTGCTCAGGTTGATACTGTAAGTATTGACCCTACTAGCATTGTAGTTGAAAATGATGATGAAAAAATAGCTGAAGCAATGACTAAACAATTGAAAGAAAAGGTGTCAAAGGCTTTTTCAGATATTTTCGATTTGGATTATAAGGAGACTTTAGAGAAAGTTTCTAGTGATAGTACTAATGTTACAATAGCTAAAAAAGTAGAAAATGACAAGATAGAAGAATTAAGAAATTGGATGCAAGCGAATGATATTTATAGCGGAATAAATATTGATGGTGATACAAAAAGATATTATCCATATGACAATTTAGCTTCAAGTTTAATAGGTTTTTGTGGTACTGATAATCAGGGACTTTATGGTTTGGAGCTTAAGTGGAATGATATATTAACGGGAACTCCAGGAAAAGTGACGTCTGCACAAGATGCTGTTCAAGATTTAATACCATATGAGAACGAGACTTATATTGCGCCTCAAAATGGAAATGATATAACTCTTACTATTGATGCAAATATACAACAGATAGCAGAAAAATATTTGAAACAGGCGTGTGAGGAGAATGATTGCAAAGATGGAGGAAATGTCATTATAATGAATCCTAATAATGGCGATGTTTTAGCGATGGCAACTTATCCGGATTATAATTTGAATTCTCCATTTACTTTGGATTATATATCTGATAAAAAGTGGAAAAAAATGTCTGATGAAGAAAAGAATTCTTTATTACAGGAGACATGGAATAATAGAGCAATTACATCAACATATGAGCCAGGTTCTGTATTCAAGATTATAACTGCTGCTGTAGGATTAGAGGAAGGATTGGTCAATGCTGATAAACCAAATGTTTTTGAATGTGAGGGTTACCAAATGGTTTCTGGAGTTAAAATAAATTGTTCAGATACATCAGGACATGGTTCACAAAGTTTAAGAGATGCTCTAAAATATTCGTGTAATCCTGCATTTATGCAATTGGGAGAAAAGATAGGAGCAGCAACTCTATATAGATATTATGACGCTTTTGGTTTCTTTGATACAACTGGTTTCGCTGATATTGGTGATTCTGGAAGTTCAGGTGAAAGGTCTGGATATTTTTGGGATATAGATGATGTTGGAACTGTAGAGCTTGCAACAATGTCATTTGGGCAGAGATTTAGAGTTACACCGTTGCAAATGATTACAGCTGTTTCGGCAATTGCAAATGATGGTGTTTTAGTTCAACCAAGAATTGCTAAGGAAATAAAAAATACAGATACTGGAGCTATTACAACGATAGAACCTAAAGAAGTTAGACAAGTTGTTTCAAAAGAAACTTCAGAGACAATGCTTGATATGCTAGAGACAGTTGTTGATAGTGGAACAGGAAAGTATGCAGAAGTAAAAGGTTATAGTATTGCAGGAAAAACAGGTACGTCTGAACCTGACGAATCTGACAAGGAGAAAAAATATGTTGCATCTTTTGCTGCTATATCTCCAGTGGAGAGCCCAGAGGTAGTTATACTTGTTACATTATATGGACCTCAAGGAGAGAGCCATAGTGGAAGTACAGTTGCAGCTCCAGTGGTTTCGCAAATTTTATCAGAAGTGTTACCTTACTTAGGAATTCAATCAGATACAACAGATAGTGAGTCATCAGCAGAGACTACAGCTCTTTCAAATGTTAAGAATAAAACTATGGCAGAGGCAAAGAAGATAATTGAAAAACAAGGATTTGAGTGTATTATTTCAGGCAACTCAGATGATATAGTCACAGAACAAATGCCAGCAGCAGGAACAGCTTTAATTGAGGGCTCAGTGGTAAGATTATATTCTGAGGATAATGATACTAGGGTATCTCAGTCTGTACCAAATTTAAAGGGAATGAGTTTATCAGAGGCAAAGGCTGTTTTAAAGAATAAGAATTTGAATATAAAGTATTCTGGAGAAGGGAAAGTGACTAGCCAAGATATTACAGCTGGTACATCAGTAGAAGAAGGAACAGTTATAAACGTTATACTTAAAGAAGAAATTGAGGAATAAAATAATGAAGAGGCTGACGTTAGTAAACCGTATTTTAAAATTTAATTAACATACAGAGATATGGGATTATAAAGTTTAAACTTATTAGTGAAACTATTAAGACTTATCTGTATGAGGGGAGTGTTAATAACTTGATTACAAGTAGTTTAGAGGATACAAAATTTATATTAAAAAAGTATAATATTAAAGCAAATAAAAAATTAGGTCAAAATTTTTTGGTTGATGACGATGTGATAGATAGCATTATTGCTTCTGCAGATTTAAGCAGGAATAGTGTTGTAATAGAGATTGGACCAGGACTTGGTACACTTACAGCTAAACTACTTGAGAAAGCTGGTAAAGTTATAGGGATTGAACTTGATGAGAGAATGATAAAAATATTAAATGATAGATTCAGTTTATATAATAATCTTTTATTGATAAATGATGATATTTTAAAGGTTAATATGAAACAACTAATTAGTGAAAATTTAAAAGAATTTTCTGAAGTAAAAATTGTTGCTAATTTACCATATTATATTACAACGCCAATAATTATGAAGCTTTTAGAAGAAAGATTGAATATAGAAAGTATAATTGTAATGATACAAAAAGAAGTTGCAGACAGAATTACTGCAATGCCAGGAGATAAATTGTCCGGTGCAATAACATATAGCGTAAATTATTATGCAGAACCTGATAAAATAGAGTTTGTTGATAAGTGTTCATTTATACCATCTCCTGAGGTAGATTCGGAAGTTATCAAACTAAAGATTAGAGAAAAACCAGTGGTGTTAGTAGAAAATGAAGAATTGTTTTTCAAACTGATAAAAGCAAGTTTTATGCAAAGGAGAAAAACATTAAAAAATGGAATAAGTAATTCGGGAATAGTTAAAGACAAAAAAATTCTTACAGAAATATTTGAAGAACTAGGCTTGGATGCAGAAGTTAGAGGGGAGACATTAAGTTTGGAGCAATTTGCAAAATTATCAAATTTAATGTCAAAAACTCTTTAAACAATAACTAAAATATGATATAATATTTATGTAATCTTGTGAAAAGGAGGTATAGGTTTGAACCAAATTCTTGTTACTGAAAAATTGTATGTTACACCAGCAATGAAAAGAAAAAGAAAAATATATAAAATTGAGTTTTTTATATCTGTTTTATTAGTATGCCTATTATCTTCTTATTACATATATGCTGAATACGACAGAAATAAAAGTGAGGAAGTGTCTCAGGTACTTTTATCAGAGGTAAAACCAGACGAAGATAGTACTACAAAGCAGAACATGGAAGATGAGCCTATTATAATTGTACTTAATGAAGAGGATTCCAGAAGAGAAGAAAATGTTTCAACTAATTCTTTAGAAGAAGAGATTACAGTTGATGGTAATACATATGCTACAGAGGCTATAATAACGATACCAAAAATAGATATTAGTTATCCTGTTCTTTCAGATACATCTGATGAATTACTAGAAATCTCAGTGAATAAATATTGGCCAAAAGATTTACAGCCAAATGAAGTTGGCAACTATTGTATAGTGGGGCATAACTATAGAAATGGAAAAATGTTTGGTAAACTACATGAGTTAGAATATGGAGATATTGTCACTGTTGAGGATTTAAAAGGAAGAGTGTTGCAATACCAAGTGTATAACATGTACGTTGTTGAACCTACGGACACCAGATGTACAAGTCAGCTTACTGGTGGGAGAAAAGAGCTTACATTAATTACATGTACAGACTATGGAACAAAAAGATTAATTGTAAAGTGTAGAGAAGTTTAGATTGAGCTATATAGAATAAGCCGAAAAAAATTATGTTTCTACATAATTATAAAAGGGTGTCCTATTTTTCAGGACACCCTTTAAACTTTAATAAAGGAGTATTATAACGAAGTTTAAGTAATCTCGTTCTTGATTGTTTGAATTAAATTAGGCATATCAATTTCATCATTTGCAAATTGTTTAAATAAAGATATGTCCTGCTCAGTAATTGCTAAACCTTCAATTGCTAAATCGTTCTTTATATTATCTATATTAAAATTAAATATTTCTTCATTAAACATAGTTTTTACCTCCAAAACTTATAACATCAATATACTATAATTATACCATAAAAATGGCGAAAAGTCTAGTGCTTTAGGCCAATTAACATGAATTAAGGTTATTTATTTATATTATGCTCTAAGCAGATATAGATTAGTTTTGATAATTCAGAAGTATCTACTATAGATTTAATGCTTGCATTAAGAAATTCTTTAGGAGAAACATCCTTTAAGTTTAAAACATATTCATTTTTTAAGGCAAGTTCTCTTATAAATTCTCTAATAGTTCTACCATTTCCCTCTCTGTAAGGATGTAGCACATTTAGCTCAGACAAATAATATGCTAGTCTTTCAGATAAAACTTCTTTAGAAAGATTTGATAAATAATTTTCGTTCTTTAACTCATTTAGCAATCTATTTAACTCGGGTTCAACATATTCCCATTCAGCGAATCTAAAAACGCCTTTTGCTATATTTTCATTTCTCAATTTGCCTGCAAAAGGGTAAATGTCTTCGAAGAGATATCTATGTATTTTGCTTAGATGCTCAGCATTAAAATTGCCGATAATACCTTTTTGTCTTAAATCTAAAAGTTTGGCAGCAGTGATTTTGGCTTCAAACTTTTGTAAAGTATTTTTATCTTTTATATTTAATTTGTTAATCAATATATCTGTACCTGGGTAACAATAATTTGAGTTTCTATGTTTATATAAATCTTTTCCCATATAATATTTCAGTCCTTTCAAAGTCTAAATATTGAATAGAAATAATTTTTATGACCATATTTTTTAGCTTATTTTCAATTAATTATATAGGAAAAGAATTTTTTTGTAAATTAGTAGTAACAAAAAAATAATTTTTTCATAATATATAAAAAATAATAGGTATGGGAGGATTGTTTTTTATGGCGAAGATAATTATTTTCAATAACGATACTGACCGAATGGAAGTATATTACCGAGGAGAAGATGAACCAATGCCATATAATACAAATGGCACGCTAAAAGTGAGAGAATTTAGAGGGTCGAGTAATTCATCAACATTATGGACTACTAAAAGAACAATGCAAAGTTGGAATAGCCAAAGGTATATTTTTGGAGCACCAATTCCAGTTGGATTTGCATTTAAAAGACCTTGGGAAGGTGGTCATGGAAATCAAAGTCAACACTATGCAGGTACTGCATTTGATGTTGGACAGAGGCTTAGTCAAACTCAAAGGACGAGATTATGGAATTCTGCTAATAATTCCGGGGTATGGAGTTTTGTGGAACCTATATCTTTGACACCAACTTGGGTTCATTTTGATAAAAGGTTCCGGAACTCCTGCTTGTTCTACTGGAGGCTATCCACAGATAAAACGAGGCAGTATAAGTAATTATGTATTAATTGCACAGGATGACCTTAATACTTTAGGATATAGAACTGGTGGTCTGGACGGTATATTTGGTTCTGCTACACAAAATGCGGTAAGGCGTTATCAGTCTTCAGCTGGGCTTTCAGCAGATGGAATTGTTGGATGTAATACGTGGAGGTCACTTCAAGAAGCTGTTGTTGGAACAGGAAGAACCAGTACTACAATAGATTAGATATAAAAAGCAGTGTTCCCTAAATTCAAAATAATTTCGAAAAAAATTGTGAGCTTAATTCGAAAAATGTTTTATTTAGGGAGACATCTGATATATAGATAAGAGTGCACTTACAGGACAAGTTATAAAACTGATGTTTGCCATAAAACCAAGAGAGAGAAGGGTTTGAGTAGAAAAAATATAAAAAAATTTTCAAAAAATACTTGCATTTTATTAATTCTTGTATTAGAATTTAAGTGAAGTGGAGAGAAGTGGTAGAAAGTGGTTAGAAAATGAAGTGAGGTGAAACAAAGTGCTTATCGGTGAATATGAACATTCTCTAGATGCTAAGGGCAGGTTAATAATGCCAGCAAAGCTTAGAGAAGACATAGGGGAAAAGTTCATAATTACAAAGGGACTTGATGGGTGCTTGTTTGGTTTTTCACAAGCTGAATGGAATAATTTTGAGGAAAAATTGAAAACACTTCCACTTACCAATAAGAATGCGAGAGATTTCGTAAGGTTTTTCTTATCAGGAGCTACAGAGTGCGAAATTGACAAGCAAGGAAGATTTTTAATTGCTGGTAACCTAAGAGAATATGCACAAATGGAAAAAGAAATTGCTATAATCGGTGTAGGTACTAGAATTGAAATTTGGAACAAGGAAAAATGGAAAGAATACAATAGTGATGAAAATATTTCGGCTGATGCAATTGCTGAAAATATGACAATGCTTGGTATATAACTTTATTAAAAGTTTATATAAAAACAAAAGATAAAAATATAAAGTACAAAAGATTTTAATCCTCATTTGTAAACAAAAGATAAATTTTTAAATTAACCAAAGAGTTAAATCAGTAGCATATTTTGCTATTAGATAAAAAAACTTATAATATAATGTGTGACTGACAGTTTAAAATAAAGTGTTGGTAAAATGCATGCTATACAAAAGAAAAAAGAGAATTAAACAAAAGATAAAGTTGATTGTAGATATTATAACTAAAGACGAAAATTACAGAGAACATTTATGTTAAACAAAAGATAAAATTTTTATAGAGAATTTATACAAAAGAAAAGCATCATAAAAAGATTATAACAAAAGAGTTAATTAAACAAAAGATATTTTAAGCTTCAAAAGATAAAATGTTGATTGTTTATACATAAAGCATTTACAAAAGATAAAAAATTATATAAGAAACTATAGAAGAAATATTATGCATATACAGAGGAAATAAGTTGGAAAACTTGCTAAATAAAGAACAAAGGATTGAGTTAAACTAATGAAAAAGCTTACTATAAGGTGATTTTAAGAATAGCATACAGTTGGTATAATAATATACCAACTGATTGTGCTATAAAATAATCTATGAGGTGTAGTCATTGGAATTTAAGCATAAAAGCGTA
Source organism: Clostridiales bacterium (assembly GCA_019419955.1). Taxonomy (GTDB): domain Bacteria; phylum Bacillota; class Clostridia; order TANB77; family CAG-508; genus CALXVA01. The sequence continues at coordinate 12,396 of JAHZIB010000005.1, read as the reverse complement.
TTATTAAATGAATGTATAGAAGGTCTAAAGATAAAACCAAATGGTGTTTACGTGGATGGTACAATGCGGTGGAGCAGGTCATAGTGAAGAAATTGTAAAAAGATTATCTGATAATGGCTTACTAATTGGAATTGATAGAGATGAAGATGCTTTAAATTCTGCTAAAAAAAGATTGTATAATTATAATAATGTGAAGTACATCCATGGGAATCATGATGAAATTAGAGAGATACTTGAAAAATTGGGTATAGATAAAGTTGATGGTATTTTGTTAGATTTGGGAGTGTCTTCATATCAGTTAGATGAGAAGAGTAGAGGCTTTAGCTATATGCAAGATGCTAAATTGGATATGAGGATGGATACGTCACAAAAACTTACTGCCGAGGATGTTGTAAATGATTATTCAGAAGAAGATTTGACAAAGATATTTTCAGAATATGGGGAAGAAAAGTTTTCTAATTCAATTGCGAGAAATATATGCAAGGTAAGGCAAGAGAAACGTATAGAGACTACAGAACAACTTGTTGATATAATAAGAAATTCTATTCCAATTTCAAAACAGAAAGATGGACATCCAGCCAAAAGGACTTTTCAAGCTTTGAGGATAGAAGTTAATGATGAAATAAAGCCATTGTACAATACAGTATTAAATAGTATTAAGTTGCTTAAAGAAAATGGAAGAATAGCAATTATAACTTTTCACTCATTAGAGGATAGAGCTGTTAAAGAAGCTTTTATAGAAGCGCAAGGAAGGTGTACTTGCCCAAAGGATTTACCATATTGCATATGCAATTATATTTCATATGGCAGAATTATAACTAAAAAGCCAATAGTTCCATCTGAGGAGGAGCAAAAGGAAAACAGCAGAAGTAAAAGTGCAAAATTGAGAATTTTTGAAAGAAAAGAAAAAGTGAAATAATTATTATAGTGAAAATTAAATTAAATAAGTGATAGATTAATCTTATTAAAAAAGAAGAGAGGTGAGATAACTTATGGCAAATTATAGGTATAGTAGATATCAATACGAGACTAGCCCTAGAAAATTAGAACCTGAATATGAGCCAATTCGAGAAAATTACCAAAGAAAAAAAAATTCAACATTAAGTAAGAAGGCAAGCAAAACAAAACAAAAGGCCCAGTTTAAATCACATATTAAGGCGATTATATATGTACTTCTAATATTTACAGCATTATTTGTTATAAGTTATAGAAACTCTTTGATTAATGAAAGTTTTAATCATAATGATAGTCTAAAAACCCAATTGGCGGCAATACAAAAGGAAAATGAACAATTAAGGGTAAGCTTGGAGAATAATATGAATTTAACTAACATTGAAAAATTAGCTGAAAAGAGACTTGGCATGCAAAAATTAGACAACAGCCAAAAAGTATATATTAGTTTAGATAAAAAAGATTATGTTGAACCAGCAAGTGAAGAAGTTGTAATACAAGAGGATGGAAAGTGGTTAGATAAAATGTTAAATACAGTCCTAGGAAAGTAAAGATTAAAATATTATACGTATATTTTAGTCTTTTTTTTGTTCGTCTGAATAAAATTGTTTTAAGACAAAATATTTAATGAGGCATTAATAATGGTTCTACACAGGTTCTTTTAATAGCGTTCTCATGCAACTTAGAAATATTTGTGCTTTAAAGGGGGAATGATGTTGGCAATGCGAAAAGTAAGAAAAACGAGAATAGACGAAAGAAGAAAAGGTGCCGGCTTAAGAATTCACAAAAAAGAATTAGCCAAATTAAAGAAAGATAGAAAAACAGAGAAGGGAGAGAATATAGAGAAACTAAAAAAGAAACTAGAGAGTAAGCAAAATAGAAAATACAAAAAGCAGATAAAAAAAGATAACACAAAAGTTGAAGAGAAACACAGTGAGATAACAAGAAGAAAAAGAATGAAATATTGGATTTTAATTGTATTTCTAGTTGCAGTTATATTCTTGTGTAGAATTGCATGGATACAATTTGTTATGGGAGATGAATTAAAACAGATGGCATTGGAACAACAGAGCTTAGATAGAGCTGTAAATCCAAGGAGAGGAACAATATATGATGCCACAGGAAAAACGATTTTAGCAGTAAGTAGTACAGTAAATACTATAACAGTAAATCCTAACAATATTGCGAAACATGATAAAGAAAAAGTTGCAGAGGCTCTTAGCAATATTTTTGAGTTGGACTATGATACTGTTTTAAAGAGAGTAAAAAGGAATTCATCAATAGAAACAATTGCTAGAAAAGTTGATAAGGAAAAAGCCGATGAATTAAGGGTTTGGATGTCAGATAATGGTATAAGTAAAGGAATAAATATTGATGAAGATACAAAAAGATATTACCCATACAATACTTTGGCGTCTCAGGTTATAGGTTTTTGCGGTTCAGATAATCAAGGGCTAGATGGAATTGAAGCCATTTATGAAGAAGAATTAAAAGGAGAAAAAGGAAGAATTACAAAGGTAACTGATGCAAATGGAGGAGAAATTAAGGATGAAGGAGAGAATTATATTTCTGCAATTGATGGAAATGATTTAGTGCTTAGTATTGATGCGACAATTCAAGGAATAGTGGAGAAATATTTGAAAGAGGCATGTATAGATAATGAGTGTACAGATGGTGGAAACATTATTGCTATGAACCCTAAAACTGGAGATATTTTGGCAATGGCAGGATATCCAAACTACAATTTAAATGAACCATATGAGACTTGCATTGAGGAGTTAAAGGGGAATTGGGATAGTATGTCGGAGACAGACCAGATAAAAGAAATGCAGAAAGTTTGGAGAAATAAAGCAGTAGCAGATACATATGAACCAGGTTCAACATTCAAGCTAGTTACGGCATCTGCCGCATTGGAAGAAGGAATTACTACTACAGATAAAGAAGGGGAATTTTGTTGTACAGGTGGAATAACAGTTGCTGGAGTTAGAATTAGCTGTTGGAGATATTATAACCCACATGGCTCAGAAAGCTTGAGGCAGGCTCTTATGAATTCTTGTAACCCAGTTTTTATAGGATTAGGTCAGGAAATTGGTGTAAGTAAATATTATGACTATCTTGAAAAGTTTGGGTTATTAAAGAGGACTGGGATAGATTTACCAGGAGAGGCTGGCAGTATATTTTTGAAAGAAGATAAGGTAGGACCAGTTGAACTTGCTACAATCTCGTTTGGGCAGAGATTTGAAATAACGCCAATACAAATGATTACAGCAGTAAGTACCATAGCTAATAAAGGTACATATGTAAAACCACGTGTGGTAAAGAGAATTATCGACAGTCAGACAGGTGAAGTTACAGATATTCCAGTAGAGGAAAAAGAAAGAGTAATTACTAAAGAAACTGCAGAAGGTGTGCTAAGTATGATGGGGTCAGTTGTGGCAGAGGGAACAGGAAAAAATGCGCAAGTGGCTGGATACTCTATCGGAGGAAAAACAGGAACATCAGAAGATGGGGTAAATACTGGAAAATATGTTACATCTTTTGTAGGAGTGGCACCAGTTTCAGACCCTCAAGTGGTAGTGCTAATAACGTTATATAATCCAACTGGTGAAGGAGGGCACCAAGGAGGCGGTGTAGCTGCACCAATTGGCTCACAAATATTGGGCGAGATATTGCCATACTTAGAAGTGCAAAAGGATAATGTACAGGAAGAAGAAATAAGAAGAGAAGTAGAAGTGCCAAATATAACAGGATTAAGTATAGCTGAGGCAAAGAAAGAATTAGAAAGTGTTGGATTGAATATTAGTTATGAGGACACTGAAGAGGAGATTTCTGATAAAATAGTTACAAGGCAGGTGCCTGTTGCAGGAATAGAAATATATGAGGGAACGAATGTGAGTGTGGAATATTAGAATAGGATAAAATTTTTAAGGAAAATTAAAAGGTGGATGTTAAAAATATAATGTTTTTTATAGGGAAAACAAAGAGAAAATAATAAAAATAAAGAAAAAAATGTCAAAGTATGTACAAAAACGAAAAATAGTTATATAATGTAAACGGCATATTTTGAAGTTGAGAGAAAGGGGAAACTTTTTTATGGAATTGAAAGCTATTTTAGCAGGTTTAGATAACTTAAAGGTAAAGGGAAATTTAGATATTGACATTCCTAACATAAGTAATAATTCTAAAAAGGTTCAAAAAGGAGATATGTTTGTTGCCATAAAAGGATTTGATTTTGATGGGCATGAACATATAGAAGAAGCTATAGATAATGGTGCAAGAGTTATTATGGCTCAAGAGGGTGAGATAGATAAAAACTTTTTGAAAACAAATTTGGATAATGTAACTTTGATATTAACAAATGACACAAGATATGCTTTGGCTATTGCAGCTTGCAACTTTTATAAGAATCCTTCAAAAAAGGTGAAACTTATTGGGGTTACAGGTACAAAGGGAAAAACAACAACAACGTATATGATAAAAGACATTTTGGAAAAACAAGGCATAAGGGTAGGCCTAATTGGTACTGTGGCTTCATATGTTGGAGGTAAAAAAATTGCGGACAATGATATTACTACTCCAGAAAGCCTACAGCTTCAAGAAATTTTTAGCAAAATGGTAGAAGAAAAATGCGAAGTAATTGTTATGGAAGTGTCATCACAAAGTCTAAAATTAGACAGAGTGGCAGGATGTGACTTTGATTATGGAATATTTACAAATTTGGCAGAAGACCATATAAGTGAAAAAGAACATAACGACATTGAGGATTACTTTAATTCGAAACTTAAGTTGTTTAAAATGTGTAAGAAGGGTTTTGTGAATGCTGACGATATATATGCAGCTATGGTTCCAAAGCTTGTACCAGAATGCCAAATAACAACATTTGGAATTGATAATCATTGTGATGTACTTGCAAAAGATATTACTGTTACAAATCAATATGTTGATTACAAAGTTAAGATTGGTGATAGAAATGAAAGAATAAAAGTTTCTATACCTGGAAGATTTAGTGTATATAATTCTTTAGTAGCCATTGCTGTTGCAATGCAGTTTGGTTGTAGTAATGAAAATATAAAAGAGGCACTAATAAATATTAGAGTACCAGGAAGAAGTGAACTTGTAGACAATAAACTTGGACTTACAATTATGATAGACTATGCGCATACCCCAGAAAGCTTGGAAAAGATACTGTCTACAGTAAAGATATATACAAAAGGTAGAGTTATTTCAGTATTTGGATGTGGAGGAGATAGAGACAAGAGAAAAAGACCTATGATGGGTGAGGTTTCAGGTAGAGTAGCAGACTATACAATTCTAACTTCAGATAATCCTAGAACAGAAGAGCCACAAGCAATTATAAATGATATAGAGGAAGGAATAAAAGCTACTAACGGCAAATATGAATGTATAGTAGATAGAGTAGAAGCAATTAAAAAAGCAATTAAAATGGCTAATAAAAAAGATATAATTGTTCTAGCTGGAAAAGGACATGAAATTACACAGGAGATAAACAAGAAAAAGTACCCATTTGATGAGAGAATAATAGTGAATGAAATAATAGAGAATGAAAGATAATTATCTTTCATTCATAGTAAATCAAAGGAGGAAAATATATGCAATATCAGAATAAGATATTACTACTTTCTTTTGCGGTAAGCGTAATATTATCCTTGATAATTGTACCAGTATTGCGAAGATTAAAAATAGGGCAATTTGAAAGACAAGAGGGACCGCAGTCTCATTTGAAGAAACAGGGTACACCAACGATGGGTGGAATAATCATGGGAATAACGTTGGTGACTTTAGGAGTATTTGCATATTTCGAATACATGAAGGACCAATCAGAGATTGCAAAAGCAATAATTCCACTAATTGGTGTAGCAGTAGGTTTTGGATTGATAGGATTTATAGATGATTTTAAAAAATTGATATTAAAGAATACAAAGGGGTTAAGCCCTAAAGCGAAAATGCTTGGATTATTAGTAATTGCAGTTGCATATACTATTATACTTATAAACGTATTTGGAATAGGAACAGATATATATATTCCTTTTGTAAAAGAATATATTACGCTTCCAGTCTGGTTATATGTAATCTTTGCTGTATTAGTTATGCTTGCTACAACAAATGCAATAAATTTAACAGATGGAATTGATGGTTTGTCTACAAGTGTAACAACAATAATTATTACTTGTTTAACTGTGATTTCAATATTACTTGGTGTAAAAGAGGTTACAATAGTGGGAGCAATTTTAATTGGTGCATGTTTAGGTTTCTTATTATTTAATTTAAACCCAGCAAAAGTCATGATGGGAGATACGGGCTCTTTAATGCTTGGTGGAGCAATAGCAGGTATAGCACTGTATTTAAAAATGCCATTGTTACTTCTAATAATTGCTATAATACCAATTATTGAAACATTATCTGTAATGATACAGGTTGCATATTTTAAGAAAACTGGTAATAGAATATTTAAAATGACACCAATACACCACCATTTTGAATTATCAGGATGGAAGGAAAACAAAATAGTTTCTGTTTTTAGCTTAATAACGTTAGTATTTTGCGTTATTGGATTATTTGCAATTTAATTAGATATTGCATATTCAAAAATAGAGTTTTGGAATATACATGTTTAAAAAACTATGAGTAAAAGAGGTATCATAAAACTAAAGAATTTAAAAAGAGGATTTTGCAATTCGGAAAGGATTGATATACAGAATGCAAAATAAAACTAAAAATATTAATAAAGTAGGGGGAGTACAAAGGAAAAGACCACAAATAGATTTTGTTTTAGTAGTAATAATAATAATACTGTTGTCATTTGGTATTGTCATGGTTCTATCGGCAAGTGCTCCATCAGCACTTGCTGAAACAGGAGATAGTTATACATATGTAACAAAGCAGGTTATATTTGCTGTACTTGGTCTAGCTACAATGTGGTTTTTTTCTAAAGTAGATTATAGAATATATAAAAAATTATATTGGCCAATATATTGGCTATCAGTTGGAGCACTTTTACTTGTTTTAATACCAGGTTTAGGTGTTAATGTAAGTGGAGCAACAAGGTGGATTGATTTAGGTTTTTCGAGATTTCAACCATCAGAGTTAACAAAAGTGGGAATGATAATATTTTATGCAGGATATTTGACAGATCATAAGGATGAACTTAGGAGTTTTACGAAAGGCTTTATAAAACCACTATTGTTTTTAGTTCCACCAGTTGGAATAGCTTTCTTTATTCAAAACCACATGAGTGTTGGTATAGTTATGGCATCGATTACATTTGTAATGATGATAATGGCAGGTTGTAGACTTTTACACTTCATTTTGACAGGGGTAGTTGTTGGTGGATTAGGAGCTACTGCTTTAGGAGTATTTTTAGCAACGGCAGGAGAGAGCGCATCAAGTGCAAACTTTAGAATTGATAGAATATTAAATTATATGGATCCATGGCAAGACCCAACAGGAACAGGATGGCAAACAATACAAAGTCTATACGCAATTGGCTCAGGAGGTTTATTCGGAGTAGGCTTAGGAGAAAGTAAACAGAAATATTTATATGTATCAGAACCGCAAAATGATTTTATATTTTCAATATTAGCAGAGGAATTAGGATTTATAGGATGTGCAGTAGTTATAATTTTATTTGCATTATTCATTTGGAGAGGTATTATCATAGCAATGAAGTCTCCTGATATGTTTGGCAGTTTACTTGCAACAGGAATAACTACACTTGTTATGATACAAGTGGTAATAAATATAGGAGTTGTTACTAATACTATACCAAATACAGGAATGTCGCTTCCATTCTTTAGCGCTGGTGGTACAGCTCTGGTAATATTATTGGGTATGTGCGGTATTTTGCTGAATATTTCAAAGGCAAAATCAAAGACATAATATCTGAAGGATAAAGTGAAAAGGGAGGTTAGCATGAGGGTCGTAATTGCAGCGGCAGGCACAGGTGGGCATATAAATCCTGGTATAGCTATAGCAAATAAAATAAAGGAAAAAGAGCCAAATTCTCAAATTATATTTATTGGAACAAATAGAGGGCTAGAAAATGATTTGGTTCCAAGAGCAGGATATGTTTTGAAAGTTATAGATGCACATGGATTAGAAAGAAAATTGACTGTGCAGAATCTTAAAAATTTATATGTTACATTTAAATCAATTAAGGAAGCTAGAAACATTTTACAGGTGTTTAAACCTGATGTTGTAATAGGTACAGGTGGTTATATATGTGTTCCAGTAGTTTTTGCCGCGAAAAAACTAGGAATTCCTGTGGTATTGCATGAAAGCAATGCTTTTCCTGGAATTGCAGTTAAGCTATTCAAGAAAAGAGCAGATGCGATACTTGTTGGTTTTGTAGATGCGAAGAAAAGATTGAAAAATGCTCAAAATGTAATAGTAACTGGTAATCCAATAAAATTAAAAAAACTAAACTTAACCGAGCAAGAGAAAGCAGGAATAAAGAAACAGTTGGGAGTGTATGGAAATAAGCCAGTGGTATTGGTTTTTGGAGGAAGCCAAGGTGCAAGAAGCATAAACAGGAGTTTTATAGAGATAATAGTAAATAAGAAGAACAAAGATTACCAAATAGTTTGGGCAGCGGGACCAGAACAATATGAAAAAATTAAGCAAAGCTTGAATGAAGTGAATGAAGATATAGATAATATAGAAAATGTAAAAATAGTACCTTATATTTATAATATGGAAGAAATTATGAATTCATGTGATTTAGTTGTATGTAGAAGTGGAGCTATGACAATAACAGAAATTTCTGTTACAGGTAAGCCAGCAATATTTATACCATTTCCATTTGCTACAGAAAACCATCAAGAATACAATGCAAGGGTTTTAGAAAAAGTTGGAGCAGCCGAGATTATTCTTGATAAAGATTTGAATTCGGAGCTTTTGAGTAGTGAGATTACTAAAATAATAAGTAATAAAGATAGATTAGCTCAGATGGCTAAAAATGCTGAAAAAATTGCAATACCAAATGTGGAAGATAGAATATATGAGGAAATAAGAAGAGTTGTAAAGTAACGTATAATTTTTATAATGTTACTTTATGTCAAATTTTGTCGAACCCTGCAAGACGAAAGTGCTTGATATTTATATAAATTTATAATATAGTAAAAAAGTATTTTACTTATATGAAAGGGGGAAGCACAAAAGATGGAGTACAAAAAAAGTTTCTTTGGAAAAACTAGCATTAGCAGTTCAGACTGTGATGAAAAAGAGGTCATTGAAGAAATTGAACTAGAGTATTATGAAACAAGAGACTTTAATGAAGAAAACAAAAGAGAATATGGAATTGAAGTAGTAAAAAAGATAATGAAAGACGAAAGATTTAATATTGAATCAAAAATAGTCAATAATATTTCTAATGAAGAAGCGAAAATTAATAAATTACTAGAAATTATGCTACATAATAAAGTAACACCAGTGACAGTTGACGATATTATATCAGATACAACAGTTTTAGAATAATGTTATTATTCAAGAAAATGCATTATGTAAATTGATAAGTTACAGGATAATGGATTGTTGAAAACCATTATCCTGTAACTAAATTGTTTACGAATTTTTTAAATAACTTGCAAAAATAAAAAAAATGCTGTATTATACTATATAGACTATTTTTATAAAAAGTGCATATAATTTAGACAAATAAAGAAAGGAGTATGTGATAAAAAACTTTATCACATAGGTATTATGGCAGATAAATTAATAATTGTTGAGTCGCCGGCAAAGGCTAATACAATAAAAAAATTTTTAGGAGGAAATACTAAAGTTGTTGCCTCTATGGGGCACATTAGAGATTTACCTAAGTCTAAAATGGGGATAGATATTGAGCATGACTTTGAACCCGAGTATATAAATATTAGAGGAAAAGGAGATTTAATTAAATCTTTGAAAGCAGAAGCTAAAAAAGCTAAAAAAGTTTTTTTGGCAACTGACCCTGACCGTGAAGGAGAAGCTATAGCGTGGCATTTGGCATATATATTGCAAATTCCAGAAGATAGTACTTGCAGAGTTACTTTTAATGAAATTACCAAGGATGCAGTACAAAATTCAATAAAGCATCCAAGAAAAATAGACATGAATTTGACAGATGCTCAGCAGGCAAGACGTGTGCTTGATAGAATAGTTGGCTATAAGATTAGTCCCGTTCTTTGGAAGAAAGTAAGAAGGGGATTATCGGCAGGTAGAGTGCAATCTGTTGCCGTAAAGCTAATTGTTGATAGGGAAGAAGAAATAGAAAAGTTTATACCAGAGGAGTATTGGAATATTTTTGTTACTTTGCTTGATGAGGTTTCGAGAAAGACTTTTGTGGCGAAATTATATGGTAAGGATAAAAAGAAAATTGAACTTCATTGCAAAGAAGAAGTTGATGTGATTCTAAAGAATATTGAAAATGGCAAGTATATTGTAAGCGAAGTTAAGAAAGGAGAGAGAAAAAGAACTCCAGCGCCACCATTTACTACAAGTACTATGCAACAGGAGGCTTCTAGAAAATTAGGATTTACGTTGAAGAAAACTATGTCTATTGCACAAGGTTTATATGAAGGTGTTAAAGTAGAGGGGAAGGGAACAGTTGGTTTAATTACATATATGAGAACTGACTCTACAAGAATTTCTGATGAGGCAAGGGCTGCAGCAAAAATTGAGATTGAGAGACAATATGGAAAAGAATATTATGAAAATAGATATTATAAAACCAAGCAGAATTCACAGGATGCTCATGAGGGTATAAGACCAACATATATTGACTTGAATCCAGAGAAAATTAAGGATAGTCTGACTAAAGAGCAATATAAATTGTACAAATTGATATATAATAGATTTCTTGCAAGTCAAATGCAAGCAGCAGTTTATGATACCATTTCTGCCAATATAGATGTAAACAATTATAATTTTAGAGCAACAGGTCAGTCGCTTAAGTTTAAAGGTTTTATGGTGCTTTATGTAGAAACGCAGGATGATGACAAGGAAGACGATAAGGATTCTTTTGTGCCAGAATTGAAAGAAGGGCAAGAAGTTATAAAAAAGAAAATAGATTCTAAACAAAGTTTTACAGAACCACCGCCAAGATATACAGAAGCAAGTTTGGTAAAGGCGTTGGAAGAAAAAGGCATAGGAAGACCAAGTACTTATTCTCCAACAATTACAACGATTTTAGAAAGAAGGTATATAGAAAAAGAGCAAAAACAATTAGTTCCAACAGAACTTGGAAAAGTTGTGAATAAATTACTTACAGAAAATTTTACAGATGTAATTAATATTGAATTTACTGCAAAAATAGAAGAAGAATTTGACGAAGTGGCAGAAGGAAAAGAGAGTTGGAAACAGGTTATAATGGAGTTTTATGGACCATTTGAAAAAGAAGTTGAAAAGGTAGAGAAAGAGCTAGAACATGTTGAATTGACGGAAGAGATTTCAGATGTACCATGTGAAAAGTGTGGAAGAATGATGGTTATAAAATATGGAAGGTATGGAAAGTTTTTAGCATGTCCTGGTTATCCAGAATGTAAGAATGCAAAGCCATTTGTGGAGACAATTGATGTTCCTTGTCCGAAATGTGGTGGAAAAATTCAGGTGCGTAAATCTAAGAAAAAGCGCAAGTTTTATATATGTGAAAATAATCCTGCATCTTGTGATTATATTTCATGGAATAAACCAAAGAAATAGTGTTAAAAAATAGTTACAGTTTTTTTACTAGATAAAGGTTTAATAGAATAATTGTCCTGCAACGGGAGTTTCATTAAAAATTTTCATAAACAACTCTTATCAAGCTTGTTAAAATTTTTAATTGGAATCTCCCTGCGCGGACTTAAAATGTGCAATGATCATTATTCTGTAACTTGGGGTCGTTATATTTCTACTAATACCAAGCAAGCTATATGTATATTTATCGAATTTCTCTAAATATACATATAGCTTGCTTGGTTACGTTTGAGTTGAAGAAAATTCAGAAAAGTACTTGTCAAAATAATATTAATAGTATAAAATTAGCATGAACAAAGAGATAAAAAATGGAAAGGAGACGCGAGATGAGAAAAAACGAAATCAATAGAACCTGCATGGCTGTAAGAGAGAGAGAGAGAGAGAGCAAGAGAATAGAGAAAACTTGTTCTGCTTTTGATGTAGAAAATATAGTAAGAAATATAAATAAAGGGATGGATTATGGCAAAAAACGATGTAAAAAAGACAAAAGTTTTTTTGGAAATAATCTATCCTTTTTGTGTGCAAATGAGAAAGGAATAACCTTACTAGCACTAATAATAACAGTAGTAATAATGATAATATTAGCAGCAGTAACAATAAATGTAGCACTAGGAGAAGGAGGCTTAGTAGACCAAGCAAAATGGGCAGCAGAGCAAACGGCAAATTCAACAAAGTCAGAGCAGGAGCAACTAGATGATGTAGCAGACCAAATAA
>JAHZIB010000004.1 GCA_019419955.1 Clostridiales bacterium | reverse complement strand
TAATTATGTGTCTTTTTTATTTTTCAAAACCGGTATTTTAATTTTACCATTTGTATTTTTATTTTCAATTTTACTTAATATTTTAATCGACATTTATTCAACAACTATACTTCTACATAATCATCTTTACAAGCTTTCAAAAGTCTATTCATAATAGCAACCCCTATACCTCTTTTTTCGACACCTTCTATAATTATAATATCTGGTGCAATTGCGTCTGCTTTTCTTAAACAGGTAAAAATATTTTTTGCAATTTCATCTAAATTGTATTTCGACCCCATGTCAATCGTCAAGACTTCATTGTACTGAAATAAGTTTTCATGAGAAGAAAGTACACAAGGTCTGGCATATTGTTTTGAAATCTCCTTAATTTTTTCTATCATTTTCTTGTTATTATTGCTATATACTAAAACACATTTACTATTAGGCACATAATGTTCTGCATGACTTACATTTAATGAACCAGTATCCTCATAGTCGTTAATCACCTCTTGTGCAAACTCTTTTATTTGCTCAACAGTTATACTTCCTGGTCTTAAAATATGAGGAATACCATCTATTACTTTGACAATAGTAGATTCAATACCAATTTCACTCTTTCCTCCATCAATTGCACAGTCTACCTTATTTTTAAAATCTTCAAATATATCATCAAAGCTTGTACCACTAACTTTTCCGGAAATATTTGCACTAGGTGCTGCAATAGGAACTCCAGCATATTCTATTAATTTATTTGCAATAATCCCACTAGGCATACGCACACCAACAAATTGTTTATTAGCAGTTACAATATCTGGTACAATTGAACTCTTTTGCAAAATAATAGTAAATGGTCCTGGAAAAAAAGCCTCCATTAATCTGTATTCCAATGTTGAAATGTTTTGTGCCACATTCTCAATCATTTCCATATTACTTACAAGTAAATTAATAGGATTACTAAATTTTCTTTCTTTAGCAAGATATATTTTTTTTACTGCATTTGCATCAAGTCCATTCGCACCTATAGCATATACAGTTTCTGTAGGGAATAGCACTAGACCTCCTGACTTAATAATTTTGCCAGCTTCTTTTATCATACTACATTCATTACAGTTTTTTAAATCTATATATTTCTTCATAATTAATTCAATTCCTTTCCTAAAGCATAAAACTGATTGGAAAAGAATTAAATTCTGACATTATCAAAATTTTAATTCTTTTTCAACCTTACTCTCTTTTTCTCCTCTATTATATAATATATTTGAAAAAGAAACAATCTTTATGCTAAGTTGCTTTAATTTAACTATTACTAGATAATGGTCATTGCTTTTCAAAGTATTATCTTAGAGCTATTATTACAAATACTCATATGCGCATGACCATTATTTTTTCGGCATCTTGCTTTCTAATTGCTAGAATAATATTTCTTACCTCATAAGCAATTGGGTCTCCTGCTAAACTACTAAATATAGGGGTGATTTCTGTGTTTGCAATCAATCCTAAGTCTAGCAATCTTCTTTTTACGCTAGTATCACAATTAATTTCTCGTATAATTCCGGTAATATTCATGCCTAGTTCAGTTAAAGGGATTATTCTTTCCATTTTAACCTCCATTCGAGCTAATTTAGCTCTAACAAATATTTATTGAATAACCTCTATTAATTGGCGAGAATGATAGAGGTTAAAATTAGCCATCTCAAAATTCGTTAGAATTTTGAGGGCGATAGCGATTGTAGCCAGTTAGTGTGAAAAACTTGTTTTTTCACACTATCTTAATTCCTTTCATATTATTTTTTATATACATTTCTAACTTTATTAAATACATTTTTATAAAGTTACTAAATTCCATATTCCTGTAGTAATTAAACAGATTACTACACCACAAACTGTTGGTAGCAAAAATGCTAATCCACTCCATTTCCAACTTCCAGTTTCTTTTTTTATAGTCAGTAATGTCGTCGTACATGGAAAGTGAAGTAATGTAAATATCATTACATTAATTGCTGTAAGAAGTGTCCATCCGTTTTGTATCAGAATTTGACCTATTGTGCTAGTTTCTTCTAAATCTACCAATGTTCCACTTCCAATATAGCACATCAAAATTATTGGTAATACTATTTCATTTGCAGGTATTCCTAATATAAATGCTGTCAATATATATCCATCTAACCCCATTATATTTGCAAATGGGTCAAGAAAATTTGCAATGTGCGATAATATGCTCATGTCTCCCATATTTATATTTGCAAATAGCCATATCACAAGCCCCGCAGGTGCTGCAATTATAATAGCTCTTCCTAATACAAACAAAGTTCTATCAAAAATTGACCTTACTATTACTTGCCCAATTTGTGGCTTTCTATATGGTGGTAATTCTAATATAAATGAGCTATTTTTGCCTTTTAATATTGTTTTAGAAAGTATTTTTGAGATAAATATTGTCATAAATATTCCAAGTATAATTACTGCAAGAACCGCTATTGTAGATACTATGCTCACATTTTCTCCAGCAAATATTCCTCCAAAAAAAATTGTAGCTACTATTATCAAAAATGGGAATCTACCATTACAGGGAACAAATGCATTTGTTAAAATTGCAATTAATTTTTCTCTTGGAGAGTCAATTATTCTGCAACCTGTAACTCCCGCACTATTGCATCCAAAACCCATACACATTGTCAATGCCTGTTTCCCCGAGCTTCCAGATTTTTTAAAAAATTTATCTAAATTAAAAGCTATACGTGGTAAAAATCCTAAATCTTCTAATAAAGTAAATAAAGGAAAAAATATCGCCATCGGCGGTAGCATAACAGCTATTATCCAAGTCAAAGTCTTATATACTCCATCAATTAATGCCCCTTTCAACCAATCTGGCATAGAAAAAATTTCTACTAGATTTACCAACTTTTCTTGCAACCATCCAAACAAAGATGACAACCAATCCGAAATATAGTTTGCTCCAGATATGGTAAGCCAGAAAATTAAACCCAAAAATCCGAGCATAATTGGAATTCCCCATATTTTTGAAGTAAGTATTTTATCTATTTTTCTTTCCTTTAAATTTTCCGTATTTTCTTTAATAATAACATCTTTTGCAACATTCTCAGACATAAAAATTATACTAGAAATCAACTTATCTTTTATTTCATCTCTTTCCACTCCATTGTTGCTAATAATATCTTCAATATCTTTTTTTTCCTTTTGTAAATTATTATTATCTATAAGTTTAATTTTTAAATTGTTTTCTATAGTTCTTAATATTTTTTCATCCCCATCGATAAGTTTAACTGAAACCCATCTTGCCATTTTTTTATTATCTTCTGTAAGAATTCTTGTAATCTTATTATTTAGTAGTTCTATACATCTTTCAATATATGGAAGATACACAATTCTCTTAGGTTTTGGTTTAATTTCTCCACTACATACTTTCTGAACTTTTTGCATTAGCTTAGTCAATGTTTTCTTTTTTCTTGCTATTACACCTACAACTGGTACACCTAATCGGCTCTCTAATTCATTAAAATTTATATTTATTCCCTTTTTCTTTGCTTCATCTAATAGATTTACACATACAATTATCTTATCTGTAATCTCCATAATTTGGTATACCAGATTTAAGCTTCTTTGCAGTGCTGTACCATCAACTATAATAACAGTAAGGTCTGGATTGCCAAAGCAAATATAATTTCTAGCAATTTCTTCTTCTTCGGAATTAGACATTATTGAATATGTACCAGGTATATCCACTAACAAAAAATTATGCCTATTAAATTTACATGTTCCTGTTGCATTTGCTACAGTTTTACCTGTCCAGTTTCCCGTATGCTGATGCATTCCAGTCAATGCATTAAAAATCGTCGACTTTCCAACATTAGGATTACCAGCAATAGCTATTGTATAATCATGTTTTTTTGATTTAAAACTTTTATTCTCATTAAAATTATTTCCTTTTGTTAAATTCGCTGAATTCTCCATATTTACTACCATTCCTTCCTATGATATTACATTATATGTTACATAATATGGCAATGGTTACACCTTGACTTTTTATTGTTATTATTATATTATATTAACGAATTAAAATTTAGGAGGTAATAATTATGGAATTAAAAGGTTCAAAAACAGAAGCTAATTTAAGAGCTGCTTTTTCTGGAGAATCAGAAGCAAGAAACAAATATACATATTTTGCAAGTGTCGCAAAAAAAGAAGGGTATGAACAGATAGCTGCCATTTTTATGGAGACTGCTGAAAATGAGAAAGAACATGCTAAATTACACTTTAAATATTTACAAGGAATTGGGGATACAAAATCAAATTTAGCTGATGCAGCAGCTGGTGAGAACTATGAATGGTCAGATATGTATCCAAAATTTGCAAAAGAAGCCGAAGAAGAAGGCTTTATGGAGATAGCTGCAACTTTTAGGGGAATTGCTGAAGTTGAAAAACACCATGAAGAAAGATATAAAAAATTGTTAGATAACGTTGAAAATGGAGAGGTTTTCAAAAAAGGAAGCATTGTCGTTTGGAAATGTAGAAATTGTGGACATATTCATGTTGGAATAGAAGCTCCTACAATTTGTCCTGTTTGTAAACATTCACAAAGTTACTTTGAAGTAAATTCTGAAAATTATTAAAATATTATGCAAAACATGAATGTGTTTTCAATAATATTTAAGTTTATTATTGAAAAAAACCCTAGACTTATACTCTAGGGTTTTGATTTGCGTTCAATTACTAATGAAATCATCAAACTATTTGCTTATCAGTTATTCTATATTACTCTTTACATCATGGTTTCACTTATTTTTTATAAAAACATATAATATAGAAAAAGGAGGTGGTAAAATTATGGCAGACGTAACCTTAAGTAATATTGCTGAAGTAACTGGAACATACGCTTCTATACCTACAACTGTCACTTCTCAAGCAGTTGTTACAGAAATAATAAAAGGTTTAACTATAACTAAAGTAGCTGACAAACAAAACTGGGTAACTGGAGACTTAACATATACCATTACGATTGTCAATAATGCAGTAAGTCCATTAGAAAACCCAATAATAACCGATACTTTAGACCCTACAATAATAAAATTAGTTGATAATTCTGTAAAAGTAGATAATGCTACAGCTGAATACAATTATGTAGCTTCTACTGGTATATTAACTATAAATTTAGAGACTATAGAAGTAGGAAAGACTACCGTAATTACCTTTCAAGTGCAGCAAGTATAAGAATAACTGGAAAGAACTAGAAAATATCGCTTCTATTAATGCAGATGGAACTATTTATAAAAGTAATAAGGTAATTGTATATAATAAGAGATCAAAGAAGAAATGTAAAGATGTATTCTCTCTTTATTCAGAAGATGCAGAAAAAAAATGCAAAATAAAAATTAAAGAATGTACTAAAGTTGGTTGTACTATTTATAAAGTCAAAGCTGTAATTTTTTATAAAGATTGTAATCAAAAGTGTAAATTTAATTTTATTTTATAGAATTTTTTAAGCAGATGTATGGATGTGCTTGTTAATACACATTGATTAATTCTGTCATACTATAAATATGAATACTAAAAAATTGACATCAGATATTAATAATGTCAATTTTTAGTATATTTTACTTATGCATCTGTTAAATTCCAATTAATTGTTGTAGAATATGTTTCACCATTATATAATGGCTTATTTATTTTAAATAATATTCCTGTATTTTCACTCCATGTTATAGTAGTTGTTTTCGGATTCCCATTATTTGAAGTTCCTGCATATATTAGTGTTGGCGTTTTACTTAATGCTTTTATTTGTTGGTTATTATCTACAAAAATTAATGAATCTGGTAGCGAATGTTTTCCATCTTGCGTTATAAGGTCTGAATTTATATAGGCGTACAAGTTCCAATTTTTGCTAAATGCTCTTGTATCCTGTACTGTAATCGTTATAGTTTTATCTTTTCTTCCTAAAATGACTGGGTTTGTATTTACTATTGGTCTTTGAAATTCTATAACTGATGGTACTGGTCCCATGTCAATACTCCCTATATATACAAATCTTAAAGTATTTGCTGTTTGGAGTTGTAAAAGTGTTAAATTCGGCAACAATGCACTTTCTGCTGTCGTTAAATTTGAACTTGCAACCGTAGTTCTAGCTGATGTTGCAGTTGCTGTAAGTAAAATATTCTCTTGTGGACTTTTGTACCAAGTATATAATGGATTATTAGTTAAAAGTTTAGTTGTAGTTAATGTTGGTGATATCAACCAATAATCTAATTTACCACAAGAAATGCTAAATGCAGACGTACTTTCAAAAGAAAAGCATGGTTGGTTTCTATTATAAAGTATAACACTTTTTGGGTCAGTTACATTAAAGCTTGAATTTGAAGTATTTAGTCTAATTAATGGCGCATTGTTTACAAAATTGGCTTGTATATATAAGCTTGCATTTTTATTAATATTAAATGTTCCCCTACAGAATATTGTAGCATACCCACCATTAGTATTATTTTGTGTAATTGAAAAACTACTATTTTCATCTACAAGTATACTTGATGCTTGATGCGAGCTATCACGGAAAACCCCATAATTTGTATTAAGAGTAAAGGTTGCATTTTTATCAATTATTATCTTTACTGGATTAGATGTATATATTAAGTCTTTTGATGTAGTAATTGTTAAATTTGCTCCTTCTAATATTTCTAAGTATGGATTGTTCGTATAACC
The DNA here is from genome assembly GCA_019419955.1 of Clostridiales bacterium. Taxonomy (GTDB): domain Bacteria; phylum Bacillota; class Clostridia; order TANB77; family CAG-508; genus CALXVA01. Next base: position 79,837 of record JAHZIB010000004.1, on the reverse strand, counting down.
TCTAAACCAAAAAGCTGAATCTACAGTAGAATTATGTACAATTGTTGTGTTACCACCTATTTGTAATTGAAATGTTTCTGCAATCTCGTTGGCAACAGCAACTGGTGATGCTACAATTTTTATGTTTAAATCTTTATAAATTGATAATCCACTTGGATGAAACGTAATTTGCGGTCCTGTATAAGTTATATTACTGTAAGCTACAACAACATTTTGGTGCATAGTACCTTCTGAAACATATATTATTCCATAGTAATTCCTTCCTACTACATTCATGTTTTGTAAAGTAATATTTATGCTACTTGGGGTTCTAATTCCTATAACATCTGCTGTGCTAGTACTATTCATATCTGTATAAGTATGTATGCTTCCTGTTCCATCTGTTGGATATAACCCATCTATTGTAATATTTTGCTTGCTACCTAAAATATCTATTCCATTAGTAAGTGTAATATCTTTCGCTAGATAAATTAGAGTGATAGCATTATTTGCTTCTAATACACTTTTGAGTTCAGCTGCAGATTCTACTGCAACTGTTGTACTATTAATAGTTATCATATTCATACTCCTTAAAATAATAATGTTATTTAATACTATTTAATGTTTCTGATATTTATTACTAATACTTCATTTTTACTAAATAATTATTACATTTTTGTTACAAAATAATGGTTTTGTGCATTATATTTATGAAAAAAATTGGGTCAAGTGACTACATCATCATCTAAGAACAACTTTACTGTAGTTCTATCTCTATTTATTAACATTTTATATACGTAGCGAAATAAAACTGGAAGTTTCTTACAAATTTATGTAATATTACTCCCAATTTTATTTTACAGTTCTACGCACTCTTTAATTCTAGCCTTAATTTATCAGCTATCATCGCGATAAATTCTGAATTTGTTGGCTTGCCTTTTGCTGCTGATACTGTGTATCCAAATATTCTTTCTACGACTTCTTGCCTTCCTCTTCCCCATGCTACTTCTATTGCATGACGAATGGCGCGTTCTACTCTGCTTGGGGTTGTGTGATATTTCATCGCTATATCAGGATATAACTGCTTTGTTATTTGATTTATCATATCTGTATTAGTTACTACCATAATTATTGCTTCTCTTAAATATTGATAACCTTTTATATGTGCTGGAACTCCAACTTCATGAATTACATTTGTTACTAATGCTTCTAAATTTTCTGCATTCTTTGTCTCTTCTGGGGATATATCTATATATTGCTTTTTTATTTCTCTACTTATTATACTTCTATTATTTTGTGATGGATGGTAATATTTCATTTCCTTTATTCTTTTTAATAAAACATTTATATCGAATGGTTTTACTATATAATACTGTGCCCCTAATTCAATTGCTTTTTGTGTTATTTTGTCTTGCCCAACAGCTGATAAAATGATGCACATAGGTTTGTTTTCTAAATCACTTGAATTTAATTTTTCTAAAACTCCTAGTCCATCTAAATGTGGCATTATTATATCTAATAATGCAATATCTGGTTTTGTTTCAATTATTTTGTCATAAGCTTCTAGTCCGTCTCTAGCTACACCTACTATCTCTAGGTCTTCATCTTTTGACAAAAAACTTACTAATGTTTTTGCAAAGTCCTGATTGTCATCTGATACTAAAATTTTGATTTTCTCGCTCAATTTTCTATCCCCCTAATCAATATTTAAAATTGTAAAAATTTTACAGTCAAATTATATAACTATTTCCAATTTTTTACAATAGTTTTTTGTAAGTTTTTTTGCTTTTTTATTTTTTTTAGAAATCTCGCATTCATTTTTGTCAGAAAAATAAGTATTTTTCCACCATGTTATTTTTTTAAAAAAGTAAAATTTTTCCAACTTTATTTTATAAAGTTTTCTAATTTTTTTCTCTAATATTTTTTTCTTGTAATATTTTTGAACTTATAATATTTAGGTTTCTATCGTCACAATCATTTTCAAATTGTTCGATCTTCGCTTTTGGAATCTCTATTATAAGCTTTACATTCTCTTCATATAATATATCTACAATATTAAAAAAGTTTATATTACAATAATATTTAAAATTTTCTAAATTTTGATAATTGACATTTACTTCTATTTCATATCCTTTTACGAAATCTATAATTTTAGCCTTTTCAATTGCATTTACAACTGCTGTGCTATATGCTCGAACAAGTCCTCCAGTTCCTAAAAGTATACCCCCAAAATATCTTGTAACTATAGCAATAACATTACTTAATTCTTTCCTTTCTAAAACATTAATAATTGGTACTCCAGCAGTTCCACTTGGTTCTCCATCATCACTTGCTTTTTTTATTATAGTTTCACCATTAATAATATAGGCATAACAGTTATGCCTTGCATCATAGTATTTCTTTTTATATTCCCTTAAACTGTTTTCCGCTTCTTCCACATTTTTTACATAGATTAAATTAGCTATAAACTTTGAACGTTTTACTTCAATCTCTGCTGTAATATTACCTTCAATAGTCCTTATTCTCTCACCCATCAAAATTTTCTCCTTATTTATCCTTATTACGCCCTGCAGTATAACCTGTGGAATATGCTATCTGCAAGTTAAATCCTCCAGTATAAGCATCAACGTCGATTATTTCTCCTGCAAAATATAAATTCTTTATTAACTTTGATTCCATTGTTTTTGGATTGATTTGTTTAATATCAATTCCACCAGAAGTTATAATTGCTTCTTCTATGTTTCTAAAACTATCTATATAAATTTCAAAATTCTTTAGCAAATGAACAATTCTTTTTCTTTCTACTTTTGTAATTTCATTAACTTTTTTGTTCGGAGATATTTCAGATAATTCAACTACTATTCCAATCATTTTCTTTGGTAATAATTTATCTAAACTATTTTTAAATTCCTTGTTTTTTTCTTCTGCAAAGTCTCTTAGTATTCTTTCATCCAATTTTTCCTCAGTAAGAGCTGGTTTCAAATCAATACTCAAAATAATTTCATTCTTTTGTAATACATCATCCACTCCTTTATATCTAAGAAGATGAGCTGAACCACTTAATATTATTGGTCCAGATACTCCAAAGTGAGTGAATAACATTTCTCCAAAGTCATTATATATCTCTTTATTTTTAGATTTATCGCTTATTTTTATTTTTACGTTTTTCAGGCTTAAACCTTGCATTTCTCGGCAATACCTCAAACTTTTTTTTGCAACATTTAGTGGAACTAGGGATGGTCTAATTTTTGTAATATTATGCCCCACTTCTTCTGCAATCTTATATCCGTCTCCTGTAGAACCTGTACCTGGATAGCTTTTCCCCCCTGTTGCTAATATTATTTTATCTGCTAACATATCATTACTTCTTCCATTTATATTAACTCTTACACCATATGCTATTTTCACATCATTATTATCTGCCTTGTTTTCTTTATTAGTTACACATGTTTTAATCTCTTGTTCCTTTACCAATATTCCTTCTGCCTTAGCATTTAAAATAACTTTAACTCCAAGTTTTGTAAGTTTACTAATCAAAGCATCTAAAACATCATGAGAATCATTTGAAACGGGAAACACTCTATTTCCTCTTTCTACCTTTACATTAACACCTTCTTCTGATAATAGATTTATAATATCAATGTTATTAAAATTACTAAAACTACTAAACATAAACATACCATTACCTGGTATGTTTTTTATAAAATCTTCTATTGGTAGACTACTTGTAATATTACATCTTCCTTTTCCTGTAATTAAAAGTTTCTTCCCAAGCATATCCATTTTTTCTAATATAATAACTTCATTCTCATTTTGTGCGGAAGAAATTGCAGCAAGCATGCCTGCCGGTCCTCCGCCTATTACAATTACTTTCATTTATGTTCCCCTTTTTTAAACTCCTTAATATTACATTTTCAATTAGAAAAATATATAAAATTTTAAAAATCCATTTTTTACTATTCCTTCATATTCTCTATTGCCTTCATAACTCCCCACTTTCCATACTCATATGTAAGTCCTCCCTGCATGAATGCAATATATGGTGGTCTTATTGGTGCATCACATGAAAGTTCTATCGATGACCCTTGGGTAAAACTTCCAGCCGCCATTATCACTTTGTCTGTATAACCAGGCATATCCCATGGCTCTGGAACTGAATTTGAATCTATTGGTGACCCCATTTGTATTCCCTGACAATACTTTATAAGTCTATTTTCATCATTAAACTTTATTGTTTGTACTATATCTGCTCGTTTTGCATTATATTTTGGTTCTACCTCATAACCTAATTTTTCTAACATCCTACTTGCAAAAACTGCTGTTTTCAAGCTACTTGCTACTACAGATGGTGCAAAGAATAATCCCTGTAATATTGCTCTTGTAATTCCTAGTGATGGTCCTACTTCTTTTCCTTCACCTGGTACTGTTAACCTCTCTGCGGCAAGTTTTACTAATTCTTTCTTGCCTGCAATATATGCACCATTTGGTGCAATTCCACCACCTAAATTTTTTATCAATGAACCAACTACAATGTCAGCTCCAATTTCTGTTGGTTCTTTTGTATCTACAAATTCACAGTAGCAGTTATCTATCATAATTAATACATCTTTGTCAAACTTCCTTATGTGTTTTATTACTTGTTCCACCTGTTCTATTTCAATACTCTTTCTTGTACTATATCCTCTAGAACGTTGAATTTCAATTAGTTTTACATTCCCTCTTCTCAATCTTTCTTCTATTTTATTATAGTCAAACTCATTATCCACTAGCTCTATTTGTTCAAAGCTAACATTATACGATTTTAAAGAACTTGGATTATCTACTATTCCAATAACCTCATCTAAAGTGTCATATGGTTTACCAGTAATACTAAGAAGTGTATCTCCCGGTCTTAGAAATGCAAATAATGCTACTGTTAAAGCATGCGTTCCAGATATAAATTGTCCTCTTACTAAACAATCCTCTGCTTTTAATACATCTGCAAAAACTTGCTCACAGGTATCTCTACCAATATCTCCATATCCATATCCTGTAGTTTGGCTAAAATGCATATCTGATATTCTATACTTTTGAAAAGCACTCAAAACCTTTGCCGAATTATACTCACATGTTTTATTAATATTTTCAACAATAGATTTTATGTCCTGTTCTACTTGTTCAGCCAAATTTATTACTTTTTCTGATATTCCGAATTCTTTATACATTTTTATCTCCTCAATCATTTTTATTGTAATATCTAATTATCTTGAAGTATATTTGTGTTATTAGATTCCTCTTTATCATCATTACTTTCTGATAAAATATTATCTCCTTCTTCCATATTTGTATCACTTTCATTTTCTACTTCATTTGTGTAATAGTCATTTCCATACCATCCTTCTATTCTGTAATACTCTCCAATAAATTCAGGACTTATATTATCTAACTCATATATTGGTTCTAATATAATAGACTTATCCTCTTTTATAACTCCCCACTTTCCATCAACAAGTATTCCAGCAAAACCATACTTATTAAATTCTGTAACCAAATCATATTCATTTTGAATTTGTAAATTTCCATCTTTATCTACAAATCCCCATTTATTATCAATTTTTTTAGCAAATAGTTTATGATTTGGAAAAACCTCTTGTGCAGTAAGTTCTTTTCCCGTCAAATCAAAATATTTAATTTCATTCTCAGAATATAGTTTAATGTAATTATCTTCTACTTCAATTTCTGCTTCGGCCATATTTGCAATTATTTCCATATTTTTATTAATTAAGTTAATAGTATTAGTTGATGCATCATTTGCTTGTATAATCTCGGTACCATCGAGTTTTAAAATACTACTATATCTTAAATCAATTACGGATTTTCCTGTTAAATCTATGATTCCGTTATTATTATAATTTGCAACTATAAAATAGTTATTATCTAATTCTTCTATATAGGTATAGTTTTTATCAACAACCACGTTTCCATTATTATCTATTATCTTATAAATTTCGTCTTCTCCATACACAATACCATGATTTCCATCTTTTGTTGGCATATTTGAAATATACCCATTTGTAATTTCATTTCCGCTTAAATCCACTACTTTGCTCTGTCCATCTTCTTTTAAGTTAACATATATACCACCAAATGTTATATCAGTATATTTTGTATCCAGCTTTGTCTTACCATTTGTATCGACAATTCCCTGCTTTCCATTTCTTTGAACAACAAACAAATTATTATATGCATTATATGATATATCTTCATATTCATAGTTTAAAATTAATTTTTTATTTCTTAGCAATCCAGCTTGTCCATCTTTATATGCTACAAGATAAACGTTTTTTTCATCCTCTAGTTCTGTTACTCTTTCAACCTCTGAATATTCCGGTTTTAATACAACATCTCCTTTATAGTTAATATAACCATATCTATATCCGTTCTCCTCTATTTTACACACAATAAATCCAGTTTTTTGATATTTTGTTTCTACATCATAATAATTATCCGCTGTTATATTATCATATTCTGGATTTATAACATAAACACCTTTTTGATTTATTACACCCAACTTATCATTTTGTTTTACCAGAAACATTCCTTCTTTATATGTCATTGAAGAAATTTCATCAAAAATAGGATCAGTTACCTCCTTTCCATTTATATTGATTAAACCATATTTTCCATCTTTTTTGTACTTTAACGCAGTTTTTTCAAAAGGTATTCCATCTGAAGTTGTTTCATTTGGTATAGCTTGTACTAACTCATATCCAGTTAATATTTGTTCCCTTTTTTCATTTAAAACTTTAGTCTGATACTCCTTTGTTTCAGTATTGTAGTCAGACATACAAATAAATACAGGTTTTGATGGGTCTGGTATTTGTATTACATTATATGTTGGCTCTATAATAACATTTCCATTTTCATCTATAACTCCTGACCTATTATCAACATTTATTACATTGTATTTCACATCTGATACTTGCACTACATCATATACATATTTTGCTCTTTTATTGAAAAATAGCACTAAACATATTATTACCGCAATTATAATTACTAAAGCTACAATTAAAATTATTACTTTCTTTTTATTCATATAAATACCAACCCTTTCCTATTTAAGCTTTTGTAAAATATTAATTATTATTCATCTTCTTGATGGTTGCTTAACTCATTCATATTTCTGCAAATCTTAACATATTTTATTCTTTTATCTTCCATTTCTTCGACCTTATAAGTTAATTTCTCATCTTCAATAATTGGATGTTCATTTTCATCTGGAATTCTGCCCAATCTATCTAAGAGATAACCTGATAAAGTCTCATAATCTCCATCTGGAATTTCAATATCAAATACTTTCTTCAATTCGTACGATGTAAGCAGTCCACTAACAATATAAGTATTTTCGTCTATTTTCTTAACATCTATTTCCTCATCATCATATTCATCAAAAATATTTCCCACAAGTTCCTCAATAATATCTTCCATCGTAATTAGACCTGCTGTACCACCATACTCGTCAATTACAATTGCCATTTGAACTTTATTCTGTTGCATTTCCTTAAACAGTTCATCAATATCCTTTGATTCTGGAATAAAATATGGTTCCCTTATAATTTTATCAATTTCGATTTTTTCATTATCTTTCAAAGGTTTCAAAATATCCTTTACGAATAGAATCCCTTTTATATCATCTACATTTTCTTCATATACAGGTATTCTACTGTATTTAAACTCGTCTATTTCTTCCAAAATATTTTCTATTTTATCATTAATATCAATCGCAAACATATCTGTCCTTGGTGTCATTATTTCTGAAACAATAATATCATTAAACTCAAATACATTATTAAGTAACAGCCTCTCTCCTTTTTCTATTGTTCCCTTTTCTTCTCCTTCTGCTATCATCATTTTTATTTCTTCTTCTGTTACAACTTCTTCTTCGCTCTCTCCTACGCCAAAAATTTTAGAAACCATATTAGTTGAAGCTGTAAGTAACTTCACAAATGGTGCTGTTATAATTGAAATGCCTCTTATTACTCCAATTGTTGCATAAGATATTTTTTCATAATATTTCATAGCAAGCCTCTTTGGTACCAATTCTCCAAACACTAAAGTAAAGAAAGAAAGTATAATCGTTATTAGCACTATTGCTATACCTCTCCATACATCTAAACTTATAGCTGGAATTAAATTGTTTAAAATTGGAGCTAACTTATCAGCAAATGCATCTGAAGCAAACGCACTAGATAAAAAACCTGCAAGAGTTATTCCAATTTGTATTGTTGCCAAAAACTTACTCGGATACTTTAACATTTTTAATATTTGCTTAGCTTTTTTATTGCCATCCCTAGCATCTCTTTCAATTTTTGCATCATTCAAAGAAATAAATGCAATTTCTGTTGCTGCAAAGTACGCATTCAGTAGAATCAAAATAATTAAAACTAAAATTTGAGTCAACATTCTATACCTTCCTTTATATTCTTTATATATAATATGCACATCTATTCAAAAAATATATACTATTATCATAATTTATTTATATGGTGATGTCAAGAATTTCCTCTAAAAAAACACATCCACCATAAAGCTTCTTATGAAACCTTATGGAAGATGTCTAATAGATTTTAAAAGCTATTCCTTATTTAAAAACCTGTCCTTGGTAAATTTTCTATTTTTTCTCCTGTTACTTCATCAGAATCATCTTCAATTTCTTTTTCTTCGTCTTCTGGTTCTTCATAATTATTAATTGTTAATGAATATTCTTGGTTCAAACCAACATCTACTGATATTGGGTCTTTATATATGGTATAACCATCTGGAGATTTAATTTCTTGTACATAATATCTTCCTGGTTTAATTCCTTCCACAAATACTTCACCATTTTCATCGGTTACAAGGTCTGAATATACAATGTTTTTATTTTCATCTAATAAATTAAACTTCGCTCCTGCCAACACTTCTTTTGTATCCGCATCTTTCTTTATAATTGTTATCTTCGTACTATTTTTTTGATAATTTACCTTTATTTTTGTACTATCAAACTCATAATCACCTCCAGCTAAAGCATAGCTTTGCTTAGAACTACTCCCAGAATTACCATACAAAATTGGTTTTGTCTTTACTTTAGCTGTTGCTTCTATCTCTATTGTTCCATTCTTATATAGTTCAGATATTGGAATTAGAATTTTAAATTTCTCATCAATTTTAAATGTATCTCTCTCCACATTGTTTATATCAACGACTTTTATTCCTTTTAAATCCACTTTGTTTAGTTTAACTGTATACTCTGCGCATTCCACATTAGCATTTATAGAAAATTCCTTGCTTGCATAATCTTTTTCTTTGCTATCTACAGCCCACACGCCTTTTACACTTTCAAAATCCACAATTGAAACAGGCTTTGTCTCTGTAGAATTTCTTGCTACTTCCGCTATCTTTTTAGCTGCTTTTATGACTCTTACCCCTTTTTCGTCTCTACCTTTAAAATCATTCCAGTCATAATTATACATCATATCATATACAGCCATTTTGGTTGCTGCAAATGCTTCTATCTCACTGTTTACTCCTAGTTGTTTCGGTGTTTTATACGGATAGCCATTAGTAACTGCTCTCCAAATTTTGTTATTCGTTACCAATTTGTCAACTGATACAGTATAACTTTCTTCTTCTGTAACTCCTGGCAAAGTTTTGTCTAGACAGTATGCAGGATATTCAATACCATCTTTCTTGTACACAACAAACTCCACTCCTACCAATACATCTTGATATGTAAAACATACTAGCTCACCTTTTGAGTAAAGTTCTGCCTCATCTATAAAATATGTTGATGCTGCAGCTAATTTATTTGGAAATACTGCTAGTATAGTAACTATTAATATAACAACAGTTGTCATAGATATTATTTTATTTCTTCTCATTACATTCCTCCTAATAATTTATTTTATAATATTTCAATTGCCTGAACACACCTTCTATAATCATGCATGTTTTCAATACATGTTATTAGAGTAATTCTATTATCATTTGTATTTTGTATATATTTCCAATCTGTTTGCTCTATAATTTTATTCATAACAACTTGGTATTCCTTTTTTCCGTTCTCCGAATAATAAATTATCTTATCCCCATTTTTTAGTTGTTTTATTTTCGCAAAAAAATTGCAACTGTATCCTCTATTATGGCCAGCTAAAGGTACATTTCCATTCCATTTTGTAGTTCCATTAAAGTGCCCAACTGCAGTTTTTAAAATATCTTGCGTTGTTCCAGACTTTATAGGAGCAACAAGACCTATCTTTGGAATTTCTATCCTCCAATTACTATTTTTTACATTTGATAAGTATTTCATTATTTCTTCTTCATCTGCATTTTCTTCTATTGTCACATCTTCGTAGATTTCTGCTATCTGCATAGGCTTTAAATATGTGTCTTCTAAACTCATTACATCTAGAGGGATTCTTTTTCCATAATTATTAATTATCCATTTAGAAATTTCTGTATTATTAGTTACACTTGTTTCCTTTAAAATTGAATAATCAAAACAAATAAATAACACCACACAAATTAAAATAGTTACTACTAAAGCTATGACATAATTATTTCCTTTCGAATAATTTAGCACATATTAGCACCTCCTAATCATTTTTTCAAATTAATTATATTGTTTTCATTGAAATTTTAAGAATTCAAAAAATATCTTTTAGATATTTTTATGAAATAATTTTTCATTTTGAATTATAGAAATTCGAAAATAAAATTTGTTGATTAAAAAATCTTTCATAATTTTTAAAAAAAAATTAATTCATTTATTAAAAATTGCAATTTTTATTATATTAACATAATACTATATTATACAAGATTTGTAAAGATTTTTTTGTCGACAAATTTCGACAAATCAGCTTCAATTGCAAATAAACACTATTGCTTTGCTGATGTACACTTTCCAAGATAATTTTGTTCTTGTTAATTCATATATTAGGACAATAAAAATGACCTGTATCTTAAAATACATGTCAATTTATCCTTCCTTCGAACAAATTTAGACTCTAACATTCCCTTCATTTTATATTTCAATGTAGACTGCACTTCTCTCTGTTAGTGTGAAAAACTAAGTTTTTCACACTAACAATCTGCAAGTATTTTTTGCATAAATCAAATATAAATTTAGTTTTCTTCTTCTCCTTTATCTAATTCAAAGTAAAACTCTACTCCATTCTCCTTGTTTTCTACGCCATAGTCATTTTTATAATTTATCATAATTGCCTTAACCAGTGCTAGACCTATCCCAGTTCCTCCATCTTCTCTATTTCTTGAAGTATCTCCTTTATAGAATCTACCCCAAATTTTTGATATTGAACTGTCAGAAATATTCTCGCCAGTATTAAATACTGAAACTCTAACTTTTCTGGTTTTATCATTAATACTTATATTCACTTTAATCTGTCTAATCCCATTAATATCCTTTACATGTTTTATAGCATTTGTTAAATAATTGGTTATTACTTGCTCAATGTAAAAAGAATCTGCAAATACCATAATTTCTGGCTCGTGTTCAAACTTAATATCTATTTTTCTATCATCTAGCATTACCTTACATTTTCGTATAACCTCATTTATAAGTTCAACAATATTAAACTTCTCATTTCTAAATTCTCTTTTACCATATTCAAGCTTCATTAATTCAAGAAGCTGTTTTACCAAAGTGTCCATTTTATTTGACTCATCTAAAATAACTTCTGCATAAAACTTCCTTGACTCATCATCTGTATTAACATTTTCTATTAACCCCTCTGCATAACCTTGAATTAGAGCAATTGGAGTTTTTAGCTCATGTGACACATCCGAAATAAATTGTTTTCTCATTTCATCTATTTTTGACTTTTCTTCAATATCCTTTTCTAATTCAGAATTGTTTTCCCTCAATTGTTTAATAGTACTTTCCAACTTGTCAGACATAAGATTTATATTATTCCCCAACTCATTTATTTCATCGTTTGTATCTATGTTTTTATATTTTTGGCTAAAATCTAGTCTTGCCATTTTATTTGTTATATTATTTAATTGAACTATAGGTGCTGTAAACTTTTTAGATATATATGATGCTATAAATGCAGATATTAATAATATAATTATTCCTATCATTATTAAAGTTTGATTCGAAATTTCTACGCTCTCATCTATTGGAACAGCTGGAATACTTATATAAAGCTCATATCCATTATCTAGTTGACCTGAAAGCAATATGTAATTTAGATTATTTACAGTATCATTTATCTTTTTTATTTGTATTTTCCCATCAGATAATACAATTTCATTATTCGACTTATTAGCATTTGATAATATATTTATTGCAGAATATAAATCTTTGTCAGTACTAAATACAATCATGTTACTCTCAGTTCTTATAAAAATATCATAATTATTATTAAAAGCGATTCTCCTTAACTCTTCATCTAAAGAACTAGATGTACTATTTGAGTTATAATAATTATTTATTTTGGCATAAACATTTTTTAAACTATCAATCTTTGAGTATAAATAAAAGGATCTAAGTACCACACTATTAATTACCACTAGGCACAACACTATAAGAGCTATCACTAAACACATTGTAAAAAATAGTTTAAATCTTACTGATTTAAAATTACTTTTAATTTTTGCCATCTTTAGTCGCATTCCTTTCCTAAAGCATAAATTACTTTTCTATTTTATCTCAAATTTATAGCCTATTCCTCTAATAGTTTGGATATATTTACCTTTCTTTCCTAATTTGTGCCTTATCTTTTTTATATGACTATCAATTGTTCTTGAATCTCCATAATAATCATAATTCCAAACATTATTTAGAATTTTATCCCTTGAAAGAGCAATATTCTCATTATCAAGTAAATACTTTAACAACTCATACTCCCTTAAACTCATATCAATTTGTTTTCCATCCACAGTCACAGTTCTTCCTTCTGGGTCTATTACAATCCCACCATAATCTTTCTGTTCGGAAGTTTTGGGATTTGTTCTCTTCAAAATTGCTTCCACTCTCGCGACCAATATTTTAGGACTAAATGGTTTAGAGATATATTCGTCAACACCTAATTCAAATCCAAAAAGTTCGTCCTGTTCCTCTCCTCTTGCAGTAAGCATAATTATAGGGACTTTTGAATTCTGTCTAATCTGACGAAGAACAGACCATCCATCAAGCTTTGGCATCATAACATCAAGAAGTATTAAATTAATTTTGTTTTTATTCTCCTCAAATACATCCAATGCTTCTTCACCATCAGCAGCTTCTAAAATTCCATACCCCTTTTGCATTAAAAAGTCTCTAATCAATTTTCTCATTCTTGATTCATCATCTACTACTAGAATTGTTGTATCTCCCATTTTTTACTATCCTTTCCCTAAAAATGGTTTTTAGTTAATTAATCATAATAATTGCTCTAAAACCATCCATTTGCTAATTTTATCAATTATAGTTTATTATACAACATTTTTATGCCCTTTTTATGAATTATAGTAAAGAAATTCCAATTATTTGTGTCCTTTTTATGAAGTCCAACACTGGTTTTTCTAAATGTTTTCTTTGTTTATAACATTTAAATCCTCTTCATCAACCTGATGAACATACACATTCTGCCCTGGATATGACATATTTATGTTTTCAGACTCCAAAACCTTTAATATTTTCTCATTTACCTTGGTTCTAAAAGCTAAATAAGATACATACTCCACATTTGCAGTGTACATATATATAAGCAAATTCATTCCAGTAGTATCAATCGTATCCAAACTAACTTGTATTGTATCTTCTATTACATCATTCTCATTCATCAACACAAATTTAATTCTATTGATTATCTTCTCGACTTTATCAGAATTTGTGTTAAGAGGTAATTTAATGTTTAGTAAATATCTTCTTTCTTGCATTCTTGACCAATTAATAACAATATCTGTATTAAAAATAGAATTCTGTATAGTTATTATGGTATTATCAGCTGTTTTAATCTTTGTTGTTCTAAAAGAAATCTCCATTACCCTGCCTTCGTTATTACCAACCTGAATCCAATCGCCTACTAAAAATGGTCTATCTGATAATATTGAGAATCCTGAAATAAGATTCTTTACAAAATCCTGTGCCGCAAGAGCAACCACAGCACTTCCTATTCCAAGACCTGCAATAAGACTTGATGGATTAATTCCCCAAACTGCTAGAATAAGTAATCCAGCTCCAATGTATATTGCATATTTCAGTATTTTTCCAGTAAAACTTGCAACTGTTCTATTTCCATCAGGCATATCATCATTTCTCATTTTTCTAACAATACCCTTCTTAGGATCAACAAAGTTTACAAGTCCTTTAGCTAGAATACAAATAATTGCTATATCAAACACTTGCTTGCAAATTTTAATTACATTTGCAGGCGGATTTATAACTAATATACCAAAATACACACCTATGCAAATAAATAAAGCTTTTAGCGGCAAATAAAAAGGATTCTCTTTTATTTTCTTTTTATCTTTTTCTCTAAACTTAAACATCTTAATAATTAAATATGATAATGCTGGACTTAATATTACAAAAACTCCAATAATCACAAAAGCAATTAATAAATCAATTACCTGCACTCGTGTTATGTTAGTAAAAAAATTAATTATACCATTAATCTGCTCCAACTTTTGCACTTCCTTTCCTAAGCATCTAGTGTTAAGACACTTTTTAGTCCAACTTTTAGCTATAGTAATGTATTATCTGAAAAAAACATTAATCTTTATATACTTGCTATTAATGCCTTTATCTTAATACCTTCTTCCTTAAACATTCTCTCATGTTCAGTCTCTATATTTTCCCAAAAATTAATATCTTTCTCTAAATCATATGTATATTTTTCTATTCTAAAGCCAGCTGTATTTAGATAATTAACGCTATCATTAAATAATTCATCGTCATCTGTTTTAAAGTATATTTTTGCACCTTCTACTAGAAATTCCTTATATTTTTCTAATTGTCTTATATGTGTTAGTCTTCTCTTTTTATGTTTTCCTCTTGGCCATGGATTGCAAAAATTAATATAAATTCTCTCAACTCCATCTTCTTTTAACAAAATATTGTTAATCCTCTCTATATCATATCTAGTAATATATACATTATCAATTGCTCTATTAGCCAACCTGTATTGCTCCTCAATCTTTCTTTTCGCCAAACCTAACATAGCATCTACCAAATCAATTGCAATAAAATTTATATCTGGATTATAAACAGCAATTTGAGAAATAAAGCCTCCCTTTCCACAACCGAGTTCCAAATAAATTGGATTATCATTTTTAAACAATTTTTTCCATTTTCCTTTATATTCCTCTGGATTATCTATATAAAACTGACTAGCTTCTAACTCCGGTCTAGCCCACGGTTTAAATCTTATTCTCATTTCTTGTTATATCTTCCTCCCAATTTTGCCTAAATTATATCATTATTTCCAATTACTAACAATAGTTTTTTAAAAAAAGACAAAATATTGTTAGTAGATAATGGTTATTGCGCATTTGAACTCCCGTTGCAGGACAATTATTTTTCTAAACAATTATCTACTAACAAATATGAGTTACATGTTAACAATTTATATATTTAACAGCCAATTTTATTTTTCTGACAATTTTCGACATTTTTCATATATTATATATTGTAAAATTATTTATTAAACAAAAAAGGTCATTGCTGCAGTTCAATTTAGGTGCATATTTATTTTTAATTTCATTATAAAATATTAAAAAAAGGGGAATAGGTAAATAACCTGTTTTCTACCTTGGGAAAGGAATGAGATAAAATATGGATAAATTAAAAATACCAAAAAACCATAGCGGAATTAGCAAAACATTAAGACTACCAGAAAATGTAGTAGATGATGTGCAAACTCTTGCCAATTTAAAAAACTTATCTTTTAATAAAACTGTAATTACTCTTCTTGAATTTAGCCTTCGAAATCTAGATGATGAAGATTTCGAAAGACTAAGAAAGAAATAATTAAATATTTACTAATTCTACCATAGTATCATTATCTAAGTATAATGATACTTTATTATTTTCTCCATCTATTTTATAAATTTGATTTGTGTTAATCTTCATATATATTTCACTGTCTTCATCTGTAAGCTTTAAAATATCGTCCTCGATTGAGTAATTTAACTCATCAATAAAAAACCTGATTTTTAAAAAACCTTTCTGCTCAACTCTAATTTTTCTTTCTTTAAATTTATTTAAATTTTCAATAATTTCCTGATTCATAACTTATCCTCCTTTTCATTATTATTTTCTCTTTTTTATTTTTTATTCAATCTTTTTTTTAATTACCTTTGTTAAGAATTTCTTAATTATTTATAACTTGCATATTAAGAAATTTATGGTATTATATTTTTGCAGTAAAAATTTGAACTTATGAGAAGATTGACATTAACTTTATAATCTTAACTTTCATAAAGCTAAATCTTCCATAATTAAAAGGAGGTTGTTTTTAAATTGCAAAATGTAATTTTAAAGTGCGAAAACTTGCACAAATCTTTTAGAAAAAAAGAAATCTTAAAGGGAGTTTCTCTTGAAATATCAAAAGGAGACATCTTAGGTTTTATTGGGCCTAATGGAGCGGGGAAAACTACAACCATTAAACTAATCTTAGGCCTGCAAAAAATAAATAGTGGCAAAGTTATAGTAAATGGATTTGACATTGAATCAAATTTTGAAAAAGCAATTTCTAAAGTTGGTGCTATTATAGAAAATCCCGACTTATATATGTATTTAACTGGATATGATAATTTGAAATTAATTTCTAATCTATATAAAGGTGTAACTAATTCTCGTATTGATGAGGTTGTAAAACTCGTTGGTTTGGAAAATAGAATAAATGATAAAGTTTCTAAATATTCTCTTGGTATGAGACAAAGACTTGGCGTTGCTCAAGCAATACTTCATAGACCTAATCTTCTAATTCTTGATGAACCAACTAATGGATTAGACCCAGAAGGCATTAAGGAACTACGTACTCTTTTAACAAAACTTGCTACTGAAGAAAATATGGGAATCCTAATCTCAAGCCATAATTTGGCAGAATTAGAAAGTTTCTGTAATAAAGTGTGCATTATAAAAAATGGAATCATAGTAGAAAATAGCAGTTTAGACAGTGTAAAGAAAGATGCTTCGAGTGGAAATTATACTATAGAAGTAGATAATCCTAACAGGGCAAAAATTCTTTTAGGAGACATTGCCGAAATTATAGATGATACACACATTAGTGTTAGTTCAAATA
Organism: Clostridiales bacterium; assembly: GCA_019419955.1. Lineage (GTDB taxonomy): Bacteria > Bacillota > Clostridia > TANB77 > CAG-508 > CALXVA01. The sequence continues at coordinate 62,585 of JAHZIB010000004.1, read as the reverse complement.
GGCAAAATGTTTCTGAAATTGTGAAAAAATTAGTTTTACAAGATATCAAAATATATTCTTTGCAAGAGAAAATCGTAACTCTTGAAGATGCATTTTTGAAAAAGACAGGGGGTAATGTAATTGATTAATTTAATAAAAAATGAATTAACAAAGGTTTTTAAGAAAAAAACAATTTATATACTTTTAATAATTACACTTGGATATGTTTTACTTTCAAACTTTATTATAAAATATACTGATAATGACCATGTAAGGTATTATTATTATGAAGGAGATATTCCTTATTATGAAGACGCTCTGGCTAGCTTAGACCCTAACAATCCTACTGATTATCCACAATACCTCGAATATGAACGTCAGCTTGAAGCAATGAAACTTACTAAGGAATATGGCAACAATAGTTGGCAAGCATATGTAATAAACACTAAACTTATTAGTTATATAGACGTTATGATTGAACACGAATACACAAACGAGGTAACTGAAGAGGCATATAATGAAGCAACAGAAAAATATAATGAAGGCTTGAAAAGGATGAAGGCTGATGATTGGAAATATTTTGTTACCAATGACTTAGAAGATATAAATAATTCTTTGAAAAGCCAATATCAATTACGAGACTCCACTGATAATCCTGAGGCTCTAGCTTCAATTAATAGAACTATTCAGAATTTGCAACTAGAAAAACAGATAAATGAATGGAGACTAGAAAAAAATATTAGCTACGCACCTAGTGCACTCAACAGTTCTTTAGAAAATTACCAAAGTTACCAAACTTCAGTAAATGAATATGCAAACACAGATATAAGCAAACTCTCTGATGAAGAAATACAATATTATGAAAGCTCTTTAGAACAGGCAGCTTTAAATAAATATTACATTGAAAATAATATATCTATAGAAAATGATAATAGAAATATTTTGCTTAACTTATTTAATAATTATGAACTATTTATTTTAATAATAGCAATTGTTATAGCATCTTCAATAGTAAGTGAAGAATTTAGTAGAGGTACCATAAAACTATTGCTCGTAAAACCATACAATAGAACAAAAATATTAATATCAAAATTTATAGTATGCATACTTATTTTAATATTAGCAATAATATTCTTAGCATTATCTCAATTAATAATTGGTGGATTCATACATGGATTTGACAGCTTATCCACACCTGCAATTATATATAACTTTGAAACACACAGTATTCAGACAATGAATATAGCATCATATGTTTCATTAATAGGATTTTGTAAATTACCAATATACTTATTATTAACAACACTAGCATTTGCATGTAGTACAATATTTACAAACACTGCACTGGCAGTTGCAGTACCATTTTTAGGCTATATTGCTTCAAGTCTGATAAACCAATTTGCATTATTATATGACTTGAAATGGATAATATATTTTGTTACACCAAACTGGGATTTCACACAATACCTATTTGGAGGAGCGCCTATGTTTGAAGGACTAACAGCTACTTTCTCGTTAGTAATATGCTTGGCTTACTTATTTATAATGCTTGCCATAAGCACTGTAGTGTTTAAGAAAAGAGACATTAAAAATATATAATTTCAAACTTGCGAGTTAGGGACACTCCCTAATTCGCAAGTTTTTACGAATTTAGAAGTGCCCCTGACTCGCACATTTTTGCGAATTTAGAAGTGTACCTATTTCGCAAGTGACTTAACATATTCATTCATTGGTTTTACCAAATATTTAAGTTCGTCTAATTTATCTGTAGAAACATATCCAGGCTTACTATTAATAACATCAGGTATCCTATTCACAACAGTAGCACAAGTCAACTCTACTGTTGCTGGCCTTGATACAACAATTGTTGTATTGGGCTCACCTTCAATAGTCCATTCATTTTTATCATAGTCTTCTTTTGAGTAAACTTTTCCTATACATTGTGTTTCAATTGTAATTCCCTCTTTTGTCTTTGTGGTAACCACTGCACTCATTCCTGTTGCTGTGCCAGCCCTAACAGTCATTCCTAATGTAGATGAATCAATATCTTCTTTATAAGTTTGTGGCACACATTTTTGTGTTTGACTTATCGGTGTTAAACCTAATTTTGAGCACAACCAACCATTTACGTTCCACATATATGATGGTGTATAATTTCCTGAATTTATAATCTCTTGTCTTTCCTCATCGCTCATTCTATCTACTGAAGCAATTTTTTTATCAAACTCATCTAAACTTAAGCCTGCACCATGTGCTTCCGCTAAAGCTATTCCATAATCCTCAACATTATATGATGAACTTCCCTTTATTTTAGTTATTTTTTGTGTAGAGCCAGCTATAGCACTAATTAATCCTCCCCAATATACATCCTGATATCCGCTTCCAGTGATAGTACATCCATTTTCTTTTGCTAATTTATCTATTTCGTTTGTAACTTTTGGATTTGAATTGAATGGAAAAAAAGCCTCTTCACATGTTGATATTGCATTAATACCCAATTTTGCACAAAGCATAAACGCCTCTTTTATGTCCTCAAGCAAGCTCATTGTAGTAACTATAACTATATCTGGTTTTGAGTCTTTAAGCAAGGTTTCTGCATTATTGGCATCAGTTACATTAACCCCTCTCTTCTCTCCTCCCATTATCTCTCCAATGTCTTTTCCTATAACAGCTGGATTTGCATCAATAGCACCTACAATTTCTCCTCCTTTTTCGAAAACATAACGCATCGTATAAACTGACATTTTACCAGTACCGTACTGTACAACTCTCACTTTCCTATCCATAACAAATTCCTCCTTATTTATAATTTTATAATTAGATTATATCACTATTTTTCATAATTTATACAGAAAATAGATATATTTATAAAAATATATCTATTATATTACTATCTTCCAAATAGTCCAGTTATAAAATTCCAAATTCCACTAAAAATTCCTACTATAATAGATCCCACTATGTTCACTACTGTTTTAATAATTGGATTATTCTCATAAAAATTTACCATCCAATCATGGCTTGGTGGAAAAAACCACAAAATTGCAATTATTCCTGCCATAATAATTAATACTATTACCAAGTCCCTGAAATTCTCTTTTGTCCAACTACGCTTTACATTATACCCTAAGTTCCTCAAATAATTATAATATGCATTTTCATAATCTTTGTTTAAGTTCTCTTGCATCTTTTTTCTTTGCCTATAATCTTTTCTTTGTAATTTTTTTTCATATTCTTGCCTTCTCTTCTCATATTCTAAGTCATCATTAGTCTTTGTATTTGTGTTTTCGCCATAAGAATTGGTAGTTGGTGCTCGTTGAAAATTATAAAATTGAGTATTTTGCTCTTGTTTCAGTTTTTCCTGTTCCCTCTCTTGTGCCAATCTAGCATCATATGCCTTCCTTTTTTCAGAATCTCCTAAAACCTCATATGCCTCATTAATTATTTTCATCTTTTCCTCAGCATTTTTCTTTTGAGAATCTTTTTGTAAATCAGGGTGATATTTTTTTGCTAAAACTTTATATGCTTTTTCTATTATCTCTTCTGAAGCATTTTCACTAACTTCCAGCACCTCATAAAATGTACCTGTTTTCATCTATATTCTCCCTATATTTATTTTTTTATAATTCGTTTTTATGGATTCTTTCACTTTATCTTTCATTTATATATTATGCAATATTTTTTGATTCTAATTAAAAATTCTCACAGCTTTGTAATCATCAATTTGTGAAAATTTTTAATGGAACTCCTATTGCAGGATAAGTATATTTTAAAAAACATTATCCTTCAATAATTATAACATTAATAAATTAAAAAGGATAGTATTTTTTATATAATTATGATATAATATTTTTAGTTATTTTAATTTTTATGAGGTGATATTCTTGAAACTAACATCTAATGATGAAACATTAGCAGAAAGCAAGGTTCTCATTTTATATATATTACGTAGTTTAAATAAAGCAATAACTAATACTGCATTGTACAAAATAGTACTCTCAGTCTTGGATATGAATTATTTTTACTATCAGCAATTCTTGCTAGACTTAGTGAAAAGCGAATTTGTAATAAATTATTCTACTGAAGGAAACAGTATGTATATTATTACTGAAAAAGGTATTCGAACACTAGAATTAACAGAAGACATTTTACCAGGTATTATAAAACTTCAAGTAGACACAAACTTAAAATATGCATTAGAAAATGTCGATGAAGAAAATTCTATAATAGCAGAATATACACCAGTTAATGAAAATTATTATAATGTAACATGTAAAATAATGGAAAATAATGAATGCTTATTTGAAGTAAAAACTTTTGCAGGCTCTCGTGAACAAGCAAAACATATTGTAGAAAATTGGAAAAAGCACGCTGGTACAATGTATCCAAGTTTGTTAGAAATCCTTACTCAGGTATTTCCAGAGGATGAGTCTGCTGATAATAGCAAGCAAAAAAATTCTTCAGAATTTTTGGGTTCCCCTTTAGATGTTTATAAATATGATGTAATAAATAGAAAACATATTGAACAAGAATCTGTTGAAGAAAATGAAAAAAATTTTGATAAACAGTCTACTTCTAATAGCTCTTATATTATCGAAGGCAATTTAAACTTATTTGATATGTTGGAAAAAGACCAAGATTAACTTTTGGTCTTTTCTTATCCTCTCTATTATTTCACTTTTTAATACAGTATCATAAGTTTATGAAAACAAACCTCTCTCTGAACCTGCTCTTTTTATAAGCTCCTCTATTTTAATCACTTCACTTTTTCCAGTTTTAGTTTCTTCTAATTCAACACTTCCTTTTTCAACTTTCCCTCCGAAAATAGCAATATATGGTGTTCCTAAAACCTTTGCATCCTTTATTCTAGCACCAAAGTTTATATTATCTCTGTCATCTAAAATTGCCTCTATACCTATTTTTTTCAATTCTTGATATAATTTATTAGCTTCCTCGACTTTTTCCGCATCATCCATCTTAGCTATTATTTGCACTTTAAATGGAGCTATGTTGTATGGCAACGAAATCCCTTCAATCTCGCCTTTCTCATTTCTTATTAATGACATCTCATAAATTGTAGCAACCATTCTGCTAACACCTATTCCATAACAACCCATGTAATATGGTTTTTCTTTTCCGTCCTTGTCAATAAATTTAGCATTCATTGTATCAGAATATCTTGTTCCTAATTGGAATATATGTCCAAGCTCAATTGCCTTTTTCTCCTCAAACTCCGATATATCTTCTATTCCATATTCTTCTTTTAAATATTCTTCATAATTTTCTTTTTCAAGTACTTCTGTATTCAGAGCCACTTTAGTTTTAGCATCATACAATATTGTATCTTCTCCAATTGGAGAAATAACCATCATTTCTTCGCTCTTTTTTCCACCCATTGAGCCATTATCTGCAACAACAGGTAATATCTCTAACCCAAGCCTTTTAGCCATTTCAAGGTATGCACCTCTTACTATATCATATGATTTCTTCAAACCTTCTGGTTCTGTATCAAAGCTGTATGCATCCATCATTAAGAATGACTTTCCTCTAAGTAAATATCCCCTATTTCTAATCTCATTTCTGTACTTTTCTCCTATCTGATAGAAAATGGTTGGCATATGCTTATATGATTTAAGCTTTTCCCTTGCAAACTCTAAAACCGCCTCCTCAGCTGTAGGCGCTAAACAGAAAGTTCCCTTGTCTGATTCTACAACAAGCATAACACCTTCATCTATATATTTATCCCATCTCTCAGATTTTACCCAAATTTCTTTAGGTTGAATTGTTGGAAGTTGTACTTCTGCTAAACCTGCATCATTTAAACACTCTCTTATAACTTCCTCGACATTTCTCTTTACTAACAATGGAACTGTACCATACCCCATTATACCTGTTCCATACTGAACTAATTGCCCAGACTGCATTAAAACATCTTGTGCTGGGTACATTTCATCTAATTTATTTATTCTCATTGTACCTATTCCTAAATTTGATAACTTCATAATATATTCATTCCTTTCATGTTTTATTCATCTAAAAATAAATTACTTCTCCCGTTTTAACGAACTTGACTTTTATTATCCTAACATTATTTTTCGTTTTCTACATTCTCTTTAATAATTACACTTTCAGCCTGCTTTTTTTCTAAACTTTCCACACTTTCTTCCCTTTCGGGGCATGGAGTTTCCGCAATTGTGTCCTCTACAATCTCATCTATAACAATTTGCCTATTCTCATCTAATTTATATCTTGGAAGTGCTGGCAAATCTTTTAAGCTTGAGATGCCAAACATTCTCAAAAACTCCTTGCTAGTCTTATATGTAGTAGGTCTTCCAGGTGCATCTAACTTTCCTGCATCTTCAATTAGAGCATAATCCAACAATTTATAAATTGTTCCATCAGAGTTAACCCCCCTTATCGTCTCTATCTCAGCTCTAGTAATGCAAGGATTATATGCAATTATAGCCAAAGTCTCCAAAGCAGCATTAGACAAATTAGGTTTACTTCTCTTATCAAACACTGGATAAATGTATTCATAATATTTCTTTTTTGTACATAATTGATATGCGTCTTCCACCTTAATTATTTCAAGTCCCCTATCATCTTTTTCATATTTTTCACTAATTCTTGCAACTGTACTTATAATCTCATCTGAGCTGACCTCTAGAGTCGACATGAGTTCTTTTATTTTAACCTCCCTACCTGCTGCAAACAAAATTGCTTCGATTATTCCTTCTGCTTTCTCTTCGTTCATTTTAACCTCCATTCAAGCGAATTTATGTTCTAACAAAGATTTTATTTAATAACCTCTATTAAATTCATGAAAATGTTAGAGGTTAAATTCCCACCATCTCAAAATTCGTTAGAATTTTGAGGGCGATAGAGATTGTAGCTATAAGTAGTGAAAAACTTGTTCCTTCTCACTAATATCATTACCTTATAAAGATACAAATCTATTTTCAAATCTTTAAACTATTTACTATTTTATCATCAATTTAATATATTGTAAACTATAAATCTTGACTTTCCCATTAGTAACAATTATAATTTAATTATTGTAATAATATATTGGAGGTATAATAATGTACACATATAATAAAAATGATAATTCTTATACGTTTTCATCTGATGACCTAGAAAATTTAGTAGATATTGAAATCGAGCCTGACAATGAAGTAGAGGATGAGGAAGAAAATTCTGAAGTAACTGAAATACATGAAAAACCAAAAAAAATAGAAGTCATTAATGGTGGAAATGACTTAAATATATCTCCAGTTTCAGACTATATTGAAGTAGAAAAACCAAGAAATGAAAAAAGGGAAAATATTATAGTCCCTGAAGAAAAAAAATAAACTTTATGAATGTTTATCAGTTATTTCTCTACAAAAAAATTCAGGTTTTTACCTGAACTTTTTTAGGAATTTTTTATGCTTCATCTTTTGTTTAAGTATTATAATCTATATAGCTTCCTTATCTGCTTCTGGTATTTCGTTTTCGTTTGATTCTTTATTTATTACTTCTAAAGTAGCTACTGATACTTCATATGCAACCCTATTTTCTATGGTTCCATCTTCATGCTTTTTCTCATATCGTCTTGATTGTACTCTACCAACTACTCTAATTTCTGTTCCTACAGCAACAGTATCACAGAATTTTGCATTTCTTCCCCATGCAATACATGGAATATAATCTGATTTGTTGTATGACCTGTTTACTGCTAACAATATGTCTGCAATTTCTCTACCGAAAGGTGTTTTTCTGTATATTGGCTTTCTACAAATATACCCATCTAGTACAACTTCATTTGTAATGAAATCCTTTCCTACTGGAATATCTGATTCTTGATCCTCTAAAAACTCAATATTTTTAGCAAATACAGTTAAAACCAATCTGTTCTTTTCACCTTCATAGCTATTGTATGACCTAAATTGACCTGTTACAGATATTTTACCTTCCAATGGTAATCCCTGTTCAGTTATAAGTCTTTCTGAAATAGTAATTGGTATGTTGTCAGAATTCCCACTTAAACGTGGTACACTTAGCGTAAATATATAGAATTTTTCACCATATATTTCATGACTAAATTTTTTTTCACTTGTTACCTTTCCCACTAATGTAATGTGGTTATTGTCTAAATACAAAGTATCCACTCGATTTTCCTCCCCCATTTGTTTCTTTAAAATATATTTTTCTAGTATAAATTTAATAACGTTTTTTCTCATATTACTTATTATACTACGTTTTTTTGGTTTTGTCTACATAAAATGTTATTTTTTTGAAAATTTTATGTTTTTTCTTATATATTTCTGTATAAAATCTTTATAATGTGAATCAAAATAGCAGTATGTTTTTCCACATTTTCGGGCACTTCAAGCTTATATTCTTGAGGTTCAATCTTCTCCTCATCCTTATTATAAATAATCCTTTGTAAACAAATTATTATGTTGTTTTCCTCTATGCTAGATACTGTAAATGTCGCTTTATTATTAAATCCAAATGTTATTACAGTTAAATTCAAATTATCCATTAATTCTAAATCCATTGTAATATCTGAATTTAATACAATATATTTTGAACTTTCTATAATCTTTCTAAATTCTAATTTATTCTCCACTTTATTATCTATAACTAATGTCTCAAACTTGACATTCTTAATATTAGCTATATTTCTCTCATTAATAAAAATAACACTTTTCTCTATCCCTATTTTCAATAACTCCCTTTTTATATAAGCCTCATTCTTTTGATTTGTAATAATTCCAATAAAAAACATCTTTCTCTCCTATTTTTCTCATATTCTTCTTATTTCATGAATAACAAATTTAACTTTCCTTAAAATGTACTTATTTACGAAACCAACTTTATTATATTATTAGTTATAATTATAATTTTATTCATAAGATTTCATTACTCTCTTTATTAATTATATTTATTACATTCGATGAGTTTACAGAATTATTTTCACTTAATACATTAGTAGATGTTGCAATTGTATTGTCTGTCAAACTCTGCAAATTAGCTGCTGCAACAAATAATATCACTACAGTACATAAAGCCACAATATAAGATAATATTTTTGATTTATCAATAACAAAAAACATATAACCCCTCTCATTCTGATAAAGAAATTAGACTAATAAGATTATATGCTTTCATTTTTTTATTTATTCTATTTTTTCTAACTTTATATTTTCATCTTTTAATAATTTTTTTGCTACATTTATAAAATTGCACTCTAAATCAGTCAAGAAAATTCTAGTATTCACTTTATCTAAAGTATTTTTCATATTATTTTCTCCAATATATTTTTTCACTTCATTTGCAACCATTTCTCCCGTATTTATTATCTCTACATTTTCTCCAAGCTCATTCTCAATCAATTTTTTAAACAATGGATAATGTGTACAACCTAAAATTAATGCTTCAAACTCTTTCATATCCTTTATATATTCATGAATTGTTAATTTTGCAATCTCATTTTCAGTCCAGCCTTCCTCAGCCATAGGTGCAAGTAAGGGACATGCCTTTCCTTGCACTATAGCTCCATTTATCTCTTTCAATAATTTGTTTTGCCATCCTTCACTTCTAATAGTTCCTGTTGTTGCTATAACACCAATTTTATTTTTCCCCTCTTCTTTCAAATGCTCGACTGTTGGATTAATTATACCTATTATTGGAACATTAAATAATTTTTGCATTTCTTCTAATGCTTGACTTGTAGCTGTACCACACGCTATTACAATCATTTTTACATCCATATTAATTAAAGATTGAATTCTTTTCTTGCTAAGTTCGATAATTGTTTGTTTAGACTTACTACCATAAGGAAAACTTGCTGTATCACCAATATATATATAATTTTCATTCGGTAGAACCTCTTTAATCTCTTTTAGTACAGTTAATCCTCCTACTCCTGAATCAAAAACTCCTATCGCTCTGTTATCCATGCTATGTATCCTCCTTCTCAATGTTGTTTTTTATATTTTATGCAATAATTTTGTTTTATTAATATACGCTAAAGTAGATCCCCAATTGATATTTTATTCAAATTCTTAAAAAATATAAAACACCTTCTCAAGAAATTGAATTACATTGGTCCGCTAGATTTTAACCTACCAAAAACGACTTTACTATTATACTATCTTTTTACAGTTTTTTCTACAATAAATACACTTTTTTTCAAAAAACTCATATTATATATTAAGCAAAATGCTTAAGAAAGGATGATTAATAATTATGGAATATGAAAAAAATATATGTCCTGTTTTAAACGTGGACGGAGTTTTAGCTAGCGGGAAGCAATTTGACTTAGATATTACTTTACCAGAAGACAATAGAACTGTTATCTATGGGATTGTAAAGGATTGCTATCAAGAGCCTGTTGAAAATGCTGTAGTAAAATTAGTTGAGGTTGTATGTGAATGCGGAAAGGAAGAAAGACGCCCTGTATCTCACACTTTTACTGACTGCGAAGGTGAGTTCGTATTTGGCCCTCTTTGTGCAAACAGATTCTATGAAATAGAAATCTGGGTAGATAGAGTAAAACACTGCAAAATATGTACTAAAGTAGAACATGACGAAAAGTGCCTAAAGGGTATTAAATTAGATTGTAAAAAAGAAAATTGCAAACCTTGTCATGAACCTTGTGAAAAAGATGAATGCCATGATGAATATTGCCAAAAAGACCCTTGTCACAAAGAGCCTTGCCATAAAGAAGAAGATAAAGAATGTCATGAAGACAAGGATTGCAATAAAAAAGAGGATAACTGTAATAAAAAACCCGAAAGACCATGTAGACCATGTTGCAGACCTTTCTAGAATATGCTTTCTTTAGAAAAAGCATATATTATCAATAAATTTATGTATTTTAACTTTTTTACTTTTGCATCATTAAAAGAAGTACAGTCTAACTTTAATTATACTGTACTTCTTTTTTCCTACCTTTACATGATGCCCATTTTTTTTGCAAACTGCCTTCCCATTTTTACCATTTTCCTCTTGCCTTGTCCCATAGTCTCAGAGCAAGCCATTGCCACTCCTGCTGATATAAGACCTCCAAGAATCATTCCTTTAACAAATTTCATATTCATATATTTCCTCCTTTTCATCATTTTATATTATTATTCCTATTTTTTTCTTTTCTATACATTTTATATACAGAATATGTTTGATATATTGCAATAATTATTAAAAATACTCCAAAGCATTTTCTAAGTACATATACATCCATATTGCTAGAAATAACTGCACCAATAACGGTACCAGCCATTCCCCATAACAGAATTGGTATCCCTACTTTAAATTTTATATTTCTATTTTTAATAAAAATTACAATTGCTGCTATAGCAGTAGGAATAAAAAATACCACATTAGTACCTTGTGCAATGTGTTGCTCTATATTATTAAACATAGAAAGAAGCAATATTAGAACTGTACCTCCACCCATTCCTAGTCCACCAACAACTCCAGCCACAACTCCTATAATAACCTCTTTCATATTCACCTCACAATCATATTAATTCCTGCATAAAATAAGAATATAATAAAAGAAAGTTTTAAAAATTTGTTAGAAAATTTATTTAATAATTTTCCACCAATTATTCCTCCTATAATGCCACCAATTGCACATTTTATTCCTAATCCCCAATCTATAAAATTATTTTTACTATATATTAAGGCAGTAATTGCAACCATAGGAAGAATACAAAAAAGCGAAGTTGCTCGTGCCTCTTTTTCCTCTAATCCAAGTATATATGTAAATACTGGCACTAATAAAAGTCCACCTCCTGATGCAAACATTCCACATATGATTCCAACTAAAATGCCTATAAAAAATTTTTTCATTGCATACACTCTCACTTACATTTATTGTGTACGCAAAAAATTTTTTTATTCACTTTTTGCATTTTTGTATCCTAATTTATAGTACTCTTTAAATCTACTTTCCGCAATTTTTGTCAATACTTCATCGCATTTTAGCATCTGATCTACAATTTTGTTTTTTAACTCAGTGTCTAAAATATTTTCTGCTTTGTCAAAAAAACTTTGTAATTCTTTCAAATACTCCTGATTATTTTCTTTCCATTCCTTATTATCTTCAATAACATGTACCTTTTTTCTAAACATAGAATATTCCCTTCTTTACTTCTAATATGGTTTTTATTACTCTTATCGTTATATTTTAGTTTGTATGTGTAATTTTAATACATTGCATGATAAAATACAAGTATATTATAAAATATGACAAAATTCGACTTTTGTCATATAGAGTTTTAATGGAAGGTTGTGGCATATGATAAAAATAAAATTATCAGATTTATTAGGTAAGCATAAGATGACACAGGCCGTGCTAGCTAGAAGCGCAAATATCCGACCTGCTACAATATCAAAAATGTATTACGAAGAATCCAAAAGGCTAGACATTTCACAACTAAATCGTATTTGCACTATATTTAATTGTGAAATATCTGATTTAATTGAATATATCCCTGATAACAAACAAAAATCCAAAAATTAAGTTATATTTTCTATATTAACTCATATGTTATATGTATTATATAATAAATACTAGCGTATATGCTAGTATTTATTTTCGTGTTATTATCTATTTACATTAACTTTACTCTACTTTTCTCTCATTTACTTCTTTTTTTACACTTTTTTATTTTATTATATTGCTTAAACTTTTTACTAGGTAATCCACATCTTCTATGTTGTTATCTTTTCCAAACGAAATCCTCAAAGTTCCATTTATAAATTCCTTATTAAGTCCTATGGCTGTAAGCACATGTGATGGTTCTGGATTAGATGTACTACATGCTGAACCAGCTGAAGCACAAATTCCTAGTTCATCTAATTTAAATAGTAATTCTGAATCATCGACTCCGGCAAAGCTTATGTTAGCATTTCCAGAAAGTCTCTTCTCCAAATCCCCATTTACCTTGGTATTTGGAATCTTATTCCTAACTTCTGATATATAATAATCTCTAAGTTTCTTCAATTTATTATTATATTCATCAAACTGCCTATATATAAGCTCAATAGCTTTACCCAAGCCAACTATTTCCGCCACATTTTCTGTACCAGATCTCAAATTACTTTCCTGTTCTCCTCCATCTTGCAACTTTTTCAATGTAATACCCTTTTTGATATAAAGCGCTCCAACTCCCTTTGGAGCATAAAATTTGTGTCCTGAAAGTGAAAGCATATCTATATTCATTTGCTTGACATTTATTAGTGCATTTCCAATTGCCTGAACAGCATCAGTATGAAAAGCAATGTTTCTTTCTTTTGCAATCTTTCCAATCTCCATAATTGGTTCTATTGTTCCAATTTCATTATTTGCAAACATTATTGTAATTAAAATAGTTTTATCATTAATAGAATTTAATAGTTGATTAATATCTATAAATCCATTTTCATCTACATTCAAATAGGTGACACTGTACCCCTCTTTTTCAAGACTTCTACAACTATCCAAAACAGCATGATGCTCAATTTTGCTGGTAATAATATGATTTCCTTTACTTCTATTTGCATAAGCATATCCTTTTATAGCTAAATTATCGCTTTCACTCCCACATGAAGTAAAATAAACTTCTGAAGGTTCACAATTAATAGCCTCAGCTACTTGTCTTCTTGCAATATTTATTGCCCTTTTTGCATTTCTACCTATAGAATACATAGCTGATGCATTTCCATACTCAGTACCAAAATATGGTATCATCTCTTTTATAACCTCTTCCCTAACAGGCGTAGTCGCTGCATGGTCAAAATATCTAACTTTCATTTTGTTTTTGTATGGTATATTTAGTATTTTAAATAACCATACACTCCTTCCCTCAAAATTTCGCACAAAAAAATTACATATAATATATTATATGCAATTTTTTACTAATTATTACCTGAGTTTCTATTGCTCCATCTTTCAACTCTAATATTTTTATATGCTTCGACCACTTGTGAATACTTTCTGTATTCTTCTTCCCATACCATATCTGGTATTTTGTCAAAAGCATTAAAAACCTTTTCTGCCTCACTTAGAAAAACAATCTGTTCCTGTGGTGTCATGAGCTGATATTTCTTTGAAAAAATATATAACTTATCTAACATTTGGTTTGCTTGAATAAAACTCCAGAAATCTTTAACTCTTATTCCTGCTAGCTTTAACTGTAATACTGAAAAAGCAATCAGACCAAAAATTATTAGTAATAATATATATATTATTACAGCTAGTCCCATATTAATTTCCCTCTCTTGTTAGTATATATATGTTATTATATCATTAGCCATTTTTTTATTCAATACTTCTTTGTTATTTTTTATAACTATTGTTAATGGGTAATATTTTGCCTTATTATTAACACGTTATATGTGTTTCTTGTATTTTGTTATTGTTTCATTTTATTGATTAGATATATAAAAACTAATTGACACATTGTTTAAACTATAGTAATATACTGGTAATAAAGTAGTAAAAGGAGGGTTCCTATGTGTGGAATTGTTGGATATATTGGTAATAAAAAGGCTACACCAATATTGATTGATGGTCTTATGAGCCTAGAATATAGAGGATATGACTCTGCTGGTATTGCAGTTGTTGAAAAAGATGCAATAAAAGTTATGAAAGACAAAGGCAGAGTAAAAAATTTGTATGAATTAGATGGCATTGACAATCTTGAAGCTACAGTTGGTATTGCTCATACAAGATGGGCTACTCATGGTAAACCTTCAAAAGAAAATTCTCATCCTCATATTGATAACAGTGGTACTTTTGCTGTTGTACATAATGGAATTATTGAAAATTATAATGCCTTAAAAGAGTTTTTAGTTTCTAAAGGTTATAACTTTGTTTCTCAAACCGACACCGAAATTATACCTAATTTAATCCACTATTATTATACAAATGGTTCAGTTTCAATTTTAAAAGATTCGGAAGAAAAATTTTTAGGCGCAGTAAAATCGGCGGTATATGATTTAAAAGGCAGCTATGCAATTGAAGTAATATCTCCAATCTGTCCTGATCAAATTGTAGTAGTTAGAAAAGATAGTCCCCTTGTTATAGGAAAAGGAAAGGAAGAAAATTTCATTGCATCTGATATTCCTGCTATTTTAAAATATACAAAAGAATTTTACCTATTAGATGATAATGAATTCGCTGTAATAAAGAGAGAAAACATTAGATTCTTTGATAACAGTTTGACTGAACATAATAAAGCAATTAAAAATATTGAGTGGGATGCTAATTCAGTTGGAAAAGATGGATATGAAGATTATATGCTCAAAGAAATTTTTGAGCAACCAACTGCAATAAGAGAAACAATCGGTTCGCGATTTCGTTTAGGAGAAAAATGCTCTTTTAATGATATTGAATTTACAAAAGAATATTTGTCTAGTATAAATAGAATATTCATTGTAGCATGTGGTACTGCTATGCATGCTGGTTTAGTTGGAAAAAACTTATTTGAAAAACTATGTCAAATACCAACAGAAGTAGATATTGCATCTGAATTTAGATATAGAAATCCAATTATTGATAAGCATACCTTATGCATATATATTAGTCAGTCAGGTGAAACTGCTGATACTATTGCTGCACTAAAACTTGCTAAATCAAAAGGTGCCAAAACCTTAGCAATATCTAATGTCATAGGTAGTTCTATCACAAGAGAAGCAGATTATTCAATATACACACATGCAGGTCCAGAAATTGCCGTCGCTTCAACAAAAGCTTATACATCTCAAGTAGTTCTTGTAGCAATATTAGCAATGCATTTCGCTGAGGTTTTAGGTAGTGTTGAAAATAAAACTATAGAAGAATTAAAGTCAGACATAATTGACTTACCTTCTAAGATTGAACAAATATTGGATAATACCAGCCAAATTAAGGAATTTGCAAAAAAAACATACACTGAAAAAGATATGTTTTTCTTAGGCAGAGGAACAGACTACAATGTAGCATTAGAAGGTTCATTAAAATTAAAGGAAATTTCATACATTCATTCAGAAGCATATGCTGCTGGAGAATTAAAGCATGGTCCGATTGCCCTAATAGAAAATGGTATTACAGTTATAGGAATTATAACTAACCCAGTTTTAGTGGAAAAATCCATAAGTAATATTCAGGAAGTTATTACTAGAGGTGCTAAAACTTTAATAATTACTAATCAAATTATTCCAAATAGTCACTTTGAATATATAATAAACATTCCTGAAACAAACCCATTAATTTCACCTATCCTTTCTGTTGTACCAATGCAACTTTTATCTTATTATATTTCTAAATTAAAGGGGCTCGATGTAGATAAACCAAGAAATCTTGCAAAATCAGTTACAGTAGAATAGTGTAATTGATTTAAACAATATTACATCATTAAATATAACTCAAGAAAATTTAACCCTTGTTGCGCTGGAAATTTATTGCTGGCTTTCTGGTGCAACAAAAAGGGAGCTCAATGGCTCCCATTGTGAAATTAGCAAATTAATTATGTGAATGGTACAACTCAAGAGCGAGTTTTCTTTCTTTCTCATCAGTAGTAGCTTGAATAATTTTCAAAAGCTCATATAAAGCTTCTGATGATAGAAAGCCATTCTCTCGCGGCATTTCTTCTATCCGCTTCTGCCATATGTATTTCACAATACTCTCCTCCTTTAATATAAGGTGGTCAGAACAAAAAAAGTTCTTTTAAAATTGTACTATAAAATTAACATAACTGTCAATCATAATATAAGCATAAATTATAAATTTTTTCTCAAAAATTGCACTACACTTGTAAATTGAATTTTACTTTTTAATCGCATTTAATTTTTCAATTGACGAATAATAATAAATTTTAGAAATTTCAATATAACTATTGACAAACATTAGTAAAACGTAGTAAAATAACAATTGTCAGTTCTACAAATGCAGATGTGGCGGAACTGGTAGACGCACAGGACTTAAAATCCTGCGGTTGAATAAACCGTGCCGGTTCGATTCCGGCCATCTGCACCATAAGAGCATCAAGGAGTTTGTAAGATTAACCTTGATGCTTTTATAATAAAATTGCTAGATTTTTCTAACAAATTTCTAACAATTTGAAATATTTTCTTTAGTAGATGTATTAGAATCCAGATCTAATATATCTTTTTTATTGTAATTATTGCTTAATGCATTTTCAATAGCTGTTGCAGATTTAATCTTTGTACTCGAATCTAAATGTGCATATCTTTCTGTTGTTTTAGAACTTGAATGTCCTAGCCAATCTTGTATTTCTCTTAAAGATATTCCTTTTTTAACAAGTAATGTAGCACAACTATGTCTTAAATCGTGAAATCTTATCTCTCTCAAACCATTATTCTTTAATATTTGTTTAAATTTATGACTAACATAGTCAGGCTTTCTTAAATTTCCTAACTCATCTAAACAAACATAATCTTTATATTGTTTATTGTAACTTTTTTTAAATATAGACATATAGTATTCTTGCATTTTTCTAGTATATAGTAAAAGTTCTTCTATTTCTTTGAATAAAGGTAATGTTCTATAACTAGACTTATTCTTTGTTTTTCTTCTAGCAATTGTTCTAGTTTTTGTTTTACTATTTTCATTTTCATCAGTAACTGTTACTACTTTATGGCTTATAGTAATCGTTTTATTTTTAAAATCTATCGCAGACCATCTAATACCTAAAACTTCACTTCTTCGTAATCCATAGAAAGCAGTTAAATAAACAATTAATTCTAAAGGTGTGTCTTTTACTACTTTGAATAAATTATTTAATTCTTCTTCATTATAATAGTCAGCAATAAATTGCTCTTGCTGTGGTCTACCAACTTTTATGGTTGGATTACTTTGTATTAAGTCTGTTTGCACTGCATAATCTAATGCTTTTCTAATATTAGCATGATATTTTACAACTGTATTTCCTTTTAATCCTTGTGAATATAACCAATTATAAAAATCTAAAATATGAACGGGTTTTAAATCTTCTAGCATTACTGTATTTTTAGTAAAATATTCTTTTGTTCTGCCTTCAATTTGTCTTTTATAACCTGTATATGTGGATTCTTCTACTTGATGTTTTATCATATCAAGCCATTTAATCATAAAGTCTGAAAATAATATTTGTACTTTTTTATCTTCTGTTTTTGTAGTTGTTATTGTTTCTAGTTTATTTTTAAATTCATCTCTTATTTGAATAAGTTTCTTTTCAGCTTTTTTCTTACTTTCATTTTCTTTAAATCCTGTAGATACCCATTTCATTTTTCTAATGCCATCTACATAGTAAGTTAATACTGTATAAAAAGTCTTATTCTTAATTGTTAAATATGCTGTTATGTTATACATTAAAATCTCCTTTCTTAATTTTAAACAGTATTTTTATTGAGTTAAAAAAGCGATAACATTTATCTTAGGTATTCTGTATAGCTTTCCAACTTTAATTGCTTTAATAGTACCTTTTCGTACTAATTCGTATGCCGTTTGTCTGCCAATATTGCCTAGCATTGTTCGTAGTCCAGATACATCAACAACATCAGGATAATCAGCAAACATTTCTTGAGTGTAGTTGTTATATTTCACTTCTGTTCCTCCATTTCTTGTAAAATCAAAATTTTGCATATAGTTTTTAGTAGATTTTTTAACCGTCCTATCTACTTAAAGGAATATTATAGTTAGTTTTACCTACATAGGACTTTCACCTCTCCGCTGTTAGCCGAGCGACTCCTCAACATCACGTTAAGCCAAGCCGAAGTATCATTATTGTGTTCCATAATACTTTCATATGACACTAAATTTTTAGTGTATTTTTCAATGTGCTTTCCTTGTTTGCAATTTTTATTTGCAAAACTATTGTAATAATGATAACATTATAGTATAATAATTATAGAATGTCAACAACAAATTGTAAAAAAAATAAAAATTGTTAACAGAGAATTGGAGGAAATATTGAAATGAAAGCAAATTTACCAGAAAATAAATTTTTTGATAGTTTTTATATTTGGTTTAACAAAGACAAAAAACAAGAGTATTATGCAACGCCTATGTATTTTTATCAAAACGATACAAAAGTAGATAATGATGAAAGAATTGCAGAAATATTTTATAATAAAAAAGCAAAAGTAGAAAAATCAGAAGAAGGACTAAAATTCCCAGGTAATACATATTTTCCTTATAACGAGAAATTTGGTATGTTTTTATTAAGATTTTTAAATGCAAATTTAGAAACATTTGAAACAGCTTATGAAACTTTCTTTTTTGCTTATGGATTTGAATTATTAAAAGAATTAGATGAAGAATATACTTTTGAATTAAAAGGGAAATATAAAGACAATGCCGAATATATAAGTAAAGTTACAAAAATTTACAGCGATTTACAATATCAAATTCAAGAAATACAACAAGAATTAACTTTTGCAGTAAATTACATATATAATATTGAAGAAAAAGAAGAATTAAAAGAATATACACCTAGTCAAAGATTTGCAGTATATTTAATAAAAAGAAAAGGCGAACTTTATACTTATAATAAAAACGACAATATAATTAGAGATAGTTATTCAAACAAATATCTTGAATTTATGGGCGATAGCGAAGAAAAATTACTTAATAGCTTAAAAGATAATAGTATGTTTGTTTCAATGATAGATACACACCAAAGCAATGACTTATCAAGTATATGTTATGCAGTATTAGAAGAATTAGTAAAAACAGCTAACTACCCTATTAAGAAATGTCAAAATTGCGGTATGTATTTTATACCAAGTTCAAGACTAGATGAAATATATTGCGATTATCCAAAAGCAAACGGAAAAACTTGTAGAGCTCAAGGAGCTGTACAAGCCTACAATGAAAGACTAAAACAAAACAAAGCATTAGCAGAATACAGAAGATTATATCAACAAAAGTCAATGGCAGTTGGTAGAAATAAAGATAACAAGCAAATGAAAAAAGATTTTGATGAGTGGAAAAAACATGCGAAAGTTCAAGTAAATAAATTGAAACATGGATTATTAACAGAAGATGAAGTTTATGAGTGGTTATTAAATAATAAGTAATATCAATTTTGCCAACGCCATTGGCAAAATTCAAAAATATATTAATTTTTAGGAGGTTTGTAATGGAAGAGAATAATATGTTAGATAAAGAATTTAAAGATTTAGTTTTATATGCTAAACAAGATATTTTAAAAACAAGATATGAAGTTCAAGAAAATGCTAATATGGAATTAATTAGGTTATATTTTAGACTTGGAAAAATTGTAAGTGAGAATGCAAAGTATGGAAATAATTTTATTAAGGATTTTTCTATTGCTTTAAAATTGGAATTTCCAGATAGTACAGGTTTTTCTACAAGAAATTTGTCGAGAATGAAAAAATTTTATGAAGAGTATAAAGATTTATCAAATTTGCCAATGGCATTGGCAAAATTACCATGGTCACATAACAATCTATTATTAGATAAAGTTAAAGAATTGCATGTTAGAGAATGGTATGCAGAAAAATGCTTTGAAAATGGTTGGGCATACTCTGTTTTAGATCATCAAATAGATTTACAATTATATGAAAGACAAGCTATTTCAGATAAATTAACAAATTTTGAAAACAAATTACCTATTCCTCAAAGCGAATTAGCAAGAGATGTTATAAAAGACCCTTATATATTTGAATTAGAAGGAATCAAAGAAAATGCAGTTGAAAAAGATATTGAAAATGCAATGATGGAAAAAATAAAAAATGTTTTATTAGAATTAGGTAAAGGATTTAGTTTTGTTGGAAATCAATATAAAATATCAACAGAAAATCAAGACTATTATATAGATATGTTATTCTATCATTTAGATTTAAGATGTTATATAGTAGTAGAACTTAAGAATGTAGAATTTAGGCCAGAATATATTGGACAATTAAGCTTCTATGTAACAGCTGTAGATGAAACATTAAGAAAAGAATTAGATAATCAAACAATTGGACTACTACTTTGTAAAGGTAAAGATAAATTATCAGTAGAGTGGGCTTTAAAAGGTACCAATACTCCAATAGGTGTTACTTCTTATGAAGTTAGAAATGAGTTACCAAAAGAAGTGTTAGATAAATTACCAACTGAAGAAGATATTAATAAACATATTGATATAAATGAAGATGATAATATGTAAATAATGTTTAAAATATGATGTAATAAATGACCAAGAATTATTTTAGTTATACTAGACTAATTTTAATGATTATGCTAAAATGTAAAAGAAAAAAAGGAATTTAAATATGATAAAAGAAATAATAAAGTATGGAGAAGCAGAAGTTACTTATAGAAACAAAAAGTTGTTATCAGAAAAACCTATACTGAAAAATTTATTCTGGGAAACAACACTTAGATGTAATGCTAAATGTAAACATTGTGGAAGTCGAGCAGGAGAAAATCTTGACTTAAAAGGTGAACTAACTACTGAAGAAATAAAAAACACATTACAAAATATTGCAAATAAATATGATGCAAGAGAAATTTTAATAAATGTGACAGGTGGAGAACCATTATTAAGACAAGATTTATTTGAAGTAATGGAGTTTGCAAATAATTTAGGTTATTATTGGGGAATGACCACAAATGGCATATTGATAAATGATGAAATAATTGAAAAAATGAAACAAACTAGAATGAGTACAATTTCAATAAGTTTAGATGGACTACAAAAATCCCATGATGAATTTAGACAGGTTCAAGGCTCTTATGCAAAAATAATTGAAAATATAAAAAAATTAAAAAAAGCTAATTTTCTAAATTATTTACAAGTAACAACAGTTGTAAACAAATCAAATTTAAATGAATTAGAAGAACTATATAATGAAATAAAAGTATTGCAGATAGATTCATGGAGAGTATTAAATATGGAACCAATTGGTAGAACAGCAGATAATCAAGACTTACTTCTTAATGATAAAGAATACAATATTTTGTTAGATTTTATAAAAGAAAAGAGAAAAAAATCAAAATTTGATATTACTTATGGTTGTTCTCATTTTCTAGGTATGAAATATGAAAAAGAAGTTAGAAATCATATGTTCTTCTGTATTGCAGGATTTGTTACAGCCAGTATATTATATAATGGTGATATTTATGTTTGTCCTAGTGTTGAACGAAGAAAAGAACTTATACAGGGGAATGTTAGAACAGATGATTTTGTGGATGTTTGGGAAAATAAATTTAAATGGTTTAGAAATTTAGATAAATTTAAATGTGAAAGTTGTAACAAGTGTAATAATTGGAAATATTGTTTAGGTGGTTCTTTACATACATGGGATTTTGATAATAATAATCAAAAGTTATGTTTAAATAAAATTTTAGAAGGAGATGGAGCAAATGAATAAATTAAAAAAAGTTATATCAAGTATTGGAGTATTTATTATAGGTATGATATCTAAAGTTTATGCAATTGGACCAGATATGATAGTATCAATGTATGCAGTAGATCCAGGTCCAAGACAAACTATAGGGCAAACTATTTTAAAAATTGGAAAAATAACTGTTCCAGTTATATTGTTTGTTATAGGATTATTTGTTATACTTAGTAAAAAAATAACTAAAAAAGTAAAAGCAATAGTAATTTCAATTCTAGTTGCATTAGGAATAATCGGAACAGTATTAATTAATTTCTTATCAGATATGTTTTAAAATTTATGGTATTTTATAAATGGAGTGATAGTATGAACTACCACTCCATTTCTTCATATTCTAACTCTTCCTCATATTCAATCTGTTTTTCTGGATCAAGATAAATATCATTTTCAAATTCAAAATCTCTAATGAATTCTTCTTCAGAAGATACTGAAAATTTATTACAAACCCAATGTATAAATTTATCTACTGTCTTTTGAAATGTATTTATAACTTTTCGTAAAAATTTATTTTCCTTTTCTAAATTGTAGATTTCATCTTCATATTTATTTTCAACTTTTCGTATTTCTTCTTTAAGTTTAATAGAATAGTCATTTTCGATATTTTCGCACTTTTCTTTTAACGCTCTATTTTCACACATTATGGATTTTCCTTCTTTTTCATATTTTGAAGCTCTTTCAACAGTATTAACTTGAGTTTGTAGTGTTAAATAAAGCAGAGATATTTGTTCTTGTTGTTCTTTGATCATTTTATCTCTTGGCTCTACAACTAATTCCTGTATTTTTTCATCTCTATTTCGTATTAACTTTCCAAAACTTTTAACATCAGGTGTTTCTGGCAATTCTAATTTAATATCTTTAAGCACAGTTTTAGTATTTTCAAAATTTGTAATTCTCTTATAATCTTCAACAGATAAATGTACTCTTTCACTCGGATTCCCTCTTTCTAAATCAAATCCATTTGCAGTTATATAAGAGTGAAAAGCATTTTGTAATTGTCTATAACTATCTTTAGCTTTCCAAAATTCACTACAAGCAATTTTATCTATGCTATTGCCTTTTTTATCTGTAGTATGAACTACTGGAATAAAAACTAAGTGCATATGTGGAGTTTCCTCGTCCATATGCACTTTTGCAGATAAAATATATTGTTCGCCTAAACCCTTGTATTCACAAACGAATTTGTAAGCTGTTTCAAAATATCTTTTAGTTTCATCTTCTCCAATTGTGTCGAAGAAGATTTTATCAGATGTAATTATATATTCACAAATAATATTACTAACTGTTTTGATTTGACCTTTTAAATTATATTCTTTTCGTATTCTATCAAATTCTTTTTCATAAGTAAATTCAGTATCTTTTAATGAATAATTCAAATAGGATTTTTCTTTATCAATATTTTTATTGGAATAGTTTTTATTTCTTCTTTCATTGTGTCTAAATATTCCTTTTAAATTTTCTCTTTTGTATTTTGCATTTCTAATTATTGCATAACTCATATATGCATTCCTCCTTTTCTAGCACAGCAAAATAACACTATGCTAATTAAATTTTTCTATTTTTTAAATTGTGTTGTAACACACTACGACACTTTTTTACCCTCATGGGAAAAAGTGTCAGTGTGGTAGGGACACCCTACATCCGTTTTACCTAAATTTGATTATTGCAATTTAGGTAAAAAAATAGCAACACAAAAATTGATAACCAATTTTTATATTGCTATTTTCACAAAAGCATAATTGCTTTTGTGCTTTGCTAAAGTCATTACACATTAGCATATAAGCCGTTTAAAAATTCAGGAGAATATTCTCTGCCAGAATATCTCATTAAATTTTTATTAGCCTTATTATTTTTATAAGTATAATTATTATTAGTATTGATTGGTCGGAAATTTTCCGATTCGGTAATCGTAGAATCTCCGTTTATATAATCGTAATTTTTACGATTATGTGAATGTTCTATTTTTTGATGTTGTATTTTTGCAACATATATAAGTTTAGGTTTGCTAAAACCTTGTTTCTTTTCATATATTAAATTAACATCTGATAATTGTTTAAATGCTTTAGTAACAGTTTTATCAGATAGATTTAATTTATCTTGTACTTCTTTTCTAGTAAATATCAAATACACATTTCTATTTTCATCATGCCAATTATTCTTAATAGATAAAGATAATCTATCTAATAGAAAACCATATAACAATTTACTATCAGAACTTAAAGCATTTTTATATAATGGATTTATAAATAATTCCTGTGGTATTTGATAGTATTTATGATTTAAAGTTTCATTAACTTTATAAAAATTAAAATCTTGCATAAATTTTCCTTTCCTTCGCACCACAATCGATTTTGTGGCGAAAAATTAGAACAGGTAATAAACTATGCCTGTCCCTTTAAATTTTTAAATATGCAAAATTTGATTTTAAATAAATTTTAAATTTTTTTAGAATAAATACTGTTTAAAATTTTTCTAACAGATTTCTAACAAAACTTGAAAAAGTTGTGTCAGATTTATATAAATTTTCAATTGTTTATGTTACAATAAAACAAGCGAAATAGTTTGAAATAATAGGGCTTTGAGTACAAAAATAACAGGATTAAAGAGTATTATTCATCACTAACCATTAAAATGATAAAATAACTTAAAATCCTGCGGTTGAATAAACCGTGCCGGTTCGATTCCGGCCATCTGCACCAATGACGTATCTGTTCGAACTAACAGATAGATTAAAAATCATTCAAGTAAGTTGGATGATTTTTTTCTTTGCCAAAAAAACATCATCCAATATCCTAAAAAGAAAGGATGGTGCTTGAAATGAAGATAATTAAAGAAGAACTACGATTTGAGGAAAACTTAAAGAAAAGACTAGAGTTTATATGTGAGTTCTCAAAGGTTACTCCTACTTTTGTTAATGGTAGTATAAGAAAAATTGAGAAAACCAATATCTCTTATATTGAGCCACATAGAGTAATTGTAAAAGATACTACATTTCTGGTCTTTAACTATTCTAATGATGTTTATATATCCAATCTAGCAAAAAAGATAAAATTATCTGAATTAGAAGATTATATAAACAGCATAAAATAGCTAAAAATTTGACATTTCTGAAAATCGTGATATAATACCAACAGTAAATTATTTATGTTTACCTGTTAGGAGTTGATTATATGTTTTTGGTTTGTTCCAAGAAAAGATATTGTAATATAAACAGATTTAAGAGATGTCAAGGATAACTTGTGTGTTTTCTTTGATGTCTCTTTTTTGTTAGGAGGTATATAAATTGGTTGAAGAAAAGAAAAAATGTGGATTGTATATGAGGGTTTCTACCGAAGACCAAGCTCGTGAAGGATTTAGTCTTCCAGAACAAAAAGAACGATTAGAAGCCTATTGTAAATTTAAGGATTATGAAATTGTAGATTATTACCAAGATGCTGGAATAAGTGCAAAAACTGGTAATTATAGACCAGAATTTGAAAGATTAAAAGAAGATATTAAATCTAAAAAGATAAATACTGTTATTGCTCTAAAATTAGATAGATTTACAAGAAGTATTTATGATTGGGAAGAATTTATAAACTTTTTAGAGGAAAACGACGCTTATATAGGCTGTGTTAATGATGACATAAATACAACTACTGCAAATGGTAAGATGGTTTCAAGACTTTTAGTAAGTGTAAGTCAAAATGAAATTGAAAGAACTAGCGAGAGAACTAAAATAGGTTTAGCAGGTGCAATAAAGCAAGGTCATATTCCACATATTGCTCCATTAGGCTATAAACATGAGAATAAAACTCTTGTAATAGATTATTCTACCAAAGATGTAGTTGTTAGAATATATGAGTTATACTATGAGGGCTATTCTTATAAGAAAATCAGTAATATCTTTAATGAAGAAAAAGTTTTAGGAAAAGATAACTGGAGAGATTCTACAATACAAACTATTCTTGAAAATGAAATATATAAAGGCGACTTTGTTCATGGAAAAAGAACTAAATCCCCTACTTATTATGAAAATGTTGTAGAACCTATTATTTCAAAAGAAATGTGGGAAGATTGCCAAGTTCAGAAAAAGAAAAATTCAAGAAGTTATCAAAGAACATTAACTTACCTATATTTACAGAAAATAAAATGTCCTAAATGTAATCGCATTTTAGGTGGTAAAGCTACTACAAAGAAAAATGGAAAGCCTTATTTCTATTACTATTGTAACGATTGCAAAATAACCATTAAAGAAAATGCCATAAATGAATACTTTAATCAATTTATAAATGAATTAGTAGAATATGATTCTGTTGTAAATCAATTCTTTTTACCAATGATAAGACAAAGATTTGATGAGCCTAAGGAAAAGCTACAAACAGAGATTGATGAACAAAATGCAAAACTTGAACGAATTAGAAAGGCTTATATCAATGGGGCTTTTGACTTAGATGTATATACAAGCGAAACTGCTGTTATAGAAAAAACCATAAATAATCTAAAAGAAGAATTAGAAGCTACTGATTGCGTAGAAGAATTAAGATTTACTCCAAAAGATATTCTATTAAAAAGAGATATAGATTTTCTCAATAAAATGATTATGAATAAGCAATATAAAGAAAGAACAAAAACATGGAAAGATTATACTCGTGAAGAACAAGCTGAACTTATAATGAAGTATGTTGATGAAATAAAATTAACTTTTATAGGAAGTGAAGTAATTGTAAAGGAAATTAATTTTAGAGACTCTATTTGTAAACCATGTCAAGAATTGTATGATAAAGGATATATTGATACAACAAAACCTGCCTTATTCGGAAATGTATTAGGAAATGTCAGATTTAGTAACTATTTACCAGAAGAAGAGTTTGGAGAAATAATAATGAGATTACAACAATACTATGATGTTCATTATACAGAGGCAATATATTATCTACAAGAGCAAGTATTTTATTTTAATTTCGTTCAAGATAATATTGCTATTGTTAGAGTATTCCCATTAGAAGATTATTACAAATTAGATCCAAATAATAAAATGGAAGAATATCGATTTGGAATAATTTATATTAATGGTGATAATTATGATGATTTTGAAATTACAGAAGCAGATAATATTGAACCATTCTTTAATGCAATACCAGACGATAATGAAACAACAATTAAATTTGAAAATGGAGAACGTAGTGAAATTGTTGTAAAACCAGTAAAATTCTCCGAAGAAGATACTAAATAATTGTTGCAACTTTTACTTT
Organism: Clostridiales bacterium; assembly: GCA_019419955.1. GTDB lineage: Bacteria > Bacillota > Clostridia > TANB77 > CAG-508 > CALXVA01. The sequence continues at coordinate 35,004 of JAHZIB010000004.1, read as the reverse complement.
GGTTATGGGCTATGTTGCAACAATCAAATTAACATGGCACGTTTTGTTTTTACAAAGTAAAAATGAAAGTGGCGATAGTTAATTTGAATAAATTTTATCCTGTTAGGAGAAAATTTATTGCCTCGCAGAGCCCCCGAGTTTTGATAGAATGTCAAAACTCATAGGGGGTTAGGACTTATGACAGAGTCAAAGCCCTATGCTTCGAAGCAAGTTCTAAAGGAGGAAAAAGATGGAGCAAGAATTAGCATATTCTTTTCACTTAGGTAGTGATAAGAACAAAAGTAAAGTAGCTAAAAAAACAGCAAAAGGAAATGTATCTGGTACTACTTCTCTATCAAATAATGCTATACAAAATGCAAATGATTTATCTAGAGCAAATAAACACAATTTGCGAGATTATGATAATCAAAGAGAATTGATTACAACTATATATGGAACTAACGATATTGTTGAAGATGTTAAGCAAGTATATATGGATGAATTTGAAGAATCTCGTATTGAGTTTAATAATAAGCAGACTAGAAATGATAGAAAAATAAATAATTATTTTGAAAAGGCTTGTACATTACAGAACGATATTGCTTGTGAGATTATAATAGAACTTGGAGATATGGATTTTTGGCAAGACAAAAATGATGAGTATAGATTCAAAATGATTGATGTATATAATGAGCAAATACAAGACTTAAATAAAATAGTACCAAACTTTAAGGTAGCTAATGCAACAATTCATTTTGATGAAACCTCTCCCCATATGCATGTTATTGGTGTACCAGTAATTGATAATTGTAAAAAAGGTATGAAAAAACAAGTTGGTAAATCAAAAGTGTTTACCAAAGAGTCATTAACAGCTATTCAAGATAAAATGAGAAATGCCTGTATCAAGTCTTATAACAAGTTTTATGGTGTTGATAGTAGGCTAAAAGCTAAACGAAAAGGCAGAAATCAAGACATCAATGTAAAAGAAATGGATAATTATAGAGAAATAAAGAAAAGACTTGAACAACAAAAGCAAAAACTTGAAAATGCTAATAAACAAACTAAAAAGTTAGATAATTCAAGTAAAGGTATAATTGAGTTATTAGATAACTTAAAGCCTATGCCCTTTAATAAAAATAATAGCCAAATTTCAAACGAGAATATAGAAAATATCAAAGATTATATTAAAGATGTAACAGATGTTACCCAGACAGTTAGAAGTGTAAATGACTTAAATATGTCAATTAAGGAATTTGAACATGCTACTTCTAAAATAGAGAGTGAAAATTATTCACTTAAAGAGCAAATAAAGCTAAAAGATAATGATATAAAGGAATTAAAGGATGAATTATCAACTAAAGATAAAACAATTATCAAACTAAGTAGTGCTTTAGAAAAAGCTAAAACGGAATTAAGTAAATTTAGAGGATTTTGGAAATCACTTATTAAAAGATTTCAAATGAAAATATTTGATGAAAAATATTATGATATTCCAGAAGATAAACGAAGCTATACTCTTGTAGCAGAAGATTTAGAAAAAAGTGGAATATTTGATAATAACGATTCAGATATAGTTCATAATTCTACAAGAAAAGTATTAACCAATGATGAATTATCTGAAATACAAGCTAAGAAAGAAAAAAAGAAAAACGATTATAACCTAAACTAAAGGAGGTATTTAATATATGTCAAATCAAGATAAAATATATTTTAGCAAACAAGAATACAATAAATTAATGCAGATAATAAACGATAATCTAAAGTGCAAAGATGATGATATTAGATACAGAGCTACAAGATTAAAGGAAAAGTTTGATAATTATGTTCATTTGTATGAAAAAGAAACTAATGGAAAATTAGAAGAAGGCGTTATATATCTAGCTTATACAAATGAATTAAAATGGCTTCTACAAGAATGTATGTATTTAGTAAGGAAGAAAGCTAAAAAGGATTATTATGAAGAATTAAGATTAAAAGAAAAAAAGGAGTGAAATAATTATGAATAATGAATTACCAAAAACAAAGATAGATGAAAAAACTGGAATTGAATATCATTTAGAAGGAGATTATTATATTCCAAATCTTACAATGCCAAAACAAGAAAAGATAACTCTTAATAAATATGGCAGAATGAGATTAAATTACCTAAAAGAGCATAAAAAAGCTGACTATTCAATAATGCTTTTAGATGGTACACTAAACACTCATCTAAAAGGGATTCAAGAACAAGCTACATCAAGAGTTGAACAAATTATTAAACAACTAAAAGATAATAGTGATTTAACCGAAGAAATGAAAAATACAGATATGCTTTATTGGGTTGGAACTATGAATGCTATTAAAAATCAAGCTGAAGAAATAGTTTTTAATGAATTAATATATGTGTAGGAGATGGTGCAAATGAAGAATTTAAGAGAAGTAAAAGATGATTTATTAAAAGAGTGGTTAGAATTTCGAGAAGAAACAGCATTTTGTGAGATGACTCCTCAAGATAAGAAATATTGTATCTATTTTGAAGAAATTGCAGAGAGAATACTAAAAAATGTCCCTGAACAGAATAAAAAATATGTTCAAAAACAACTTGATCAACTTGAAAAAAACTTTATGGATTACTTATATTATTGGAATGAAAAGTATTATAGAAATGGATTTGTAGATGTTATTGAGTTGTTAGAAATATAGAATACAGGATGTGGAGAATTAATAATATTCCCTACATCCTATTTTTACTTTTAAATATTGGCAGTTTTATTGTAAAAATCGACTAAAATTGATATAATATTTTGCAGATAGATAATAATTTATAGAAAGAGGAATAGGTATGAACAAAACAAATATGATTTTGATTTGTATAATAATTGCATTGATTTCAGGAATTATAGGCTTTATAATTGGAATAAATTTCAAAGGAAATAATGAAATAAATTCAAGTTCAGTTTCAATGAAAAATGAAGAAAAAAATCTGGTCGGAACATATAGAACAAACACATGGAATGGAAAAGAAGCAGTTATTGCATTAAAAAGTGACAAAACAATGATATGTCCGAACGGAAGTGGAACATGGTCATTTGAGGATGGCAAACTTTATATTGAATATGATTTTGAAGTTCCACAAATTACAGAAGATGGACGTCAAGAATATAAAAAATCACATAACAAACAAGAAGTTACAATTGTCGAAAGTGGTTTGATGCTAAGTGGTCATTTCTTTGAAAAATTAAGCAAATAAAATTGGTTATTTAGTGTAGTATTAAACATATACTAAACAACTACTAAAAGAATGGAATGTATAAATAATATGAATAATAGTTTAGAAAATTGGTGTATTGCCAATAATAAAAAGTATTTAATTGAAGAGTGGGATTATGAATCCAATGATATATTACCATCTCAAGTGACATATGGAAGTCATAAAGAGGTTTTTTGGATATGCCAAAATGGGCATAAATACAAAAAGCAAATTCATTCAAGGTGTCAAGGAACAGGATGTTCAATATGTTCTGGTGTAAATTTTCAAAGAAGAAATTTATTATTTGATGATTATCCCGAATTTTTAGATGAATTAGATTTAACGGTTAATACTTATGATGATCTAAAGAATATAACATGTAGTTCTCAAAAGAAAATTTCTTGGATATGTAAAAAAAATCATAAATATATTCAATCTGTTGTTAATAAAGTTAAAGGTAAAGGGTGTCCTATATGTAATAATAAACAGGTATTACAAGGATTTAATGATTTAGTAACCTGGTGTAAATATAATAACTGTACTGAAATATTGGATGATTGGGATTATGAATTAAATGATTTCCTGCCTGAAGAAGTAACATATGGTTCAAATAAAATGTGTAATTTTATTTGCCATATTTGTGGATATAAATGGAAAACTCGCATTAATTCTCGTACTTCTCAAAAAACAGGATGTTTTAAGTGCTCGAAAAGAATGAGCAGTTCATTTCCAGAGCAGGCTATTTATTATTATTTAAAGAAACATTTTCCAGATGCAATTAATGGAGATAGAGAATGTTTAGCTGGTAAAGAACTTGATATTTACATTCCATCTTGTAAATTTGCAATAGAATATGATGGGCAAACTTGGCATAAAGATATAAAAAAGGATGAGAATAAAGATTTGTTGTGCAAAGAAAAAGATATTAATTTATATAGAATTAGAGAAGATAATTGTAAATTAATAAATACATCTAACTCTTCTATTTACATATATAAATATCAAGATTGGAATCAATTAAATGTAATAATAATTGATATATTAAAGAAACTAGGAATTTACGATACAGATATTGATATTCTTCGAGATGAGTATTCAATTAAAGAACAATATTATATAGCAAGTCTAAAAGATTCTTTAGGAAATCTTTATCCTAATATTGCAAAAGAATGGCATCCTATCAAAAATGGAAACATTACTCCATATAATGTTTTACCAGATACTCATGATTTATACTATTGGTTATGCCCTAAATGTGGGAATACATATAAGGCAATGGTAAAAAATAGAGTACGAATGAAAAGTGGTTGCCCTAAATGTGGGAAAGAAAATGCTAGTAACAAGCAAAAAGTTAAAGTAAAAAATATAAATACTGGAGAAATATTTGATTCTGTTTCGGACGCTGCTAAAAAGTATAATGTTGATATGGGTGGAATACGAGCTTGCTGTAGAGGAATAACTAATAGTTCACATGGGTATAAATGGGAATATATAGGAAGAGAAGAAGCTTCAAGACCAGTAAATCAAAAACAAAAAAAGCAAAAAAAAGTATTAAATGTAGATACTGGAGAAATATATGATTCTTTAAAGGTTGCTATAGATAAAACTCATATTCAAAATATTTCGGCATGTTGTAGAGGGGTTAGAACAAAAGCTGGGGGATTTAGGTGGAAATACATCAATTAAAATTATAAAAAAACAAAAGATATAAAAATATTTATTTGACATTTATAAAAAATCTGTGTATAATAAATATAGGAAATGGAGAAGCCACAAACGTGGTTTTGCCAAGAAAATGTGTAAACTCACATCTACTCGTCAAAGTACAGATGTGAGCTTTTTTTATTTATGTAGTTGCTTATCAACCCAGTTCTTATATAGAACTGCTATCAAGGCAACGTTTAATGTTAAAGATAACATTAAGGATAGTATAAAAAATAGTATCACTTTAACCATAAACATCACCACCTTTCCTACGAAGATTCGTAAAATTGGTGGCAAAAACCACATCTGCTTATTCTCATTTCCTATGTCAGTTAGTATAACATACATTTTACAACAAAGCAATAGATACAAACAAATATTTGTAAAAACTTTTTTAGAAATTCACTTGATTTTTATAAAATAATTTGGTAATATATTTATAACTTGAATGACTATTTAGTCGTTCGTCAAGAGAGCTAACGAGTTGTAAATATCTACGTCGTTGGCACCAAAATATCAGGTTAGAAATCAAATTTCTAACCTGTATTTTTTGCGTAATTTCAAGGAAATCCCCTATTTTATAAGGATTAAAAAAGAGTTTTTAAAAGTTCTCAAAAACACTCTTAAATGTATATAGAATGTCGGGATTGCATGTCGGGAAAATTTTTAATCTTTGATAATTCTATCAAATACGCCCTTTATTTATTATTATTCCTATTCTGATTATCAGAAAGGATGTAAAAATGGATTTTATACCATACAAAGCTCATGAATGTTTTGAGTATTTATATTATCAAATACCAATGGAGTTATTTTTCAACAAAAAGTATAAAAATAAACTAAATTCAGATAGTAAAATCCTCTATGGAGTTATACTAAATAGACTAACATTATCTGCTAAAAATAATTGGGTTGATAAAGATGGAAATATTTTTTTATATTTACTAGGAAAGAAGTACAAGAATTACTAGGCTTATCTGATAAAACTGTTACAAAAGCATTTAAGCAGTTAAATGAATGGTAAGTTAATCTACTAGAAAAAACAAGGTGCTAACAAACCTAATTTAATTTATGTTGGTAAAATAGACCATAATAAAAATCTAATACAAATGATTCGTAAAAATTACGAGTCCAGAATTGTAAAATCTACGACTCACGACACGATAAATTTACGACCAAGCTATAACAATAATAATTATAACAATAGAGGAAAGAAAAACAGCTATCAAAATTATAAGCGAAGGCATTATGATGATTTAGATTTTTTATATGCAAATATAATTTTGAAAATTAAAAGAAATGGAGTGATTTTAATGAATTTAGAATATACAAAATATGGAGATTATTATTTGCCTAATATCGCAATGTTAGAAGAAAGTGAAGAAACAAAAGGAACAAATATCGGCAAATATGCAAACTATAAAGGCTTGTAGTGCATATAACTTTATGTTTAAACCTATACAGAATGTAACTAGAAATGAAATTGAAAGGTTTTTACAAGCAGAAAGGCATAAATCTAATTCTACTATATCAAATGATATTCCCGTATTTGTATATGCTGTTACAATATTCATTATTTTTTCTATGCTCTTTATTGCATCTGTTGATTTTATTGCTTTTCCATCTATCATTATTTGAGTATGTTTTTCTTTTATTAAACTTTGTACTATTTCTACAATACTTAGCCCTAATCATTTTGGGTCTATCATTACAAATATTCTTGTTAATGTTAATTTTGATGGAATAGATTTTATTTCAAATTCTTTTTCTAAAAATTCCTTTTTACTATTTCCATAATTAATCATTTTATTTAACTCATCCATTCCACATAATACTGATATCATAACTAATTTCAATATGTCTATTAATTTATGTTTTGTTGTAAATGAAGCTCTTTCATCTTCTATTATTCCTAATTACAATTTCGTAATATTTTATGAAATTACCCTGACAGAAGTATTAATTTTATAGACTTTTTTGCCATTTTATAGTATAATAAAAATGATGTGAAAAATAAAAAAATTAAGGAGGTATACCTCTATGGTCGGAGGAAGTTATTCTAGAACATGGTCAATTCAATAAAAGGTAAATATCAAACTGGAGGATATTCAACTGGTTCTTATAATATGGGAAGATATGCAAAATATGATGAGCCTGTTGATGCCAAAGAATTTATTATTCCATTAATTAATCAATATATAAAAAAGAAAAGTGAAATTCAAAATTTCAGATTAGGTAAAAAACATGAAGAGTTTTTTGCAATAATGAAAAAAATATTAGATACTTTAAAAGAAATTGATAAACAACAAGCTGAAATTTTAATAGAAAAATATGAACAATTACTAAAAGAAGATAAAGAAGATAAAATAAATAAAAAATATATGGGATTATTAGATAGAAAATTACCTAACATTGAACTAAAACTAGAATATAATCATGAAGCAGATTTCTTATTAAGATTAGATTATTTTATACAATGGTTAGATGAAACATTAAAAAATTATAAACTATACCCTGAAGGCCAAGAACATAGTAAGGAAGAAATAGTTATAAATATAGAGCAAACAAAGACCAAAAAAAGAATGTTTTTTAGAAGACATACAAAGTCGAAGGAAGATGAAAGGAATAGAGAATAATAATAATGGAAAATAACCTTTACAAAAAAAGAATAAATCAAATTTTGGAATTAGACAATTTGGAATTAAATAAATTATTAATATTCTATTTACAAACAAGTCCTTATACATACTTAGGACCGTATGCTGAATTTACAAAAGGATTACCAGAAGACATTGAAGAGTTGTGCGTATTACAAAGAACGCAAACCATACATGCAAGAGAATTATTCTTTAGTAAAGATATTAGAGAAGAAAAGGATAATCCTAATGGTGATATGAGAAAAGTTCCTTTAGATAGATTAAATAATGAAGAAGATATCTTTCAAACGGCTATCAGTATTTTTGCAGAACTTCTAAGACGAGATAAAACATATTCAGTAAATAGGCAAGCAAAAGATAAAATACATATTGTATGTAGAGGACATGCTTTAATGCTTGCAAGTACACTGAAGAGTAAAGGGATACCAGCAAGAGTAAGAGTTGGTTTCGCAAAATACCATAATACAAATGGCAAATGTGATGATCAATGGAATATTGAATGGTACAGTATTGAAGAAAAAAGATGGAAAATGGTTGATGCTTCAGGAATTGGTGGATATAATGATATACAAAATGAAATCACAGATGTTCCAAAGCAAAAATTTATGACTGCTGCAGAATCATGGAAGAATATAAGAAGTGGTACATTACCTAAGAATATAGAGCTTAGAGATTCATCAGGATATGAAGGACTAAAAGCATCATGGTTACAACTTATGAATGACTTTAATTGCTTAATGAATAATGAAAAATCATTCTTATTTCAACCTCAGTATATGTATGAATACAAAGATAATAAATATGTTATAAGAGACTTTACAGATGAAGAACTAGATAAACTAGCTGATTTAATGTTAAATTGTGATGACATTTTAGATATATTGTACAAAATATATACAACAGCAATGAAATATAGAATTATGCTAGGAATATCTACATGGAATTAAAGATAAATGAAAAAAATTTTCGCAAAAGTTTTTGGATAAAATTACTTAATTTTTATTAAATAAATGGATAATCTTATTTTTAATACCATCATAATGATAATAAAAATAACATTTCCTAAAAAATGACAACAGATATTTAATATTTTCTAGCTTTATTTAACAATACATATTATGAATCTTTATACATGGAATATACACTTACTAAATAAAAAAACATATATGCAGCATATTGGCTTTCCTATCTGCACCAATGTATATAACTTCGAACATTTTATATAAATTGAAAAAACCTATAACTAATTCATTTTAGTTATAGGATTTCTCTTTACTAATGTACTACCTCTAGTGAAGTATTTGATGCATTTCCCATTTTCTTATTAATTTAAACTTTTACAAAGCTACTCTTTGGAACTCCACATAATGGGCATACCCAATCTTCTGGTAAGTCTTCAAATTTAACGTTTTCTACTTCTTCGTCATAAATGTACCCACAAGCTATACATTTGTATTTATTCATAATTATCCCTCCTATTTTTAATATGAATTATTTTATCATAATTTATTCCTTTTTTCTATATTTTAATTTACACTTTTAATTTTCTATTTTACTAAATAATGATTATTACATATTTGAAATCTGCACAGAGATATTCAAATTAAAAATTTTCACAAGCTTGGTAAGCGTCAATTTGTAACATTTTTTAATAGAACTCCTGTTGCAGGACAATTATTTTTTAACCATTATCTACTAATTTTTCATCTTAAATTTTTTTAACCTTCTATACAAATAAAAAGATATAGGAAAGTCACTCCTATATCCCCTATGAATTCATATTTTTATATAAAATTTGAATTATTTTTTATTTACTAATTCTTTTAATGCTTTTCCTGCTTTGAATACAGGTGCTTTAGAAGCTGGTATTTTTATTTCTTCTTTAGTTTGTGGATTTCTGCCTTTTCTAGCAGCTCTTTTTCTTACTTCGAAAGAACCAAATCCAACTAATTGAACTTTGTCTCCTTTAACTAATGATTCTGTTACAACATCTACGAAAGCATTTAATGTTGCTTCAGCATCTTTTTTTGTTGCTCCTGTTTTAGCTGCGATATCTGCGATTAATTCTGATTTGTTCATTTTCATTACCTCCTATAAGATTTTCATATGTAGACTGAAACGCTATCTACTAATATCAATATTCTCCAAACTTATCTAAAATCCTTCTTTTTTTTGTTAAAAAATGCATAATACTACATTTTTTAACATTATTTATATATTTTTAAAAACTTCAAAATTCCATATATTTTATTCCCATATGGTAATACTAATATTTCCTCTTCTGAGAATACTCTTAAAATTAGTATTAACACTAAATAAATTGCTATTGCAAATACTAACGCTAGTATTATACACAATTTACTAGAAATTATACCTAAAAAACTATTATATATAAAAACTGTACAAATAGCCATCATAATTGTTGCCATACATATTTTTATTATTTGCTTTTTTTGTATTCCTATCTTAATAAATTTCTTTAAGAAAATTGCTGAAACAATAAACATTATTATATTAGATAAAGCTGTTGCAATTGCTGCTCCTCTAGTTCCGCCTAAGAAAAAGTCATATGGATTTATAGGAACTAATAATAAATTGAGTGAAAGTTTCACAATCATTCCTATAATTAGTCCAATTGTTGGAATGATTGTTTTCCCTAAGCCTTGTAGTACCGCATTTACATTTTGATTTAACATCATAAAAGTTATAGAAACAGCACTAATTTGCAACAAATTTGCTCCAGCAGATTGATTCGGAAATAATAATTCTAAAATTGGTTGTGCAAAAAGCATCAGTCCTACTGTACATGGAATTCCTACTAATAATGCTATTAATAATGAAAATTTAATTTTCCTTTGAACTGGTGCAAAATTATTACTTGCTTTTGCTGCTGAAACCATTGGTATTAGTGTACTACTAAAAGCCGCATTAAATGACAGAGGAAACACTACTAATGTGTCTATTTTTCCAACCAACATACCATATTCTAGCTTGGCACTACTATCTGACATAAAGTTTTTCAAGCCTCTTACAATAGTCATAGAATCTATATTTTTATTAATTCCCGCTAAAATTGGTCCTATAGACATCGGAATTGATACTGCTAATATATCAAATATTGTTTTTCTTATTCCACTATACTTATAATTTAGACTATTTTTCATTTCATTTGCTATTTCTCTGCTAACACTTTTATAATATTTAAACAAATATGTAAAACAGATTATTTCTGAAATTGTTGTAGCAATTGCTGCACCTGCTGCCATAACTCTTGTATCCGTTCCAGTATTCTTTGATATTATCTCTATTAATATTATTGTAATTACTGTTCTAAATATTTGCTCTATTGTCTGTGAATTAGCTCCAGCGCTTATATGTTCTCTACCATTAAAATAGCCTCTTATCACAGCAGTTATTGACACAAAAAATATTGATGGTGATAATGCAATTAAACTAAGCTCTGCCTCTGGAATCTGAAACCAATTGTGTGATATATTATGTGCACAAGTGAATAAAATTATTGAACTTGTAAATCCTAAAACTCCAAATGCAATTACTGCTATTTTAAACACTTTATGTGCACCTTTGCTATCACCTATAGCCAATTTTTCAGAAACCAATTTTGATACTGCATTTGGTATTCCAATGGAGCATATAGTAAGAAAAAGAGCATAAATTTGAAATGCACTAGAATATATTGCATTTCCTTCGTCTCCAAATCCCTCTCTATTTGTTAAATATATTTTATTTACAACTCCAATTATTTTTACCACCATGTGAGTAATCAATAAAATTAATATATTTTTTGTAAAACTTGATTTCTTTAATTTTCTTTTATTTGTTTTTCTCATATTTAATACTATTCTTGTACCTATTATACTATGTGTAAAACGTGCCAAAAAAGTAGTTACTAGATAATAGTTATTGCACATTTGAAGTCCGCAAATGGAGATTTCTGATAAAAATTTTCACAAATGGACGCTTACCAAGATTGTGAAAATTTTTATCGGAAATCCCGTTGCAGTACAATTATTTTTTTATCTTTATCTAGTAGCAAAAAGTATGAATTTTTTGGCAAAAAGGCTTGTATTTTTTCCAATTTTATAAGATAATATATATGTGTTATTTTATTTTTGAAAGTGGTGAAATGAGTGAAATATATAGATAAGTTTCTTAAATTTTTAAAAACAGATAGAAATACATTTATGACATATATTTTAACTTTAATCTCAGCATATATTCTTGTTGATAGATTGGTCGAGTTAATGTTTATGATATTTACAGGAGTTTCTTATTCATATTGGGGACCTATAGAATATACTTTGGCTTTTGGTTGCTTGATTTTTGCTTTCTATTTTTCATTCTCTTCGAAATTTGTAAAAGCAGATGTAGACAAGCTAAGGTTTTTTAATACGTACATAATTAGTTTATATATATTAATAGTATCTTTTGTAGTTCAAGGTTTAAACTCCTTAGCATGGGGACTTATTCTCTCTGTTCCAAACTATGCAGAGATTGTAAGCAATTACTCAAATTTGTTTAGACCTGCATTTTCTGCAATTTCGTTATACATACCTCTTGTAACATTTTACAAGGTATTTAAGTGGCTTACATTTACAGTTAATGACTCAAAAGATTTGAAAGACTCAATTTTTGATTATGGAGGAATTAGTCTCTCTGGAAAACCAAAGGATACTGGAAAATACTCATGTGAAATATTTTTATGTAATGACTCAGAATCTGGTGAGGATGTTATTATACCAGAGTCTAAAAGATTAGAATCCTTCTTAGTAGTTGGCGTTTCCGGCTCTGGAAAAACCACTATGATATACGAGCCTATGATTGCAAGAGATTTAGATAGAAAATTTTTCTTCAAAGAAATTTCTAAGGAAATGGGATATACAGCTCTAAAAACAGGAATTGCAACTTTAAATACTCCTTATGATAACACATATTTGAGCGAGAATTTTTCTCTCAATATGCTTACTCCAAATCCTGATAAGGTAAATTTATATAATGCTTATATGAAGAAAATGATTTTGTGTTCATCTGGTGGAAAATATATGTACAGAAACTTCGGTTTGACATATCTTTCTGCTGATTGTGACTCAATTGAAAAAATGCTTAGTGTTGCTAAAAATTATAAAATTAAAGTAAATCTTATAGACCCTAATAATGCAGACTCTCCAGGAATGAATCCTTTTGTATATGAAGACCCTATTAAAACTGGTATTGCAATATCTTCTGTTTTAAAAGGTCTATATGCTACAAGTAGACCCGATGTACAGCTAGCTTTTAGAGAAAATACAGCAATTCAAATTATTGAAAATTTATCAATTCTATTAAAGGAAATGTATCCTAAAATGCATGATGGAGATTTGCCTAACTTAGAAGATATGTTAGATATGATGAATGATTTTTCTCTAGTAGAAGATATGACAAAAAAGATGAAAGATATTCCTGCATTAGCTACTAAATACAGAACACTTATTAAATACTTTGAAAATAATTTCTATGCAGATAGTAAAGATTTAAAAAATACAAAGCAATCTATATACACAGCATCTGCAGAGCTAGATAATTTACTAAGGTATCCAGGAGTTAAAAACATATTATGTAATAGAACAAACAATCTAGAGTTTGATAAAGTTTTAGCAAATGGTGAAGTTACATATGTATGTACGAGAAGAAGCGATTTAGGAGCAAACGCACACAAGGCATTTGGTATATTCTTTTTATTGTTGATGCAACAATCAGTATTATCAAGGCCTGGAAATGATAGTACAAGAATACCTCACTTCTTGTATATAGACGATTTTCCAGAGTTTATTTGTAAAGCAATTGAGCCTGTATTTACAGTATATAGAAAATATAAAGTAGGTAATATTTTATCAGCTCAAACACTTTCTCAACTTGCTGATGAACATGGTAACTTTAAAGATGAAATATTAGCAAACTGTGTAAATAAGGCAATATTTGGAAATGCACTTCCAGAAGATGTTACTTGGTGGCAAACTGAATTGGAAGAAAAAAGAGAATGGGATTGGAATAAGAGTTATGAAACCGACCCTGATAAGAAAAACTTTGGTTATGACACAAAACTTGCTAGTATCAACTACAAGTGGAAACCTAACTATATGGCTGGTAAGATTAAGTCTTTAAAAGGTAAGCAAATTTTATTTAAAGTTAAAGATGCAAAAGGTAAAAGTTATGTTGCAAAAGGCAAATTGGACTTCTTAGAAGCAAAATACAAAGAACCTAAGAAAATAAAGGAATATAACTTTGAAAAATTCACAGCTGGCTTAGTTTCAGATAATATAAAAAAGAAACCAATTAGTACAATGTTTAGAGGAAACTTTGCAGCAGCTACAGCTGATAATGATGCAACAGATACATCAAATGATGTAAATCCAATTCAAACAGACGTTACAGATTCAAAATATTTTATGGATAATGATGATGCAATTATCTTTGATTTAAATAGAGAGAAAAATAATAATAATGATAATAATAATTAATTTAATTTTTCTAATAAAAGACTGATAATTTCAACTAATTATCAGTCTTTATTTATTATAATTTAGATGTAATCATATTTCTTTATATTTAATCCAAATTTGAGCCCAACATTTATTACATTCTTTGTTTCTATTTACACATTTTTGACAATATTTATGTGCTTTATAATTTTGTATGTCACTTATGCCACAAGCTCCTATTATTTTATCATCTTCTATACATACATAATATTTTTCAATATCTTTAGTTATTTCCTCAATATTGCTTTCTAATATGGTTTTCTAGAATTAATATTACAAGTTCCAATTAAATTAGTAACAAGATTGGAAATGCCTTCTACGTCACATTTCATTGCTTTTCTATAATTCATATTTTGTGTCCTTTACAACTTACTATTTATTTATTCATTTAAACTCTGATTAAATTCCTAATAATTTAACTTCTACATTTTCCATTTTATACTTCCCATCTTCTAATTTAAACTCCACTAATGTTTTATCTAAAGTCTCCTCATTTTGCCTTAAATCTGTAGAAAAATACATTTTTATTTTTTCTATTTCTACCTTGTTCATCACAATGGTTTTAAATGTTTCAGCCATATGTTTCTCATCTTCGCAAATCAAAATTAATTGCGGCATTGATCTAAAGCTCGAATCCCCAGGAACAAAATTATCATAGAAATCATTATATAGCCTCATTTTTTCTATTAATTTTCTTTCCCATTCTTCCTCACGTCTAATAACTTCAAATAAAAATTCTATTGATTTATTATTTTTCGTCAATTTTACACTTCCACCTGTAGCTTTAAAAGTTTTACCTGTCTGCTTCGCTGTAATAGCTGGCTTTACAACATATGAGTCAAATGCCTTAACTTTTCTTAAATATGCTATAATTGTTTGATTTCCAGATAGTCTTTTCTTTATCATAGCAACAGGCTTAGTATTATCCGTAGGCTGCCATTTACAATCTATTCCTCTTGAATTTAAAAGATATTTACCCATTTTTTCTAGGCAATATATTCTATATATCCCTTTTCCATCTTCTCCTTTAAAGAAATATCTTGTTAATATCTTAGATTTTATCAATTGTTCTAATTTATTATTTAATTTATCTTGTGATGCAATTTCAATATTTTTCCATTGTAGCATTTGATATAACTGCCTTGAAGTAATAAACTCAAATTCATTTACAAGCTCTATAATTCTAAAATGTAAATCATTAATATGACCAATATTAATCTTATGTATAATTTGATTCATCGAAACATATCCGTCTTTTCCATCAAATGTTTTAATTTCTCCTTCTCTTACTGCAAAAGGTGATACTACCGCCTTTATTTCATTATCTTCTACCATACTCATCTCTCCCCCGTTTGGTATATTATATTTTAGAAAAGAATTACTCTTCTAAACTTTTACATATATTATTTTACCACATTTTTCTTGCTTGCACAAGCTGTTCAAGAAAAAATACTATTTGCATTTTTTTCACAATACATTATTATTTTACTAAAGCTCTTACCTCTTTGCTGCTCAAGTATCTCCACTCACCTAATTTTAAGTCTTTTACATTTATGTTCTCAATCTTGCTTCTATGTAAAGCCAAAACTTTCCTGCCTATTGCTGCACACATTTTTCTTACCTCCCTATTTTTTCCTTCATGAATTGTAATCTCCACTCTTGAGATGTTTCTCTCCTTGTCTAATTTTAAAAGCCTTACCTTTGCCTTCTCAGAAACATAATGTTCTATCTGTACTCCGTTTCTAATTTTATCTAACTCTTCTTTTATCACAATTCCTTTTAGTGTAACATTATATGTCTTCTCAATCTCATATTTTGGATGAGTAACTTTATATATAAATTCTCCATCATTTGTGAGTATAAGTGCACCAGAAGTATACATATCCAACCTTCCTACTGGCAAAACTTTTTCTGGAATATTTATTAAATCCAGCACAGTATTTCTTTCAAACTGGTCTTTTGTTGTAGTAACGTATCCTATTGGCTTATTAAGCAAAATATACACCTTTTTTTCTACTTTCCCCACAAACTCATTTCTAAAATAGATTTTATCTTTTACTGGGTCTATTTTTATTCCTAATTCATTTACAACTTTTCCATTTACCTTCACATCTCCATTTAAAATATGTTCCTCTGCTTTTCGTCTCGAACAAACACCTTGATTTGCCAGAAACTTTTGCAACCTAACTTCTTCCATTTTTTCTCCCTTCTCACAAAAACGCATTACTATCTTAAAAAATCGTTTTAGACAAAACATTTACGCTGCACTTCTACCGCATAAAAAGTTGATTTTTTAAATACAAACAATAAAAAAAATTATAGTCATTATTTTTTTACATTGAGAATTTCTGCAATCATTTTTAACAACTTTAAAATTCTAATTACTTTTAATCCTCCAGCTGATTAAGTATTTCAGTAAAATACTCTGGTAATTCCGCTTCTAGATGAGTCTCCTTCCCAGTAATAGGATGTTTAAAATCAAGACTCTTCGCATGAAGCATTTGTCCTTGTATACCAAATTCATTCTTTCCATTAGAATAAACCATATCTCCCACAACTGGATGCCCTATTTGAGCCATATGTACCCTAATTTGATGTGTTCTCCCAGTATCTATCTTTACTTCAAGTAAAGTATATTTATCATATCTCTTTAATACTTTAAAATGAGTTATAGCTTCTTTTCCATCTTTCCTAACTTCCATCTTTTTTCTATCTTTAGTACTTCTACCAATAGGCATATTTATTGTAGCTTCATTTTCTGAAACTACACCTCTTACAAGGGTAATATATATTTTCTTCACTTTTCTATTCTTAATCTGTTCACTTAAATTTATATGAGCCTTATCATTCTTGGCTACTATTAATAGACCCGATGTATCTTTATCCAATCTATGAACAATACCAGGTCTAATCTCCCCTCCTATTCCAGACAATCTACCCTTGCAATGTGCCATAATGGCATTAACTAAGGTACTATCAGGATTACCATTAGCAGGGTGTACAACCATTCCCTTTGGCTTATTTACAACTATAATATCATCATCTTCATGAACAACATCAATAGGAATATTTTGTGCTTTAATTCCTATTTCTTTTGCTTCTGGAACATTTAGTTGAATTACTTCTCCAATTTGCACTTTATATGAAATCTTTTTTTCTTTTCCATCTACTAAAACATTTCCATTCTCTATAAGTCTTTGAATCATAGTTCTAGACAATTCTTCACATTTCTTTGCAATATATGCATCCAAACGCACATTATCTATATCTACCACTATTCTTTTCACTATTCTCTCCCCTTTAAAATTTTGTAGCATTTCTTTTTTATTACATAGAAAAAAATTGATTTTTCTCTATATGTATCAGTTCTCTTAACGAATTTCCGTATACAACAAAGTTAATTTTCATTGGTGCGTCTGAGCAAAGCAAGGAAATGTATTTCAACATTACTTCAGAAATTATCTCTACAAAGTACATTTCTTATCTTTGAAAGTTTTAGACACTCTTTTCTCTTTAAGTTCCTAAAGATTTTAGAGTGTCCTTTTTCTTCAATCTTGCTCAGGGATTCTCTCATAAAACACAAAATTGTCATCTTCATATAATTTCTTGTAATGTTCTTCATCTCTTTTTAAGAACATATTTAATTTTGAGTTATCTTTAATTAGCACATGTGTTATGTCATATTTTTCAAATGTAGTTTCATAATATGTTGATATGTTTGTTGTATTTATATAATCTGAGAAAATATCTTTTCCTCTATATTTTCCATCTTCACCTTTAGTTCCATTAAATTGTGGTGTATATAAATCCGCTCTTGAATCTATAAATACAGGTATTCCTCTATATAACATATAACTTCCATAATTATATTCATTAAATACTCTCATATTTTCAACATCCACATTTTCTAAAATATAATCACATGCTTTAACTGGATATGAACTCGTACTTACTATAGGACTATTTGGCTTACCATCATAGAAAGTAAAACTTATTAATATTCCTAAAAGTATAGCAATAATCTTTCCATACCAAGTTGTAATTACTTTAATTGCTTGCTCTGTTCCATTCTTGTCATATTTATTAATTAGACCCACTAATAATTTTGCAAAAATAAATCCTCCAATCAATACAAACATAGAAACTTGTCGTCTTGACATAAACGCCATTAGCACTAAACCTGCAAGCATGAATAAGTCTCTTAATTTTATTTTTGTGTCTGTAAAAATTAATATTAATAAGAACAATACTAAAACAGTTAATGTCTCTATATCATTTATCAGAGTAAGTGGTAAATGCTCACTTATGCTATCCATCGTATTGCCTTCCATAGTCTTTGGTAAATATGTAAATGGTGTTGTTCCTAATGGTGTTAGAAATCCTGTAAATATACATATTATCATTATTAAAATTAAATATTTAACACATGGATCTTTTCTTAAAACTATTTTATATGGATTCTCTCTACGCTTTTCTCTTTTTGCATCTAATCTTTCCTTTTCCCTTTGTAATTTATCAATCTTTTGAGTTAATTCTTGTATTTTCCCTGGTTCTTTATTCTTTAATTTTAGTCTTTTCATTCTGCGTTTATTAAGCGCAATTGCACTTCTATAGTAAAAGTCAGAATCAGCTATCACTGCCAAGATATATTCCACAATATATGGTAAATATAGTACAAAGTAGAATGGCCATACCGCCAAATGTACATTAGCAATTATTATAGGTATAATTATTAATCCTAATAAATATCCCTTTTTCTTTGTCTCTATAAAATTCTCAATAAACAAAACTGTCAAAACAAATAGTATGTATGTGACAAGCTGTGCCCTTGCACAGATAAAATCCTTCATCAGGTACATCATTCCCATTGTTATAAAGAACGCAACCAGTTGATTTTTGCAAATTCTCTTTAGTGCCAAATAAATAAGAACACCCAACGCCATAGATAGAATTGCAGTAGTTATGTAGATGGCTGTAAATCCACCAATTCCAATGCTTTCCCCTAATTGAAACACTAAATATGTCGCCACATCATATGCCCAATGCGGATAGGTATATGGTAAATCTTCATGCCAAGAAAATGGGTCGCTCTGCATATCAATTCCATTTTCTAAAATATGTTCCCCAATTGCTATTGTATAATATGTATCATTTTGCAATGTCTTAGGTGTTAAGGCAAAGCAAAAAATCAAAATAATAAATATTGCTAATATGTTAAATTTCATTTTTGTTTTTTTATCCATTTTCTTATCAATTCCCTTCAAGCTTTATTTTAATTGTATACTTTTGATTGTACAAATCAAATATTAAACTCTGCATAAATCGCATTATGGTCTGAAATATTATTTGCTTCAATATTTTCATATTTTATCAGTTCAACACTCTTAGAATAGAAAATTGTATCAATACAACCTTGTCCGAGTTTTGAAAACCATGTATCTTCTTTATTTGGTAGCCTAATCAAATTTTTCTCTAGAACTTTGTATTCCTCATACTCTTTTTGCTCAGTAAAGGTATACTTCCCCTTTCCTAATCTAGTTACTCCAACATTAAAATCACCACCAAGAATTATCATTTCATTTTCATCAATTTTTTCTATAATTCTATTTAACTCTTTGCACGCAAGAATTCTCTCGTCCAGATATGTTGATAAATGTACGGAAAACAAATTTATCTTAGCTGTTCCGAAGCGCAATTCTATTGCACAAAATCCCCCTCTGCTCATGTGATTTATCAGTTAAAGGCATTAAATAATTAACTGAAAATGATATTGGAAATCTGCTAATTATACCATCTCCATAATAGCCATCCTCAAATGTAATATTGCTTTCCATTGAACAATATGGCAAATACACTTTTTTGCTAAACTCCCTAATTTGATTCTTATCGCCCGCTCTCTTAGTATACATATCTATCTCTTGCAAAAAAACAATATCAGGTTTATATGCATTAATAAGTTTAGCCTGCCTTTCTATATCAATTATCCCATCAAGCCCCTTACCATGTGCTATATTAAAGGTAACAATTTTAATTAACATTTTTCTTCTCAATCTATTATAATGCTGAATTAAAATAGACTATATCTCCTTTATATGATTTAGGTTTTTCAAGGCAAACCCATAAACCATGTTTGCTTTTGTCCAACCTAATTATATCAAAAAAGAGCTTTGAAATAAAGCCCTTTTTTTGAATTTATTTATATAATTATCCATTAATTTGCTTTGCAACTTCTTCAGCAAAGTTTTCTTCTTTTTTCTCTATTCCTTCGCCTTTCTCAAATCTAGCAAATTTAATTATCTTAGCACCTTTATCAGCAACTAATTTTCCAACTTTTATCTCAGAATCCTTAACAAATTCTTGCTCTACTAAACAGATTTCGCTGTAAAACTTTCCAAGTCTACCTTGAACTATCTTCTCCGCAATAGCCTCTGGTTTCCCTTCATTCATAGCCTGAGCTTTTAAAATTTCCATTTCCTTTGAAAGCCTTTCAGCTGGAACAGAATCTCTATCTAAATATTCTGGTCTTGCAGCAGCTATCTGCATACAAATGTCTTTTGCAAGCTCATGAGTTCCATTCTCAATTTCTACTAAAACTGCAATTTTACCATCTCCATGGATATAGCTTTCTAACAAATTATTTGTTTCGAACCTTTTAAATCTTCTAATAGACATATTTTCGCCTATTGTAGCAATTTTATTTGTCAAAACTTCTCCAACAGTTTTATCTGGTTCTGCAATTGACTTCTGCTTTAATAAAGCCTCAACATCTGCTGGATTCTCCTTTGCAACTTGTTTTGCAACATCTTTTACAAAGGCTTTGAACTCATCATTCTTAGCCACGAAATCTGTTTCAGCATTAACTTCAACAACAACTCCGATTTTTCCATCTTCTGAAATATATGCTTCAACTAATCCCTCTGCTGCAACTCTATCAGACTTTTTAGCTGCTTTTGCAATACCCCTTTCACGCAAAAGTTCAATTGCCTTTTCCTCATCTCCATTAGTTTCTGTCAAAACCTTTTTGCAGTCCATCATACCTGCACCTGTTTTTTCTCTTAATTCTTTAACTTGGCTTGCTGTAATCATTTAAAATCTCCTCCTTTATATTATTTTTTAAGATTTCATATAAAGCCTGTCTCATTTTGCTATTAAAATATTTTATACTACTCCTGTTTTCAACAAAAAATTCTATAACGCATGAGACTACTTTTTATAATAATATCATATTAAAAGGAGACAGAGCAGATAAAAGCTCTCCTCCTTTTTATTCTTACATATTATTAATCTTTTTTGTTTTCGTCTGCATTCTCAGCAACTTCATTTTCCGCAACAACTTCTTCAATGCTTTCTAGTGCTGTTTCTTCTGCTTTCTCAACCGTTTTATTTTCTACTGCTTCCATAGACTCACCTTGTTTCCCCTCAATAATTGCATTTGCCATACAATCAACAATTAAAGCAACTGCTCTTATGGCATCATCATTACCTGGTATTGGATAATCAACATCCTCTGGATTGCAATTTGTATCTATTAGACCAATAACTGGAATACCTAGTTTTTTAGCCTCTAAAATTCCTATTCTTTCTTTCTTAGGATCAACTATAAACATTACACCTGGAAGTTCTTTCATATCTTTAATTCCTCCAAGATTTTTTTCTAGTTTTTCCATTTCTTTCTTTAAAATAATAACTTCCTTTTTAGGTAGAACATCAAAAGTTCCATCCTCTTGCATTCTCTCAAGTTCTTCTAATCTGTCAATTCTCTTCCTAATTGTACCAAAGTTCGTTAGAGTTCCCCCTAACCATCTCTGATTAACATAGTACATACCGCACTTTTCAGCTGCTTCCTTTACACATTCCTGTGCTTGTTTTTTAGTTCCAACAAATAGAACTGTTTTTCCTTCCTCAGCTTGCTCTTTTAAGAAAGCATAAGCTTCATCCAACTTCTTTGAAGTTTTTTGTAAATCAATAATATGGATACCATTTCTAGCTTGAAATATGTATTCAGCCATTTTAGGGTCCCATCTTCTTGTTTGATGCCCAAAATGAACACCAGCCTCTAGTAATTGTTTCATTGCAACTACTGCCATTTCAAATTCCTCCTTTTTTGTTTTTACCTCCACTAAGCATAAGCATTTAAAAAGACTTGATTAATATATGGCATCTGCTAAAAATATTGTATCCACCCCTTAGAAACATGCATAAACGGAATATTCTTAAGCATCTCCATATACAATAAACAAGCACTCCTCTTCAAACTAGCTTGTGTGTGTATTTTTAATACATTTTATTTTATCATAGTTTAGAAAGTATTTCAAGAGTTTTTGCAAGAAAATTTATGAAAACGTCATGTTCAATAATTCTACTCCTCCTTACATATGGTTAAACAAAAGATATATATATTTAAAAGTATTTGATAATACCTAACCAAAATATTTTTGTAAAATTAGTTTATTTTTGTAAAATTATGTGATAAAATATTCTCATAAAAATAAAAAATATGGAAGGTGAAAAAAATGCAACTTAATAAATGTAGTAGATGTGGATGTTTTTTTGTTAATGCTGGAGATGTTTGTCCAAACTGCCAGCTAAAAGATAACTATGATATGAATAAATTAAAAAACTTTTTGGATAATTCAGATGCAAATTGCTCATTTGAAAATGTTGCTCATGGCACTGGAATTACTGTCAAAAATTTAAATAGATATTTAGCTAAAGACGATTTTGCAAGCTATAAGCCAAAAATAACATTGTAGTATTTCTTTTAAAAAATATTTTTTTACTTGCTTAAGTTTAAGTTCCATCAGTTTATGCATACTCCTAAAACAAAATACATATTAGGTAAATCAACTTATAATTATTTCTACAAATTATATTGCACTTCTTTATTCATAAAATAAAGAAGTTCTTTGTCGTTTATCTTGAAAACACTAATTTGAACATTACTACGCCTATGAAAAGAAAAGGCGTGTCCCCAGTTCGCAAGTTTTTGCGAAAAGAGAAGTGTCCCTAATTCGTAATTAGATATATCTCTCGCAATTTGTTAACTGCTTGTTCGGCTTTGTCTTTGCTATTCGCATAAATATATGCAAGTATGTCTCCTTTTTCCACTTTATCCCCAGTTTTCTTTTCAAGTCTTATTCCTACTTCTGGCTCAATTGTATCTTCCTTCTGAATTCTACCTGCACCTAAAAATACAGCAAGCTCTCCTACCTCTTCTGCATCAAGTCTATTTATTGTTCCGCTTCCCTCTGCATACACAGGCAAAATGTATTCCGCTTTTTTGAATCTTTTTGGTTCATCAATATATGATACATCTCCACCTTGGTTTACTATTAATTCTTTGAATTTTGCTAACGCTTTCCCATTTGATATGCTTTCTAATATTCTCTTTTTATTTTCTTCTAAATTATTTCCTTTCCCTGCTAGTTTTAGCATATCTGCTCCAAGTAACAAAACTACATTCTTTACATCTTCCTCCATATTTCCGTTTAGTGCTTTAATTGCTTCTATTACTTCTAGGCTATTACCAATATTTTTTCCCAAAGGCTCTGCCATTGGCGTTAATATTGCTACAGTCTCTCTTTTAGCTAATTCTCCTATTCTTACCATAGTATCAGCCAACTCTTGAGCTATTTCTTTAGTTTTCATAAAAGCTCCGCTTCCATATGTTACATCAAGTACTATTTTATTTGCTCCTGCTGCTATTTTTTTGCTCATTATACTAGATGCTATTAGTGGTATGCTCTCTGTTGTTCCTGTTGCATCCCTTAGTGCATATATTTTCTTATCAGCTGGTACAAGATTAGCAGTTTGCCCAATTAAACTAATACCAATTTTCTTTACGTTTTTTATAAATTCCCTTTCAGATATGTTTGTCATATAACCAGGTATAGACTCTAACTTATCAATAGTTCCTCCAGTATATCCTAGCCCTCTACCAGACATTTTTGCAATGGGAACTCCTAAAGAAGCAATAATTGGTGTTAAAATTAATGTCACTTTATCGCCAACTCCGCCTGTACTATGTTTGTCTACAACTGTACCTAATTCAGATAAATCTAACTTATCTCCTGAATTTACCATCTCAAATGTCAAATTTACAATTTCCTCATCTTCCATTCCATTAATACATATTGCCATTAAAAGTGCTGATGCTTGATAGTCTGGAATATTACCATTTGTGTATTCTCTTACAAAAAACTCTATTTCTTCCTTTTCTAGCTTTTGCTTATCTCTCTTTTTTTCAATTATATCTTGAATATTCATCCTTTCCTCCTCGTAAAAAACAATTATATTTTTAATAAATCGAATGAGAATTGCTTTTTGGCTAAGCAAACGATTTAGACTATATTCTTCACAAAACTACGCCTATGCAAAGGACAAAGCCCATATTCTTTTATTGCTTTAATATGTGCTGCTGTTCCATACCCTTTATGCTTCTCAAAACCATACATTGGATAAACTTCATCCCATTGTCTCATTATTCTATCCCTTGTAACTTTTGCTACAATTGAAGCTGCTGCAATAGAATAACTCTTTGCATCTCCCTTTATAATTGATTTATATGGTATATTATCTGTATCTATTTTTGTTAAAGCATCTACTAAAATAATGTCTGGTTTTTCAAAACTTCTTTTTTTCTTTTTCAAGTCTTCCTCTATGTCTTTTATAGCCAATCTTAATCCCATCTTTGTGGCATTTAGAATATTAATTCTATCTATATCGGTTTGAGACACAATGCCAACTCCATAAGCAATTGCTTCATTTATTATTACTTCATAAATCCTTTCTCTTTTTTTCTCAGAAATTTTTTTAGAATCATTTACACCTTCTATCATAGACTCTGGGTTCATAACTACACACGCAACAACAACAGGTCCTGCAAGTGGACCACGACCTGCCTCATCAATTCCTGCAATACTTGTTACTCCGCCATCATATATGCCAGTTTCTATTTTCTTTAATTCTTTTAATCTTTCTATTTCCTTTTCTTGCATTTTCACATTACTCCATTTCAGATAATTTATAAATTACACTTCCATCTTGCTTTTCTATTTGATTAACAGAAATTATATCATTTTGTTTATAGTCTACTATATAATATTCATCAACTTCAATTTCACTTAAACCTAGTTGTTCCAAATTTTCTTTGTTTAAGCAATAATAATTGTGTTTCTTTGATTTAATATCTATTACTCCATTTTCAATTAAATTTTTAATTTTTTCATCCTCTTGCTTTTCACTTATCTTTGTACCAATATATTCTGCTCCTTTTTCTTCTATCTCCACTTTTTGTGCAATTACCTCTGTTTGCCCTTGAATTAATAACATATCTGTTTTTATTGTTTCAAATTCTTTTTTATCATATCCATTGTTTAAAAACTTATATGCAAAATAGACAATTGTACCTATTATTAAAATTACTATTATTATTTTTATATATGTTGCCAAAACACTTTTTCTACGTTTCATTTTTTCTTCATGGCTATATCATAACCACATTCTCCTTTCTATATATTTTTAATGTCAAAAACCACTTACCATATATTATATATTGATATTTCAATTTTTTCAACAGAAAGAATTTGAATAATTACATTTTTTTCACAATTTGTTCACAAAAAACTTGTATTATATAATTGTTTTAGGATATTATATAATAAATATATTAAGATTTTATTGGAGCTACATTAGCTCGAATGGAGGTTAAAATGGAAGAAAATAACAATCAAAACAACCCAACTGACAAAGAAAAAAAATTCAAAAGTTCAAATTCTAATATTACATACAGTTCTTTTGAAGATTCTAGTAAGAAACGACAAAAAAAGAAAGCAGACGGAACTGGATTTGGCAAAACAGTAGTACTTCCTTTTACATGCGGTATTTTGGGTGCAGGTATAGTAATAGGAACATGTTTTGGAGTTCCTAGTATTAGAAATGATATTTTAGGATATGTTTCGGAGAGTAAGAATACTGGTTCACCAACAGTAAATACACAACAAATTTCACTATTAGATTATTCTAATACTGCTGTGGGTGTAGCAGAAAAAGTTTTACCTTCTATTGTTGGTATTAATGTAACATACTCAGTTAATTCGATATTTTATAATAACCAATCTGTTGCTAAAGCATCTGGTTCTGGAGTTATCATTAGTGAAGATGGATATATTCTAACAAATAACCATGTTGTAAATTCAGGTTCATCTTCTTCATATTATGAATTGGGAAAAGCCAATAAGATAACAGTTTCATTGTATAATGATGATAAAGAATATGAAGCTGAAATAATAGGTACTGATGAGCAAACAGATTTAGCCGTTATAAAAATTAATAAAAATGGACTTACCGCTGCTGAATTAGGTTCTTCAAGTTCTGTTAAAGTTGGAGAATTCTGCATGGCTATTGGAAATCCATTGGGCTTAGGAAGTACAGTAACAGATGGAATTGTAAGTGCTGTTAATAGAGAAGTCACAGATGAAGATGGTAACTCATATATAGCTATTCAAACAAATGCTGCAATAAATTCTGGTAATAGTGGTGGAGCTTTAGTAAATAGTCAAGGGCAAGTTATTGGTATTAATACATTAAAGATTTCTGGTAATGGCGTAGAGGGCGTTGGTTTTGCAATTCCTATAGATTCTACCAAAGATATATATGAACAATTGATTCAATATAACAAAGTTAAAAGACCATATCTAGGAATTGGAGGAATAGAAGTTGATGCAGAAACTGCTGAATCAAATGATTTAGTAGAAGGAATTTATGTTAAGACACTAGACAATTTTTCTGCCGCTGAAAAGGCTGGAATAAAGGTTGGAGATGTAATTACTAAGGCTGACGGTAAGGAAATAAAGACAATGGATGAGTTAAATGCTATAAAAAACGCAAAACAAATTGGTGATGAAATTACTCTTACAATTTGGAGAAATGGTGATACTCAAGATATTAAAGTAAAATTACAGGAACAACCCTAAACGATTCTAGATGTGATATTTTAGAGCTATGGATTTTCTAACCATTTACTTTAAAATTTTATAATAATTTTTTATAATAAAATATTTTTCCTTATTTAAAATTTATACTATTGAAAGTAGAGAAATAAGTTCGTTTCTTTCTCTACTTTTTCCTCACTATATTACACAAAACATTCATCAATTTTAACTAATTGGTAAGTATTTCATAAGAGCCATATGTCTCTGATTTAAAGCCATTTTTTTTAAGATAATTTATACCATCTTGATAAATATTACTAATTACAAAAACACATTTCTCTCTATTCAAATCTACAGAATATATTTCTTCTGCTTTATATAAATAGTTATATTCCAAAATTTTACTAACCTGTGCTAAGGAGTTTTTACTATACTGCTTTTTTTCCATTGTACCATTAAATTCTGCTGGAGAAGGATGTAAAACAAGCATGTTGTATATATATGGCGAAGATTTAAAAATCATTAAGTATTTTTCTAAATCTTTCGTCTGCTCATTGTTTTCTAATTTTATAGTAATATCCTTTATATATGTATCTTCATACCAACTTACTGTATTAACTCCATCCTTTGTATATAAATTAACTGTATAATTTATGCATGAAACTGCAATTAGACCTATAAATATTGTTAACAATACTTTTGAATCATTGCAGATTTCCAATATAGCTATAGTTACAAAATACAATATTGGTATGTATAAAACATTTGCCTTATTTGGAGTTGGAATTCTGGTTGTTAAAAGCCCGATAAACATAGTAGTAAAAGCAATAACCATTAATGAGGTAACTCCATATTTCTTATTTTTCACTTCATTTATCATTCTACTAAATTCGATTATATATCCTATTAAAAATAATGGTATATACATTAAGTATATTGTGCTTTCTCCAGTAAATATGGTCTTTATACTCTCTATTCCTGTCTTCCATATATTATTTATACCTAATTCTCCACTTCTAAATTCTGGAAGTATAGGTAATGTAAAAATTCCTATTTGCGTTTGTTTTACTATTCCAAAATTTAATAATAGAAAATATATTAGTGGCACAGCAAAAATAAAAATTGGAATTCCTAATATTATTAGTTGCTTAAATTTGATTCGTTTTATATATAGCATATATATTGCCCATATTAAAAGGAATAAAGGAAGTGTAATCCACGATAAAGCATAAGTATATAATGTCAAGCCTATACATATTCCCGCAATAACAAAATGCACATTTTTTTGAGCTTTGTTTAGTAGGTACAAATCTAACATAAACAAACCAGCAAATAAATTACAATCTAAAGCCATTCTAGCATTAAATATATTCCATGGGCATGTAATTATTAGAAATGTAAACAATAATGCCATTTTCTTGTTTTTTGACTTGGAAATTAGCAAATAAGAAACCATTACCGATATTAAGTACACTACTAATGCAGGAAGTCTATATACTATTTCATTAAATCCAAACACCTTTATACATATTGCTGCTAAATATGCACATAATGAGCTCTGTCCCTGGCCAAAATTAGTTAAATATAATGGATATGAGTTTTCGTATCTATCTGTACCATATTCTGCCAAACAAAATGCATCATATGCCATTCCTGCCTCATCAACACCTATATATGCTGGTATTTCCCCAAATCTCAATATAACTGTGAAAAACAAAATAACGACCAACACTAACCAAATTATTATATAATGCTTTTCAAAAAAATCTTTATTCTCTTTTTTTATTATTTTTCTATCTTCGGTATTATTTTGAATCTTCTTTTTATCATTTATATAATTTCTTATCAACGCAATAATTAAAATTGTAATAACTAGCATTAAACATGCAAAATCTATAATGTTCATTTTTTTCACCACATATATAATATCATTGCTTACATGTTTTGACAAGTCTTTTTATTTCTTTTGATATCATGCGTGTTATAGGTTAATGTATATACTTACTTAATATCCATGCACTGAGATTCCAATTAAAAATTTTCACAAGCTTTATAGTCATCGTTTTTTGAAAATTGTAAATGGAATGCCCGTTGCAGGACAAGTATATTATAAAACTGTTATTTTGTAACTGATATGAAATATAGATCAATTGCTCCTTCAATTTACCTATATTTCATTTAATTTTTTTAATTGCAATTATCTTCTCAGTTAAACTCTTATACTAAATTGGTTAAATATACTTTTCTTTTAAGTCGAGTTTTCGTAAGAAATTTCTTTAATTTTCCTATTTATCACAATTAGTTCACACAATGTTCAAACTCTCCCTGTATAATATGTTCATAGTTGATAAATAAGTTACTCCATTATCAACTATGTATAAGTAAAACATCCCCTTTTATTTTCAAAAGCAACTGAAAAAACAGTTGCTTTTTTATTGTATAGAAAAAAGTATATATTACAGAAATAAATTTTTTCTACAACATATACTTTTTCTCTACGTTTCTAAAAACAGATTAAGCAAGTTCAACAACGGCTCCAGCCTCTGTGAATTTAGCTTTTAATTCTTCAGCTTCTTCCTTGCTTGCTCCCTCTTTAACTGTTTTTGGAGCTCCATCAACTAATTCTTTAGCTTCTTTTAATCCTAATCCTGTTGCATCTCTTACAACTTTGATAACTTGGATTTTGTTTGCTCCTGCTTCTTTTAATACAACATCAAATGAAGATTTTTCTTCTGCTGCTCCTGCTGCATCTCCAGCTACTGGTGCTGCAACAGCTGCTGCAGAAACTCCATATTTTTCTTCTATACCTTTCACTAATTCTGATAATTCAACAACTGTTAAGCTGTCAATAGTCTCTAATAATTCATCTATTTTTGCCATTTTAAATTCCTCCTTATTTTTTAAGTTTTTAAGTTTTCTAGTTTTATATAAATTAGAAAAACTATTTTGTGAACTTGGCATGTTCACGATTATTTTTTTGTTTGTTATTTTAATTTTCTATTTCTAAAATTAATTAGAAGCAAGTATTGCTAGGAAACCAAGCTAAAATTTTTGAGATAGTACTGCTGTACATCTAAAAAATTTATGTACAGGTTGACACTGCAAGACGTCGCTTATAATTTATTTTAGTTAAGCATTTTCTTTTTGCATTCTAACTGCATCCAAAGTAGCAGCAAGTTTTGTGATATTTCCAAGCAATGCTCCAGCAAGTTTTGCAAGCAATTCTTGTCTTGATGGTAATTTTGCAATTGCTATTATTTCCTCAGCTGTCATAACTTTTCCTTCTATAATTCCACCTTTAATTTTGTAGAAATCATTTTTCTTAGAAAAATTATATATTGCCTTTGCTGGTGCTAAATAATCTTCTTTGCTTGTAATTAATGCTGTTGGTCCTTCTAGTACATCATCTAGCCCATTTTCACCATTAGCATTTAACGCTCTTTTTATAATGTTATTCTTTATAACCTTGTATTCAGCATTTGCTTCTCTTATTTCATTTCTTAATTTAGTAACATCTTCAACAGAAATTCCTCTGTAGTCTACTAAAAGAATTAAAGTATCCTCTTTTAATTCAGCTGCTAAATTATTAACTAATTCTTCTTTTTGTTTTAGTATTTTTTCACTAGCCAATTTTTTCACCTCTTTTCACAATAAAATAAGCTGTATATATAGCCGTGCAGGCATATACATACAGTTTTACCGTACTTCTATGCCTGGGTAAGACTTATTTTATGCTTACTGTCTTTGGCTATTTTAAATTTCTCTTATTATTTTTATCGAATAATAAGTTTAATTTACATTGAACTGTGCATCAATTGCAAAGCAATTTGTATATCCCGGCATCAATTTTTTATTTGTTAATGCCTTAACATCTTATTTTTGATCAATATACATACTTGGTCCCATTGTTGTAGATATAGCTACACTCCTAATATATTGTCCCTTAGCAGCTGCTGGTTTTGCTTTTATAATAGCATTCATAACTGTTTCATAGTTTTCAATCAATTTGTCTGTTCCAAATGAAACCTTACCAAAACCTAAGTGTATAATATTAGTTTTGTCTAGTCTATATTCAACTTTACCAGATTTAATGTCTTTAATAGCTTTTGTAACATCCATTGTTACTGTGCCTGATTTTGGGTTTGGCATTAAACCTTTAGGTCCTAAAACCTTACCCAATCTACCAACCACACCCATCATATCTGGTGTAGCTACTATTACATCATAATCAAACCAATTTTCTTTTTCTATTTTTGGTATTAATTCTTCTGCACCAACATAGTCAGCGCCTGCTTTTTCAGCTTCTTCCGCCTTTGGTCCTTTTGCAAATACTAATACCTTTAAAGTTTTACCTGTACCATTTGGAAGCACTGTTGTACCCCTAACTTGTTGGTCAGCTTGTTTTGAATCCACACCTAATTTAACATGCAACTCAACTGTCTCATCAAATTTTGGTTTTGGCATTTCTTGAATTGTATCTAGCGCTTCTTTAACACTATATACTTTTGTTTTATCAACAAGCTTTTGAGCTTCTTGGTATCTCTTACCTCTTTTCATTTCTTACCTCCTTTGGTTCAAACGAACAATAATTGTTCTCCCATATTTTTTTAATTATTCTTCTATTAAAACACCCATAGACCTTGCAGTACCTGCTACCATACTCATTGCTGCCTCCAATGATGCTGCATTTAAGTCCGGCATTTTTTGTTTTGCAATTTCCTCTACTTGTGCTTTAGTCAATTTAGCTACTTTTTCTCTGTTAGGTTTTCCTGAAGCTTTTTCTATTCTAGCAGCTTTTTTTATTAAAACAGCCATTGGTGGTTCTTTTGTAATAAAGTTAAAAGATTTATCTTTATATACTGTTATTACAACTGGAATAACTGTACCATTAAGATTTGCAGTTCTATCATTAAATTCTTTAACGAATTGCATAATATTAACACCACTAGCACCTAAAGCTGGTCCAACTGGTGGAGCTGGTGAAGCTTTACCTGCTGGAATTTGTAATTTAATAACACTACCAATTTCCTTTTCTGCCATTTCTTCTTGCACCTCCTTTTTCTGTACATATGTATATTAATCTAAAAATAGATTATAAACTATAATTATTAATTATTTTAAGTAACTATTTCTTATATAAACTATAAACGAGATTAGTTAGTTAATTATAAACATTATCTTTTTATGTCGAACCTCATATAAAAAGTTCTCGATGTACAATTATTAATTTCAAACTTTTTAAAATCAATCGTCTATCTGAACCTGCCTCTAACTAACTTTTATATTTTTTGTACTTGAGAAAAATCTAACTCAACAGGTGTTTCACGACCAAACATAGATACAAGAACTTTAACCTTATGTTTTTCTTTGTTTATTTCTGTAACAGTTCCTATAAAGTCAGTAAGTGGACCTTCTAGTATCTTGACAGAATCATTAACTTCATAATCAACATTTATATCTGTTAGTTCAAATCCCATTGTTCTTATTTC
Source organism: Clostridiales bacterium (assembly GCA_019419955.1). Classification (GTDB taxonomy): domain Bacteria; phylum Bacillota; class Clostridia; order TANB77; family CAG-508; genus CALXVA01. Next base: position 2,475 of record JAHZIB010000004.1, on the reverse strand, counting down.
ATCTTCTGTTAAAGGAATAGGGTCTGTTCCAGAACCAACAAAGCCTGTAACACCTCTAGTATTTCTAACAATGTACCAAGTTTTTTCAGTCACTATCATTTTTATTAAAACATATCCCGGAAAAACTTTTTTCAAATTAGTTTTTCTTTGACCATTTTTTATTTCTATTTGCTCTTCCATAGGAACAACTATATTAAAAAAATAGTCTTCTAATTCTCTGTTTTTTATAGTCTTTTCAAGGTCAGTTTTAACTTTATTTTCATAACCTGAATAAGTATGTATTACATACCATCTTGGCACTAATTTATTTTCAGCTTGAGACATGTTTTAGCCTCCTTTATTCTTCTACATTATTAGTATTTTCTGTATTAGTACTATTTGATTCATTTGCATTCGTATCAGAATCAGTCGTGTTTGCTTTTGCATTAGTAGTATCATTGGCATTATCAATACTAATTAATTCATTTGTATCTGTATTATTTGTAGTTTCATTTGTAGTATCAACAACAGCTTTTAACTTATCAATACCATATGTATTCATGCTTTCAAACACAACGTCTAATGCAAACACAATAACTGCAGTTATAAGAACAATAGTTATAACAGCAACAGTATTGTTTAGCAATTGTTTTGGCGTGGGCCAAATTACTCTTTTTAGCTCTGCCTTAAAATCCTTCATAAAATGTTTTTTGTCTTTACTTTGCTTTTTATTTGCTTCTTTAGGCATTCTTTACTCCCCCTTGTAAAGGTTTCTTTGTTATTTTGTCTCTTTATGTGTAGTACGTTTTTTGCAATACTTGCAATATTTAACAACTTCCAATCTTTCTGTGTTGTTTTTCTTATTTTTTTCTGTCATGTAATTTCTTCTTTTACATTCTGTACATTCCAAAGTTATTGGTTCTCTTGCTCCTTTTGCAGCCATTCTATACACCTCCAGATTTATTTATGCTTAATTTTTTTGCTATTTTTATAAGCGTATGTATCTACATACGCTTAAATATTTTATCACATTTTTCTATGAATGTCAATAAATTATGCACTGATTTATTGTTTTTTCTTTTAATTTTATTTCATTTCAATTGAAATTTCCTTTTTTTAGTCTTTGCTAAAAGAAAGACATTTCAAATGATAGGTTCCTGAAACAACGTAGGAATACATATCTGCACTTTATTGGGACAATTCAATTTAACCTTATTGCTTATGAATTTTCTAGTGGACTATCTTGAGAAATAGAAAAAAACTTAATGTTGTTCTAAGATAGTCCTTATCTTTCCATCTCATCAACTTTTTTAAATGGTACAACATTATTTTTAGTATCAATACTACGTGCTGGCTCATTAATTGCGGCAGTAACTTCTTCATCTTCATATGCCAAAACATAATTCTTGCTTACTCTATATGTATATCTACCACCTTTTTGATTCTCTGTAAATAACTTATCATCTTCTCCACTTTTTGGTTCATAAGCTATTTCTCCAACATATCCGCCTACATTTGATAAACTAATATTATTTTCGCTCAATAACTCATCAAGTACAGCATTTCTATATTCTGGCTCATCCATATTTGCTATCATAATATTAGAATAAACATAATTTTCTGTAAACTCACCACTTTCTCGTTCTCTTTGAACCTTGTACATTGATAAATTAGCTTTAGCCCCATTCCAACCTGTATATTGTAATTCAGCAACATTAGAAAGCTTTACTGTTTTATTTCTTCTATCTTTATACTTTAATTCCAATGGTTTGCTATGTGGAGTTAGATATTCTTTTCTTTTATCATTTTTATATCTGGATATGAGATCATCCCTATATAAATCATTCATATCATATTTTCTCTTTGGTTCACCAAAAATTTCTTCCTTATATTTTCTTACAAAGTCCTCTTCCTTTATACCTGTTTCTTTTATCTCATCTACTATATCAGGTTTTGTAACTAAATTATGAAACGAATTAATTACCTGACGCATTTTATCATATGTTTCTTTATTCTCTGGTTCTATTTTTTCCTGATTTTCCAAAGTAGTTAATAATAAGGCATAATTATCATTTAAATCAGTTTGACTACCACTTTTAATTTTCCCTACATACATTGTAAACATAAGCTTCATCAATTTTTTTACATCATCACTTTTCCCTTCCATTTTTTTCTCCTTTTCTACGATTAATATAAGGTTGTTATTTAAAAATACGCACTAATAATACCACTCATTTTTAAATAGCAACCATATTATATCATATTATAAATAAAATTGTATAGTATTTTATAAAATAAAAGAAGAATTGTAATAAAATAAATAACTTTTTCTCATGAATTATAAATTTAATTCTTCAATGCCCATTTATACTTGTTAACTAAAATACACATTCCATAAAAACATAAATCTTATAAATTAAAATTTTTTTATACAATAAAAAACTGGCGACAACCTATTTTCTCAGCAGGGTAACCCACAAATATCGTCGGCACATT
>JAHZIB010000039.1 GCA_019419955.1 Clostridiales bacterium | reverse complement strand
TGTGTCTTTTTTATTTTTCAAAACCGGTATTTTAATTTTACCATTTGTAAATTTTCTTACTGCCTATACCATTTTTCGAAATTATAATATGCTGTATAATTGTTTGGAGATATCTCTCCCGTAAGTCTTATGCTATGAACCACTTTATTCGAATTTCTATATAGACAAATATAAGGCATTTCATCTTCATATATTTCAATTATCCTGCCATATTTTTCTTTTAGTAAATTTGAATCAGAAATATTTTTCACTTCATTTAATAAATTTGTTATCTCCTCATTTTTATAATTAGCTATGTTGTCTTTTCCCAAAAAATAAGTTAAATCTGGGCTATATCCATTATTCACGCCTGTAATAATCATGTCATAATTCTTGTTTTCCAAATAATTTTTATATGAAGAATTCGATACTTTATACAGATACACATTTATTCCAATATCCTCAAGTTGCTCTTCAATAAGTTCTGCTACTTTCACTCGAGTTTTATTACTATTGTCTACAATCAAATTAAGATTCAAATATTGAGTAGAATAATTTTCAGTTTTTCTCCAATATCCATATCTGTACTCCCAACCAGCATTTTCTAAGGTCTCCTTAGCCTTTTCTTGATTAAAGCTAGATTTACTATCTTTTCCATATAGATAACTTCCATAATCCAAAGGGAAACTAGAAATAAAATAATTATTACTAAAAACTTTAGAATTAATCTTTTTCTTATCTATTGCATAATTAATAGCTTGTCTTACCTCTTTATGTTCTAGTAAACTATCTTCACAATTAAGACTTATAAAATCAAGTTCTCTACCTTTGTAATTTTCAATCGAAAAACCGATAGTACCAATATAATCTTCCACATTTGTAAGTGCCGTACAGACCATATCTATATTACCAATTTTTAAACTATTATAAGCATCACCTATTGTATTATAAAAATGCACTACTACTTTGCTAATTTTAAGACTCTCGTTCTCTACATTATACCAATTTGGATTCTTCTCTAACTGAATACTCTCCTCTGTTGCTGCCGTAACTTTATACATGCCTGTAGAAATAGGTGCTTGTCTTGATTTGTAAAATTCCTCATTTTCAAACTGTGTACTTGAGACTATTGGAAATATTAAATTATATTCAAAAAATGGTTCTTCTTTTTTTAGATTTATTCTAATTGTATTTCCATCTATTATTTCCACAGACTTTATATTTGATACATTATCAGAATAAGTGGACTTTCCCTCTTTTAACTTGTCAATTGTGAATTTCACGTCATCTCCAGTAACGTTTGTACCATCTTCCCATTTCAAGTTATCTTTCAATTTTACCAAATACGTTGTTGCATCTGATTTAGACCACTCTTCAGCCAATCTGAGTTCTAGTCCATAGTCACTCGTTATTTTTAGCAATGGTTCATATATAATGGTAGATAAACTAATTATATCTTGGTTTTTAGTTACAAGTGGATTAATATTATCAAAATCAGAAATTCCAATATTTAAAATAGATTCAGTTTTCTGCTCAACCTGTATGGTATTAGCAGTCTGCTCATTCACATTATTTTTGTTTTCAAAATTTATCTTATACACAGCATATACTATAATTCCAATTGCAAATATAATAAATATATACTTTATTATATTAGATTTCATAATTCCTCCTAAAATTATTTACTCTTCCTATATTAATAAGTATATATACCCCATTAATACTATATAAATATATAACAATCTCAAGTTTTTTTCAACCATTTTTTTAAAATTGCTTTACAAAGCTTGTGAAAATTTTTAATGGAACTCCCATTGCAGGACAATTATTTTATTAAACCATTATACTGTATCTATTTTGTGTCGCTAGACAAGTTAGTATACCCATTAATCAGTAATATATAACATTAAATAAAAAACTTGTAGTAGAAAAGAATTTCTTCTACTACAAGTTGTGTTCTTGAACTATAGCAAACTTCTTGTTTATGTTGATCAAATCTATTTCCCGTTCTTACGCCTTCTGTGAAATGTATATAAAACCCCTTGTCTCATACCCCAGTCCGCCCGTTTCAAGCATCCTTTCGTGCGAATTAGAGGGGTAATTTTTACAAATAAGAAGGGTGTGCGTTAAACGAAAGCCAAGCTTTCGATACACAGATGTGCATTTCGCTCTCGCGAATATGCACATCCTAAGGTAACCTAACCTTGTTGCTCCGGAAATTTCGGTTGAAATTTCCTATGCA
>JAHZIB010000038.1 GCA_019419955.1 Clostridiales bacterium | reverse complement strand
GTGTCTTTTTTATTTTTCAAAACCGGTATTTTAATTTTACCATTTGTAATTTTTATAAAAAATAAAAAAGTTTGTTAATTAAAAAAGTTGAAAAAGTACTTGTCAAAAATAAGATGTTGGTGTAGAATGAAAAGGAACTTAAGGAAAAAGGGAGGATAACGAGAAGTGGAAAGAAACGAAACAGCTAAAACCATTGCGGTTGTAAGAGAGAGAGAGAGAGAGAGAGCAAGAGAATAGAGAAAACTTGTTCTGATTTTGATGCGGAAAATTGGTTGGCTGAAAAGAAAAAAATAGATGTAAATAATGAAAGCGTAAAGCTTTATAATATAGAACTCGGCTATGAAAGAATTGCGGAAAGCTATTAGTAGATAGCCGAGCCTTTTGTACGAACAAACTGCAAGCAAAAACAATTGCAAAAAAAGAGAAGGTGAGAATGAATAAAATTGGAAAAATAGGGCAAAATAGAGAAAGATAGATGAAAAAGATATATTTATTTGTATATGTTTTAATGACAGTAGAGTATATGATAATAAAGATACTTTATTCTAGTATATACATATAAATTTTAAAACAGAAATAAAAGGAAAGGAATGATGAACAAATGCAAATAGAAAAAAGTATGGGAAGTGAAAAGAAAACGGAAATGAAAAAGGAAAGAAGAAATAGAAGCAGAATGCAAAAACTAGAAGAAGAGAAAGGCATAACATTACTAACGCTCATTATTACAGTAGTAATAATGCTCATATTAGCAGCGGTGACAATAAGTGTAACTTTGGGAGAAGGAGGCTTGGTAGACCAAGCAAAATGGGCAGCAGAGCAGACAGCGAATTCAACTAAATCAGAACAGGAGCAGTTGGATGAGTTACAGAAAGAATTTGCAAATTTAATGGCAGAAGATAGTGAAATAATGCCGCCTGACCCAGGACCAGAACTACCAGATGGATGGGACGGAACAAGTAATGATAAAGTAACAGCAGCTCCATCAACAGATGGAAAGACTGTACCAGTGCCAATAGGATACACAGCATCAAGTGCTAGTGGAGAAAATAGTGTAAATGATGGATTTGTAATATATGAAGGAACAGAAGAAGTAAATGATAGTAATGTAAGTACAGCGAAAACAAGTAGGAACCAATTTGTATGGATACCAGTGGAAGATATAAGTCAAATAGCAAATCAAACCAGTGGAACAGATGGAAATAATAGACAAAATTACCAAGGTAAACTATATGACTTTTCTACATCAGGTGTTACTGAAATGAGTAGCTATGGACAAGGTACAACAACTTATAGAGAGCCAGACATTGTAACAGATTTTGATGGAAGTAGCACAAACTTAAGTATATTAGGACTATCAAGTAGTAGTGAATTTAAGACACAATTGCAAGAAGAATATAATGAAATGATAGAGAGTGTGGATAGGTATGGAGGTTTCTATATAGGAAGATATGAGACAGGAAACCTAGCAGCAAATACAAGTACAGAGCCAGTAGTAGTAAAAGGAAATAATAGTATTGGTGGTGTTAATTGGTATTATCAGTATCAAAACAGTAAGTTAATAGGGGCAAATAATAATGTAGTAAGTACAATGATATGGGGAAGTATGTTTGATAGAGTGCTTATCTGGTTAACTGAAACTGGTGATAAGACATATTCGGATTTAATGAACTCAAGCAGTTGGGGAAATTATTCTGATAGTACAGGAGCAGCGGAAACAAATTCAGGAGATAGGCAGCCAACAGGAACAAATGAGGCATGGCAGTCAAATAACATATATGACTTAGCAGGTAATATATATGATTGGACGATTGAAGCGAGCCTCACCAGCGGCCGTGTCGGTCGAGGAGGAGTTTGTGTCAACGGTGCTTCTGACGGTCCAGCGTCTAGCCGTACTTACATCATTCCGTCTGGCACCAGCAGTTACAATGGCACCCGCTCGGCTTTGTATATAAAGTAGCTCTGAACGCTGATAGAAAAAGTAGATAATTTGATATAGTAGCAGAGTATGAAAAAGTAGTGGACTTTAACATACGACTTGAGAAACTCGAGTATATACTAGGGTGGATTTAAGGGAGGCTAGATTATAGAAACAGAATAAGGGGTCTGGGGCATTAGGCGATGATAAAATGAGACTAGCATGTAAGTATAAAATACATGCTAGTTTCTTGCTCAAAAGTAAAATGTAAAAAACAACCCATGAAATTATATAAAAAGCTGTTGTAAAAACCATTATTTTATGATATAAATATATAGTGATTATACTAAAATTTATGCTTGGAATGCGAGAAAGTGCAATGGGAAGATATATGAAAAAATTAGAAATGAAAACAAAGAATATAGTTAATGAAAATATAGAAAAAATAGGTAAGCTTTTTCCTAATGTGGTTGTGGAAACTAAAAATGGAATGGCTATAGATTTTGATAGATTAAAGCAGAAACTAAGCGATGATATAATAGAAGGTCAAAGGAAAGGTACCAATTAAAATGACCTTGAAAAAGAGATGCTACGGTTCTTGATAATCTTGTTACAACAAATAGAGTCAGGACATACTGATGAAAACGGAAATCGACGAAAAAAACAAAACTAATAATAAGGAGGTGAAATAATTGGATTTAACAGTTGATGTTGGTGATTATAAATTAAATGTTAGAGCAGCTGTAATCATAATTCATAGAAACAAAATATTAGTACATAAAAATGTTAATTCAGATCATTATGCATTAATAGGTGGTAGAGTAAAAGTTGGAGAAGATTCAGCAAATACAGTAAAGAGAGAAATTAGGGAAGAATTGGGAAAGGAAATAAAATTAATCGGTTATGTATCAACAGTGGAAAATTTTTTTGAATTAGAAGGTTTAAAGTATCATGAAGTATTATTCATACATCAAGGTGAATTTCGAAATGAAGAGGACAAAAAAATAGAATGTACTTTACAAAATGTTGAAGGAAAAGATTATTTACAATATGAATGGTTAGAGATAGATAAAATAGAAGAATATCCATTAGTACCTAAGGTAATTAAGGAAATATTAAAACAAAAGAAATTACCTATACATAAAATAAATAACGACATGGTGTAAGCTGATATGAGTGAGCGAAAACGAGAAAACAAAATCAATCAAATAAAATGAATTTTATTTAATTGGAAAGAAGGCTTCTCCAAGCGCACTTGCAATAAAATTGTTCGTTTGGATGCTGTGCGGTACTGCGAAATTTCTCTAAATATACATATATCTTGATTGGTTGCATTTGAATAGGAAATTAACCAAAAAATAAAAAAGTACTTGTCAAAAAAATAAAAATAGTATAAAATTAGCATTAACAAAGAGGTAAAAGATGGAAAGGAGAGACAAAATGAGAAGAAACGAAATCAATAGAACCCGCATGGATGTAAGAGAGAGAGAGAGAGAGAGAGCAAGAGAATAGAGAAAACTTGTTCTGTTTTTGATGAGGGAAATAAAGTAAGAAATATAAATAAAAGGATGGATTGTGGAAAAAAACGATGTAAAAAAGGCAAAGGTTTTTTTCAAAATAATCTATCCTTTTTGTGTACAAATGAGAAAGGAATAACACTACTAGCGCTAATACTAACAGTAGTAATAATGATAATATTAGCAGCGGTGACAATAAGTGTAACTTTGGGAGAAGGAGGCTTGGTAGACCAAGCAAAATGGGCAGCAGAGCAAACAGCAAATTCAACAAAGTCAGAGCAGGAGCAA
>JAHZIB010000037.1 GCA_019419955.1 Clostridiales bacterium | reverse complement strand
TCTTATCGAGTTGGATTTTCTGCTTATCGGGTTCCTATTTTAGGACACCCTCTTTCCTATTATAATAAACTATAAAATAATAACAAAAAATATTGTACTACAAAATTAGAATTATTTGCGTAATCATCTCTAGATATGTTTACATTTAATAGATTTTATGTTATAATATAGTTCTAGATGTTTTAATATAACTGTACGATTGTATGGTTCAACATCTAAAAAAAACTAGAGGAGGGTAACATTATGTTACGCATCAAAGAGACGTTATTCTACAAGTTGGAGCCCGTGGCAGAAAAAGGTCTTTACGGAGACGACTTAGCTGTTGTTCCTGTTCAAGAGAGAGTCTTACGGGATGAAGGATGCGCATTAAGACGTATTCCTTTTAATCCCATGCTCACTATGGGAACACAAAAGATTTGCTTTCATGTAAGTTGGGCAAATGGAGCAAAAGCACCTATGAACAGTCTTGCAAACAGACTCTATAGAATATCCAGCAAAAGGAGAACAGAATGATATTCCCTCTAAAAAAGTCACTCCATTTGAGTGGCTTTTTTATTGTATAGGAAAAATCGACTTTTTGCTCAATATTTCAGTACTTATAACGAGTTTTCCGTATACAACAATGTTAAGTTTCCTTGGGCCGTGCGTATTTGAGAAGCAAAGCACACATGTGGAGAAGCCACTTTTCTTATTGTATAGAAAAAATTTTTTATAAACAGTTTATGAATTGGGTATAAAGTTTATAATCCACTTTCCAATTCCTTAATTTTATCTCTTAATTCTGCTGCTTTTTCAAACTCCATATTAGCTGCATATTTAAGCATTTCATAAGTTAATTTATTAATTATATCTTCTACACTTTCATCTTTACTAATATTGTATTTACTTTCTGCTTCTTCTAATATACTTGCTTTAATAGAATCTCTAACTGATTTTTGAATTGTCTTAGGTGTAATTCCATGTTCATTGTTATATTCTTGTTGTATTTTTCTCCTTCTATTAGTTTCAGAAATAGCCTTTTCCATAGATTCTGTTAATTCATCTGCATACATTATAACTTTGCCATCAGTATTTCTAGCAGCACGTCCAATTGTTTGTATCAATGAACGTTCTGAACGTAGAAATCCTTCTTTATCCGCATCAAGTATCGCTACTAATGATACTTCTGGAATATCCAAACCTTCTCTCAAAAGGTTAATTCCAACTAATACATCAAATTCTCCCAGTCTCAATGAACGTATTATTTCCATTCTTTCCAATGCTTTTATATCTGAATGCATATATCTTACTTTTATATCTATTCCTGCCAAATATGCAGTCAAATCCTCTGCCATTTTCTTTGTTAATGTAGTAACTAGCACTCTTTCATTTTTGGCAGTTCTTTCTCTAATTTGCTCTATTAAATCATCTATTTGATTTTCAACAGGCTTAACTTCAATTCTAGGGTCTAGCAAACCAGTTGGCCTTATAATTTGTTCAACAACATTTTCTTTTGAATGCTCTTTTTCATAATCTGCTGGAGTTGCACTTACAAATATAACTTGATTAATTCTTTCTTCAAACTCATTAAACTTTAGTGGTCTATTATCAAATGCAGATGGTAGTCTAAATCCATATTTAATTAGCGATTCTTTTCTTGCTTTATCTCCATTATACATAGCTCTTACCTGTGGGATAGTAGCATGTGACTCATCTATTAACAATAAAAAATCTTTCGGAAAATAGTCAAAAAGAGTAAATGGTGCACTTCCTGGTTCTCGTCCACTAATATGTCTAGAATAATTTTCTATTCCTTGACAAAAACCTGTTTCTTTCATCATCTCAATATCGAAATTTGTTCTCTCTTCTATTCTTTGAGCTTCTATTAATTTTCCGTTATCTTTAAAATACTTTACACGCTCCTGTAATTCTCTTTCTATTGTTCCAATAGCTTTTTCCATTTTTTCTGAGGTTGTTACATAATGCGAATTTGGAAATACCATAACATGATTTCTAGTTGCAATTACTTTACCAGTTAATGGGTTGATTTCGGAAATTTTTTCTATCTCTTCACCCCAAAATTCTACTCTTATAGCACTCTCACTTTCATCAGAAGGATATATCTCCAATATATCTCCTTTTGCCCTAAAAGTACCTCTTTTAAAGTCCAACTCATTTCTACTATATTGCATTGCAACTAATCTTTTCATTATATCATTTCTTTCTTTTTGCATGCCAGGTCTTAGTGAAACAATCATATGCTCATAGTCTATAGGGTCTCCTAATCCATATATGCATGAAACAGATGCAACAATTATTACATCTCTAGTTTCAAATAATGCAGCTGTGGCAGAGTGGCGAAGCTTGTCTATTTCATCATTTATAGAAGCGTCCTTCTCTATATAAGTATCAGATGACGCTATATATGCCTCTGGTTGATAATAGTCGTAATATGAAACAAAATACTCCACATTGTTCTCTGGGAAGAATTCTTTGAATTCTGAATAGAGTTGTCCTGCTAATGTTTTGTTATGTGCTAATACAAGTGTGGGTCTCTGTACTTTTTGGATTATGTTAGCCATTGTAAAGGTCTTTCCTGAGCCTGTAACACCTAGAAGCGTCTGATATTTCTTACCTTCTTTTATTCCATTAGATAAATATTCTATTGCCTTAGGTTGGTCTCCTGTTGGCTTATATTCTGATACTAACTTGAACATATTTCCTCCTTGTAACCTTGTGAAAAATGAACTCTATTAACCAAAAAATTTCGTGTGATTTTCAAAATTTTCTATGTATTCCTTTGAAATAATCTAACTATGCAATCAGACCTAGGAGCAGATAATTATATTGTGAAATCGTTTAGCATGAGAGAATTGACTTTTTCTTTATATAACCTTCTTGGATTATTACTTTTTTTGTTATTTAACATTCCTTGAATTTGGTTAATAGAACAAAATTCAACAGTAAAACCATCTTTCTTTTCATTCTCAGTTAAATCTCTTTCATCAGAAATACTTTCTATATATCCGAAGTAATAATAAGTTACAGCTAATCTATTTATTGTATTTCCATTTCTTTCAGGATATTATCATTCCTTTTTATAAGATATGTTTTCTTATGCACGTATTTTACACGAATCTGATCACAAACTTTTTTTGTTTGTTTAGTTTTACTTCATTTTTTAGGCTTATTTAGTCTTTTTTAGTAAACTACATAAAGCTAAAAGAGCTATGTAATTTATATAAAACATCAAACTTTAAACTTTGCAACTTCACAATTTTTTAATCCTTTAACAACATCTCTATCCACAAGTCTTTTTAAAGGATAATTCATAAAATAGCACTTCATAGGTACAGATACCCCACCATGTGTTACTATAAGTATATTTTTATCTTTATATTTTTCTATTATCTCATCAAGGAATTTATATATTCTATCACAAAAATCGTGCATAGTCTCTATTCCATTAAAGTCTATATTTTTATTATAATTCCAAACATCATTTACCTCTGGATGTATTTCTTTTAACTTTATTCTATCATCTTTTGTTAGACCTTCATTTTTGCCAAATCCTCTTTCTATTAATCTATTATCTTCTATAATAGTAACTTCAAAATTCTTGTTAATAATTTCTGCTGTTTCTTTTGCTCTTTTTAGTGGAGATGTAATTATTACATCAATATTTTCATCTTTAATAAGTTTAATTGTTTCTTTTGCTTGTTGTCTTCCTATATCATTTAATTGAATATCTGTTTTTCCTTGAAGTTTCCCAAGAGCATTCCAGTCAGTTTGTCCATGTCTTATTACTAAAATTTCCATATAATATTTCCCCTCTACAATTTACTATTTTGCTAACTCTATTTATAAAATATTCACAATGTTTTATATAATGTATATCTTTTTACACCCTATGCAACTTTTTCTGTATAATTAATTACAGATTATTCCCATTTTCATATTAATCACATCTCCTCAAATTAAAAATATTTAATAGCTCCTGCTATACATTTCTTAAACATTATACATCTCTGCTTTTATTTTTTTATCTTTTTTCTATATAAAAAACATTTTAAAGGTATTTCTTTCTTACTTATGTCTAGTTTAATATCTTTCTCTCCTACTTTATCAAATCCTCTATGTTCATAGAATTGATAGGTACATTGATTATCTGTAAATAAGTAAACTTCTTTTCCTGTTTCTCTTTTTTCTAATTCATTTAGTAATATTGTTCCAATACCTTTTACCTTAATATCTGGATTTACTGCTAGAAACTTAATTTCTCCATCTGAATTATTCTTTGATTTATAATCCTTTAACATTTCTTTATTCGCAATATCATACAAACCTGCACTATCTTTTAGGAAAGTTTTTTGTACCCATTCAATTATATTAACATATAATCTATCCCAGAAAGATTTATATACTTTTTCTTCACCTTCAAAATCTGCTACTAAGACTCCTACTAATTCTTCTCCTATATATGCAGATATTACTTGTGTTGCTTTTGTCAGTTCTAAATACCAAAAATATCTGCCATATAGATTCAATCCTATCTTGTTGTCTACATACAAATTAAAGTGCATACCTTTTATTGCATATTGTATAATTTTTTTATGATCTTTTTTTCTTAACGGTTTAATTTCTATCTTCAAAATATTTTTCTCCTTTTTTCTAATTAACTTATACTTTGTTACAAAATATTTACTAGAAGTATAAATTCTAATGCTTCTTTTGCAATATTTCCGTCTTTATTTTTTACAAGCTATCAATATTATATAGAAAATTTAATTAAAAATCAATGAGCTTTATCTTATAAAATTTATAATAGAGAATAACAATTAATTTTTTTAATCTTGTCTAATATACGATTAATTATTTTACATTTTTCTTTAAAAAAATTATTTGTTAAGCTATAAAGTTCGCCTCTTGATTCCATTCAATTACAAATCTATCTAAAGCTTACTTTGTAAATTTCTCAAAAATTTTTCTTCTTAAATGAATTTAAAAGAGGTTGTCCTAAAATAGGAACCCGATAAGCAGAAAATCCAGCTCGATAAGA
>JAHZIB010000036.1 GCA_019419955.1 Clostridiales bacterium | reverse complement strand
TAGAGCTTAAAAATATTGAAATCTAGGGCAATCCCCAGTCATAAAAACTCATACATATTTTTCCAATTAGTTGTATTTGAACTGAAAATATTATATAATTATCTACAGAAAGAGAACAAAGTTCGTAACTTGTATGTGATTCGCTCCATTTGAAAACAACTTATGTTATGTTTGAATTTGCAATAGTACAAGAATTAGAGCCAAATGCAGAAATATTAGAAATTATCAAAAACTTTGTTTATACAATTAAAAATGGTAAAATTAAACATTTTAAGGCTATAAATTTGCAATTTATTGAACCAACTGAATATTTACATACCCTACTGTACTTACAATATTTGAATATAAAGTAAATGAAGTTAGTAATAAAAATTTTTAACAGAAAATGAATTTCAAACTTTGAGGTTCCAAATTGGAACCTCAAAACAAAATGATGAATTTAGATGGGGAAGAAGATATCTGCCATATGTTTTTACAGAACAAGGAATTACTATATTAGCAGGTGTTTTGAAAAATGATATAGCTGTAAAAGTTAGTATTAGTATAATAAAATCATTTATAGAAATGAGAAAATTTATATCTTCTTTGATATTATCCATACATTATATGTTAATAGAAAACTTTAAAGAAAGAAAATGTTATTAATATTATAGGAGGTTTGAATAGAAATGAATAAAAATAAACCAGATAAAAGTTCACTTAAATATATAATACATATTGTTTAATTTATTATGTAGGAAATGAGCCTCCAGCAGGAACAATGGTCTTAAATGCAGCAGTTACTGTGCGTGTAAAGATATTATACTGATTTTAACAGTTGATGGTTTGAGCAAATTGTGGGAGTAACACTATATAAATCACTCCATCTGAATAAAACTTACGGGCCGTAAAAAGTTCGTGAGTTATTACCTTATTGTATAGAAAAAATTTAACAATTTTTTTTATACAATAAGGCATAAGACATAAATTTTTTTATTATAAATTTATAGTGCTGTTCCTTTTCTAGGAACAAATAATTTTTCCATATTTGTATTTTCATGTTTTAGTAAATATATTTTTTTATTTATTCCTCCTGCATATCCAGTTAAACTACCATTACTACCTACTACTCGGTGACACGGAATAATAATAGATATTGGATTATGTCCTACTGCTCCTCCAACTGCTTGTGCAGACATTTTTTTCATTCCCTTTTGTTTAGCTATTTCTTTAGCTATATCGTTATAAGTAATAACTTCTCCATAAGGTATATTGCACAATAATTTCCATACAGATTGCCTAAATGTGCTTCCAATTGGATTTAAATCTAATTCATCAATTTGTGGTTTTTCATAATTAAAATATCTATCCAACCACTTTTTTGTTTTTACTAATATTTCTTCATTATCTTTTTTTTCAATTTTTTCATTTAAATTAGATAAATAATATTTTTGCCCCTCAATCCATAAACCAATTAATTTATTATCTTTACTTGCAAGTAATATATCTCCAATATTAGATTTATAATTTGTTGTATATATCATTTTTACTCTCCTTATCTTTATAGGCATCACTGCATAAGTAGAGAAAAGTGCCTATAAACTATTGTTTTGTTGTGTTAATTATACCATTAAAACAGAAAAAATTCTATATTAAATTAAACAAATGTACAATAACCATTATCTTGGTAACATTTAAATGATTATTCATTAGTAAATTGTTGAAAAAATTATATCTGTAGTATATAATAAAAATGTTACAATTCATGAGAATAGCAAGGGAAAAAATATTGTTATTTTGAAGTTAAAAAAGAATTAGAATTAATTGTTTATTAGGAGGTCTTATGTTAAAGGAAAAATTATTAGAGGATTTAAAAGATTGTATGAAAGAAAAGAATGTAGTTAGGAAGAATGTAATTCAAATGGTTCGAGCTGCAATTCTTCAGGTAGAGAAAGATAAGCATATAGAATTGGATGACAAACAAATTATTGAAATAATTGCTAAAGAATCTAAAAAGAGAAGGGATTCTTTAGAGGATTATGAAAAAAGTGGTAGGGAAGATTTAATAAATGAAATAAAAAAGGAAATAGAAATATTAACGGAGTATTTACCAAAACAGTTGTCCATAGAAGAAGTAGAAATGATTGTTAGAGAAGTAATAGAAAGCGAAGGTGCTACTTCTATAAAAGATATGGGTAAGGTAATGAAATCTGCAAAGGAAAAAATTGGTGCTTCATCAGATGGAAAAACAATTAATGAAGTAGTAAAAAAATTATTAAATTAGTATAAATATAATAGAGTTTTAAAAAAAATGTGTACAAGAGTTGTTACAGGATAATTGTCATTGCACATTTGAAGTCCGCATAGGGAGAATCCAATTAAAAATTTTCACAAGCTTCGTAAGTGTTGATTTGTGAAAATTTTTAATGGAACTTCAGTTGCAGGACAATTATTTTTTTAACAATTATCCAGTAACCAAGAGTTTTGATTATTTGGCAATAAATTCACATAAAAGTTACAAATAAAATATTGACAAAATAGAGTAATTGTAATAAAACTATATAAGAAAAAGGGAGTAGCTTAAAAATAACTAATCAACATCACAGCAGAAAAGCATGGTTAGTAACCTGTATGGTAAGCGAGACTTTTGAAATTACGTATTTTATGTTTGGTAAGTACAATAATGTAATTACTAAAACAATACCTCACAGTATTATAGTAATTTTAGCAACGTGGGAAAATATGTAATTAAAAAAGTCTTTTTTATTGTATAGGAAAAAAGCAACTTTTTACTAGATATTGCAGTATTCTAAACGATTTTTCCTATATAACAAGGTTAGGCTTCCTTAGGTCATTCAAGCAAAGCGAGGACATGTATTTCGCCATTGGCTCCAGAGCTGGCTTTGAGAAATGCCCTTCTTATTTTCATTTAATTGTATAATTATTCAAAAATTGTTAAAAATGTTATTAAAGGAGAGATGATTTTGGAAAAAAATTGGTTTAACAAAAATGTAGACGAAATTCAAAAAGAATTAAACACTAATGTAGATGAAGGACTTAATATACAGCAACTTGAAGAAAATAGAAAAAAATATGGCTTTAATGAGTTGAAGGCAAAGAAAAAAAAGAGTCTGTTCGTGAAATTTTTAGAACAGTTTAAGGACTTTATGATAATTGTTTTAATAATTGCTGCAATTGTATCTGGTGTTGTTGGATATATGGAAGGAGAGGGAATAACCGATTCAATAATTATTTTAATTGTTGTAATTGTAAATGCAATAATTGGTGTAGTACAAGAAGCCAAAGCAGAAAAATCATTAGAAGCATTACAAAAATTAAGCTCACATGTTGCAAAGGTTATGCGTAATGGCAAAATTGAAGTTGTACCATCAAGAGAATTAGTGCCAGGAGATGTCGTTGTTTTAGATACAGGTGATTATGTACCAGCAGATTTAAGAATTATAGAGAGTGTAAATCTTAAATCACAAGAGTCTTCACTTACAGGAGAGTCTGTACCAGTGGATAAAAATGCTGAGATTATTGATGAACAAAAAGTAGGAATTGGAGACAGGACTAATATGTTGTTTTCATCATCTCTTATAACTTATGGTAGAGGAAAAGGTATTGTTGTTGAAACAGGGATGAATACAGAGGTTGGTAAAATTGCTACAATTATAAATGATACAGTTGGAACAGCTACCCCACTTCAAGTTAAGTTAAATAAACTAGGAAAAACACTTGGTATTGCAGCGCTTGCAATTTGTGCCGTTATATTTGTTATAGGTATTGCATATGGAAAAGAAGCAATTGATATGTTTATGACAGCAGTAAGTTTAGCTGTTGCAGCAATTCCAGAAGGGTTGGCAGCGGTTTCTACAATTGTTTTGGCTATTGGTGTTCAAAGAATGGTAAAGAAAAATGCAATAATCAAGAAATTGCCTGCGGTTGAAACTTTAGGTAGTGCTACTGTTATATGTTCAGATAAGACTGGAACTTTAACTCAAAATAAAATGACTGTTCAGAAAATATTTGTTAATGGAAAGATTAGTGATGTAACTAATGAAGTTAATTTTAGCAATGAACTTCAAAGACTAATGGATGTGAGCGTGCTTTGCAATGATACAAAAATAGGAGAAAACAATACATTAACAGGAGACCCAACAGAAACCGCTTTAATAGATTTGGGATTTAGGATTAACTTTGATGTGAAAAATACATTGAAAATAGAAAGGGTAAAAGAATTTCCTTTTGATTCAGATAGAAAGCTAATGACTACAGTAAATAAAATGGGAGATAAATATGTAGCATATACTAAAGGAGGAATAGATGAACTTTTAGCCAAATGTACGAAATATGAGATAAATGGAGAAATTAAAGATAATTTAGTAGATTATAGAAAAATAATAGATAAATATAACATAGAAATGGCAAAGAATGCTTTAAGAGTTTTATCAATGGGATATAAAGAGCTTGATCATGAACCAACTGATGAAGAAATGAAAAATATAGAAAATGATTTGATTTTTGTTGGTATGGTAGGTATGATTGATCCACCAAGAGAGGAAGTTAAACATGCAGTTGAAAAGTGCAAAACTGCAGGAATAAAAACTGTAATGATAACTGGAGACCATAAAATTACAGCTGTTGCGATTGCTAAATCATTAGGAATCCTAGAAAATGAGGAAGAAGCAATAACTGGTGCAGAACTTGAAGAAATTTCTGATGAGGAGTTAACAAAAGATATAAGGAAGTATAGCGTATATGCCAGAGTTTCACCAGAGCATAAAGTCCGTATTGTAAAAGCATGGCAGGCAAATGGTGAAATTGTAGCAATGACAGGAGATGGAGTAAATGATGCGCCAGCACTCAAAACAGCAGACATTGGTTGTGCAATGGGTATTGTGGGAACGGATGTTTCGAAAGAAGCGGCAGATGTAATTTTAACAGATGACAATTTTGCAACAATTGTATCTTCTGTTGAAGAAGGTAGACGTATATATGATAATATTTTAAAAGCAATTCAATTCCTATTATCAAGTAATGTTGGTGAGATTGTAGCATTATTTGTTGCAATACTAATCACACCATGGATTAGTAGTACATTTGGCATAGACATACATTTAATAGAAGTGCTATTACCAATACACATACTATGGGTAAATTTAGTTACAGATTCATTACCAGCATTAGCACTTGCAGTTGATCCAGCAGAAGATGATGTAATGAAAAGAAAACCAAAAAAACAAAAGAGTGTATTTACACGAGGAATGACATGGAGAGTAGTATACCAAGGATTTATGATAGGTATTTTAACACTTTCAGCATTTTTAATAGGAATTGCAACTCCTGACGACCAACTGCCTACAATGGTAAAAATAGATGATACGATATACAGTGCAGAAGAAATAGAAAACCTAGAAGAAGCACTAGCAAATGGAGCTGAAATAGTAGATAAGCAAGAGGTAAAAGTTGAAATAGGGCAGACAATGGCATTTATAACATTGGCATTTTCAGAATTAGTGCATGTGTTTAATATAAGAAACAACCAAAAATCAATATTTAAAACGCATCCATTTAACAACAGAATACTGTTAGGAGCAATTGCTGGTTCAGCAGCACTTATGCTAATAATTCTATTTGTACCAGCACTAAGACATATATTCAGCATTCCAATATTACCAACAAGTAAAATAATCGAATTAATTATACTAATACTACTACCAATTGTAATTGTAGAGATATTCAAGCTATTTAGAATTAACACATCAAAAGATGAACTTTCGAATTAGGGACACTTATCTTTTCGTAATATTCTTTAAGTGGAAAAAAACTTGTGTTTAAATAAAACATTAAATAAGTTTTTAATATAGCAAAGTTAATAAGATAATGTCTATTAAATGGTAGAAAAATTGTTCTTGCAATATAATAATTACTATAAACATGAACCTGTGGAGGATATATACTAGATGAAAGCGAAAATGGATATGAGTTAAATAATCTGGGGAAGAAATAGAAAGGAAATTTTAAGAAAATATAG
>JAHZIB010000035.1 GCA_019419955.1 Clostridiales bacterium | reverse complement strand
TTTTACTACCGCTTTATTGGTTTCTCAAAGTTTATTGTTTACTTTTCAATGTGCTTTTTATGTTCTCAATCGATTTGTTTGACGACAAGAAATATTTTAACACAATCTTAAATATAATGTCAATAGTTTTTTAAATAATTTTAAGATTTTTTCAAAATATTTTTTTACACTTTCTGACAAAAAAATTTCCACTAATTTTGAGCTTATTTTTTCTCAAAAAGAGTAAGAAAAATTAGTTTCATCAGAAACCTTATTTATAATAACACGTAATGAATTTTAAGTCAATAGTTTTTTTCAATTTTTTTCTGGAAATTGTTACTATATAATGGCTTAATATGTTTTTATAGTCGAAAACCTTGTATTTCTAGCTAGAGCATATTTGTTTGAAAGATTATATAATGTTTGAATTCATCAAAAATATTAATCAGAATCATATAGCTTTCGGCAATTTCTTATTCTCAAACCATTATCTAATAACACCTCTTGTATTTTTTCGAACCTCAAACGCAGCCAGCAAGATATATGTATATTTAGAGAAATTCGACTAAATATACACATATCTTGCTTAGTATTAATATAGCTTTTTATTTATATTTTATACTAATTATCTTCATTAAACCCTAATGTAGCCAATTTTTCCACAAACCTTTCTCTAAATAAACTATTCCATGACTTAAAAAACGCTTTATACTCATCTGGTTGATAATAATTTGCTATAGCTGTATTATTTCCATTAAGCTCCTCTATCTCTTCTATTTGATCGGTCATGCTAGTACTTGTGTCATAAGTAACTCTTATGACTTCATTACGTTCATCTAGCAACGTATTTACTACTATCTCAACTGAATTATTAAATATCCCATTTTGCACCCCTTGTATATTCAAAATAATATTTATATTTTGCATTTCATTATTCACATCTGGAATAATTTGTACACTTATTGTCGCAACATTACCTAAATCTTTTTTGTTAATAATAAATCTTGTATTCCCCTTTTCAGTTAATTGCCCTGTCTCTTGCGATAAATCTATTATTTCATTTGTACTTGTATTTACCATAGTAGTGTGCATAATATCATTCAAGCTATCCATAGAAGGTATTTCAATGGTAATAGTTTTGTCATTATCCAGTTTATCGTAGATAATATCAAAGTTCCCATTCATTGCAAAAGTAGTCCTTATTGCCTTTCCTTCACTTTCATATACTCTAATTTCCAAATTATTTTCTATTGGCATATTTTCTACTTCTTCAATCATTTGATCTATCTTAAGTTGCAAATTGCTAGCATCTGTATATTCTACACTCATTTCTAAAGAAGCAAATTTTTCAGTAAGTATTGTCATTGTTTCGTTATCTAACTTTGCATTTGCTAGTAAATCTCTTATTATTTCTTTTATATTGTTACTTGTTAGAACTAGAGAATATACATTGCAATTTTTATTCACTCCAAATATTGCTATATCCTCAGATGTTCGTGTAAATTGAGCATCCTGAATTTTATTATTTATAATAGGAAAATAAAATTCCTGTAAATGTATTTTTTGTTCATCAGTCAAATCAAATATATTGAAGAGTACCTGCGGTACAATTTTATTTGGCACATTACTATTTGGTATTCCATAATTTATAGCAAGCTGATTTAAATCAGAGTTTTGTACACCTACATAATTTGGAAAAATCTCATCACACTTAATGCCATATATATCTCCACTATTTATATATGAAACCTTAAACAAATCTATATCTCCATTCTTTAGAATTGCCTCTGCATATTTCCTCCCTACATTGTTGTCGTGCCTTGCATTTGTTATAGCATTCAACTGCTTTAAGCTATTTTCACCTTGTTCAATTACCATTGATAAATCTCCGCTAGATATATATGAATTATTTTGTTTGAATTCAAACTGTTCTTCTAGCTTTTTATCTACCAAGAAATCTGACACATCTACATTTTGTGCAAAATAGTTCCAAAAGAGTTCTCTATCAGATTTAAAAATATCTGTTGCCATAAACATTATTGCTATAACAACTACCATAACAAACACTACCACAATTGGTATAATTATTAATAGTAATCTCTTTTTTCTTATCATAAATATCTCACCTCTCTTTTGATAGACAAAGAAACAAGTATTGCCAAACCTCTTTCCTTATCTATGGTGCTAGATTTAAAAGATAATTGATGTTTTGACTAAACAAATAAATTAGAAAGTTAAAAGCATACTTAATTGTAATCTAAAACTTTCTTCACAATAATTAATAATGCCAAAACACAATTATTTTTTTAACTGTCCCCCTCTTTGGCGGACAACTTCATACATCACAATACCAGCCGACACCGATGCATTTAGTGAAGTAATTTTTCCCTTCATAGGAATTCTTACTATAAAATCACAATTCTCTTTTACTAATTTACTCATTCCATATCCTTCACTCCCTATTACAATTCCGATTCCTCCTGTAAAATCTTCTTCGTAAAAGTACTTATCTGTATTCATATCAGTTCCACAAATCCATACATCATTTTTCTTTAAAGTCTGCATAGCATCATTTATATTATTTACTCTTGCTATTTTTATATGTTCGACCGCTCCAGCAGACACTTTTGATACAGTACTATTAACTGATGCAGCTCTCCTTTTAGGTATTATTATTCCATGAACTCCAGCTGTTTCTGCAGTTCTAATTATAGAACCTAAATTATGAGGGTCTTCAATTCCATCTAATATTAATATAAATGGTTTTTCATTCCTTTTCTTTACTACCTCCAAAATATCCTCTATTTCACAATAATTAAAGGGTGGAACAATTGCTATAACTCCCTGGTTGTTTTCCGTTTGTGACATCTGATTTAATTTAGCTTTACTCACTTCATTTATTATAACCTTTTTTTCTCTCGCCAATGCTATAATTTTATTTATAGAACCATGTTTTTCCCCATCAGATATAAATATTTTATTTATATCTCTATCTGATTCCAGAAGTTCAAGTACAGCATTTCTTCCTTCAACTTGGTCATTAAACACATTTTCTGGCAAATTTCCTTTATTTTCTTTCATTCTTTGTTCCTTTACAAAATATTTAGATTTTTAAGGTTCAATCTATAAACCTTTATCATATGTCTTCTAATTTTCCTTTTAAGGCAATAGCATTCCATCCTTCTAGCTCATCCCTATATGGTTCATAAATATCATTTAACAAATAAATATTTTTATTAAAATAAAATGCCATTGCTATTTCTGCAAATGTATTCGGTCCTATGTAGTTTTCTATTCCATTCTTTGTTACATTAATTGCTAAAACTATATCTGTTTTTTGATTAGTAATTTCGTCAAAGTGTAATTTAGTTGCCTCTCCCTTTGTTGTTTCCACTTTAAACTCTTTTGGCGTAATAACTTCATAGCCTTTATTTTTTAAAAAATGCTCTACTTCAAAAATTTTCTCTTTTAACTTCATACTACCACATAATACAATTCTATTCATTTTTTCCCCTCTTTCATTTCTTATTCCTCATCTAATTTAAGTACACTTAAAAATGCCTCCTGTGGTATTTCCACATTTCCAATTTGTCTCATTTTTTTCTTACCACGTTTTTGTTTCTCTAATAATTTCTTCTTCCTTGTAACATCTCCACCATAACATTTTGCCAAAACATCTTTTCTCATTGCTGAGATTGTTTCTCTAGCTATAACCTTACCACCAATTACAGCTTGTATTGGTATTATAAACAACTGTCTTGGTATAACTGCTTTTAATTTTTCAACCATTTTTCTTCCACGTTCATAGCTATTACTTTTGTGAACAATAAAAGATAAAGCATCTACAGGTTGCCCATTTACATGAATGTCCAATTTTACTAATTCAGACCTTTTGTATTCTTTCATTTCGTAATCGAATGATGCATATCCTTTTGTCCTTGATTTTAATTGGTCAAAGAAATCATAAATTATTTCATTTAATGGCATTTCATAAATTAATGTAACTCTATTTTCATCTAAATATTTCATATCTATGTATATGCCACGTCTATTTTGGCATATTTCCATTATATTTCCTACAAATTCCTTTGGCGTAAATATTTGTGCATTTACCATTGGTTCTTCCATATATGATATTTCACTTGTTGGAGGTAAGTCTGATGGATTATATAACTCAATAACTTCTCCATCTGTTTTGTGCACTTTATAAATGACTGATGGAGATGTAGTTATTAAACTTAAATCAAATTCCCTATCAAGCCTTTCTTCAATTATCTCTAAATGTAATAAACCTAAGAAACCACATCTAAAACCAAACCCTAGTGCTCCAGAAGATTCTGCCTCATACTCCAAAGCAGCATCATTTAGTTTTAATTTTTCTAACGCTACCTTCAAATTTTCATAATCGCTCCCATCAACTGGGTAAATACCACAATACACCATAGGTTTAACCTTTTTATATCCAGGAAGTGGTTCATTAGCAGGTTTACTTTTTAACGTAATTGTATCTCCCACACTTATATCTGACAAACTTTTTATACTCGCAGCAATATATCCAACTTCTCCTGCTTCTAATTTGCTACTTGGAGCATAAGAGCCCGGCTCGAAATATCCAACTTCAGTTACAGTAAAAGTTTTTTTATTAGACATAAACATTATTTCATCTCCAACCTTAACTGTCCCGTCTTTTATTCTTATATACGCTATTGCTCCCTTATAATCATTATAAATTGAGTCAAATATCAAACACTTTAATTCAGTTTTCTCATCACCTGTAGGCGCTGGCAAGTCTGTAACAATTCTTTCTAACACCTCATCAACATTAAATCCTGTTTTAGCCGATATGCAAGGAGCATCCTCAGCAGGTATTCCTATTATATCTTCTATTTCTTCCTTGACTTCCTCTGGTCTAGCATTTGGCAAATCCACTTTATTTATAACCGGCAAAATTTCCAAATTATTGTCTATTGCCAAATACACATTGGCAAGTGTTTGTGCTTCAACTCCTTGTGTACTATCTACAACTAATATAGCACCATCACACGCAGCTAAACTTCTTGATACTTCATAATTAAAGTCAACATGTCCAGGAGTATCTATTAAATTAAGCTCATATTCATTTCCATCTTTAGCCTTATATATCATTTTGACTGCTTGTGATTTTATTGTAATTCCTCTTTCACGTTCTATATCCATATTATCAAGTACCTGACTTTCCATCTCACGGCTAGAAAGTACTCCTGTCATCTCAATTAATCTATCTGCCAAAGTCGATTTACCATGGTCAATATGAGCTATTATACTAAAATTTCTAATAAATTTCTTTTTGTCTTTCATACATTTCTCCTTATTTTACTTTACTAATTATATTGATTTTACTGCATCTTGTCAACATATATATTTTTAACTTTATCAATAACCCCTTGTAAGAAAGGTTGTGCATTTTGCTTGGCGAATATACCCAACCCAAGATACCCTAATATTATTGTATAAAAAAATCGTTATAAGTACTAAAATATAAAGCACAAGTTGATTTCTCATATACGATTAAAATTTTGATATTAATTCTTATATGTGTTATAATTAAGTTATGTAAATCTTTTACATATTACTTTATACTTTTAGGAGGCAATATTATGGCTATGGTAAGTAAGGCAAAGAATCCTGAAGTTGTGATGAATCCTGCAAGTGCAGAGCATTACAAAAAGTATGGTAACACATTCGTAGAAGAAGGTCACACTGAGATTGGTTATCGTTATGACCACATCACTGGCCGGAAGATGAGAAAGCATGATGGCAAGGAATTTACCAATAATGTTACATTGTCTCAACCCTCTTCAGAAGTACTTACACTTCTGAAAGACGGAGAAAACTGGTTTCTCGTAATGGGAAAACAGAGTCGTTCTCCATATGTTGTAGATGTAGATGGAACTCTATACTCCAAAATTTTCCTCGAACAAGCCGCTGGCTTGGTAGAGTCAAATCAAGATTTCCAATCTGCTGCTATAGCTGAAGGAAGTCAGGAGCTTGGTTCTAAGGTAATCTTCCTTTCTGAACTCATTATCCCCAAACTTTATCGCCATGTGTCTTACACTGACGAAGTATCTCGCCTGTATTGGGCTATTACTGAAAAGTTGGGAAAGCAACATCTTGACGAAAATGAATCTATAAATGTTGACGTAATTCCTCTTGATGATGCAAAGAAAGAGTTCAAAGCCTACATCAATGGTCAGAAAAATGATTTCTATGGTTTTGACATTCCTGACATTACAATGCTTTCAATGACATTATTCTTCTGGAAACTTGATTCTGGTGAAATCGACTTAAACAATCTGACTGGTAACCTTCTGTAACTATCATCAGTAAGAGGGTGTCCTAAAATAGGAACCCGATAAGCAGAAAATCCAGCTCGATAAGA
>JAHZIB010000034.1 GCA_019419955.1 Clostridiales bacterium | reverse complement strand
CTGCAATTATGTCATTTATTTGGTCTGCTACATCATCTAACTGCTCCTGCTCTGACTTTGCCACGTTTGCTGTTTGCTCTGCTGCCCATTTTGCTTGGTCTACTAAGCCTCCTTCTCCTAGTGCTACATTTATTGTTACTGCCGCTAGAATAATCATTATTACTACTGTTAGTATTAGCGCTAGTAGCGTTATTCCTTTCTCCTCTTTTAGTTTTTCCGTTATTTTGTTCTTTTGCTCTTTCTCTACTTTTTCCTTTTTTAATTTCTGCATCTTTCTTATCTCTCCCTTCTATCCTTTTATCTATATTTTTATTTCCTTTCCATTAACTACTCTTGCTGTCGTAATTCTATATTTTACATATCTATATTTTTACCAGTTTTTCCATTTCTTATACGTTTTTTGTCTTTTTCTTCCTATTTAATTTTGTTCGCCATAATGTTTTCTCTTTCTTTTCACTATTCCTTTCTTACCTCCTTATTTTTCTTTTTATGATATTTGTTTTTCTTTTTTGCTATTTCATTGATTTCCTCATTTTCACTCTCTACCTCCGTCTTCGTTTTGCATTTGTTTTTAGGTGCATTTTTGTTATGTAAAAACCTCGGCTATCTACTAATAGCTTTCCGCAATTCTTCCATAGCCGAGTTCTATATTATAAAGCTTTACACTTGCATTATTTATATCTATTCTTTTCTCTACAACAAACTCATTTTCTGCATTAAAAGCAGAACAAGTTTTCCCTATCCTCTTGCTCTCTCTCTCTCTCTCTCTCTTACAGCCATGCTGGTTCTATCAATTTCGTTTTTTCTCATCTCGCGTCTCCTTTCCATTTTTTCTATCTTTGTTCATGCTAATTCTATACTATTAATATTATTTTGACAAGTACTTTTTTGAATTTTTCACTTTGTAGCTACACATCAACTTGCATACTCACTAAAGTCTGCGCAGGGAGATTCCAATTAAAAACTTTCACAAGCTTTATAATCATCAATTAGTGAAAGTTTTTAATGGAACTCTCGTTGCAGGGCAAGTATATTCTTAATCCAGTAACAAAAAATTTTATCATTTTTAAAATTTTCCGATGCTTTTATTTTCTTCTTTTCTTATGTATTGTCCTTTATTCCAAAAATCAACTTTACAATTCCTCTTAAAAATTTAGGCACTTTCTTTACTACAATAGTCATAATCATTTACCTCCTCCTTAGAATATATTAGCCACAAAGCCACATTAACCCAACAGCAACAACAACTACTCCTATCAAAAATAGCCAGCCAGATATTGGAAGCAATAACACAAGTAATATTCCTAATCCTAAACCTATTAAACAAACCGCTAATGTTTTTTTCAGTGCACATAACATAATTATTACCTCCTATTTTTCTGATATATGCTGTCTACCTTTATATATTATATTGTCGAAACAACAATCTTGTGATATAATTCTATAAGTTGAATGGAGGTTTTTATGAACAAAGAAAAAGCAATAAAAATTATAGAAATTTTAAAACAAACATATCCAGATGCTAAATGTAGCTTAGATTTTACAACTCCTTTTGAAATGTTAGTTGCAGTAATATTATCTGCTCAATGTACTGATGATAGAGTAAATAAGACTACTCCCGCAATTTTTGAAAAATACTCTACACCAAAAGATTTTAATGAAATGCCATTAGAAGTGTTGGAAGAATTAATACATCCTTGCGGATTTTATAAAAATAAGGCAAAAAATATTAAACTTACCGCAAAAAAAATTGAGGAAGAACATAATAGCCAAGTTCCAGATACAATGGAAGATTTACTCTCATTACCTGGTGTTGGAAGAAAAACAGCCAATGTCGTAATGCTAGAAGCTTTTAATAAACCACAAGGAATTGCAGTTGACACACATGCTAAGAGATTATCAAATAGAATTGGATTTTCCTTAGAGGAAACCCCTGATAAGATAGAACAGGACTTGTTAAAAATATTTCCATATGAGTATTTGAAGGATATTAACCATATTCTAATTTATCATGGTAGAGCAATTTGTACTGCACGTTCTCCAAAATGTAATCAGTGTTCAATCAACAAATTTTGCAAATATTTTACACAAAAGTAATTTTAACTTTTATTGTATATTTTCCCAAGACTACTCCATAATATATTGTGGAGTAGTTTTATTTTTTAAGAAATTGTTTCAATTTAAACAGGGGTGGTTTTATTTTGACAAACATTAATTGTTCTTGTAATTGCAAATATCAAGTTGATGGAAAATGTAACTTAGAAAATGTTAAAATTCAAAAAATTTCTCCAAATAAAGATTGCATCTATTATTGCAAAACAAGTGTATAATATTTTTTGTTAACTCATTGACAAAACCTTCTTAACATTATATTATTAGTGTATATTTTTTAAGGAGGGATTTTATTGAAAACAAAACTTTTTAGCAGAATATTTTTATGTTCTATTTTGATATTGTTTCTAACTTTATCTAATATTGCTTTTGCAACAGATAAACTTAGTACCATATCATCTGAAGAAAATTCTAATTCTGAAACAAATACTATATCTGAAAATATACTTACAACGTATGAAACTGATTATGAATTTTCTACTTCAGATAAATTCTATTACGATTCAGAAGTTAATATTTCTGAAATAATTGATGGAAACGTTTTTGCATATGGAAGAAATGTTAATGTTACGGGAGAAATTTATGGAGATTTATTTATAGCAGGTAATAATTTATCAATTAGTGAAGATGCAGTTATACACGGAAACATATTTGCATTTGGTGGCTCATTAGAACTATCAGGAATTTGTTCAGATGTATATGCATATGTAGCAGACTTTAGTTTGACACAAACTGGAATTGTTGCTAGAAATGTAAATTTGATTGCTAACACAGTCGCCTTAAGTGGTCAAATTAATAGAGATGCAAATATTAATTCACAAAATATAACTTTTAATGTTACTGATAATAATCCATCTAACCAAGAAACAAATAATGAAATAACAAACAAGGTAGATGATGATAGACAAGAATCTCTAATATCTGAATCAACTAAAAAATTAGTAATCAAGGGAAATTTAAACTATACTTCACAAAATGAACAAACCATACCAGAAAACATTGTTGGTGGTGAAATAACATATAACCAACTAAAAACAAATACACAAGCAGTAATATTATCTGCTATAAGAAGTATTGTTTCTGGACTTATATTTGCGTTTGTAATTATAATGCTTTTAATATGGATTGCTCCTAAGTTTAAAGATAAAGCTTCGACAATAATTGAGAAAAATAGTTTTAAAGCATTTGGAATAGGATTATTAGTATTCTTCGGTACTATACTTGCTATAATCATACTATTACTATTTACATATGGTTTTGCATCAAGTGTTGCAGTTGCTGCAGCTATACTATTAGCACTAGCTTATATAGTTTCAAATACAATATTCAGCATGTCAATTGGTAAACTTATTACAAACAAACTAAACTTAAATAAAAATGTAGCATTTGTATTGTTTTCTCTTTTAATTGTATTAGTTTTAGCATTAGTAAAATATATACCATATGTTGGAACTCCAATAAACTTTATTACTTCAATGATTGGTTTAGGTATTATCAGCATTAATACATTTAAAAGAAAAGACTTATCTAAAATAGATGAACCAGAAGCAAAAGGCTCATCAAAATAATAATTAGCAAAAGCTTGAAGAAAGATGAATAATCCTTTTTCTTCAAGCTTTTGAATATCTGAGGTACTAAATCTTAAATATTTTAAGATTTAATAGTGTCTTTTTCTTACCTTAAATTCTCAACAACTTCCTTAAAATTATCTGAATTTAGAATGGCTGTTCCTGCTACAACTATATCACAGCCTGCATCTTTCAGTTTGTTTGAATTTTCTACATTAATTCCACCATCAGCTTCAATATCCACATCAAAATTATGAACCTCTATATATTTTTTTAGATTTCTAATCTTTTCAATAGTTTCTGGAATCAGATTTTGACCTCCTTCTCCTGGTTCAACTGTCATCACTAAAACTGTATGTATAAAAGGTAGAAACTCATAAATTTGCTCAATGCTCGTGCTAGGCTTAATAGAAATTCCAACTTTACTACCATTGTCTTTTATATATTTTATCCAATCCAAAAGTTCTTCTTTACTTTTTGCAGATTCTAAATGTATTATAATATTCCTAGGCTCAAATACCAAAAAGCTTTTTATGTATGACATGACGTCTTTAACCATTAGATGTACATCTAATGGTACATTTGTAATGTTTTTTAAATATTCTGTATATTCTACCATTAAACCTGTTGTATCATTTTTCACAAATTCCCCATCCATTACATCTATATGAAAATAATCCACTCCAGCAGTCTCTAAATTATAAAATTCTTGTATGCAACTATCTTTTTTCACGTTTAAAATTGATACTGAAACCTCCATAATAACCTCCATTCGAGCAAATTTATGCTCTAACCTATCTTCAATCATATTCAAAATTCAACTATTTTGTAAACTTTCTTTAATTATTACATATCTATCATATCTCTCTTTAGAAATTTTTCCTTCTTGAACAGCCTGTTTTATACCACAATTTTTTTCTTTAATATGCCCACAATCTGCATATTCACATTCACCAACATATGAGTTAAACTCCACAAAATATTGGGCCAATTCTTCTGAATTGAGTTCAGAAATCTCAAAAGTTGAAAAACCAGGAGTATCAGCAATATACGAATTATCTTCAATTTTATATAATATTACCTGAGTCGTTGTATTTTTTCCTCTTTTATTCTTCTTGCTCACATCGCCTTCCAAAGTAACTTTTCTTGTTAATATCTTGTTTATTAAAGTAGATTTCCCTACCCCAGAATTTCCTGAAAAAGCTGTAATATTATTTTGCAGAAGTCTTTTAATTTTGTCAATTCCTTTTCCATCTTTCGCATCTGTTTTTATTACTGTATAACCTATAGTAGAATATGTTTTTTCTATCTTCTCAGCCAACCCATCTTCTACTAAGTCTATTTTGTTTAAAACTATTATTGGCTTAATCTTATTATATTCTGAATATGCTAATTGCTTATCTAATAATAGTAAATCTGGTTTTGGAAGCTTCATTGATACCACAAAAATTATTTGCGAAAGATTTGCCATTTTTGGTCTTTTTAAATAATTACTTCTAGTTAGTATTTTATTTATAATACCAGCTTTTTTTCTACTATCAGTAATCTCAAACTCAACTAAATCACCAGCAACAGGGCTTATATCTTCACTTTTTATCTTTCCTCTTGCTAAGCAATCATATATTTCATTATTATGTTCAACTTTATACAAATTGGACTTGTTACTTAAAACGATTCCTTCTAGCACATTAGCCTCCTTATATTAACTGTTACATAAATCTTATTAATTATATCACAAATTTATTATTTCGCAACCACATAATTATTTATCACTAATTTTCATATATTTGCCTTCAATTTATTTAAGTAATAGTCAGATAGAGGTGTCCCCAATTCGTAAGAATTTACGAAAAGAGAAGTGTCCCTAATTCGAAAAAATCGGACGTAGTTTATTTATACTTTCTCTACATCCGATAAAATATTCTATTTCTATTATCTTATTTTCCTAATTACCAATGTAATTACTAAAACAGATATTCCTGCTAAGGCAACATATGTAAGTATATTATCTCCTGTTTGTGGATTCTCCAAATTTTCTTCATTTACTTTATTTGTGTTTTCTTCTTGAGTTTCATTGTCTCCAGTTGGTTGTTCTTCAGAAGTTGTTTCTTCTTCAAATACAGCAGATAATGTAACATCTGAAATTAAACCTTGAGTCTCAGAAACAATTTCATCTGTATCTTTTATAACAAAATGTTTGAATATATACCCTTCTCTAGTTTTTATATCTGTCAAATCTAATTCACTTAATGTTGTTCCTTTTGTAACTTCAAATACTTTTTCTCCTATAGTAATTTTTATTTTAGCAGAAAAGTCTTTTGTAGTTGTAACGTTTGATGGTATTGTCTCTGTTCTCTCTTCTTCAGAACCTGTTAATGTATTATTTGTAACTTTAACTTCCTTTAAAGTTTTTCCATTAATAGTTCTAGTATTGCCAGATAATACCATATCGAATTTAGCAGAATCAAAGGCTGTACCTCCTGATACACTTTGTGTACCAACTACAATGTCTCTTAGATTATCTACAAATTCGTTATTCTTAACTTCAACTTTTCCCATTGAAGTAACTTTATCACTATTTTTTATTTTAATTTTAATAGCACCAGCTGTAGATTGTGATAAATCTTCACCTTCAGCTAATTTTACATTTGAAAATTTATTATTTTCTATAATTATATTCTCTACTTCTACCCCACTAACACTATTTCCAAAGTTTAAATCAATTGCTGAACCAGCTCTCCTTGATTCAACACTTGTATGGTCACCAGCATTTACTGTTCCAGAAGCATCAAATGAAGAATTTTTTACAATTAAGTTCTTTACACTATCTGAATATAAAGCTTTTCCATAAAACTTGCTCATATTTACACTATCTAGTGTAACAGATTGCTCTAAATTATTTATCGTAATAGCATTTTCGCCACCGACAAATGTAACATTTTCTACTTTTACGGTATTTCCTTTTCCTCCAATATTTAGAAGTACTATTGGCTTACCTTCTTCAAATTTCAATGTCATGTTCTTTAGTACTACTGTTGAATTTGAAGCTGAAATAGTAATTTTACCATTTATTGTAGCTCCATGTCCATCAATAGTAACACTTTTAGAGATTTCTACATTATCCTCCTGATATGTCGAATTTTCTTTTAAATTAACAGTTTCTCCACCACTTAGTGTCTTCAAATAATTATTAATTGCATTAGCACTTCCTGGCTCAACTACTTCAGTGCCATTATTAGCTGCTTTTACATTTATAGCAAGTAAAAACATAAAACAAACTGTAACTATTAGCAACATTGCTAATGTTCTTTTTTTCATAAGATTACCCCCTATTTATATTTTTTCAAGATTTCAGATAATGTTTTCATATTGTATTTTTCATAGGTTCTTTACACTATCTAAATTAGGATAGCTTTTATATGAATTTGTTTTGCTACCTTCTTTCTCGTTCATTGTATATTTACATTTTTATTTTGTCAATAGTTTTTAAAATTTTTAATTTTTTTATAAATTGCAATAATAAATTTCCGGTTTATTATGAACATAATTTTTCCAATAT
>JAHZIB010000033.1 GCA_019419955.1 Clostridiales bacterium | reverse complement strand
ATTGGAAAAATTATGTTCATAATAAACCGGAAATTTATTATTGCAATTTATAATTGAAAATAAAAACGTGAAAAATACTTGTCAAAAAAAAGATTATGATGTACAATAATACTAAATTTTAGAAGAAGAACAAACTATAGAAAAAGAAAGACATAATGTCTTATAGGAGGAGTAACGAGATGCTAAATAATAGTGGTATCACACTAATTGCGTTGGTATTTACAGTTGCTGTATTAGTGATTTTATCTACAGCCACTATAGTAATTGCACTGCAGAATGAAGGTTTAATATACAATGCACATAAAGCCACAGAATTGACACAAAATGCAATAACATATGAAAAAGGACAACTTAACCAGATAGACCAAATGTATGCTAATATGGTTAATGAGATTGTATAGATAGAAGAAAGATATTATAAAATGGAGGTTAAAATGAAAAGAGGTTTTGAAATAGCAAGAGGATTTGAAAATAAAGGAATAAATTTACCTATAAGAAAAACAAAATATTCAGCTGGATATGATGTAGAAGCAGCAGAGGATACTATTCTTCCAAGTTTTAAAAAGGGAATGGCACCAACACTTATAAAAACAGGAATAAAAGCATATATGCAGGAAGACGAAGTGTTGATGTTATACAATCGTAGCTCTAACCCAAAGAAAAAAGGATTGGTTGTAGCTAATAGTGTTGGTGTAATAGATAAAGACTATTATGGAAATCCTGATAATGATGGGCATATAATGTTTGCGTTTTATAATATGAAAGCAGAAGATATATTGATAAAAAAGGGAGAAGTAGTTGGTCAAGCTATTTTCCAAAAATATTTGACGACTGATGATGATAATGCAGATGGAGAAAGAACGGGTGGTTTTGGCTCGACGAATAAGTAAAGAACGACTAAATACCTTAATGCTTTCGACAACAAGAATTACGAAAAATAGTATACATGAATCAGGACGGTAAGATAAAAAATTAAAAAAAATTTTTAGCTTTTTGTAAGTGCTCATTTTCTAAGCCTGTAGCTATTAATTACATAAAATCTAGTGGTAAAGGTTTTGACTTTTACCATTTTTTGATGTATAATAGAAATGTAGTTGAAAAAGAGAAACAAACCCTTTCTTTAACTTCGTATATTGAAAAATTAACTTTTGGAAAGGAGGACTAATATGTTTAATATTGGTGACAAAATAGTATATCCAATGCATGGTGCAGGGACAATTGACTCAATAGAAGAGAAAAACATATTGGGAGAAAAACATAATTATTACATAATAAAAATGCCTGGAGAGGTAAAAGTAATGGTACCAACGGACAAGGCAGAAGAAGTTGGAGTTAGAAATATAATAAATAAGGAAGAAGCTTCAAAAGTAATGTCTATTTTAGGAGAAAATGAGACAGAAATGTCTGCGAATTGGAATAAACGTTATAGAGATAATATGGATAAAATGAAAAGCGGAGATATATATGAAGTTGCTGATGTAGTTAGAAATCTTAGCTTTAAACAAAAAGAAAAAGGTTTATCTACAGGAGAAAAGAAAATGCTAAATAATGCTAAGCAAATATTGGTAAGTGAATTGGTTTTAGCAGAGCATGCATCACAAGAAGAGGTTGAGAAACTGGTAGAAAATAAAATAAACATTTCATTTGACGAGTATAAATTACCACAAGAAAATATAGATGTAAATCAGGATATAGTTAGTAAATTCATACCATATAATGGAACTGGTACAAGTGAAAATTTATAACTGAAGAAAGGTCGTATTCTAGGTAGAATGCGACTTTATTATATAGGAAAAATCAATTTTTTGCCTTGTATTTTAGTACTTATAACGATTTTTCCGTATACAACAAGGTTAATTTACCTTGGGCTGTACATATTCACGAAGCGAAATGCACATGTGGACGTCGGAAGCTCTGCTTCCGCTAACGTCCAATTTTCTTATAGGCAAAAAATGTAAATTGGGGAGAAGGAATTAAAGACTTTATGTCGAATAAAATAAGTATATGGTAGAAAGGTTAGAAAAAATTGATAAGATATAGTGATGAATTAATAGAAGAAATAAGAAGTAGTAATGACATAGTGGATGTGGTATCTCAATATGTAATACTAAAAAGGAAAGGGAGAAGTTTTTTTGGACTATGCCCATTTCATAAAGAAAAATCACCTTCTTTTTCTGTCTCGCCGGATAGACAAATTTTTCACTGCTTTGGATGTGGTGTTGGTGGCAATGTAATACATTTTATTAGCAAAATAGAAAATATTAATTTTATAGAGACATTAGAATTATTAGCTAATAGAGCCAATATTACACTTCCTAGTTTGGATAGTAGTTATCAAGATAGCAAAAAAATGCAACTAAAGTCTAAAGTATATGAAATAAATGAAATTGCAGCTAAATTTTATCATGAAAATTTATACAAGTCTTCATCAAAAATAGCTCAAGAATATGTAAAAAAAAGGAAACTAGATAATAGAACACTTAAATCTTTCTTGATAGGATATTCTGGAGATTTTGATGAACTATTTAAAATACTTAGAAGAAGAGGCTTCACAGATGAAGAAATCATTGCTTCTAGTTTGGTAACTAGGTCAGAAAAGGGAGTATTTGTAGACAGATTTAGGAATAGATTGATGATACCAATACAGGATATTACTGGCCGTTTTATAGCATTCGGAGGTAGAGTGTTAGATGACAGTAAACCTAAGTACATAAATTCACCAGAGAATATTGTATATAGCAAGGGAAGAAACTTATTTGGACTAAATATAGCTAAAAAAAGTGATA
This sequence comes from Clostridiales bacterium, assembly GCA_019419955.1. Classification (GTDB taxonomy): domain Bacteria; phylum Bacillota; class Clostridia; order TANB77; family CAG-508; genus CALXVA01. The sequence continues at coordinate 4,775 of JAHZIB010000033.1, read as the reverse complement.
CAAAAAAATTAATTATAGTTGAAGGTTATATGGACGCAATATCTTTGTACCAAAGAGGAATTACAAATGTAGTAGCTTCACTTGGAACTGCCATGACTCAGCAACAAGGAAGGCTCCTTAGAAAATGTAGTGAGCAAGTAATAATTGGGTATGATGCTGATGGAGCTGGACAAGCAGCTACTTTGAGAGGACTTGAGATATTACAAAATATGGGGTGTGATGTGCGCGTGCTTCAAATGTATGGAGCAAAAGATCCAGATGAGTTTGTAATAAAGTATGGTCCTGAAAGGTTTAATAAATGTGTAGAATCTGCAATATCTCTAGTAGAATTTAAAGTTAAAGTATTAAAACAAAACTTGAATATAGAAAATATTAATGATAAAATAAAATTCTTAAATGGAACTGCAGAAATTCTATCAAAAGTGGATAATGATATTGAAAAGGAAATATATATAGACAAAATTTCAGCAGAATATAATATTTCAAAAGAAGCTATTTATGGAGAAGTGAATAAATTAAAATATAAAAATTCTAGTGATATAAAAATATTAGAAAGAGCTCCTATTAAAAGCTTTGTAAAAAAAGTTACAGATAAAAATGTTGATGAGAGTATAATAAAAAGAGAAAAAATGGTTATATATATATTAGTTAATTATCCAGAAGAAACTTTTGAAAAAATAAAAGACAAGATAATTGTTGATGACATAAAAGACAGTGTTAACAAAAAAATTATTGAAAAGATATATTCTCAATACGAAAAAAATATAAACATAAATATTTTAGACATTTTTGTTGAAGATGAAATTGTAAACTATTTGTCTGGAATAATGGCAGAAGATTTTGGCATTTCAGATATAAATAAATGTATAGAAGACTTACTTACGATATATAATAAAGAGAAACTGTTAAATAAGAGAAATGAATTAGTGGGTAGGTTAAAAGATAATGACCTATCAAGAGATGAAGCGGAAAAGTTAGAATGTGAATTAAATAATGTGATTCTAAAGCTAGCTAAAGTTAAGTAGGGGGTATAATAATGAAGATGAAAGATAAAGTAGAAAATAATGAAGAAATAAAATTAGAAGCAGAAACTGAAATAAAAACGAAATCAAAAGTAAATGCGAATAAAAAAACAGATAATGAAAGCAAGGAAGAAACAAAAAACAATATAGACAATAGAAAAAAGGAAATAAAGGAAGAAGAAAAAGTAGAGAATGGAAAAGAAAATGAAATAAGTCAAATTACAGATGAAAAGGTACAAAAAATTATAAATATGGCAAAAGAAAATGGAAAGATGACATATGGAGAACTTGCAACAGAGTTAGATGATACTACACCAGACGAAATAGATAAGGTTTTTGATGCATTTGAAGACTTAGGAGTGGATTTAAATGATGACCTAGAAGAGCCTGATGTAGAGGACCTAGAAAATGTAGAAGAAATAAAACTAGAGGATATGGATGTAACTAACTTAGATGGAGTTAGTGTAGATGACCCAGTTAGAATGTATTTGAGAGAAATTGGTAAGATTCCACTATTGACTTTTGAAGAAGAAGCAGAATTGGCACAAAAAATAGTGGAGGGAGATGAGGAGGCAAAACAGAAACTAGCCGAGTCAAATTTAAGGTTAGTTGTTAGTATTGCAAAAAAATACGTAGGCAGAGGTATGCTATTTTTAGATTTAATACAAGAAGGAAACATGGGGCTTATTAAGGCAGTAGAAAAATTTGATTATAATAAGGGATTTAAATTTAGTACTTATGCTACATGGTGGATAAGACAAGCTATTACACGAGCAATAGCAGATCAAGCAAGAACTATTAGAATACCAGTTCACATGGTTGAAACAATAAATAAATTAATACGTACATCAAGGCAATTATTACAACAAAATGGGCGAGAACCTACTCCAGAAGAAATTGCAAAAGAGATGGAAATTAGTGTAGAGAGAGTAATGGAAATTCAAAAAATAGCACAAGACCCAGTATCTTTGGAAACGCCAATAGGGGAAGAAGATGACAGCCATCTTGGAGATTTTATACAAGATGAAGATAGTCCAGCGCCACAAGACTCAGCAGCACATACACTTTTAAGAGAACAATTAGAAGAAGTTATGGATACATTAACACCTAGAGAAGCAATGGTACTTAAACTTAGATTTGGTTTGGAAGATGGAAAAGCAAGAACATTAGAGGAAGTAGGAAAACAATTTGATGTAACAAGGGAAAGAATAAGACAAATTGAAGCAAAGGCTCTAAGAAAACTAAGGCACCCAAGCAGAAGCAAAAAACTAAGAGATTATATGAGCTAGAACTTGATTTTTTTGTAAAATTATGTTAATATAAATGTGTATTGTAAAAAAATGAGAAATCAAGTTAAAAGAGGTAAATTAAATGAAAGTGATGGAAAAAATAAAAAAGTTTTGGAATGAAACATTAGGTCCTGACTTCCCAGATGAAGAAAGTGCAGAATTGAATATAGATTCTTCAGACCCAATAATAGCAGAACTTGCACGTTCACAGAAAAAAGTAGATGAAGCAGTAAACAAATATGGTAATAGTGGTAAGGCACAAAGAAAAGAAATGCTAAAAGCTACTAAGGTAGAGCCAAAAGATTTAAAGAGAGATAATGAGACTGCTAAGAAAACAAGTAAAAGGGAATCTATAAAAGAAAATGAGGATAGAGAATTAGGCGAATAATGTATTAACTAAAATGGTTACAAATTCTAAATTAATAAAAACCTCAGTCAAATGTTATTAAAACTTTACAAGCACAATTTTAATGAAAAGAAGTATTATAGATTGTAAATATAACAAATAAATATTTTCATTAAATTGTGCGGGTTTTATTATAAAAAAACAATATAATTGTTAGAAAAAAAGTACTTAAAAGACCTTGACAAATGTTACAAAAACATTTATAATTTTATTCGTACTTAAAAATAGTATTAAGAATGGAATATGGCGAGATAGCTCAGTTGGCTAGAGCAACTGGTTCATACCCAGTAGGTCGGTGGTTCGAGCCCACTTCTCGCTACCAAGTATATTAAATAGCTAAAAGTAGTATATTTCAAGTTTTTGGGATATGCTACTTTATCATTTAACACATATTTAATACATTAGTTTTAAAAAAGATGATTTAATTTATTAACTGCATCTTTTTTTTGTATAGTAAACATTGACATTATAGCAATGTATTATTTGGTATTTCATTTTACAGTCCAAAAAGTAGTGCTTTTTGCGTGAGAAATATTATCAAATAACAAAATTTATATATAGCAGTGTATCTTATAGAGAGTTTATGAACGAATTGTTAGAATTTCCAACAAAAGTATTTAGATAAGCATATAATATAAAAGGAGGAGGAAAATATTATGAGTGATAAAGTTTATAATGTTTTAAAATGGATAACATTAGTACTTTTACCAGCATTAACAACATTAACGGGTGTAATATTAAATACTTTGAATGTAGGTGTTGTAGATATAGTATTAACAATAATGGCAGCAGTAACAACATTTATGGGAACTGTTTTAGGAATATCTAATATTAATTATAAGAGGAAGGAGGAAAAATAAATGGCTATAAAAGGAATAGATGTAAGTGAATTTCAAGGAGAAATAAATTGGAATGAAGTAAAAAATGATGGGATAGAATTGGCCATATTAAAACTAGGGAATATTTATGATTATGATACTAATTATAAAGATAGTAAATTTGAAACTAACTATAAAAATGCAAAATCGCAAGGAATAAAAGTGGGAGCTTATATATATAATTATTGCAATACTGTAGACACAATGAAAAAAGGTGTAAAATGGGCATTAGAAAAACTAGATAGTAAAAAGCTAGATTTACCAATTTATTTAGACATGGAAGATAAAGATATTCAAGAAGAAACTAAAGAAGCTCTAACAAATCAATGCAACGAATTTGCAAAATATGTGAAGAGTAAAGGCTATCAAGCAGGAGTATATGCGAATATAAATTGGCTAAAAAATGAATTAAATCCAAATAACTTTGATGAAGATATTTCTGTTTGGGTAGCACAGTACTATAAAGAATGTGAATATACAGGCAAATATGATATATGGCAATATGCATCAGATGGAAAAGTAGATGGAATTAGTGGTAATGTGGACATGAATTATTACTATGGAAAATTAGAAGAAACAAAACCAACAGAAAAACCAGAAGATAAGAATAAACACCATATAGATATTGATGGCAAATGGGGAGAAGATACAACTAGGAAAGCTCAGGAGGTATTTAAGACTACTGTAGATGGAATCGTCACAGACCAATATATATCCTATAAATCACAAAATCCTGGACTTTTAGCTTTTGAGTGGTTGGAAAATCCAAGTGATTATGGTTCAGAATTAATCAGATCTATTCAGAAAAAAGTAGGGGCTAATATAGACGGACACATAGGTCCAGAGACAATCAAAAAGATACAAAAATACTTTGGTACAGTGCAAGATGGTTATGTATCTAATCCATCAGACGTTGTCAAAGAGTTTCAAAAATGGCTTAATGAACAATAATATATTATTCCAATAAATAAAAATGGCTTAAAATGATTTATATTTGTCATTTTGAGCTATTTTTTGGAGTATTAACATAATGGTACAATAAATTATAAATATTAAATAAGATTGATATTTATATGAATGAATGTTGCTTGGTTGTATTTGAGAGGGATAGTGAAAAAAATCCAGAAAAGTACTTGTCAAAATAATATTAATAGTATACAATTAGCATGAACAAAGAGAT
>JAHZIB010000032.1 GCA_019419955.1 Clostridiales bacterium | reverse complement strand
ATATATAATTTCATAAAAGGTAAAATCGATTTACACAAAAATATTTACATTCTCTGTAAAAATTACCCCTCTAATTCGCACGAGAAGGCACCTAGGACGGGCAAACTGAGGTATGAGATGAAGTTTTATACACATTTTTCCACAGAAGGTGTCAGAACGGAAAATAAACCTGATTAACATAAATTCAAGGATTACCATATTTTATAAAGTGAACTAGAACAAGATAGAATTTAACATGGTAAACGGTCAATAAAAAACGTATAGAAAACCTCTTAAAAAGGCTGTAGAAAGGTAAGCGGTCAATAAGAAGTTTGTATAGATCAAGAACAAACTTGTAGTGGAAGAAATTCTTTCTACTGCAAGTTATTTATTTTATGTTGTATATTGGTTAATGAGTATACTAATTGACGTATAATAGTTGAAACCAAAAAATACGTTTGAAAGGTAGCTATAAAAAAGTGTTGACAATCGTGGATAAAAAAAGTATAATTGTATTTGTAAAAGGAGAAGAACAAATGGTGGCTAAAATTTGGAAAAAATTATTATTTGTAATTTTAATAGTTGCTTGCTTGTTCAATATAGTAAATAAACTTGTACATAAGGCATCATTAGAGCAAGAATTACAAAGCTCAGCTGAATATATACAAGAGCAAAGATTAGAGCAAGGACTTGAATAAATGCATATAAAGTTATTTTTTAATAATATAATTGGGATTTAAAGTCCTATAAGTTTATTAGGAATAACAAAATTTATATAAAACAATATAAAATGCTTGAAAAAACTTATAATATATGTTATTATAAATAATAGCGTTTTTTAAAAAGATAAAGGAGAGGTGAATACAAAATGAAAGAAGGTTTACATCCAAACTATACAGAAGCTACAATTACATGTGCTTGTGGAAATGTTATGAAAACAAATTCAACAAAACCAGAAATGAAAGTTGATGTTTGTTCAAAATGTCATCCATATTGGACAGGAAATCTTAAGAGAGAAACAACAGGTGGTAGGGCTGATAGATTTAAGAAAAAATATGGACTTAACTAATTTACAAAAACAGGATAGCAATGATAGCTATTCTTTTTTTGTGTATTTTTTTATTGTATAGGAAAAAGATCGACTTTTCAGTTCAGTTTATATATTAGTTCTTTTAACGTTTTCTTCTATACAACAAGGTTAAACTTTCTTAGATTGAGTATACTCGCAAAGAAAGTTATTATTTTTTAACAAATTTATATTTAGCAAATTCAATATTTTTTCAAAAGTTTGTGTATAGTTTTAACAAAACAGGAAACAATAAGAAAAAGTATAGTGTGGTAAAGTTTATGAGGAAAAAGATTTATGAGGAATTAAATAGAAAGTTAGATGATTTAAACTATGCTATGACCAAAACGAAGTTTTTAGACTTAGTAGAGCTTCTAGGAAATAGAAAAGAGCTTTTTTGGAGAAACATTTGGTCAGGAATAGTAAAAGGTATTGGAATAGGAATTGGTGTTACAATTATTACAGCAATTATTTTAATCGTGCTTCAGAAAATTGTTACTTGGAACATTCCTGTAATAGGTGAATATATAGCAGATATTGTAGACATAGTGCAGAATAGTAGGTGAAAAAGTCTGCAAACTAAGTGCAATTATGAAAAATTAAATACAATAATGTTTATAAGTATAATTCTACATTTTTAAGAAAAAATTTTAAGAAGTACTTGTCAAAAAAAATGTTATAGTGTAAAATAAGCATGTACAAGGAAAGAAAAAATAGGAGGAAGAGTACAATGGAAAAAAACGAAATCGGCAAAACTGTTGCAGTTGTAAGAGAGAGAGAGAGAGAGAGAGCAAGAGGATAGAGAAAACTTGTTCTGTTTTTGATGAGCAAAATAGATTAAGAAATATAAATAAAAGGATGGATTATGAGAAGAAACAATGTAAAAAAGACAAAAGTTTTTTACAAAATAATCTATCCTTTTTGTGTGCAAATGAAAAAGGAATAACGCTACTGGCACTAATACTAACAGTGGTCATAATGATTATTCTAGCAGCAGTAACAATAAATGTAGCATTAGGAGAAGGTGGTTTGGTTGAACAAGCGAAATGGGCAGTAGAGCAAACAGCAAATTCAACAAAATCTGAGCAGGAGCAACTAGATGATGTGGTAAGCCAAATAAATGACATAATTGCAGGAATTGGAGGAGATACAAACTCAACAGGAGGAGAGAAAACAAATTCGGTTGAAACTAACTCGGTTGATACAAATTCAGTAGATACGAACTCGGTAGAAGACACAAATACAGTAGATACCAATACAATAGCCCCGGTACCAGAGCCATTGCCAGATGGCACAATTTCAATAGGACAGCCACAATGGCAGGAAGATGGCACAGCAAATGTAACAGTAAGTACAACAGAGCCAGATGTTACAATTGAATATCAAATAGGCAGAACTGACGAGGGCAGTTGGATATCAGTATCAGGTGATACAATAGAAGGAATAAAAAATGGCGAGACAGTATATGTAAGAATAACAGATGGAGAGCAAGCGAGCAACCCGCAGAGCACAAAAGTGCAAGACAATGAGGCACCGGAGAAAGCAATAATTGAAATAAACCCAGCAAATGTGTTTGTCGGAGAAAGTTTAACAGCAACAGTAACACATGTGGATAATGGAATTGGTGTTGCTATGGAACAAAGCAAATGGGTAATGACAATAAGTGAGGCTGAAATAGGCACAGGCGAAGATGTGACTTCACAATACACAGGAAACTTTACTACAAATGGGGGACTAATTATATTAGATAGCAGTAACACAGGAACATATTATTTACATGTTCTAACTGTGGATAAAGCAGGGAACAAAACAGAAACAGTTTCAGGAGCAATTACAATAACTGGAATTACAGGACAAGTATCACAAAGTAGAGAAGTAAGTTGGAGTGAAGGACAAGCAACATTATTTTTGCAGTCAAGTGAAAATCAATACAAAATTGTGTATAAAGTAAATGGACAAGGTGATTGGCTAGATTACAACGGAACGGGCATTGCAGAACTAAAGCATGGGGATAAAGTAACAGCATGTTTGACAAATAGTAAGGAGACAACTTATGGACCAGAGGCAACATTTGAGATAAAGGACGAAATAGCACCAGAGGTAAGCATAGAAGTAAATGAAGTGACTTTTGACAGTATAATTGTATCTGTTGAAGCACATGATAATGAGAGTGGATTAAGAAATGTTGAAACATACCAATACTATATAAATGACGAATTAAAAATAGCAACTACAGAAACGAAATATGAATTTAAAGATTTGAAGCCTATTACAAATTATACGATTAGAATAGAAGCATATGATAAAGCAAATAATTCAGGCAAGATTACAGAGCAAGTTACAACACTAAGGGCACCTAGCGAAGTCGAAATAGCCAAAGAGAGTGAAACAATATTTGGTAGTACAACACCAATAAAGGACGAACTAGGAAATACAATTGTAATACCAGGAGGTTTTCACATTGATGGAGAATATAGTGGAACGAAAGTAGAAGACGGGATTGTGATAGAAGATGATGTGGGCAATCAGTTCGTTTGGATACCAATTGGGAATGTTAAAAAGAGTAACGGGGCAGCGGTAAATATAGAATTGGGAAGATATAAATTTGACACAGAAGGAACACCTGTACTAACTCAAAGTGCAGATAATTATACAGAAGAAACTTATATTAAAGAAAATAAAAATTTTTATGAAATATATCAACCCAAAATTTCAGAGCCCAATACCAATGCACTGAAACTACAGAGTTACATAGAAAATACAAAGTCCACAGGAGGATATTATTTAGCAAGATTTGAGGCAAGTTATGGAAGTGGCAATAATGTTGAGAATTATATGCCATTATCAAAACCGTCTAATAGTAGTAGTGAAACCATGAATTATAATGAAGGAGCTTTATGGAATTGTATAAGTGAAATTGATGCTGCAACAATAAGCAGAAACATGTATAAGGATAACGAATATGTTACAAGTGATTTAGTAAATAGTTATGCATGGGACACGGCTTTAGTATATATAAATAAATGCTCGGAAAATGGGAAATATTTAAAAGAAAGAACAGGCGATAATTTAGTATTAAGCAATACTGGCACAACTGATGATATAGCTTGCAATATTTATGATTTAGCATCTAATTTGAGTGAATGGACTACAGAGACTTCTACTGATAGGGTAGCGAATTTAAATTCCTTATCATTTAATGATAAGAGAATAACTGTATCTAGTAGCCAGATTGAAAACAAATTAAGGGGGGGTATACAATGGGAAACTGGTGGGAGACCACAACATTCTGGAGGAAATGATAGTGGCGACCCATTACCTTCTTCAACATCTGCTAGAGGAGAAAATTATAGTAATTCAAAATACAAACCAACATTAAGAACAGCTTATGATAATAAAATTGCAAACAGTCATATAGGATTTAGAGCAATATTGTACATAGGAAAAACAGAGCCACCACCAGATATACCGGGAGGCAATGAAAGTCTTGAGGAAGGAAGTATAGTAGCAAGTAATACGATATGGAAGGAAGGAAAGACCAGCATAATATTAAATACAAACACGGAGTTTCAAATAGAATACCAGATAAATGGTTTAAATAGTGAAAAATGGATAAAAATATCAAATGGACAAGAAATAACTAACCTGAAATATGGCGATACGGTGTTTGCAAGGCTAACAGATGGAATGTATGTTGGGGATTATGCTAGTATAAATATATTAGATGGACAAGCTCCAACTATACAGATGGAGATAGATGAAGTAAATTATAATAGTATAGAGATTTCTGTATCAGCAAATGATAATGAAAGTGGTTTAGTACAGAAAAATACATACAGTTATTATATAAATAATGAATTAAAAGAAACAAGTGAAAAGAATAATTATACATTTACTAACTTGTTAGACGGGGTAGAATATGAAATAAAAGTGGAAACCAGAGATAAGGCCGGAAATGTGGCATCAGAGAGGAAGAGCATAACTACAATAGCAATGCCTACGATAGAGGAGAAACTAAAAACCGGAGATTATGTATATTATTATAAACGTGAACAAATAAAGTGTGTTGTATTATATGATAATTCTTCAAATAATGGAATTGAAATAATACCAATGAAAAGTGTGAATAATGTGCTCCTAGGTTATATGGATCCAACAGTAGAAGAAGGAGCAGATGATTTCGAAAAAACGGACTTCGACCTGTATTACATTTGAAGTCTAATCTTAAAATATCTGAAGGAGACGGAACAGAAGAAAATCCATATATATTACAAAAAAATCATAAGAATTAAAAAAATAGTTTAAAAGATATGGATGATGTAAAGAAGTAAAATTTTCGACCACCAAAAAATAAATAGAAAAAATTTTGTTTTTCTATTTATTTTTTTTTAAACTTCTTATATAATGTAAAAGGAATTTTTTGCAAGTAAAAATGAGAGGAAGTATAGTACATGAATTTAGCAAACAAACTTACAATATTTAGAATTATTTTAGTGCCTATTATTATAATAATACCATTATTTAACTTACAAGGAGAATTGTGGGGGGTACCACTTACATATTTAATAATAGACATTATTTTTGTGATAGCATCGTTAACAGATAAATTAGATGGATATATTGCTCGTTCGAGAAATCAAATAACTACATTTGGAAAGTTTTTGGATCCTATTGCTGATAAGATTTTAGTAATAGTAGCAATGTTAATACTTCTTGAAGCGGGAAAAATTCCAGCATGGATACCTGCAATTATTGTGATACGTGAGTTTATTGTGTCTGGTTATAGATTGGTAGCTGTAGAAAAAGATGGAAAAGTGATAGCTGCAAGCATTTTAGGAAAAATAAAGACATGTACTCAAATGTTAGGAATTGTTTTAGCTTTTATTGATGTAAATAGTTTCGGAGCAATATTTAGTGGAAATTTAACAGGTGTAGCTTTTGTGCTTAACTTATTTACAACTACTCTTTTAAGTATTTCAGTTATTGCAACTATATTTTCTGGTGTAAATTACTTAAAAGGTTGTAAGGAGTTATTTAAAGGGGAAATGTAGAATGCTTTAGCGAATTGTTTTGTGTATAAGAAAAAGACTAAATGAATATATTAACTAAAAATAATAGGAAAGGGTGGAAAATTGATGTGAAAACAAGGTTTCCACTACTTATAGCTACAATTGAGCCTCTAATTTTTTACGAATTTGATAGAGGTTATTAAATAAAATTTTTGTTAGAGCTTAGATTTGCTCGAATGGAGGTTAAAATGGAGTTAGAACAGGCCGAAAAAAGAGTTGGTGAGTTAATACCATTGCTTAAATATTACACACAAATGTATTTTGACGATAGACAAGTTGTGAGTGATTATGAATATGATATGCTTATGAAGGAACTTAAGGAGATAGAAAAAGAGTTTCCAGAATTAATTAGAAAGGATTCGCCTACACAAAAGGTAGGAAGCAGTATAAAAAAAGGTTTTAAGAAAGTAACACATGAGATTCCTTTGCAGAGCCTGCAAGATGTTTTTTCTTTTGATGAGGTTAGAGATTTTGATGAGAGGATGAAAAAGGCAGCAAGGGAAAACAATACGAAATTGGAGTATGTTGTAGAGACAAAAATAGATGGGTTGTCTGCTGCTTTGGAATATAAAGATGGTGAGTTTATTAGAGGAGCAACTAGAGGAGATGGTGTTGTAGGAGAAGATGTAACAGAGAATTTGAATACTATAAAGACAATTCCTAAAAAATTAAAAGAACCAATTGATATTGTTGTTCGTGGAGAAGTTTTTATAGGTAAGGAGGATTTTGAAAGGTTAAATTCAGAGAGGCTAGTAGATGAAGAGGAACAGTTTGCAAATGCTAGAAATGCAGCTGCAGGTTCACTAAGACAGTTAGACAGCAAAATAACTGGAAAGAGACCGCTTGATATGTATATTTTTAATGTACAGAAGTCAGAACAGGTTAAATTTGAGACACATTATGAGAGTTTGCTATATTTAGAAAAATTAGGTTTTAATGTAAATCCAGTAAAAATACTTTGCAAAAATATAGATGAAGTATTAAAGGCTATTGATAAAATTGGTAAAAATAGGGAGAATATAAACTTTGGTATAGATGGAGCAGTTGTTAAGGTAAATGATTTGAATTTAAGAGAAAAAATAGGCACGACATATAAAACACCAAAATGGGCTGTGGCGTATAAGTATCCACCTGAGAGAAAGGAAACTGTGCTTAAAGATATAGTGTGCCAAGTGGGAAGAACTGGTGCAATAACTCCAATGGGTATTTTGGAGCCAGTTACAGTTGCAGGGTCTAGAATAACTAGAGTGTCACTTCATAATGAAGATTACATTAAACAAAAAGATTTGAAAATAGGAGATACAATAGTAATACAAAAAGCTGGGGATGTTATACCTGAAGTGGTAGAAGTAAAGAAAGATAAAAGAACAGGAAAAGAAAAAAGATTTAGAATGCCTAAAGTTTGTCCTGTGTGTGGAGCTCAGGCGATAAGAGAGAATGGGGAAGCAGTGTTATATTGCAATGGCATAGAGTGCCCTGCAAAACTTTACAGAGGAATAATACATTTTTGCTCGAGAGATGCAATGGATATAGTAGGTCTTGGAGATGCATTAATAGAAGAATTTATAAATAGAAAATTAATTAGCAATATAACAGACTTATACAAACTTACCTTAGAAGATATTGCATCATTGAAAAAGAATGGAAAGAAGTTTGCACAAAACTTATTAGACAGCATCGAAGCAAGCAAAAATAGAGATTTATATAGATTGATAAATGCGTTAGGTATAAGGCATGTTGGAGTAAAGACTGCAAAAGTACTTGCTAAAACATATGGTACCATGGATAAATTGATGGAAGCATCATATGAAAGTCTTTGTATAAGAGAAGAAATAGGAAAGATAATTGCCGAAAGTGTATATAATTTCTTTAGAGAAGAGCAAACAATAGATTTAATAAATAAGCTAAAAGAATATGGTTTAAACATGGAGGCAGAGGTAAATGAAGATATAGATGATAGGTTTGCAGGGCAAATTTTTGTGTTAACTGGAACATTGGAAAAATATTCAAGAGACGAAGCTTCTGAAATAATAGAGAATTTCGGTGGAAAAACATCTGGTACAGTATCAAAAAAAACAACATATGTTTTAGCGGGAGAGGCGGCTGGTAGTAAACTTGCAAAGGCACAGCAGTTAGGAACGAAGGTTATCAGCGAAGCGGAATTCGAAGAAATGATAAAGTGATTTCGTTGCAAGTGAGGAAGGAGGGCATTATGGACGGAAAATACACATTCGAACAACTAAAACAAAACCTGGATGATGGTTACCAAATATATTATACTTATGTGCGCAATAGGTATCTGCTTTTTAAAACAGCGGAGAACTGCTATACACAAAAGCTGCTATCAGATGACCCGAAAAACCCGCAACCAAGGCAGAGTGTAATTACTCTAAAAAGAGTTAAAGAGATGTTCCCACACATGGAGCATGTTGAGTATAAGATAGGAGTGGGAGAGTAACAGTATCAATGCTCCTTCTTAAACTTTATTATGAGCACATTATATATTCTTTCTTGACAGATTGCAACATTTTTCTTGTTTTTTGGGGACGCCCCAAAATTTCATTTTTGCGATTTGACCAAAAGTATAGCAATATTACATTTGCTATGATATAATAATCGCGAAGTGGAAAAATAGCAGGAAGGTAAATTAAAGCAAATTGGAATCTGTTAAGTAAAAATGAAAGATTAGCACATTGAAATCTCAATAAAACTAAA
>JAHZIB010000031.1 GCA_019419955.1 Clostridiales bacterium | reverse complement strand
ATGCAGGTTCTATTGATTTCGTTTCTTCTCATTTTGTGTCTCCTTTCCATTTTTTATCTCTTTGTTCATGCTAATTTTATACTATTAATATTATTTTGACAAGTACTTTTTTGAATTTTTTATTTTTTCTCAACGTTACAATTCACAGCCTAAATTATTATAATTTTTACAAAAGTCAGCAATAGTAAGAACAAATTATGAGAATATGGAATGGAATGTGATTTGAAGTTAGAAATTCTTAATTAATTTTATGGAAAGAGTTCATCTCTGATGGAAGGGTGCCATAAAATTAATTTAGAATTTCTGCGAAAATCAGCTTGACCGACATATTCGAAATAATTTTTTATTACTATTGCTGACTTTTTAAACCTATTCTTAAATTTGACTGTAAATAGTAACTTCTTAACCCAAACGCAACCAAGCAAGATATATGTATATTAGAGAAATTCGATTAAATATACATATATCTTGCTTCGTGTTAGTAGAAATATTCAAATTATATGATAACAATTGCTCCAAAACATAACAAAAAGAGGCACATAAAACTTGTGCCCCATATTAGATTTTAAAAAGTATTAGCACTCTTTAAAAATTATTTTCTTGATTCCACAATAAGTTTAATACCTGTTCTATCTTCTCCCTCCACTTCTACTTCTGCAAATGCAGGTATGCAAACCAGATCCACACCTGCTGGTGCAACAAAACCTCTTGCAATTGCCACAGCTTTAACAGCTTGATTAAGTGCTCCTGCTCCTATTGCCTGCATTTCTGCCTTATTAGATTCCTTTACCAACCCAGCTATTGCTCCTGCAACTGAATTTGGATTTGATTTTGATGAGATTTTTAAAATTTCCATTTCTGCCTCCTATATTTTTTTATTTGTTTTAATCAACGATTATATTTATATTACAATTTCTAGAAATTGTCTATAGGTTTCTGGAAAAAAAAGGAAATTTCCATCGTGTGCTTTCGACATTTTTCGACATTTATTTGTACTTTATTCTATACACTTTCATGGTTTTACAAGTTACGTCATTAATCTCAAAAACGCAACCATTTAATTCCACTTGTCCTTGTGCCAATTTGTATCTTTCAGGAAGTGATGTAACAAACCTTTTTATAGAAGCCTTTGCATCCATACCAATAACAGAATTTTTTGGACCTGTCATTCCTATATCAGTTATATACCCTGTTCCTTTATCCGTCACCTCTTCATCAGCAGTTTGCACGTGAGTATGCGTACCAAATATAGCAGTTACTTTTCCGTCTAAAAAATGCTTCATTGCAATTTTTTCAGCTGTTGCTTCCGCATGAAAGTCAACAACAATTATATCTGCTTTGCCTTTCAATTTATCTATTAATTTTTCAGCAACAATAAAAGGATTTTCTGATAATACATTCATATCTGTTCTTCCTATTAAATTTATTACTGCAATATTTTTGTTATTACAATTAAAAATATTATAGCCCTTTCCTGGTACACCATCTGAATAATTTGCAGGTCTTAAAAGTTTTGGATTATCAATAAAAGCAAAAATATCTTTTTTGCCCCAAGTATGATTTCCCATAGTAATCGCATCAATCCTCATACCTTGTAAAGTATTAAAATCCTTTATTGTAATCCCCATGCCTCCGGAACAATTCTCTGCATTAACAATAACAAAGTCTATACTCTCTTTATCTATTATCGTTGGTAATAAATCTTTTAACTTTTTTAAACCATTTTCTCCAACTATATCTCCCACAGCTAGTACTTTCATGTGCATCAATCCTTTCTACAACGTACACCTTTTTATTATACAATTAATCTTTATTTTTTTCAATATTTTTTAAAAATTCCCTCTTTTAAAAAAAATAGAGACACTCCTAAATTCGTAAAAATTTGCGAAAAGAGAAGTGTTCCTAATTCGTAAGTTAAGTAATTTACTCACTACCTAAGATTGTTTCCGCTTCGTCTTCTGTTAAATAACCATTATTTATCATTTTGTCTGCTACCTGCCTTTGTCTTTCCTTAGCAAGAGTAGGATTTTTAGTTGGTGCATAGACACTTGGCGCATTGGGAATCCCTGCTAACATAATACATTCATAATCGTTCATTTCTTCTGGTTCTTTACCAAAATATCCTCTTGAAGCTTCCTTTACAGTATAATATCCATCTCCAAAATAACTTGTGTTTAAATATAATTCTAATATTTCATCTTTATCATAAGCTTTTTCAATATTAAAAGCCATAAATACTTCTGCAACTTTTCTTGTAATTTTCTTCTCTTGCGTAAAATACATGTTTTTCGCAAGCTGTTGTGTTATTGTACTTCCACCTTCTACAAACTCCATTGCCTTTATATCATTAATTGCTGCTCTACCAATCGCAATAATATCAATTCCAGGATGCTCATAAAACCTTCTATCCTCCACACTTATAACTGCATTAATATACATTTCTGGTAATTCTTCTATATATGTATAATTTTCCTTTGACTGAATTTCCATCACTTTATTCTCTAAAGTTTCTGTTTTTACTGCTTTATTATACATATTGTATCCATTTCCTACTATAATCAGAATAATACTTATCCCAATTAAAAATAACACCAGCAATATTTTTAATACTTTCTTTAACATCAAATTAACCTCCATACGAGCGAATTTATGCTCTAACGAAAATTTCATTTAATAACCTCTATTAAGTTTGTGAAAATGTTAGAGGTTAAATTTCCACCAGTTTAAAATTCGTTAGAACTTTGAAGGAGATAGCTACTGTAGTTGTTAGTTTTAAAGATTTTTCAAACTAACTTCACCTTTTTTTTATTCCTTCATATTCTTATATTACTCCAAATTATATATTTTTTCTACAATTTTATGCATATTAATTCTTACATTTTCGTAACATATATATCTTCTAATTAATAGTGAATTTCAATACTATATATTAAACGAAGCAGTTTCAATTACGAAACTGCTTCGTGTTCGTGTCTCATGAGCTATATTTCCCCTTTACGCTATTAATAAAATCAGTACACAAATTCTTGTCTGGAAAAATCAGACTGTAACTCATACTAATGTGATTGCGCTTTCTTTCTCTCCAAGGATAACATCTAAACACTTCTCCTTGAAAGAGCCGAGCCTGTCTTACAAGTTCCATTGCCTTTTCATTGAGAATTAATTCCCGAAGTTTTGTATTAGTGTCTGCTTCAAGCAAAATCTCTGCTGTGGAAAATTCACTAGAAATGTGCAAAGAAAAAAACTTCACTTCTTCCATATAGCCCATCCTTTCTATAAAGTATATGTTATATTATACCATATAAAAATAACATAATCAAATACAAAACTAGGATTAATCTAGTTATCCAGCACATTTGGGAATAATTTATATACATTATAGCCTAACATACCATCAAACTCTTTCTTTAATTTCTGAGCCTCTGTAACATGATAAACTGTGTTGTAATGCACTCCATATCTTTCAATCAAGTCAATCAATCTCTTTTCCATTGTCATGTTAGTTTCTTTACACATTAAGTCACATAATTTTACAATTTTCTCATAAATTGTACAATCATGATTTTTTACAAATTCTGTTCTAAACGGTATATCCCTTGGTACTCCAGCTGTACAAGTAACGTCATTATTTAAGTATGAATGTGTTAAACATATATTAGCATATTCATCATCATAGCCCAACTCTTTCATATACTTATATCCATTCATAATATGGTCTGAAAAGTCTCCAACTCCCTTTCCTATATCATGTATGTATCCTAGTACTCTCGCTTTTTCAGGGTCTAGGTTAAGCGCCTCTGCTATTTTTGCTGCTGAATCACCTACACATATTGAATGGTCTATCCAATGTGTATCCTTATCTGAATCTCTGAATTGTTCTAACATGTTTAATGCTTCTGCACTTGTTAATTCCATCATTACATATCCTCCTTCTTTATTAGCACCATTTAAAAAGCAAGAGTACACACTTTAAATATGTAAACTTGTTTTTATTAAAACTATTATGTTCTCTCATTCTTCCTACATTTAATATTATATCACTTTTTTTCTCATGTGTACATAATTTTTTTACATTTTTAATTAAATTCTTATAAAAAAGTGGTTTACATATTATTAATTTGATGAAGAGGAACAGAATATATGCATACCAAAAACATTTAACATTACTCGTGAAGTTTAATAATGTTCTCCCAAGGCAAATCATCTTTTCCGAAATGTCCATAGTTTGTTGTCTTTGTAAAAATTGGCTCCCTAAGTCCCAAGTATTCTATAATTCCGTTCGGCGTTAAGTCAAAATTCTTTTTTATCATTTCTATCAATTCATCTTCAGTTGTAGTAGCTGTTCCAAACGTATTAATAAATATTGAAAGCGGTTCTTTCATGCCTATCGCATATGATACTTGTATTTCACATTTCTTTGCGTAGTCATTTGCTACTATGTTTTTTGCAATATGTCTAAGCATATATGCTGCACTACGGTCAACTTTGCTTGCATCTTTACCAGAAAATGCACCTCCACCATGCCTAGCATATCCACCATAAGTGTCCACTATTATTTTTCTTCCTGTAAGCCCTGTATCTCCTAGAGGTCCACCAATTACAAACCTTCCCGTTGGATTAATATATATATTAGTATTTTCATCCATCATCTTTTCTGGAACAACTACCTTAATAACATTTTTTATTATATCTTTCTTCAATGTTTCCTGATTTATCCTATCATTATGTTGTGTAGAAATCAGTATGGTATCAATTCTTTTCGGTTTATCCTCTTCATATTCAACAGTCACCTGAACTTTTCCATCAGGTCTTAAATATGGTATAAGTTTTTCTTTCCTAACGACTGTCAACCTCTTTGCTAATCTATGAGCCATACTTATTGCAAGTGGCATATAACTCCTAGTTTCATCTGAAGCATATCCAAACATAATCCCTTGGTCACCTGCACCACCTGTATCTACCCCAAGAGCAATATCTGGACTCTGCCTAGTTATATTTATCTCTATTTTACAAGTTCTGTAGTCCATATCAAGTTTTGCATCATCATATCCAACCTCTTTTATTGTCTCACGCACTATTCTTTCAACATCCACTTCCGCCTTAGAAGTGATTTGACCAGCAATAGTTACTGTATTTCCTGACAAAAACGTCTCTACTGCCACTCTTGAACTTCTATCTTGTTTTAAATACTCATCCAAAATAGTATCCGAAATCAAATCTGCCAGTTTGTCTGGATGTCCTTCTGTTACACTTTCTGAAGTAAAAAAAATCTTTTTCATTTATCAATTCCTCCTATTACTTTTTCAGAATACATTGTTTTTATAAATCATGAAACTCTAAATTCTCTATTTCTATAATATTATTACTCCTTTGTACGTATATTAAAATTTGTATTTTCATCCCAACTTGTCACCATTTTTGGCAACTTTGTCTGGAGTAATTAGTACAACTCCATCTCTGCTATATGTCCCTAGAACCAACACTTCAGACATAAAGTCTGCAATTTGTCTTGGCGGAAAGTTTACTACCGCTAGAACTTGCTTCCCTTTAAGCTCCTGTAAATTATACAAGTCTGTTATCTGTGCTGAAGATTGCTTTATTCCAATCTCATCTCCAAAGTCAATCTTTAGTTTATATGCTGGTTTCCTCGCTTTTTCAAATTTTTCTGTTTCTATTATTGTTCCAACTCTTATGTCTAGTTTCTGAAAATCTTCTATTGTTGCCATTTTATCATCTCTCCTTTTTAAATTTTAATAATTTCTTCTTGTATGGGAACTTTTGCATAAAGTTTCTAATCAACAAGGTTGGTCTACCTTGGACTGTCCGAGCAAGCAAAGCAAGGACATGTTCTTCTAATAAAAATTACTATATATCTTACATCACTTTAAGTCAAGAGATTTACTTATTTTTTATAAATATTATTATTTTTCACTCTCAATGCTCTTAATGCATTTAAAATTGCAATTACAGAAACTCCCACATCTGCAAATACTGCTTGCCACATTGTTGATAAGCCAATTGCAGTTAATATTAAGACTAAAACTTTTACACCTATAGCAAATATAATGTTCTCTTTAACAATTCTCATCGTTTTTTTAGCCAACCTCATTACAGTAATTATTTTTGAAGGTTGGTCTGTCATTATTACAACATCTGCTGCTTCAATACTACTATCTGCTCCAATTCCACCCATAGCAATTCCTATATCTGCCATCGCAAGGACTGGAGCATCATTAATTCCATCTCCTACAAAAACCACCTTTCCTTTTTCTGATTTCATTTCCAGTAGTTCTTCTATCTTCTTAACTTTACCATCTGGCAATAATTCTGTATATACTTTATCAATTCCTAACTCCCCTGCAATTGATTCCCCTATATTTTTCCTGTCACCCGTAAGCATTATAATTTGTTTTATATTGTTTTTATTTAGTTCTTCTATTGTTCTCTTCGCATCTTCTTTTATTTTATCTGCTATTACAATATGCCCCACATATTTTCCATCTATTGCTACATATACAACACTTCCAATATGTGTACATTTTTGGAAATCAATTCCCTTTTCATCCATTAGTTTTTCATTTCCTACTAGCACACTTTGATTACCTATTTTCGCTTCCATTCCACGACCAGATAACTCTTCAGTATTGATAATTTGTTCTTGATTAATTTTTTCATTATACGCTTTTTTAATCGACTTCGAAATAGGGTGGTTAGAATTGTATTCTGCATATGCTGCTATTTTTAACAATTCGGCCTTGCTAATTCCAACGGGCTCTATGAATTGTACCTCAAAAACACCTTCTGTAAGTGTTCCAGTTTTATCAAATACTATTGTTTCCACATTAGATAATGCCTCTAGGTAATTACTACCTTTTACTAGAACTCCTAATTTAGAAGCTCCACCAATGCCTCCGAAAAAGCTTAAAGGAATTGAAATTACTAATGCACATGGACAAGACACAACTAAGAATGTAAGTGCTCTATATATCCAGTCTTGGAAGCTTGCACCCTCTATGATTATTGGTGGAACTATTGCAAGTACTATTGCTATTAAAACTATAATTGGAGTATAATAAGCTGCAAATTTTGTAATGAAATTCTCGGATTTTGCTTTTTTGCTACTAGCATTTTCTACTAAATCTAGTATTTTGCTTACTGTTGATTCTCCAAATTCTTTTGTTACTTCCAATTTAATTGTTCCACTTAAATTAATACAACCACTAAGTACCATATCTCCCTTCTTTGCATCTCTTGGCACAGATTCTCCAGTTAAAGCTTTTGTATCTAATGTGGTTTTTCCCTCTATAATTACCCCGTCTAATGGAACTTTTTCACCAGATTTTATAATAATAGTATCTCCTATTTTCACTTCTTCTGGGCTTACTCTTTCCTCTGTTCCTCCTCTAAGTAAATTTGCATAATCAGGTCTAATATCCATTAATTTAGAGATAGATTTCCTAGATTTATCCACTGCATAGTCTTGGAATAACTCTCCTATTTGATAAAATAGCATAACAGCTACCGCCTCAGGAAATTCACCAATTGTAAATGCTCCTAAGGTTGCTACTGTCATCAAAAAATTTTCATCAAAAATTTTACCTGCAAAAATGTTTCTAACCGCTTTTCTTAAAATTTCAAACCCTACAATAATATAACTGATAATAAAAATACTATTATTTATCCATTCATTTTGAAATTTTATAAGTATTGCAAATAAGAATAATATTAAAGCAATGATTATCTTAACTAAATTTCTTTTCATAAACTTTCTCTCCTTTTCAAAATTATAATTATTTTTCAATCAAATGTTCAACATGTTCAACACCTACTTCAAACACTTGCCTTACATGCTCATCATCAAGCATATAATATACTTCTTTTCCTTCTCTCCTACACTTTACTATTCCTTTTCTTCTTAAAGTACCTAGCTGATGTGATATTGACGATTTGCTCATTCCCAGTACATTTGCTATATCGCATACACACATCTCATTTTCATCTAATGCAAATAAAATTTTTGTTCTTGTGGTATCTCCAATTATCTTAAAAAATTCTGCTAATTTATTAAACAACTCTTGCTCTGGCATTTTTGCGAGTGTCTTATTTACTACATCTTCATGTATGATATTACAATCACATATAAATTCATTCTTTGACATATAAAATCCCCTCCTTTTATAATCTTTTTTTAATATTTTTTGTCCTTTCAGTTGAGTAATCATTCAACCTTACCATATTATAGTTGAACAGTTACTCAATTGTCAATAGTTTTTTTATAATTAAATAGTTTCTAATTTACTAGATAATAGCTTATTAAGAAATGACAGAAAGCCGTATGTTTCTGGTTAGTATTCTTGATGGATTTAAAACTTATATAATTTTGAATATCTATACTATACCAACACCAAGCAAGATATATGTATATTTAATTAATATTCTGAACCTATTTCAAGTGAGTATACTTATTGACCAGTAAGATATGATATAAAATAAACAACCTGCAGTAGAAAATAATTTCTCTACTACAAATTGTTTTCTTGAATTATACTAAACTTCTTATTGACTGATTACGTTTCTACAGCCTTTTTAAGAGGTTTTTTATACGTTTTTTATTGACCGTTTACCATGTTAAATTCTATCTTGTTCTAGTTCACTTTATAAAATATGGTAAGCCTTGAATTTATGTTAATTCACCCTACTTTATCCTAGCACCTCTATAAATTATGGTAAACCTCTTGTTTATGTTAATCAGGTCTATTTTTCGTTCTGGCGCATTCTGTGGAAAAATGTGTTAAAGCTTCGTCTCATACCTCAGTTCGCCCGTTCTAGGTACCTTCTCGTGCGAATTAGAGGGGTGATTTTTACAAATAAGAAAGGTGTGCGTTAACGAAAGCAAGTTTCGAGGGCTTGTCAAGTCTGGTGTGTAAATTTTCTTAAAAAATTTGTAAAAAGTGATGT
>JAHZIB010000030.1 GCA_019419955.1 Clostridiales bacterium | reverse complement strand
CAGAACCAGAGCCAATACCAGAAGGAACAATAACAATAGGAGAGGCACAGTGGCAGGAAGATGGAACAGCAAATGTTTCGATAACTTCAAGTGAAAGTAAATATATAATACAATATCAAATAAATGGAACAGACGAAAAAGAATGGAAAACCTTACAAGATGGAATTGTAGCAGGAGTGAACCATGGAGACACAGTATATGCAAGGTTAACAGATGGAGAGCAATACAGTGAGATACAAAACAAGAAAATAGAAGACACAACAGCCCCAGAAAGGGCAAATATTGAAATAAACCCAGCAAGTGTAATAATAGGAGAAAATATAACAGCAAAAGTAACACATATAGATAGAGAAAGTGGAGTAAATATCAGTCAAAGTAAATGGGTACTAACACAAAGCGCAGAAGAAATAGGAACAGGTTCAGATGTAATTTCACAATATACAGGAAGCTTTACTACAAACTCAGAAACAATAACATTAAATAGTGGTACAACAGGAACATACTATTTGCATGTTCTAACAACAGACGTAGCAGGAAATAAAACAGAGACAGTATCAAGTGCAATAACAATAAGTGGAATAACAGGAACAGTAACACAAGAAGGAGAAATAACATGGAGTGGAGGAACAGCAACATTAAAGCTAGCAACAACAGAAAGTCAGTATAAAATTGTATATAAAATAAATGGAGAAGGAAGTTGGCAAGAATATAATGGAACAAGTATAACAGGATTAAATCATGGAGATAAAGTAAAAGCATGTTTAACAAATGAAGGACAAACAACATATGGACCAGAACTAAACATCACAATAGAAGACAAAAAAGTACCAGTAGTAACAGTAACGGCACAAGGGTCACCAACAACAAATAGTATAACGGTAACAGCCCAAACAGTAGACAATGAAAGTGGAATGGTAAATAGTCCAAAATACACATACTATATTAAAAAGAGTACAGAAGGAGACAAAAGTTACAAAGCACCAAGTGGAGCAGAAAATATATCAAATGCGCAATATACATTTACAGGATTAGCACAAGGAACAAATTATGATATAAAAGTAGAAGTAAATGGAGATAAAGCAGGAAACATAGGAACAGGTACTTTAACAAATCAAACCACAGCAACAGTACCAGGAGCAGATGCGGGGTTAGTAACAGGAGCGATAACAGCAAGTCCAGCAGTATGGAGTAGTGGAAAAGCAAGTATAACATTAACAACTACAACAAGTTTCCAGATAGAGTACCAAGTAGGAGAAACAACAGGAAGTTGGACAAAAGGGAATAGCCCAGTAACGGTAGGCAACTTAAACCACGGAAATACAGTATATGCAAGATTAACAGATGGAACGAATGCGGGAAATAGTGCAAGTATAACAATATTAGATGGAAAAGAACCAGATGTTAGTATCACAGTAAACGAAGTTACAGATACAACAATAAAGGTAAAAGTAAATGCAACAGATAAAGAAAGTGGAATAGCAAGTGACAATGCATATAGATATTATTTAAATGAAGAAACAAGTCCAAAAGTAATAAGCAGTAGTGATACTTACACATATGAGGGACTAACGGCAAGTACGACATATAATATAAGAGTTGAAGTTGTAGATAAAGGAAACAATATAGGTTCAAAAAAAGTAGAGGTACAAACAGAAGAACCACCGGGATATATGGATAGCGTATTACCAAGTGCACCAAAAATAAGTGATGGAATGATACCAGTAAAGTGGAATGGGACTAACTGGATAAAGACAACCACAATGGATAGTGAATGGTATGACTATGCAAATAAGAAATGGGCAAATGTAGTACTAGGAGATGCAACATTTGATGGAGATATATTAAATGAGAGTGAATCATACAGTATGTTAGTATGGATACCAAGATATGCATACCAAATAACAAGCATGTATCACCAAAGCGGAACTACAGCAGGAAATGTAAATATAGAGTTTGTAGATACAAAAAATCAAAATAAATCTAAAACGAGAACGTATAGTGAAACTTATCCAAGTTATAGTACAGGAAGTGGGATGAGTAGTTATGTAGTGCATCCAGCATTTAATTACGGAACAAATAAATTAAGTGGATTTTGGATGGGAAAATTTGAAACAAGTAGTAAAGAAGGAAACAGTGGTTTAACTGATAATTCAACTACTAAAACAGTTCAAATTCGTGCTGGTGTAGAAAGTTGGGCACGTATAAGGGTGGATTTAGCATTTACAGTTTGTATAGAACTAAATAAAAAAGGAAATCCTTATGGTTTAAACACGGATGATAAAATCGTAGACCCTCATATGGTAAAAAATACTGAGTGGGGAGCAGTTGCTTATTTATCTCAGAATAAATTATATGGAAAAGGTGAAGAAGTATGGATGAATCCTACTTATATAACAGGAAAAGCTGGAACAAGTGTTAATGATAAAGATGATCATGGAATTAGTTATCAAAATGGTCAACAAGCTAGTACAACAGGCAATATAACGGGAGTATATGATATGAATGGTTGCAAATATGAATATACAGCATCATATGTTAAAGGAGCAGTAAGTGATGATAACTTAACCGATGCTGCATCAAAGTATAAAGATGTTTATAATAGTTATGAAGATACAACACCAAAAAATAATAAATATGGTGATGCTATATATGAAACGTCGAGTAGCGATAGTAATTCAATGTCATGGTATAGTGATTATTCAATGTTTGTAGATAATAATTTTCCATACTTTAAGCGTGGAGCGTATTATGATGATCCATCTCAAGCTGGCGTATTTGGTTTTTCATACTGTGATGGTGATGCTGATGATAGTTATATAAGTTTTCGTGTGACTATACCAGTACTAAGTTAGCAAATTGGAATTATAATAAATAACTTGTAATAATAAAAGAGTAACTTTTATTATTACAAGTTGTTTTATTATACATATGGAAAGTTACAGTGTAAAT
The DNA here is from genome assembly GCA_019419955.1 of Clostridiales bacterium. GTDB lineage: Bacteria > Bacillota > Clostridia > TANB77 > CAG-508 > CALXVA01. The sequence continues at coordinate 6,555 of JAHZIB010000030.1, read as the reverse complement.
GCTAAGGTAGAGAAAGAGAATATATTACTTCCGTATACAACAAGGTGGGTCGTACTTATTTGCGAATCAAATATGCAAATGTGTCGAAGCAACTTTTATTATAAAAGTACTTGTTAAAAAACACTAATAGAATGTAGGAATGCTATTAATGAAAAGAGATAAAAGAAAAGGTGTTTTTAGGAAGTATCCCTAATTCGTAAAGAGAAAAAATAACAAAATTTGGGTTGACTGTAAAAAAATTTAATGATATACTTTAAACGAGAAATTTGTCGAGAAAACGAATGAGGAGGCAAGTGGTAAATATGGATAGTAAATTTATAAAATGTACTAGCATATTATTAATTATAACTCTATTAATGGGAATATTTTTAATAATATTTCTACCAAGAGATTCACAGGCAAAAGCACAAAATACAAAGGATTATAAAAAAGGGAGTAGCATGTTGGATGATTATCCTGGTTATTCAGCTTTATTGGATGATCTTATGGAAGAGCATCCAAATTGGACTTTCACAATTTTATATACGGGACTTAATTGGGATACGGTAATAAAAAATGAAACTACTGCAACACATGGTAGAAATTTAATTCAAGGTAAGTCTGGAGAGTGGGTATGTTCTGTTTGTGGAGATAAACCTTATGATAATGGAAGTTGGAGATGTGCTTCGGCAGCAACAGTTTCATATTACATGGATCCAAGAAATTCTTTATACGAAGACTATATTTTCCAATTTGAAAATTTAAAATGGGTAGATGGGAAGTATACAATAGATGGAATTAAGAAAATATTAGATGGATGTGATTATTTATTAACAAGTAAGATTACATATACAACAACAAGTGGAGGAAAGAAGACAATAAACAAAACATATGCAGAAGTAATAATGGATGCTGCAGAAGAAGCTGGAATAAGTCCATATCATTTAGCTTCAAGAATAAGGCAAGAGCAGGGAACAGGAAGTAAAGCTTCTGCCACAGCGACTGGTACATATTCTGGATATAAAGGATATTATAATTTTCTAAATGTTAATGCTTCTGGAAGTAGTAGTTCAGCTATTATAAAAAATGCTCTTTCATATGCTAAAAAACAGGGGTGGACAGATCCTGAAAAATCAATAAAAGGTGGAGCTAAATTTTTGGCAAAAGAGTATATTCAATATGGCCAAAATACTTTATATTTACAAAAATTTGATGTGGATGATAGTGATGGTGATTTATACTGGCATCAGTATCAACAAAATGTATCTGCAGCAAAAACAGAGAGTAGTTCAATAATGAAGACATACAAAGATATAGATAGTGACCTTGATATGCCATTTAACTTTGTAATACCAGTGTTTGAAAATATGCCTAGTACAAAATGTGCAATGCCAGGAACTCAATCGATAGTAACAGAAAATATACAAGTGACATCGTCTTCAGTTGCAGTGTATAAATCTAAAAGTAAAAGTTCTACTAAAATTGCAACTCTAAAGAAAGGTGCTAAGGTATTAAGAATAGAACGTGGTAGCAAAAAAGAAAATGGATATATTTGGGACAAAATTGTTCTAGATAATGGTACAAAGGGATATATTATATCATCAGGAATTAAACTTATTGATGATATAACAAATTGTGATATTACAGCAGTTGCAATAGAACCAGGAAATGTAAGAAATGGTCCAGGTACTTCAGGAACAACAGTTTTAACAACTTTGACTGTAGGACAAAGAGTGACGCTGATAGAAAAAGGAAAATATAAAAATGTAGATGGATATGATTGGTCAAGAATTATTTTAGCAGATGGAACACAGGGTTACATAGTAGCAAGGTATTTAGAAGAAGTATCAGATAATGGTTCTACAAGTAGTGGTTCAGATATTGTCAAGGTAGTTTGCGATGGAGGTTTGACTATAAGAAAGAGCCCAGGTACAAATTCATCAATTTTAGGCTATGCAGATAAAGGAGATTATTTAACAAGAACTGCTAAAGCTGTATCAACTGCCAATGGATATACATGGGATAAGGTAGTTACTGATTCAGGAAAGACTGGATATGTTGCAAGAGGAGATGATGACGAGAATTATATAGAACCAGTGAGTGGTACAGGGTCATCTTCAATAAAGGGAAATGGATTTAAAACAACGGGGTCTAATTTAATCTGTGAACCTGATATTACAGTAAGTAATATATTAAACAAGGCTTCAGGAGCAGTAGTAAAAAATACGAGTGGTAAAACCGTGACTTCAGGTAATATAGGAACAGGCTTTACAATAAAATATAATGGAACAGCGTATACAGTAATAAAAAAAGGAGATGTAAATTCGGATGGCAAAGTAACATCATCTGATTATGTAAAAATTAAGAATTACATTATGGGAAAAGGTTCATTAAGTAGTGTTTCAAAATCAGCAGCAGATGTTAATCAAGATGGCAAAGTAACATCATCTGATTATGTAAAAATTAAAAATTATATTATGGGTAAAGGAACAATTACAATATAAGATAATGTTTTTTGAGAGGAAAAAATATGGATAAAATTAAGAATTTAAAGAAAATAGTATTTTTAGTTATAATTTCTACAGTTTTATATTTAGTAGGAAATATACCAAGTGTAAGTGCAGCAAGTTTTAGCATAACATCAGGGATTTCTTCTACAACAGTTGGAAAATCATATACAATAAGTATTAGTGCAAAAGGACTTACAGGAAAATTTAATATATCACATAGTTCAAATGTATCTGTAAATGTGAGCTCGGTTTGGGTGGATAATGGTGTTGCTGATACTACAATAAAAGTAACTACCAAAAGTGCAGGAACCGCAACGGTTACGGTAATACCTGATGACGTTTCAGATTCAAATACGGGAGAGGCAGTATCACTTTCTTCAAAGACAGATACTGTTACAGTTAAATCTAAATCGTCGCAAAGTAACTCAGGCAATAGCTCAAGCGGAAATTCAAGTAGTGGCGCCAATGGTTCAAACTCTTCAACAAGTAGTAGTTCAAAGAAAAAAGAAGATGATAAGCCAACATTTAGTTCTGTAAATGAAACAGTGTATGCAAATGATAGCGTAAATGTTAGATCAAGTTATAGCACGAGCAGTACATTGCTTGGTTCACTTAAAAAAGGAGATAGTATTACTAGAACTGGAAGAGGAGACAATGGATGGAGTAAGGTTAGTTATAATGGTCAGACAGCATATATAAAAAGTAGTTTCTTAACAACTGAGAAGCCAGAAGAATCAAATAATAAGGCTTTGAAATCATTAATAGTAGCCGAGTATAAACTTACACCAGACTTTAGTAGTGATGTGACTGAATACAGCTTAACTGTTGGAGCGGATGTGGAATCATTAGATATTGAGGCTGTGGCAGAAGATGATGCATCAAAAGTAAAAATTACAGGGAATGATAATCTACTAATGGGAGAAAATACTGTAGAAATAACTGTAACAGCTGAGGATGGAACAGTTAGAACATATAGTATTAATGTAACAAAAGGTGAAGAAAATCCACTAGGATTGTCGGAGTTAAAAATAGAAGGATATTCTTTAAATCCTGAATTTAGTACAGACATTCATGAATACATCTTAGATATAGCGGACACAAGTGTAACTAGCTTGAATGTTCAGGCAGTAGCAAATATAGAAAATGCAGAGGTAGAGATAGTTGGAAATACTGAACTAAAATTGGGGGAAAATATTATTACTATACTTGTCAAGTCTGATAATAATGAAATAGCTACATATCAAATTATAGTAAATATAACAGACCCAGCAGAAGAACAAATTATTGCTGGAATTGATAATAATGATTTGTTCTTATATGGTGGAATTGCCGTTGGTGCAATTATATTGCTTATTATAATTATTGTAGTAATTATTAAACGTAGACACAATAATAATAATGACGATCCATATTATGGCGGTTTTACATCGATGAATAATATAGATAATAAAAAGGATAAATTGAGTGGAACAGGTGAAAGAAGTGGATTAGACGATAGTTTTTCGAATTCTAATATAGACACAAAACAAGAAATGCCTAAAGCTGCTGAAATGAGTTCTGATGATAATGATGCTAAAACAAAAAGAAAAAGCGTTATAGAAGAGAATTTTGGAGCAGATATTGATGCTAAGAATCTAAATTTTGATGATGGCGAAGATAATAATAAGAAGAGAGGAAAACATTTTTAATTTGAGCACTGAAATTAAGCACTGATATTTTATTTAAAGTATAAATAGATTTAATGATAATAGTTTTGGAGGCAAAAAGTACTTTTGTACAGTGCTTTTTGTCTTTGAAATAAAATGAAGGATTATATGAAAAAATGCCAATATAGCTCAGTTGGTAGAGCAACGGATTCGTAACCCGTAGGTCAGCAGTTCGATTCTGCTTATTGGCTCCAATTGAAAACAACTTACGGATTAATTAAAGTTCGTGAGTTTTTATTTTATATAAAAGATATAAAGTTCTCTTTCTAGGAAGGAGGACTTTTTTGATGTTGGAATTTAAAACTACGCAAACATTAAAACCAAATGCTGAAATATTGAAGGTAATTAAAAACTATACTTACAAAGTTAAGAAAGGAAATATAAAACATTTATTACATACTAATTTACAAGTTATAGAGCCTACTGAATATTTAATTACATATCCTTTTGCTCTTACAATACTTGAATATCAAGTAAATGAGATCTCTAACAAACCTTTCTATATTAAAGAACATAACCAAAAGTATAATCTCAAAGAAATTATCCAAACTTTAAACAAATTTAAAGTTTAGACTTTACTTTCTTCAATTTTGTGAGGAAACATATGAGAGGATGTCTGCTTTTTCTTATTTAAGTTAGTAAGCTTATGAAAGAATATAAAAATTGCGTAAATTTTTAACTTTTTCACATTTAGGGCTTGTTTTTTAGCGTTTTAGTTAGGAAACAAGTGAGAGGACATTCTCTCAAATCTTAAAAAGAGAGGGAGATGATTTATGAGATGTGCAGTATATGTAAGAGTTAGTACAGACGACCAAAGAGATAATGGTTATTCTATTGATTCACAGTTTCGTATGATTAAAGAATATTGTGAAAAGAATGATTATAATATTGTAGATGTCTATAATGACGCAGGTCATTCTGGCAAAGATTTAATGCGACCAGAAATGCAACGATTACTTGCAGATATCAAATCCAAAAAGATTGATAAACTAATTGCTATCAAAGTGGATAGACTTACGAGAAACAATTATGATGGTTTTTGGTTACTTAATTACTGTGAAGAATACGATGTTAAAATAGAACTTGAAAAACGATAAATATTCTAATGAATTTTTAAAAAATTTTATAACAAATGCAAGAGAACATTTATATGTAAATGGTATTATTAGTTGCCCTTATGATAGAAGAAAATACCCTCAAAGATATTTTATTATTAGTACCTAAAAAAGATGTTAGAGTAGCAAATTAAAAAGGAAAGAGGATATATAAATGAAATTACTTAATCAAGAAAATATCTTAAAAAATCAAGTCGATACAATCAAACAATTTAAAGTTCTTACCTATCTAAAACAACAATTTAATCTTGATGGTGTAAGTCTATATCTACTAGATAGATTTACTATAAAACTAATTGATAGAAATAATGATGTTGGTTATTTTAAATATAATTCTAAAACTAAATCAGTAGATTTTTACGAAAATATTAAAAAGAAAGAAATGGAGAGATGGAGAGATGAAAAAATGAGAATAAATTATATAAAAATTGGTGACTATTTATTACCAGACTTAATTATTAAGGAACAAAATGAAAAACAAATTAACAAATATGGAAGATTAAAACTTAACTATATGAAAGAATATGACAAAACTTTTTATACTATACTTTTAATGAAGAATGAACTAATCAATTATCTTGTTTCGGTTAGTATTGAAGCTGAAAATAGATTAAATATTTTAATGGAAAGTTACAAAAAATCAGATGAAAAACTATCTGAAAAAAATAAAGAACTTAATCAAATTGAGTGGATAAGACTCTCAAATAATTATAAAAATTGTGCTGAAGAAATTATCTTAAAAGAACTTATCTATACCCAAAATGTGTGAGGACACTTTTAAATATTTGTCCTAGCCAGCACTGAATTTGTGCTCCCACACAAATTCTATTATGGGAATTCCCATACCCTTAAATTATAGGAAGGATGATTTTAATTATGAGAAAAAGAAATATAAAAATAAATGTGTTTTTAAATGAATATGAAAAGAAAATGCTTGAAGAAAAATCTAATAAAGCCAGACTATCACAGTCTGACTTTATTAGAAATTTAATTCGTGATTATACCGATGATAAACCACTTGAATTTGATATAGTGATTATAGTAAATAGTATTTTCAATATTGCAAGCGACTTGTCAAAATTGAAAAACAAACTTCATTATCTTGGATATTTTCACGAAGAAGAACATCTCCAAAATCAAATTGATAATCTTAATAACTTAATTAAGAGCAAATAGTAAAAGAGCCTATATTTGAAGTGAACCCAAATTATTAGACAAAAAAGTTTAATAAGGAGGGTTCATTTT
>JAHZIB010000003.1 GCA_019419955.1 Clostridiales bacterium | reverse complement strand
GGAAAAATTATGTTCATAATAAACCGGAAATTTATTATTGCAATTTATAATTTTTTATAAAAATTTAAAAAACAGTTGACAGAAAGTATAAACAATGATAATATGTGGTCATATTGATTCTTACGGTTTTTTATCTAAAACCATTTTTCCAAAATCATATAACAAAATGGAGGTTTCAAATGTTATCAATTGTAAAAAGCATGTCATTACAAGGACTAGATGGATTTCTTGTTGATGTTCAGGTAGATATTTCTGCTGGTTTGCCAGCTTTTGATGTAGTTGGTTTACCAGATGCCACAGTAAGAGAAGCCAAAGAAAGAGTTAGAACAGCAATTAAAAACTCTTGTTTCGAGTTTCAAAGTAGAAAAATTTTAATTAATTTAGCTCCTGCTGATACTAGAAAAGAAGGTTCCTTTTTTGATTTACCAATTGCTATTGGAATTTTGTTAGATTTCCAAGATATAACACCTCAAAACTTATCTGATACAGTTTTTATTGGTGAGTTGTCTTTAGATGGTAAATTAAATAAAATTAATGGTATTTTACCCATGTGTATTGAAGCAAAAAAACTGGGTATTAAAAGAGTAATTATTCCCTCAGATAATGCTAAAGAAGCCGCAATTGTCTCTGGTTTAAAAGTCATTGGTGCGAATAATTTGAAAGACGTTGTAGATTACTTAAATGAAAATATAAAAATAGAACCAACAAAATCCGATATACAGGCTCTTTTTCATGAAAGGCACAAATATTTATTAGATTTTTCGGAAGTGAAAGGTCAAGAAAATATAAAAAGAGCGTTAGAAGTTGCAGCAGCACGGCGGACACAATATATTAATGGTAGGTTCTCCTGGTTCACGGAAAAACAATGCTTGCTAGACGCATTCCCTCTATTTTACCTGACTTAACCTTTGAAGAAGCTTTGGAAATAACAAAGATTCACAGTATTGCAGGCCTTCTTTCTAAAGATGTTCCTCTTCTTTTAGCAAGACCTTTCAGGTCGCCTCACCACACTGTTACAACCAATTCTTTAATTGGTGGAGGCAAAATTCCCAAGCCTGGGGAAATTAGTTTGGCTCATTATGGAGTTCTATTCTTAGATGAATTACCTGAATTCAACAAAAGTTCATTGGAAGTCTTAAGAGGTCCTTTAGAGGATAGACAAGTTACAATAAGTAGAGTAAATGCAAGTTTAACATATCCATGCAATTTTATGTTTGTAGCTTCAATGAACCCATGCCCATGTGGTTTTTATGGCTCACAAGATAAAGAGTGCACATGCAGTCCTGAAGCAATTTCAAGGTACATGGGAAAAATAAGTGGACCTCTTTTAGATAGAATTGATATTCAAATAGAAGTAACACCTGTGAAATATCAAAAGCTTGAGAACAATGATAATGTAGAGAACTCTGAAGAAATTAAAGAAAGAGTTGACAGGGCAAGGAAAATACAACTTGAAAGATATAAAGAACATGGCATATTTTCTAATTCAGAATTAACTCCTGCTCTTAGCAATATTTATTGCAAATTAAATGTTCAATCAAAAGAAATTATTCAAAATGCTTTCGAAAAGCTCGGATTGAGCGCAAGAGGGTATGGAAGAATTCTAAAAGTTGCACGTACAATTGCTGACTTAGATGGATCCGAATTTATTGAATCTCAGCATGTAGCAGAAGCAATCCAGTACAGGAGTTTAGATAGAAAATATTGGAGATAGCAATCTCTTTAAATTGAATTTGTTTCTCTTGTACAAGAACACTGTTAAATTAAGGAAGAAAGGAATGTGATTATCCATAAACATTATTGAAATAGAGCTAAATAATGATAAATATCCTCAAAGATTATTGAAAATCAAGAATTTTCCAACCAAAATATATGCACTTGGGAATATTAATTTACTGAATGCCAAACATATTATAGCAATTGTAGGTTCAAGAAATTGTACAGAATATGGTATAAGAGTCACAACCCAATTCTCTATGGAACTTGCTAAAAAAGGAATTTGCATAGCCAGCGGATTGGCAGTAGGAATTGATGGAATTGCACATAATATAGCAATTTCTGAACCTGGTAAAACTATTGCAGTTCTTGGAGGTGGTTTTAATCACATTTATCCTCCAGAAAATGAATGGCTTTTCCACAAAATTCTTGAAAAAGGTGGATGCATTATTTCAGAGCATTCACCAGAAATAGAGCCAGATAAAAGCCAATTTCCAATCCGAAATAGAATTATTAGTGGTATATCTGATACAGTACTTGTAGTAGAAGCCCTTGCAAGAAGTGGTAGCACAATTACGGCTAGATATGCCAAAAACGATAAAAAACCTGTTTATGCTATACCAAACAGCATTTACTCGACTACTAGCTCTGGCACCAATAGGCTAATTCAAGATGGAGCAATATTAGTTACAAAACCATCTCAAATTATTGAAAACCTTAAAACTATTTTACCTACCAGAAAAGCCAGCATTTCCATGGCTTCTCAAATTGTTAATTCTGAAAATCTTAGCAATGTTTCTTCTCTTGATAGCACATTAAATTCAGCAAAGAAAACTCCCAATGAACCAATTCTTCATAAAATTCCCGAGTGTGAAAAAGTTGAATTTCCAGTAGAGTATTTACCAATCTATAGGATATTATCAGACGAACCTTGTCACATAAATGAGATTGCAAAAAAATTGGACTTGACTGTTCAAGAAATAAGTTCCCTGCTCACTTTAATGGAAATAGATGGTTATGCATATCAACCACGAACAAATTATTTTACAAAAAAATAGATATATTGGATTAGTATTATCATAAGCTAACCATAATTTTGATTAAATTATCTGTTTTATGTGGTTTATTTTATATGTATTATCTTTTAAATACACCTCAATTACATCAAGTCTTATAAATTTATTTTCCAAATTTCTTAAATATAAATAGTAATTTACTGTTTTCACCAAGTGTTTTTGTTTTATCCTATTTACAGCATCGACTGGTTGGCCGTATAAAGCATTTGTCCTAGTTTTCACTTCTATAAAAACAAGCTCTTCTTTGTCTTTCGCAATTATATCTATCTCTCCTTGCTTTGCTATAAAGTTTCTCTCTATTATACTATACCCAATATTCTCTAAATATTTTGTTGCCAAATCTTCTCCTATCTTGCCAATCTCGTGCCTTAAATACATATTTGCTCACATTCCTTTTTTAGAAATAAACTAAAAATTATCTTATAATTTAGTACTATTCATGCTCATTCTACGCTAAATAATTCATATGTTTCTTAATTTTTTCTGTGGAATTATACAACTTCGAATAAAGTTGATTAGAAATAACAGATTTATTTTACATTAATTTAAGCAAAATGTCAATGTTTTCAAACTTATTGGATTACTAGATAATGTTTTATATTAAACTTCAACTCCCGCACTATGACATGCTTTCTATAAAAAAACATCATCTATTAACTACTATATAATGGTTTATTAAGAAAAAATTGCTGAAAGCCATATGTTTCTAACTAATAGATCTTTAATTCTGATATTCTGTAATGATGCACAATACCTTAAAAAGGACGTTGTTTTAACGTCCTTTTTTTATTTGCCCAAACTCGATTGTAACTTTAAATAAGTCTCCATCAAGATAAATATTAAACTTTCCTTGTTGTAATTCAGTTAAGCTCCTTGCGATAGAAAGTCCTAGTCCGCTTCCCTCCGTATTTCTTGAAGCTTCCCCTCTGACAAATCTTTGCATTAATTCATCTGCACTAATATTAAGCTTTTGGCTTGATACATTTTTTAGTTGTATTAATACCTTGTTATCTTTTTCTTCTATATCAACATACACTCTTGTTCCTTCCATTGCATATTTTGATATATTTGAATACATATTTTCTAAAATTCTATACATATATCTACTATCAGCTTCTATAAATATATCTTTCTCTGGCAATGTAATAATTTCTTGTAAATTATTAGCTTTAAATTTATCTTCAAATTCTCCCGATACTTGCTTTATTAGCTCATTCACATTTAGTTTTTCTAAATTTAATTTTATTGAGCCTGACGATGCCTTTGATGCTTCTACCAAATCTTCTGTTAGTTTTTTTAGTCTTTGTGATTTATTATCAAGTATATTTAAGTATTCATTTGCCTTTTCTCCTTGTATATTTTCCTTTTTTAATAAATCTATATAGTTTATAATTGATGTTAATGGAGTTTTTATATCATGTGACACATTTGTTATAAGTTCTGTTTTAAGTCTCTCACTCTTTAGCCTTTCATTTATTGCATTTGATAATCCACCTGCTATATCATTAATATGTTTTGCAATTTCCTTATCTTCTGCATAGAATTCCATCTCATCTAAATTAATATCAGTTTTTCCATTGTACAAGTCATTAATTGCATCTTTTATTTTTGTATAGCTTTTTATTCTTTTTGATAAATAGTCATACACGTAAATATTTAAAATTATGAGGAGAACCAAACCGACAAAAGGATTTGCTAGCATTACTCCTACTAATATACCGTTTGCAAGTAAGTAAAGTGCAAAATAAAGTATGAAGTTTTTAGTTATTTGTACATCTTTCATAAAGTTTTTAAACTTAACATATACCCAATATACTATTGTAGTTTTCCAAAAAGTATGGGTTTTTAGTCTTTTCACAACTGTCTCAAAAAATAGTAAGCATGCAAGATATATTATAATTGCACCTACCAACGCTGAAGTAATCCCTACTACAAAAGCTGTAGTCGTAGTAGTATTTCCAACTACTGCAATAAATATTACTCCTATGCATCCAATCATTATTGCAATAAAAGCTGCAAGCTCTATAAATATTTTGTCAAACCAATTCAATACTATTCCTTTTCTACCTTTCTTCCTACCTATTCCCATCAAACAAACTGGTATTAATGCAAGAAGTATTAATACTAAAACTGGTATAACATATACCGCATTAGGTGTAATCTCCAAAAGTACATTATAGAATAGTTGGTCTTGATAAATTTGGTCAGTATATTCTAGTGTATCAAGTAATGATGTATATATTGTATAATTACTTGCATTTCCAGTTTCTTCTTGAAGCCTACTATCCAAATAATTAACATTATTCAAACTAGATATTGATGTATCTACATTTTGATTTTCATAATTCCAGTAGATCCCTTTTTGAGTAATCTGTGACAAAACATTCTCTAGTATCGAATTACTAATAGAATAGCCCACATTAGTAAATGCTTCTTTTGTGCTATTGTCTATAATAAGCCATTGTACATTAGTGCTATACATATTGGTAAAATAGTAAATTGTATTTACATCTTCATTGCCCTCTATATTTTGCTCTGTTCTAAGATAATAACTATACGGTTGTGTATCATCCCTATCTTTTTGCCAAGATGTAACTACTGTCAACCCAGAGAGCACTTCATATGCATAATCCTCTGCAAAAGTTTCTGTATTATAAAAACTTTCCCTGTTATTTATAGCTTCTCTTTCCATTGGATATGACATACATACAATCATAAAAATTAGGACAGCTATAATTATAGGAGCAACTATATATACAATATTTTTTGCTACTCTTGGCCAACATACTTTGCCTTTTTGCTCTGAATCCATTAATTTTCCTCCTTCCAAAACTAATCTAATTTTTCTATTTTGTATCCTATTCCCCAAATAACTTTTAAATATTTAGGTTCACGTGGATTTATCTCTATTTTTTCTCTTATGTGCCTTATATGTACTGCTATAATATTCTCTGCCCCATAACTTTCTTCTTCCCATACATTTTCATAAATTTGTTCTATAGAGTAGACTATTCCTTTATTTTTAATAAGAAATTTTAAAATGTTGTACTCAGTCGGAGTCAATTTAACTTCTTTTCCATCTACCTCTACAATTTTTTCCCTATCATTTATAACCAAATCTCCAGATTTATATATATTGCTATCTTCTTGCTTTTCGATCATTGACCCTAACCTAGTATATCTTCTTATTTGTGAATTTACTCTTGCGATTAATTCTAATGGGTTAAATGGTTTTGTCACGTAATCATCTGCACCATTATCTAGTCCAGAAATCTTATCATAATCTTCCGATTTAGCAGATAGCATGATTATTGGAATGGATTTATCTTTTCTTATTATATTTGCAGTTTCAATTCCATCTAATTTAGGCATCATTATATCTAAAATAATTAGATGAATATTATCATTTTTCTTCAAAACATCTAAAGCTTCCATCCCATTATACGCTTTTAAAATATTATACCCTTCTTTACTTAAATAAATTTCTATAGCTTTTACTATCTCCTTATCATCATCGCAAACTAATATATTATACATAAAATTACAACCCTTTCTAATTTAAGATACAGGCATTATTATAGCACATCTTACATATTTAGTATAGCATAGCATTATTAAGAAAAAAGAAGAAATTTATTAATTCTTTATTAAGGTGGTTTTAGAAAAAGCGTTTAACACTCTTATTACCTTTTATATTAAGTAGCTTTAATATGAAAGAGACTCCTCTGAGTGTATACTTCATTTCGCAAATATTTATAAATCAAAGTTCAACTTACACTTGTTTCTATAGAAATTTCTAGAGAAACAAAAATAGAAATACATACTATACACAAGTTGTAAGTATGTATTTCTACCAATGTTATAACATTTAGTACTTCTAACATTTTACATGTTTTATCCCATGTCAATTTCCAGCCCCACTGGGCAATGGTCACTACCCATCACGTCTGAGTATATGTAACTCTGTTTTATATTTTCTTTAATTGAATTGGAAACAATAAAATAATCTATTCTCCAACCCGAATTTTTTTCTCTTGCCCTAAACATGTATGACCACCAAGTATAAATGCCTTCTTTATCAGGATACAAATATCTGAAGGTATCTGTAAAACCAGCATCTAATAATTCAGTCATTTTTCCTCTCTCCTCATCTGTAAATCCAGCATTTCTTCTATTTGTTTTTGGGTTTTTCAAATCTATTTCTTTATGAGCAACATTCAAGTCTCCACAAATAATAATAGGTTTTATCTCATTTAATTTAAGAAGGTATTTTCTAAACTCATCTTCCCAAACCATCCTATATTCTAGCCTTTCCAATTCTCTCTTAGAATTAGGCGTATAGCAATTAACTATATAAAATTTTTCAAATTCTAAAGTAATTACTCTACCTTCTTTATCATGTTCTTCTATTCCAATACCATATTTTTCATTTAAAGGTTTGGCTTTCGAAAAAACTGCTGTTCCTGAATATCCTTTTTTCTCCGCACTATTCCAATAACAGTTATACTCCCTAAAAATATCTTTTATATTATCATCTAATTGCGTTTCCTGCATTTTTGTCTCTTGTAAACAAAAAACATCTGCATCTACTTCTTTAAAAAATTGTTCAAATCCTTTTCCTACTACCGCTCTTAAACCATTTACATTCCATGATACCAATTTCATTTATATATACCTGCCTTTCTTAATGAAAAAGAGATGGAACTAGCCCATCTCCTTCCTTTTATCTCTTTTATTTTTAAATTTCATTTTTCTGTACAACAAGGTTAAGTTATCTTGAGCCGTGCATATTTGCAAAACAAACGCACATGTGGCAAAACCACTTTTCTTATAATGAATTAAAATATACATTACCACCTATTATTTCACCAGAGTGATTACCTGCTGCTCTAAATGATAAATAATTATGATTTCTTTTTCCATTTAAAGCATCCAGAACCGCTTGCTTTACATAAGATGGGTAATTTCCGTTTAACCTTTTACACCAATGATTGTCAATTGAATAACAGAATTGACTAGGTGCCTTATATTGACTTAATGGATCTGAACCATATCTTCTCCAACTACTACTTTGGGTTCTGTTACATGCTGTTGTTATAACAGCTAATGCTCCACTATAACTTGAACTACACTCTTGTGCAGTAATAGCACAAAGTAAATCTAATTCACTAGATGAATATGACCATTTTCCACCACTATATGTTGTTCTAGAAACGTTGCTTCTTGTTGTAATAACTTGTTTCGTTCTAACTTCTATTATCTTATCAACTGGTTTTTTAATTACTTTTGAAGAAATCTTAGTTTTCTCAATTTTTTCACCATTTTGATATTTAACTTTATATGTTACTTCTCTAACTCCATTTACACCCTTTTGAACAACTTTATCTTGCTTTTTTCCACTACCTGTTGTAACATCTTTAGTTACAGTTTCATATGGTATTGTTTCTTTTTCAACAACTATTTTTTCTACTATTTTAGAATAATTATTTAAAACATCTTCAGTAGTCACATCTGTTGACTTTTCAATAACTTCAGATACCTCAATATTTTCATTTTCATTAGATATAATAATAGTATTGTTATCTGATATTTCTTCACTTAGACTTGGCGTTACTTTTTCATCTTCTAATAATACGATGTGATTTTCATCTAAAATGTCTTTGATACTTGTTTTAGTTGTTAAAATGTCCATTTCGTATCCACTAGATAATACTATTTTAACATTTCTAACTTGAACATTACCTGCCATTACGCAAGCACTTAGTAAAAAAATTAGTATAATGCTAATACATACTATCTTCTTCAGCGATATAGACGCTTTATCATCATTTTTCATTTGATATTTGTTCCCTCCTTTAAAAGCAACAAAGTAATTATACCACATATTATCTGTTCTGTCAAATTTTGGCTAACTCAGACATAAAGCCAATTACACGGTATTCACATAATTGCTTTTCACTTTTATCCTCGTGAACATCCATTTTCTGCTATATTTATATTATATGCAACTTGTACAAAAAAAATTCTATATAATAAGCATATTTTTTTATTTTTACCTAATATTTTATAACTTCCATAATCTAGTAACTAAAAGAGCACATATATTTCACATAAATATTGTATTTTAAACATTAATATGTTATTATTGTAATATAAATTTATAAAGGAGGAAGTGTTTATGGGCTGGATTGTACTTATTATAGTAGTTGTTATAGTGATTGCACTTATAGTTATGTATAATACACTTGTAACAATGCGTCTTAGAGTTAAAAATGCTTGGGCTCAAATTGATGTACAATTGCAAAGAAGATTTGATTTAATACCAAATTTGATTGAGACTGTAAAAGGATATATGGCACACGAAGCTGAAGTGTTAACCAAAGTAGCTGATTTACGTTCTTCATGGGCAGATGCTACAACTGTTGAACAGAAATCTCAATTAGATAGTCAATTATCAGATGCTTTGAAAACAATTATGGCTGTTGCAGAAAATTATCCTGACTTAAAAGCCAACCAAAACTTCTTAGAACTTCAAACAGAATTAACAAACACAGAAAACAAAATATCTTATTCAAGACAATTCTATAATGACTCTGTAACTAGATATAACACTAAATTAGAAGTATTCCCTTCAAATTTAATTGCTTCTATGTTTAAGTTTAAACCAGAAGAATTATTTGAAGTAAATGATGAAGAAACAAGAAAAAATGTCAAAGTAGATTTTGGAAAATAAGATTATTATTAAAAAACGCCACAATGTGAGTCAATAAAAAACACTCTATGTGGCAATTTTCTTAAAATTAATTATATCTGATTCTGAATTGGAATAAATGAAATATTTTTGATTATAATAAATGTAAAAGGATTGATTTTAAAATGTATAATGATATACGAAATAACAAAATTAAAACTGGTTTAATAGTATGCATATTCTTAGTAGTAATTACATTAATAGTTTATTACGTATGTATGGCTTTTGATTTGGGCACTATTTCTATTTTAATAGCAGTAGTTTTCTCGATTGCTACATCATGGGCATTATATTACTATAGTGATAGAATTGTATTATCAATTAATAAAGCTCATGAAGCCACACCAGAGGAGTATGATAAACTGAATAATATTTTAGACGGCCTCATGGTAGCATCAGGATTAGAACATAGACCAAGACTTTATGTTGTTGATGACCCACAACCCAATGCGTTTGCCACAGGCAGAAACCCACAAAATTCAGTTATTTGTGTGACTACAGGCTTATTAGAAAAAATGGACTATTATGAATTAGAAGGCGTTGTAGCCCACGAATTGTCTCATATAAAAAACTATGATATTAGGCTCTCAGCTGTTGTTAGTGTAATGGTTGGTTTTATAGTAATACTTACAGACTGGGTTAGTAGAGCACTATTTTGGGGTATTGGCGATAGAGATAATGATTCAAAAGGAAACCCTATTCTTATGGTAATAGGTTTAATTTGTTTAATATTAGCTCCTATATTTGGTAGCTTGATGCAACTTGCATTATCTAGACGTAGAGAATATCTTGCAGATGCCAGCGCAGTAGAACTTACCAGAAACCCTGATGGTATGATTTCTGCTTTACAAAAACTAGATGCTGACCCAAATGAATTAAAAACTGCAAACAATTCAACCGCACACATGTATATAGTAAGTCCATTTAAAGCAACAGACGGAAAGAAAAAGAAAAAAACAAGCTTATTTTCTACTCATCCATCTATTGATGATAGAATTGAAGCCATTAGAAATTTAAAATAACTTTTAATTAGGGGCACTTCTTAATTCGTAATTTTTAAAACACGGAAAAAGATTTGTATAGCACTTAAATTAAGTAAGAAGTGTCCCTAAATCGTAAAAACTTGCGAACTAAGAAGTGTCCTTATTTCGTAAGTTTAAAAATTTGGCAAGCATTTTTATAAGTTGTCATTGCTATATCATCCAAACTGGTTTTCTTAACCTCCGCTATTTTCTGTGCAATAAACTTAACATTTCTAGAATCATTTCTTTTTCCTCTATTTGGTTCTGGCGATAAATATGGACTATCTGTTTCGATTAAAATTTTCTCTAGAGGTACCATTTCTATTATTTCATTTGCATTTTTCGAGTTTTTAAATGTAACAGGCCCTGCAAATGAAATGTAAAACCCTAATTTTAATGCTTCTTTTACTAACTCTCTATTTAACGGGCAACAATGAAATACACCTTTTTTCATTAGCTCATTTTCCTTTAGTATGCTAATTGTATCCATCACAGCATCCCTTGTATGAATTACAATTGGCAACCCTTGCTCATTTGCTAATTGTATCTGCTTCTTAAATGCTTTCTGCTGCAAACCACTATTTTCCTTATTCCAATAATAGTCTAAGCCAATTTCTCCAATTGCAACAATTTTTTTACTACCCTTTTCGCTTATTATAAACTCTTTTAGCTCATTTATTTGCTTTTCTAATTCATTCTCATTATCAGGGATATCATTTGGTGAAATACCTGAGATTGTATATATCCAGTCATGTTTCTTAGCAATTTCTAATGCTAACTTTGAAGACACTAAGCTATATCCTGCATTTATTAATTTTGTAACACCAGACTCATAAATCTCGTGTAGAACCTCTGCTCTATCTTGCGCAAACTTCTCATCATTATAGTGCGCATGCGAATCAAACAGCTCCATCTGCTTTCCTCCTGTTAATAATACTTTTTTTAGATTGTTCAAGGGGTAAGATACAAAAATATACATATACCTTGCATATTTAGCCAAAAACAATTATCTTTCAAACACAACCACAACGCTTGCCATTGCCAAAGAAGCAAGATGCGAAATGCTAACATCGATGTCAACTAACTCATATTTAGCCCCAGCCTTTTGCAACTTTCTCCTTAGCTTTTCCACATTTATGCATGGTTTTCCACTTTCTTTGTTGATAACTTCCACGTCTTTCCATAAATCATTGTAGCTATTTTCTAAATATTCCGAAACCGCTTTAAATACGGCTTCCTTCGCAGCAAATCTTGCAGCAAAGTGTTGGTATTTTACCTTTTCTGAGCGATTGCAATATTGTATTTCCTTTTCTGTATATATTTTGTTTAAGAAAGTATCTCCCAATTCTTCTATTGCTTTTTTTATTCGTTCTACTTCTATAACGTCAATTCCTGTACTAATTTTCATGTTCAATTGCATTCCCTTCTAAAGCACAACTATAAATTAAATTTTGAAATTTTTGCCGCGGGTCCTAACCTCCATTTGCCAAACTTGTAAAAATAATTGTTAAAATGTTTATAACTAATATCGTTATAACTACTACAAACGTCACTTTATTATTCTTACTTAATTCTTCAACATTATATTTTTTGTATGTGACATCATATTCATTTTTCAATTTATTAAATGCTCTTTCAAGTTCCAAATTTTCAGCCCAGTTTTGCTCCATTCTTCTTCCAAATTCCTCATTTGTGACATCTTGTATCCATACTTTTGCTGTGAAATCCAAGAATTCTTTTTCAGCCATCTCAAATTTCTTTTCAAATTCAAGATTCAGTTTGTTTAGAAACATTTTTTTATATAATGTAAATATATATGTATATAGATATTCACTCTCAAATTTTTGTGGCACAACTGTATAATTTGAAGTACTTACATTTGAAGTTAATAACACTGTACTCGAAATTGTAAAACCATATTTTATATACTGATTTTTGTATATCTCCTTCTTGTCTCTCCAGTTATTCATTTCATTCATTGCATAATTATCGTTTATCATTTGAGCATTCGCTGGTAGAACCGCACGATACTTTTCGAATGCACCATCCAATTCTTCGTTTTCTAAATTTTCATTCCAATCTTTTTGGTCCAAGCATGTATATGCATATACAAAAAACTTCTCATTTCCAATATTAGCTTTTTTAGATATATCTTCTTTTCCTACAATCCTTTTTATTAATGCAGAAATATCTTCCACGTTTTTAAATGTACTAGACTGTATTTTTATGTTTTCATACTCTTTTAAGTTATATGAAATTGAATTAATTTCTCTAAATTTATAATTAAAATTCAAAACATCTGCAAAATTTCCCATATTTTCTAGATTAGTTTTGAACAACAAAAAACTTACACCTGTTTTAAAACATATTATTTTAATTTCATTGATTTCGAAGAATATACCATTATTATCTAACACTTTCCCTTGTAACGCCTCTGGCAACTCATAGTTAAATATATTACATTCATGCTGAGCTAAAAGTGTAGATTGCATAGCAGTATCCATACTATTAAAATCCTTTATTCCATTTTTATTAAGTTCAAAAGACCAAAACATATATTCCCTTACACAAGGTAGAAAATATGTATATAAATGGATGTCTTTTTGCTTATCGAAAAACCTTATATTGCATTTTTTGTTTCTCAACAATCCCTGCAGATACTTCTTATACTTATCTTTTTCAATAAGATATGGGTAAATAAAATATGTGTATTGATACTTTGTCATTAGTTCCATTATAACCTCCGTTTGAGCTAATCTGCTCCAATAATTATTATACGTCTTTTTCTTAATTAATAATAATTATGAGTCTTTATTCATCTGTAAAATAATATAAATTCAAATCCTCACCTAAATGCCATTTACCTATAAATTCAATCAATATGTTGTTGTCAAGTTCATATGCAGGTGCAACTGCAATTTGTCCTCTTGAATTAATTGCTCCCCATAAACCATCTTTTTTTACACTAGCATACCCGAAAGCATTTTGCTCTGTTGCATCTTCATATATATAATCAGTTACTACATTACCATTTCTGTCTACAAAACCATACATACCTTCTTCATTTCTACTTAGAAATATTGTGTTACCACTTAATATATCCATATTTGCTTTTTCTTCAAATCTAAAATTATAATATTTGTATTCTCCATTCTGTCTTACTTTAACATAACCATTTGAAGTATTTAATTCTGATATAATCACATTTGATAATTTCACATTTAAATCAGAATCTAGCAAATCTGATGTACCATTTTCCGTTGACGCCTCATAAAAACCCGCTGTATCTCTATATACAATATTAGTATAACTTGGCTCAAGAAGCATATTTCCATTAGAATCTATTATTCCGTATTTCGAATCTCGAGATACAATATAATTATCTCCACTTGCATGTGTAATAATATCATAATCAATATCTATAATATTTTTTCCATCTGCAATTGCGACTACGCCAAGCTTATTCCCATTGGAAACTATAGCATTTTCACCGTTTATATCAATAATATCATCATATTCTCCTTCCAAATATTTTTTAGCATCAGTATCAATAATCTCCCAATTGTCTCCTTCTTTTACTATATAGTAATTACCATTTCCATAAACATTTTTTATATCATCATATTCTTCTGCAACCACATTAGTCTTAGTATAAGTGATTACACCATATTTGCCATCTGCATTCTCAACAATATATCCATTTTCATATGTGTTAGCCAATGGTTCAATTGACTCATATTCATTCTCTATAATTACAGAACCTACATAATCTATTATTCCATATTTTCCATCTACTTCTGTAAGTAAGCTATTTTCAACACCTTTAAGTGCTGTTATGTCATCATATTTGCAATCCACAATAACATTTCCTTTTGTATCAATCACTCCCCATTTTCCATCTTTTGAAACTTTCAATATTCCTGAAGCATACCACAAATTATTACTATTATCATAATTTTCTATTGCCTCAACTTTCTCATAATCAGTAAATAACTCTTCATTTTTCTCGTTAATAGCCTTTGTGCTATATGTTCCTTCCTCATAATTCACGTCAGTAGTACATAGAAATATTGCCTGTGAGCTATCAGGTACTACAATATACTCATCATATTGTGGTTCGATTACTATATCTCCTTTGGTATTAATTACCCCCCATTTTTCATCTGTATAAACTGGATAATACCCCAAAGAAACTGTTTTTTCTTCCGTGCTACTCTCTGTATTAAATAACTTGCTAATTCCTATGAAAAACATAATTATTACTGCAATAGCAATAATTACGGCAAATACTTTCTTTAGATTAAGTTTTTGTTCCCCTTCATATCTTTTTCCTCTACTCATAAATGCCTCCATAACGCTTATTTTTTCTTTTATACTATATCATTTTTATAACAAAATTACAAGAAATTTGTCACAATTTTTGCACAAAATGTTACTGGCTAATGGTTTGAATTTTAAAAACTGTCGAAAATCTTGTGCCTCTAAAAGTATAGTTATTTTCATTTAAGCCCAAGATTATATAATTTTTTATTTTTATTGGAGTGCTTAAGGTGGGGACCGACAAGCTTACAAACTGTTAAACTGAACGAATGTGAAGTTTGTACAGTTTGTGCGATGTTGGGGGCCGGAAATAAAAATAAAAAATTATATAATCTTGGGCTCAATAAATACAATCATTAGAGGCACAAGATCTTCGACTATAAAAGAATATTAAATAATTATCCTATAACCACAAAATATTACAGTTAAAAGGAAAGTGACTTTGCCACTTTCCCTATTTTTTACTTATTCTCGCAACTAAAACCGTCATATCATCTTTCTGATTTCCAAAATCATTATCTATTGCTTCTCTTATTATTATATCAGCAATCTGTTGAGCATCATTTGTTTCCATGTCCTCTAACAAATATCTTAACCAAACTTGCTTATTTATGAACTCCTTGTTTGAATCAATTACTCCATCTGTACACATCACAAGAATGTCTCCATCTTGCAAGTCATAATCATATACGACTAAATCTATATCATTTAGTATTCCTGTTGGAAGTGACATTGATTTAAGTAATTGCACATTTCTCCCTCTTTTTACATATGTAGGACATGCACTATTTTTTATAAATTCCATATTGCCATTAAACAAATCTAAAATTTCTATATCCAGTGTTGCATACATATCCTCATCTGAATTTGCAGATAGAGTAGAGTTTATAAGTTTCAACGACACATCTTTTTCAAAACCTGCTGTTAATAATCTCTCTAACATTTTAACTGCTATCTTACTACTTTTCATAGCTTCTGGACCTGACCCCATTCCATCACTTAAGGCCAACAAATATTTTCCATCGTCTAACTTTATTTGTAGACTATTATCTCCAGAAACAGATGAACCAGCCTTTGTTGATTTAGCAACACCTATTTGTAAATTATATTTGTCATCCGAAATATATGTAAATTTGCAGATATTTCTATCTAAACGCAAACCACACTCTTGTTTTTGTATAACCATTTTTTGGTCCAATACTTTACTTAAGATTTTTGAAATTTTCTTTATATCACATTCTGTTCCATCCGTATTACCACATATATCAGTATAGACTTCCACAATATATCTGCTAGAATTCATTTGTTTTATCTCAATACTCTTAATCTTAATTTCTTTTTGTTCTAACAGACTATTTATCTCTTGCTTCAACTCTATAAACTGATCCTCTTTCCTATCTATATCATTTGCCATTTGAGATATAGCTTCAGAAACACCTTTAAGTTGTGATGATATATTTTTCTTACTCTCATCTAATTTCTTTTTCCATATAAAGTTCATTTTGCTAACTCTATATGAGTAATTTAAAGCCTTTACAATCTTATATATATCTTCTCTTGCTTGCCCTTTCGTATTATCAAATCCAACAATATAGTTATTGCTCTTTTCAAGAACTCTTATTAATTCTTTTTCTGTAATAATGTCATTCTCTAATAAAATATTAAAAATGTCTGTAATCAGTTCTTCCGTAGGATAATACATTTCTTCAAATAACATATTGTCTTCAAGTTCTTCTATATTTTTCTTAAACTCGTCTAAGAAAATATCTATATTATTTCGCTCCTGCTCTTTTAGCTCTTTCTCTGTTAAGATTGTTGCTGCAGCCTCACCATAACTCTCTGCAATATCGTAAATTGTATCTGAAATACTATTCAGTTTATAAATTGTATCTTTGTTACCATCCAAATCTTTTGGTGTTGTCTCAGGTAAAAGTTTTGTTACTCCAACTAAATCCTCTATATTTATTTCAACATTTTTTGGTATTGCTAGAAGACCTAATGCAGCTATTAATATCTCTTGAAATAGTATTAATTGAGATGTATTTCCATTTGCAGCATATGCCAAAACCACATTTCCAAGCGCAAACCCTACTATAACGCCTATTCTTCCAAATCTATTTAATAATCCTGCAATAAGACCTGAAATCGCATATGCAGCAATCATTATTGGTTCAGTTCCAGTAATCACTCCAAGCACTACACCTATTGTGACTCCTCCTGTAGCACCAACTAGCATACCATTCTTCCAACCAAGCACCAAAACAATTAAAATACTTAATATGTTTTTTACAGAAAAACCAAATATCGTAAAGGTTCCGAAAACAGTAACTGTTATAGCAAGTAATAGGCTTGTACCAATTACTTCCTCTATTGTAAATGCGCGTCTTTTTCCAAAGTCTATTATCATAGGAATTGAGTTTACAAAAATTTTGTAGAAAATATATGTAGTAATTCCAAGCATGATACCTGTTAATAAATCAAACACATAGAAGGTTTTGAAAAAAATAGGAACAACTTGTACCAATATCACAGCTAAAACAAGGTGTCCACCAACCTTTTTTTTCTCGTTAACATTCTCTTGTAACTTGGGTCTTTTTATAAGAACTGCAACAAAAAAGATTAGTGATGTAATAAAGTATATTAGAAAATTACTAAGTCCAAAGCTTATAAATGTACCAATCAGTGAAAGTATATACATAACTCCAACTGGTCTATTATTTCCAAGAGCTGCTGCGATTATAGCTAGTCCGAAAGGTAGCATTGTAAAAACAAGACTACTTCCACTAAATCCTACCATAGATATTAAGAAAGTTACTATATATAAAAATATATTTTGTTTTGCAAATAATCTTTTCAACACATCTTTTGCTAATACTTTTTTATTATTCTCTTCATGCTCATTTGGATTATCACCAAAATCTCTTGTAATATTTTGAAACATACTAACCACCTCTAAACTTTTTATTTATGCATTAAAGTTCTTAAACTAGCTTTTCTTTTGTATTTATAGCTTTTAATGCTATCTAATTATAGTTCTTTAAAAATAATTTTTTTGTCACATTTAATCCATAATATAAAAAAGTTTTTTACAAAATGTGATGTGTTATTTATTTCTTATTTATTATTTTACAACTTGTGTTTATTATTTTATCGCATTTTGTATTTTTTTTCAATATTTTGCGGAGAAAAACTTTCTTCAAAAGTATTCGTAAAACTGTAAATTGACTCTGGGTTAACACATATAGAAAAAAGGCATTTCATAGAAACATTCTCTGAAGCAACGACAAAATACATGTCCCCACTTTGCTCGGACATCTCAAGGTGGCTTAACCTAAATGTAAAATTCACACACCAGTTTTTGATAAAACTCAAGACTGGTATGTGAATTTTTAATTTTAAAGAGTGTCCTCATTTTTCAATTTATATGCAATTATTCCTACTAAAATTATAGCTAATACTATTCCAATTATTATATAAATATTATCCCCTGTTTGAGGAATATTATTAGGACTTAAATTTTCTTCTTCATCCATTGTGTTTTTGTTAATTGTATTAGTTTTAGGTTCTTCTGGCTCTTCAATTATAGGTTTATTAATTTTTAGAGAAATAGTTTTGTCTGGATTAGTAATTTCTTCTACTCCATCATTAGATTTTATATTACTAAAAGTAATATTTGTAGAATCTACATTAACATTAGACTTCACTTTTAATGTTAATTTTCCAATTTCTTGAGTTTCCGTTACTCCTTCTTGCACTATAACTGCTACAAATTTTCCTTTATTTTCTCCTTCTTCATTATTATATGTTATAGACCAGTTATTTAAACCCGCAAAATCAGTTGGCAAAACTGGTTCAAAAACATTTTCATCATATTCTAATACGGCTTCTATTGTATTAATTCCACTTTCTCCAACATCTATATTAGATATGCTTAAACTAATTTCAACAGTATCACCAGGTTTTAGTGTATTTAAACTTGTATTTGTAGTAAAGTTAAAACTACTTGCATAAACAAATTTAGTCATTCCTAAAATTGAAATTAAGACTATTAGTATAAATAATTTTTTTATTTTTTTCATAACTCCTCCTTTTTTTATTATCTTTTCCTTTGTAATTTTTTCTATTCATTACATTACAAAATTTTCTTAACTAATTATAATATATTTTCTCAAAAAATCAATGTTTAAATTATAATTTAACATGAATTGTTTTTATTCCCATATTACCAGCAATATCATATGCTACAAATGTATAGCTACCTTCTGCAGTTACCTCATACTCTCCGCTCACATTATTAGAGAGCTTTCCATTAGGCATTAGCATTTCTTTTTCTCCACTTTCTGCATCTGACATACTCCACCTTATTATAGTTTCTCCATTTGTACCTTTTCCTAATTCCAATGTAATTTCTGGAGCTATTTTATCTATATTTTTTATTTCTATATTTTTCATTGTCGTATTACCAACATTATCATATGAAACAAAAGTATACACACCGTTTTGCTTTGCAACATAAGTTCCTTTATTAGATTTTGTTAAACTTCCGTCTGGTAATAAAATATCTCTAAAACCACTTTGTAAATCAGAAGAATTCCAATCAATCATTATATCTTCATTAACCCAATCAGTAAAATTTGTATTTAATTCTAAGCTTGGTGATGTTTTATCTACATTTTGAACTTGTATACTAACTGTTTTTTCATTTCCCACATTATCATAACCTATAAAAGTATATGTTCCAACCCTACTAGCAATATATTCACCCTTTGAATTCTTAGAAAGAGTTCCATCTGGCAATAATACTTCTCTAAAACCACTTTGTGTATCAGTACATTCCCAAGTAATTATGGTATTAGAGTCAGTCCATTCTGTAGGTTTTTGAGATAGTGCTATAATCGGATCAACTTTATCTATATTTGTAATTTCCTTTGAAATAATTTGGCTATTCCCCAAATTATCTGTTACGGTAAAATTATATGTACCATTCTCAGTTACTGTATACTTACCTGTTGAAGAATTGGTTATTTCTTGTCCGTCTGGTAATACTACTTTAGCTAGTCCACTCTTACTATCTGAAAATTTCCAATCTAACTCTATTGTATCTATAACCCAAGATTTAGGATTATAGTCTATACTACCTGTAGGAGCAGATCTATCTATATTATATGGACCCAGCACTCTATCTTTACTTGTATTACCTGCATTATCTGTAGCAATTATATGTAAATATTTTATTCCTTCTTGATTAATTGTTATTGAATCATTTTGTTTACTAATAGGTGAGCTCCAGCTAGTTGGTATTTCTTGACTATCAGTTATAGCATACTTGTAACTTTTAAAGCCACTTCCTAATCTATCAGAAAACTCTATATTTACAGTTTGAGACGTTTTCCAATCACAATTAACTGGGTCTGCCACAAATTCTGGTGCCTCATCATCTGGAATTATAGTAAAATGTCTTGTGAATTTTTCTGATACTTTACCAGAACTACTTGTTACTGTTAGACCCATTACATATTCGCCTGTTCCATAACCTTCATAATTAGTAAGTGGAGTACTACCAGAATATATTTGCCTTCCATCCTTTGTTACTGTCCAAGTACGTTTGGTAATTGTACCTCCAGATGGATCATATGAGCCATCTACAATTTCAATGTCTTCATAAATAGATGTATTAACATTTTTTATTTTAAATGATGCTATGGGCTGAACACTACTTTTCGTAATATACTTGCTTATAGGGTAACTCCATGTATTTTGAAAGTCCTTTACCCTGAGTTGAACTAAATAATCTGTCCCATCTGATATATCTGTTAATTTCCCCATTGTCCAGGTTGTTGATCCTACTTTTCTATATTTCCATTCTTCTTCTGCTATTCCCTTATTATTCGAATAATTATCCAAATCATATCCTAAACTTGTTAGCCCTACAGTATCTCCACTTCTATATACATCAATTTCTGCTACGGGTCTACGATGTACATATATTTCGGTCGGTATAACCGCTTGATCTGCAAAGAATATTTGGTATTTACCAGTTTTATTAAATTCTGTTATCATATCAGGCATATATTGGTTAGAATCTGCAAATTGACCAATATTATTTTCATAATACTCACAATCATGTATAATTTTCCACTTTCCATATGGATATTCAGAATCTGCAGTCCCTGTCATAATTCCAGATTGGTTTGCCATTATTTCTGTTGGTTCATTCAAAATAACATATTGTGAAGATTTATATGCATCTATTAAACTCTTTATATAATCTGCTGTATCATTTATTGCATTTGTATAATTTGTATTATAAGTAAATAATCCATTATTATTATTTGCTGCAATAAAGTTCTTAAACTCATTTATATTTTGATCAGTTCCCCATCCCATAAAATGAATTTCATCATTTATAGTTCTTGTTAATAATTCTCCTAATGATGAAGAATTTGTTAATTGTTTATTTGTGTTATCTTGAACATTGACTAAAGCCTTTATGGATTCTTCTCTGAATTCTGGCTCCCTTAATACTTCTTCCATCTTTTTTACTATAGTATTTGTTAGATTTATATTTTCTAGTTCGAAATGCCCTATATCATTACATCCATGTGAATAATGATCTGAGAAAAAACCAAATCCGAGCCCATATTCTTTTTCAATCTCATATGTTACTTTATCACTTAGCCCTGCTCCTGAAATAATTATATCTTCATCTGTAACTTCTACAGTCATAGTGCCAGATGAATCTATATCTAATGAACGTACAAGAGTTTTTTGTATATTTGAATAATTTTCATTCAATGTGTATGTAATTTCCCATAAAGCTCCACTTGCACCCCCTGAAGTGCCTGCCCAATCTCTGTCTGATTTATTAAAACTTAATGCATACCCTTCTAGTCTGTCAGAATATTCTTTTACTTTCAAAAGCATTCCTGCTGCATTATAGTTATCACCAAAATCTATATCATAATCAAATGTAAATTTTTGTTCTGCTTTTTCGTCTGGAATAATCCATATAGCATTTTTCCCCTGATTAGTAGGATTTCCTTTCATATATACATCTTTACCATTATTAGTAATTTCTATACTTCCGACGCTAGATGATACATCTTCTTTCCATTGAAAAGCTGTCTGCAAATTCACATCTTGACTTTCAATAGAGGTAATATTAACTTTGTCTATATCTATTCCTCTATTTTTTAGAGCAGTCTCCATATCCTTTTTAAAATTACTTAAATTAACATCTGTCCTCCCTTTAGCTAAAACTATATCTATATATGGACTAGGAACAAGAGAAAGCTCTACAACTTCGGCTGCTTTTGAAACATTTACTATTATTTGTAACACAAATAATAGCACTAATATTATAGTAATTACTTTCAATATTCTTCCTAATTTTTTGCTCATTTCTTCTCTTGCTCTCCTTTCTATTAATTTTTCATTATTCTTGTACAATTCTAAATGGTATATTTTCTCCATTTAAACTAATTGATTCAATCGTTGCTCTTGTATATGTTTGAGTACCAGTTTGCTTTTTGTCTGATAAAATAAATTTATTCTCTTGTAAATTTGGAATAGTAATATTAGTATTAACAGTCTGTCCTTCTCCTACATTTTGTGAATTTAAATTTATTCCAAAGAAAACAGCTTGCTTTTCATGAGTAAAGTTTGTCCCGCTTCCATTTGAATAATATGACATATTAATTATTAAATCATTTGGTAAATAATCGAATTCTTCTACTACTGTTCCATCCTTACGTACTAATCTCAACTTTCCCTCTAATGTTCCTTTTATATTTTGTTCAGTTGAGTTAATCATTATATATTTTGCAATAGGTGTTAAGCTTGTATCAGAAATTGTTGATACAGCTCCACTATCAACTATTTCTCCACTACTATTAGTTATCTCATTTTTTGTTATAACAAATTCAAAATAATTAATTTCACTTTCTGTAAGTCTTTCAGTTTTCACATCAATTATTTGTGATTTTTTAGTATTGCCTGCTGCATCTGTAACTATAACATATGCTTTATGGACTCCAGATGTTAAATTTTCTGCTACGACTTCTACCTTATTCTCTGATGATTCTACTGTACTTAATAATTTATCATCCAAATAAAATTCATATTTAATAATACCAGATGTATCGTCCAAGGCTTCGCTAACTAAAGTAAATGAAGTAGCTTTTATATCTTGTGCATTAATATTAGATTTGCTTGGCTCTACTGTATCTTTCTTTATAATTATAATTGCTTCTGGAGATTTTGTCCCCGCTTCGTTATAATTATATACTTTAACAGTTGATATTCCTTCTGAGGTAATCTTAATAGTTCCTTCGTCTACAATTTCAGTTTCAGGTACATTAGTTGCGCCATCTATTGTATAAGTCACTTTATTTATTGGAGATAATCCTACTGCAACTTCTGTTTGTTTTACTTGTAATGTAACATCACTTATATACCAATCACTTATACTAGATTGATTGCCATCTATTACTTGTATACCAGGTGCATTTGGTGTAGTGTCATCTCTTTTTATTGTTATTGTTTTTTCAGATTTCTTACCTGCCTCATTATAATTATATACTGTTATCATATATATTCCATTTCTATTTATAGTTATACTTCCACCATTTTCAATTTCTGTTTCTTCTAATTGTAAAGCACCTTCTATTTTGTAAGTCATTTTAACTATTGGGGCCAAATCACTTTCTATTTCAGCTTGTTTTACAAGTAATGTTACATTATCTTTATACCATTCACTATTTTCGTTTTTAGTACCTGCTATAATATCAATAATCGGTGTATTTAATGTAGTATCATCTTTTTTTATTGTTACAGTTTTTCCTTCAGATTTTTTACCTGCTTCATTATAATTGTATACTGTTATTGTATATATTCCATTTTCATTTATAGTTATCGTTCCACCGTCATCTATTTCTGTTTCTTCTACTTGCTTTGTTCCCTCTATCTTATATGTTATTTTGTTTATTGGTGACAAATATGATTCTATCTCCGCCTTTTTAACTTGTAATGATATATCATTTATATACCAATCACTATCTTCAGCTTTTGTTCCTTCAGTAACATCTATTTCAGGTGCATCTGGTATAGTATTGTCTTTTTTTACAACAATACTTACACCATCAGATTTTTGCCCAGCCTCATTAATATTATACGCAGTTATTGTATATATTCCATTTTCGTTTATAGTTATCGTTCCACCGTCTTCTATTTCTGTTTCTTCTACCTGGTTTATTCCTTCTATTTTATATGTCGTTTTAACTATTTTAGAAGCTCCATCTATTTGTTTCTCATTTGTTATTTGTAATACTACACTATCTCCATTATACCAATCAGAATTCTGAGCTTTGTCTCCACTTATTACTTTAATGTCTGGATTTGATGTAGCACTTTTGTCTATTTTAATTATATATTCTTTAGTACTACTATTTCCCGCTATATCTTCTGTTTTAACTATTGCTGTATACGTTCCATTATTTTCTAGAACTTTATTCTCTATTGTTCCCTCTGGTATATTTTCATTTTCTTTAACTGAATATGTAGTTTTAGCATGTCCACTTAATTCATCACTACCATTAACAAGCTGTAAAATTACATTTTGATTTGTCCATGTACCTTGTACATATCTCTCTCCATTTACTTTATTAAGCCACATATCAAGTTGACCCACATTTGGTTTTGTTGTATCAATCTTAATAGTTTTTCTTGTTGCTAGAGATTTGAAACCGCTTTTGTCATAAGCATATGCTGAAATTAAATATGTACCCTCATTTAAGCTTATTATATCGTCTTCCTTTATTTCTGTTTCTCCTTGTATTTTAGAACCGGATATTTTATATGTAGTTTTGTCAATTTTATCTACATCTTCCTCATTCGCCTTTACTCTAAACTTTATATTACTTGTATACCATTCGTTGTTTCCTTCTGTTCCTTCAACAATCTCTATATCTGGAGATTTAATTTCTTGGTTTTCTTCTATATCCAATTCTCCGTATACGTTATATCTTATTATAAGGGTAATATCTATATGATTAACTGCATTATCATTATTTATATCTGCTGATCTTAGCATATAACCAGATAACTTATACTCCTTTAAACCTACAACATGTCTAATAATATTTGTAAGTTCTATTTGTGTTATTTTTCCATCAGAATTAAGATCTCCAATTACACTTATTTTATAAATTTCATTGTTGGTTTCATTCCTCAATACCATACCAGTTCCAATATATCCATCCAGAACTTCATTTTCACAGTTCCCGTTTTCAAATACTTTAATATATTCTGGAATACTAAAATTATTTTTAAACACATCTACTCTGGTCTCTGGTACTACCCTATAAATTATTTTATTTTCGTCATCTATTATATATTTACTACTTTCTAATTCTTTTATATTATTAATTTCTTGAGTATTTTCTTTTACAGTTGTACTAGCTCTAATTTCTTCATCTAATTGATTCATATTATTTGTATGTACTTGTACAGTATTTTGTACTTCTGAAGCATTATATACAGCTTTCACTGATGATAAAGCAAAATTAGAAAAAATAATAAAAAAACAAATAATAGTTAACAAAACTTTCTTTCTCATTTTTCCCTCCTATATAATGCCAAATTATCTTTTAAGGCTTATATATTAAAAAGTTAGCATTAATATAAAATAATGTCAATCACCGTATTTCCATACATTGTAGCACCTTTTCTCCATTTACTACGGAAATACTAATAACAAACTTTTTATTATTTATTTACATTTTCATTACATTTTTGTAATACTTTTAAATTTTATTTTCAATTGCTTTTATCCATGTAATAATAACTTGTAAAGGCAAAAGGGATAACTTTTGATCATCTCTATTTGTTATCCCTCAAATGGCTATACTAGCTCTTCACCATTTCTTTAGTTATCTGTCTATTTCACCATTTGGACCTTTGCCATTTTTCTTCTTAAGTACCTTTCTTATTATCAATGCAATTCCTACAACTAATATTGTTCCAACTATTCCACCTACTATATAGTAAATCTGTTTTTGACCAAATGGTGGCAAAATTACAACCCTTTCTGCTGCACTTGTGTCAAGTTCATTTGGTTTTTCATTTGGATGCTGATTTCCCACTATTGAATACACCATTCTTCTTGATGCTGTATTTGTGGTTTTCACAATTTCTACCATATTATCATAAGTAAGATCATCATCTGTGTTTTCTGATGTTATCAATTGTGATAATACTAATGTTCTTTCTTCTACACTTTTATCTGTGTTATCACCATTATATGGCTCGAGTTTAGTTACAGCTCCACCATTAGTTTTACTTGATTCGATAATTGTATTAAAATCATCAAATGTGCTCCATAAACTTTGTCTTACTAGCCAAGCATTAGCTCCGCCACTTCCATTTTTTATTGCTTCTTTTTCAATTATGCTCCAATCTTTATTATTATTATCTGAAGCATCGAATTGTAGATTATTATGTACATAATCTATAAGCTGGTTTGCCTCTGTCGTTACAATTGATGATCCGTTTCGGTCAGCTCTGTAGTAAAAGTTCTTGTTATTTCCATTATCTACATAGTCTACTTCTCCCACATTTGTAATTTTTATTTTATACTTAATCTTTATAGTTGCTCCATGCATTAACTCTTCATCCATTGTAAGTTGTACTAATCCTTTATCATTATTATCCAATATACTGTCTATGCTCTCATTTCTACCTGCATTAATTGTTCTATATGCATATCTATGGTTAGTACCATAGAAATTTTCGTACATTCCTTCTCCATCAGTCAATGCTTTTTCAACTTCATACTCCTTATGGTCTTGCCATAATGCATTATTAGCTCTTCCTTCGATATCAAATAATACTGTCTGATTAGCAAGTGTTAGGTTAATATTTTCAATAGATTTATCTATTTCAAGCTGTGCCTTTGGTCTTTCTGTTAAACCGAAATTAACATTTGCTAATGTATATTTACCATTTACCTTATTATCTCCAGTTGCAACATTTTCATCTTTTGCTTCTGTAAAACCTGTTTGTTGCCTATTGTACTCAACTTCTATGACCATAACACCTGTTTCAGCAGTCATCCAGGTCTTTGCTTTAAATTCTTCATACAAATCTTTACTTTTTGTATATGGGGATGCCAAAACTTCTGCTCTATAATTTGTAAGTTCTCCTGAACTATACTCATTAACAGTTTCTCTGCCTTGTAAACTATAATCTGAATTTAATGCAAATGAAGTACTATTTCCACTTATCACATAAACATCTATTTGTTCATCACCAATTGTCCATAAATCTTTAGCATCCGAGTAATTTTCGTCTTTATCTGCTTCTGCTATATCATAGCCAAAAGTATCATCTCTTGCTTGTCCTTTTTCAGGACTATATTTTGCCCTTTCATTTTGCAAAGCTGTATCTACATATCCTTTATATCTTCCATCCGTATCGGTTTTATCATTTTGCGCTAAGCCGCTAGTCTGACCATCGCTTAATTGTATTTGGTATAATGTAGATTTAAAATCTTGTCCATTATAAGATGTTTGATTTGAGCCTCCATCAATAAGTGCTGTTTCATCAGTATCTCCATATTTAAATCTTATTATATAGTCACCTGGTATATATTTTTCAAACTTGTATGAACCATCTGAACCAGATTTCACTTGTTGCCAAATATATTCACTTTGTTTTCCTTCATCTTCTCTCTTCTCTACCAACTCAACTGTAACACCTGCTATTCCTATTTCATTTTCATCTTTAATTCCATTTCCGATAATTGCACCATCAATCTTTTCTGTTCTGTCATCCTCCCAAACAATTCCGTTTGTTTGTCGTGGTATATTATTAATTATTAAATTCAAACCTGGTGCTCTATCTGTATCATCTTCAAAGTAATATTCATATTGTCCTGCTTCTAGGTTCTTTCCTGCCAAATCATCATCTACATTACCTGGGTTTGAATCTCTGTCAACTAAACCAGCTATATCTCCAGACCCTTTTGTTACTTCATTTGGAAGTGTTGTACCATCTCTATAAAATGTTTTAAATCCATTTATTTCTGCTATATTATCTTTTGTTTCCTTGATTTTTAATCTATTGCCTTTATCTCCTTCTCCTCTATTTACCTGAAATGTCAAATAAATACATGCACTTTCACCACTTTGAAGACTATGATCTTTTAAACCTGCTACATATGTAGCTTTACATCCAGATATACTTCCTGTAGATTGATATATACTTTGGTCAGATGTTTCTGCTGAGCTACCCAATGCCCCTATTAATGAATTACTACTATCATCAATTATTTCTTGGTCTTGAGCCATCATCTCATAATATGCATTATCATCAACTCCACCATATCCAAATACTATCCAAGATAAATTTGGTTTTAATGTATAATCTTCGTCATAATAATCCACTACTTCTGTTATCTTTCCTTCAATACTCTGCGACTGATTTCTAACAGTTATCATATATGTTATATATACCTCTAAGTCTGAACCAGGATGTGCTAATGCTTCACTGTCAAAATTATAATCAGCTTCGTATAGTTCTCTATTATATGTTACCGGATTATCATAATATCCATCTTCAACCCTTACATTTATATCCCAAGCCGTATTATTATCTTGACCAGATGGACTATTTACTCCATCATTTGCATTCATTTCTCTTTGTGTATAGTCATATACCATTGTTTTGCCATTTATTTTCAATGCTGCTTTAAATATATCTTTCTTAAGTGCCATATCAAATTCTTGTCTTCTCCACAAGCCTAAATTTATATAAAATTGTCCATCATAAATTGACTTATATTCTCCACTGCTTCCTCCTCTTAATACCATATTAATATTATTAGTTGCTACCCAACCATCATATACTTGTTTATAAGTCAAATTTGGATCATTTCCTTTTGTCTCTTTAATCTGATGAACTACAAAATTATCAAAAGGTGGATATAAATCATATTCTGAAGAAGTACCCTGTCCATGGCTTGTATACGCATATATATTGCAATCCCATATAAATTGTAATTTTTGTAATATTTCTTTATCTCCTCCAGCAATATCTTTATATAATAATTTTAATGCTTCTTCATCAGGATATTTTTTATTTGAGGAGATATACTCTTTAATCCTTTTTGAAATTGTACCTTCAACATAATTTTCCGTTTGTAATCCTCTAGAATCAAATGCAAAACCGTCTACTAATTGCATTTTATCCTGAACATATTGTCCACTTTTATTTAAAGTATATCCCATAAGTTCCAACATATTAAATGCAACATTCATTTCCCCTGCACCTAATGCATTTGAAGATTTGTAATTTGTTGGATACGCACCTATTTCTTGAAATTGTGCATCAAAGTTATCTCTTAATGATTGTTCTTCTAAGGCCTTAGAAGTTTTATACCAACTCTCTGTATTATACATACTTTCGATGTTGTTTCCTGTAGCTAAATAATCTGTTGGCAAATATATCTGTCCATTATATTCAAATTTCACATAATATTTTTTAGATATATCTAAACCATTAAATTGATAATATCCATTTTCATCTGTTATAGTCGGATTTATATCATGTATTATTTCATTACCAATAGTTGTTATTAGCACAGCTTTTTTTGACTTGTTCGTACTAGGATCAACTTCATATAATGTAACTTTCACATTTGGAAGTGCCATATCCGGTTTTTCCATACTAAATATTCCACTTGATATAGAGCCCGCAATACCTCCATCTGCTAGTGTTTCTTTTCCCTGTTTTCCATCTTCCCAGGTATATCCACCTAATTTCATCGTAAGCCCAATTCTACTATTTTCTGTATCACCTACAAGCGTTATTACCTGTTTGTATAAATATCTATCTCCAATTGCTTCAATTGCATCTTGAGATTCTCTTTGGGCAATTCCTACTCTTACTCTAGTCAATGTACAAATATAACCGGGTTAAAGTTGGTGTATGATCACATGCTACATAATAAATTGTATCATGCTTTCCAAATAGTCTTTTTATATTAACATCTGCAATCATATATTGAAATTCCACTTTTATCCCAACTTTTTGAACCCTTGTATTTGCATCTCCCGATTTGCCATAATTAGGATTCTTAAACTTAACATAAAACTTTTGACCACTCTCAGGATATATTTGTTCTTCTTTATCTATATATGTTTTATCGCTTGTATTTGGTTCAAAATATTCTGGTTTTACTTCTTCTCCCTGAATGTTTGTACTTGTTGCACCTTCATCTAACAAAATAAAACTATCTATTTCTATCTTTTCAGCTATTTTTTCTCCACTAGCATTATAGCCTTCTAGCCACATGTCATAGATTCCACCGAAAGTAACTCCATCTGATTTTCCCTCTGTATAATCCATTGAAAATGGTCCTATTCTGACATATTCAGCACCTTCACTAAATACTACAAGTTCATCTGGATTAGTTGTATTTTCTAAACCTAATACATTATTTGGATCTTTTTCAGCATTTTCATTTAATTGTTTCTCATATGTATCATATGCATCTGACTCCTTTAGAAGTGCATCTGCTTTTTTCAAAAGTGCAGGATTACGAAACTGTTCATCTCCATTTCCTTTTCTATTATTTGATATTCCATCTCCTTTAGCATTACCATCTCTTCTCCAAATTGCATATTGTTTTAAACCCTCATCATCAGACGATGTTATAAGATAAGCTAAATCTGGAAGAACTTCTTCTTCTTCACCCTCTGGCTCCCAATATGTCATTGATATTGGACCATCATACATATAACTTGCACATCTATTAGACCAGCTAGGTCCCCCTCCACTATTAATTGAATCTGCTTCTTCTGCTATTTCTTCTGGAGTCGGTGCATATATCAATTGTCCTCCGTTTTTATTTATACAATAAATCAAATGCCCTTTTGTCTCTATATGAACCTGAGGGTTTCCGTCAAAACCAGGTATTGACAAGAATCTATCTCCATAATCATCTTTTCCAAAATGTATCGTATCTAACAATGTTGCAGAACCAGAACCGCCGAGAGTTTAATTGTTTACTTGCAAGAGAAGTTGCTACATTTATTTTATCTTTATTCAATACAAATACCATGTATATTGCTAACCATATAAGCAATATACTTAGCAAAATACTAAATAAGATCATAATTTTCTTCTTCATGCTTTTTCCTCCTTTATTTTTTTCTTACATCCAATACCTTAGTCTTTATTAAATAAATACCTACTGTTAATAATCCAAGAATTCCACATATAAGTGCTGTATATGTAACAATCTTACCAGTGACAAGAGATACAACAACATCTGCTGCCCCCATATCATCTTCATTTGATACTCCATTTCCTGGTGTTGAATCTACATCTTTAAGTCCTAGCTCGTTATAATCCTCATATATTTCTGCTGTATTGTTTATTATTCCAATTGTGCTATCTGTTATTTTTTTATTTACTACTAAACTAATTACTTTTTCTTCTCCTGGTAATATTTCTTCATCTTTAAGACATGAAGTATATATGTTACCATCATTTCCTTCATACCATTGCTTATTTAAGCTTGAATTGAAAGTAAATTCTTCTGGCAGATAGTCTACAATTGTTTTTGCATATCCAGGCACTCCTCCTTCATTTTTTACTATAATCTTGTATTCTACAACCATTGTACTTTTTCCAACATTTCTATCTAATAGTTCTACCTTAGCTACATTACCATTGTATGTATATTCTTTCGTTCCTATTGTTGGAGTTGTTAATGTAACTTTACTTACTTCCTTCGTAAGACTTAAATCAAATCTTTCTTTATTACATAAACCTATATCTATATTTCTAACGTTTGCCCTAGTTATTTTTATTGTATCTGTCATTCCCGCTTTTCTAAGTTCTCCATCATATGTTAAATCCACTTCTATTGCATCAGAATTCATTGTTTGATTTACGCCTTTTTTCTGATATTCAGTTAATTCATATCTTCCTGTATCATACAAAAATGCTACGGCATATTGACCTACTGGTAAGTTATCAAATTTATATGCTCCACTTGTATCTGTTGTTGTTATTTTCTCTTCATTTGTATCTGGATCCTTCATTATCTGATTTGTACCTTTATCTATCAAAATAACCTCTATTCCAGAAATTAATTCTTCATTTATGTCCCTTTGGCCATTAACATTTGCATCATTCCAAGCTAATCCGGCTATCATATATTTACCATTTGCTGGGTCTTGTCCATGCATTTCTGGATTATATTCTATATATTTTGTGACTCTATTTGATTCCATATCATACCTATTTACAACATTTAACACACCATAATTTTCTACTTTCCTTGTATTCTCATCTGGTAAAACTAACGCTGTAAATGTAATATCTATAATATATTCCTCTCCTGGTTCCAATTGCACAATAGTTGTTTTTATAGTCTTCGCACCACTATTTGAAGATTTAAGAGGTTCTTCTCCCTTTACACCTTCTGTCATTTCTTTGAATCTCAAACCTGTTGGTACTTCATTTTTAAAATAAAGTGATGGTATGGCCGAATCTCCATTATTTTTTATACTATATCTAAATTTCAACTCATTCCCCTCTTGTACATAATCTGGAGATAGTCCTATTTGCTCAAAAGATACATCTATTGCATTTACTTTATATGTTAATGTGTTCGAATAATTTGATGTAATTTTGTCACCTTTTCCTTCTAATTTAACATTCAATTCTCCCTCGTAATCTTCAATCTCAACCTCAAACTTAAATACAACATTATCATCTTTTTTTAAGTTTGGAAATTTTCCCTCTACAGTACGTCCATTAATATTTACTTCATCATCAGTAATATGTCTATCTTTTTCAAAATACCCATCTATAATTTTTACTCCTTCTGGCATAGTTGATGTTAGTATCAAATTTTCAATATCACCATTACTAATATTATCTACATATGTTTTGAAAATAATTCTTGCACCCCTCTGTATTTCTATTTCTTCAACAGTAGTAGGTACTAATTCCATTTCTAAGTCTCCTCTTATTTTATAAAGAGTATAACTATTAGAAACTACTAAATTTGTATCTTCATCACAAGTTACTGAAACTTGATGAGTTATTTCCTTTCTATATCCCTGATTGAACATTTCTAAATCACCCATCATTTGAATCTCAAATACCTTTGTAACTGTCTCACCTGCTTTAATATCTCCTAAATTATAAACTTGCTTATCTCCTGATAAAGTTTTATAAGTATCATATTCCACGTCATACTCTATGGCTTTTGTCCCATCTGGAGTAGGAACTATTAATTCAACATTCGTTGCATCAGTCTCACCATTATTTGTTACTGAAGCAGTAAATTTAGTTATCCCTCCTGCTTGTAATTCAGAATTTGCCTCTCTATTTGCATCAAGTTTAACACTTAAGCTTGGACCAGCACCTGTAGTTGCTCCAATTATAGCCCCCTCTTTTGTCTCTGCCACACTTCCTAGTTCAGATAAATTATTATAATAAGTTGTATATCTAGTGTAAGCTGATTGACTGAACTCAAGATTTGCAGGCACTTTAATATTGTATGTAAAATTCAAGTGAGTACCAGGTTTAAACTCTCCATTTACTACAATCATATACGACTTAATTGCATCCATATTAATAGGATTAGTTGTCCAATCGTTCGTAGTATTATTCAAATCATTTGTAGGATTGTCATTTTCTGTATAATATATTTGTAATGCATTTTTATCATAACCACTTGTCTCTATTCCAGAAGCAAGTATAGTTGCAATAGTATTCTGCAATTTTTCCTGACCGTCCGTTATAGTATTTCCACTAACTGGAAATTTTCCTAAAACTCTAAATTCAGATAAACTATTTTCATAATTATTTACTATATCATTTGTTATTTTTACTGTTTTTTCAGAAGAATTAATACTTAATTTTTCAACTGTCTTCTCATTTTTTAGTGTATAAACCTCCCCATTTCCATTATCTAAATATCCGCTCATTCCACTTGCCGTAATAACACCAGCAGGTGCAACTATATTCATATTTGTACTTGCTATTCCATCGCCCTCGCTATTAGCTTGAGTAAATATCTTAGAATTTTCATTTGTATATGTCATTACAACTTGTTGTGTAGAATTAGTTGCTAACTTATCTAATTCCAAACCAAAACCAATTATTATATTAGTACCTTTTAAGGCATCACCTATATTATAGTCAGTTTGTGTACCTTCTAACTCTATTTTTAGTATCATTGCTCCATCTTTAGATTTTTCTACAGTTTGTTTTTTTACTTTCAAATTATTGTCATTAACCAATTTAATATCATTAACGGTTATGTTTTTAATTACTTTTGGAAATTTAATTTCAAAATTTGGATTTTTGAATAGTGCATTCGAATTACTTGATGTATCTAGAACAACTCTCATATCTATATTTTCATGCTTTTTTGTTGTAGATAAATCTATAGCCTTTCCCTCTAAATCAAATTTAATTTCAGCATTAGTAGTAGGCTCAGTTAATGTAATTTCATCAAATGAAATCATTTCTGTTAATCCTGTTTGCCCATTTAAAAAACTCTTTAATGAAGTAAACATTTCCATCTGTTCTTTTGAATAATCAATATCTGTACTAATAGCTTTTGTTATATCCAAGCTTAATCTTCCTTCTATAATTGGCTTGCTTGTTTTTATTTTTAGTTTATTATTATTTAATTTTGATACATCTAATGTATATGTATTATTATTTTTTTCAGTGTCTTTATTAATTGTACCTATTTTCTTGTCTTTTTCATCAAATACTTCAATGTATCCATCTTCCCCGAGAAATTTATTAAACATTGATACATTTACTTTAATTGTTTTATTCTTTGTATAATTATTTTTTCCTATTGTAGTTAATGCCCTTTGACCATCTTTAGTTAAAAATTCATCATATTCTTTTTGCTCAAATTGTACATCCTTTAATATTTCTGCATATCCGATATCTGCAATATATTTTAAATTGTATTCAATCTCTTTTTTATTTTTAGCATCATAATTTGAATAAATCTGCCCTTTATTTATTTCTACTTCTTCTGAAATAACTTCAAAATTTGCAATATCGCCAACTTTTTCTTTAACTTCTATCTTGTCTTCTACAACATTTTCTTCCAAATTTCTTTCATTATTTGCATATACTGAAATATTTGTAGTTGCCTTTATATTTGCATCAAATCCATTTTCTATTACATAGTCATATATTTCTTTTCCTGAATATATAAACGAAATTAAATATTCATCATCCGTATTCTGAGCCCAAGCCACCTCATTATTATTAGCTTTATTTTCTACATTTATCTCTACTATACCTGTCTCTTTCTCGTACTTCCAATTATTTTCACTAAACTCTAACCCATCCTTTTTTCCATTTGTAGCAGTACTTCTATTTGCTGCTACCCTAACATTATTCGCTTTTTGCCCATTTATTTCAGGAGATTGTATTTTTAAATTTGTGTTTTTCACTGGAAGAATATTATTATCAATCTTAGTGTTAGCTCTTATCTGTAAAAGTACCTCATAGTTATTGCCATCATTATATGGTACAAATTTTTGTAAATTAAGCACTGTATTCGCCTTAGCATCTGCGGTCCAGTTTAATTTATTTTCTACTAAAGCATTTATTTCTTTCTCTTGTGCTTCACTATCTACAAACGTACCTATAATCTTTGTATTAAACTTATTAGTAAATATATCAGTATTTATAGACTCAGATTTTTTAATTTTTAGAGGAAGTTCCAAGTTTACAGAAGATTTATTATTAATTTGTTTTAGAGTTACAACATTATTTGCAATCTTCTCAATATTATCATTTTTTACATTTTCACTTACTATCTCAAACCCCTCATTCTCAAATGAAATCACTCCATTTTTTAAGTAACCATTCTCTTTCAAGCTAATATTAATATAAAGTTTTGCCTCTTCTGAATCTACTTTATAGATTGCCTCATGTGCATTATTAATAAGGCAAGCATCAAACTCTATATACTTACCATTATTCACTCTACTACTTGCATAACTCACCCCATATTTTAAAGTCATTCCCGCTTCTGAAAGTAGTATTAAAAAAATTACCAAGAGTGCAATTATTTTACTAAAAACTCTGCTTTTACTGCTAATATTATTCATGCTAGGCATTCTCCCTCTCCAATTTAAACCTTATTATATACTTATATTATATCTTTTTTTTAGACATTTTCCAATACACAATCCTTTCCAATCCTACCATTTTCAGGCACTTTTTCTTACGGCTTTTCGACTTTGAATGACAAATATTAAGTTTATATTACAATTTTATTATCATATTACATTCTTCCATTTAATAGTTAGGGATGCTCATTTTTCTTCAAGATTAGGAAAAGTGGTCTCGCCACATGTGCATTTTGTTTCTCAAATATTCACAGCACAATTAAACTTACCCTTGTCACTTTGGAAATGTCAGGCAAATTTTTCTATGTAAGAAAATTGGACGTTAGCGGAAGCAAAGCTTCCGACGTCCACATGTGCATTTCGCTTCGCGAATATGCACAGCCTAAGGTAAATTAACCTTGTTGTATACGAAAAAATCGTTATAAGTACTAAAATATAAGGCAAAAAGTCGATTTTTCCTATACAATAACAAAAAAGACACCCCTTTTTTTCAATTCCTTGAAAATTTTAGGGTGTCCTTTTTTAACTTTTTAAAGACTTTTGAGTACCATTAATTTTTCTCATCGGACGTTCCATCTACTGATGATTCTCCATCCTGTTTTTGATCTGGTTTATTATTTAATTCCTTCTCTGAACTGTCTCCGGAACCCACATCCGTTTTCTCATCTGCTCCCTTCTCTGGTTCATTATTAAGCTCTACACCTGAATTTTCATCTGAACCTTTATCTGGGTCAATATCTGGTCCTATATCTGGTCCTCCTTCTGGACCTCCACTTGGTCCTTCTTTATCGTTCTTATTTCTTAGTACCTTTCTTATTATAAATACTATTCCGGCAATTAGTATAATTCCAATTATTCCACCTAATACATAGTAGATTGGTGTTTGACCAAATGGTGGTAAAATTACTACTCTTTCCGCAGCACTTGCATCAACTTCTGATGCATTGTCTAATGTTTGGTCTTGGTTACCTACTACTGAATAAGCCATTCTTCTTCCCGCCGTATTCGAAGTTTTTACTATCTCTACCATATTATTGTAT
The DNA here is from genome assembly GCA_019419955.1 of Clostridiales bacterium. Classification (GTDB taxonomy): domain Bacteria; phylum Bacillota; class Clostridia; order TANB77; family CAG-508; genus CALXVA01. Next base: position 54,699 of record JAHZIB010000003.1, on the reverse strand, counting down.
GTTAAGTCATCGTCTGTATTTTCTGGTGTTATTAATTGCGTCAATACCAATTCTCCTTGTACTGCTCCACCTGGTTCTAGTGCCGCTCCATATGATGTTGAATGAATAATATTGTTAAAGCTGTTTACTTGTCCTGCTAATTTAATATTCATTAAGTTTTCCGGAGTATTTTCTGTAGTATTTGGTACTATTGTAGCTTTATCAATTATTGACCAGCCACTACTATTGTTTTTATCATTTGAAGCATCAAACTGTAGATTATTGTGTACACAGTCTATTAATTCATCAGCTGAAGTTGTTGAAACTACTGCCCCGTCTAATATAGCTTTATAATAGAAATCTTTTGACGCATCATCCACATAATCTGTCTCACCAACATTTGTAACTTTTACCATGTACGTGATTCTTATTGTTGAACCATGCATTAATTCCTCATCCATTGTAATCTGTACTAATCCTTTATCTGTCCTAGTTATAATATCATTAATTCCATTTCTTTCAGTTTTTAATGCATATCTATGATTATCCCCATAATAGTTCTCATACATTCCATCTTTTTGTATGCTACCTAAGTTGTATGATTCGTGCTTTTGCCATAATGCATTGTTTGCTGCTTCACTTATATCAAATAGTACAGTTCCATTTGCAAGTGTCAAATTAATATTAGTAATAGCTTTATCTATTTCTAACTGAGCTTTTGGTCTTTCTGCTAAGCCTAAATCTATATTTGCAAGTGTATATTCACCATTATAGATGTTATCTCCAGTAGCTACTCCATTGCCATTATCTTTTGCCTGATCTTTACCTGTTTGTTGTCTGTTGTATTCAAATTCAGCTACTATAACACCTGTTTCAGAAGTCATGTATGTCTTATTCATAAGCTCATTATGTAATGCAGTCATCTCGTCCTCTGAATATTCATTATTACCATACGTCGGTATTTCATATGGTGAAGCTAAAACTTCTGCCACATGATTCGTTACTCCTGTAGTACTATAATCATTTACCGCTTGTCTTCCCTGAATTTTTCTTGCCGATTGAATAGGTCCTATTATACTTTGGTCACTTCTATTATCTGTACTCCAAATATCTTTTGCATCTGAGTAATTTGTTCCACTTGCATCTGCTTTATATATGTCATATCCATACGTATCGTCTGTAGGTGAATTCTTATTTGGGTTATATTTTCCACTTACATTTTGTGTTTCCGTATTTACATATCCTTGGTATCTACCTTGGTCATCTGTTGCACCATTTTGGTCTATACCCACTTGATATGTCGTAGACTTAAAGTCTTGGCCATTGTAAGATGTTACATTAGAACCTCCCTTACCATCTACAAGTGCTGTTGCCGCAGTATCTCCATAATAGAATCTTATTACATAATCTGCTGGAATATAGTTTTCGAAACTGTAAACACCATTTTCATTTGTTGTTGTTTGTTGCCAAATATATTCTGCACCATTGATACATTTCTCTACTAATTGGACTGTAACTCCCTCTATTCCAATTTCATCATTGTCTCTAATACCATTTCCTATTCTAGCTCCTTCTTGATTTTCAGTTCTATCGTCTTCCCAAACAGTACCATTTGCTTTTCTTATTCCATCCTCATCGATTATTATTCTTAATGCAGGTGCTCTATCAGTATCATCTTCAAAGTATTTTTCATATTTATCTTCCTGTAATTTTCCTTCTAAGTCTTCATCTACATTACCTGGATTCGAATCCCTATCAAGTAAACCTGCTATGTCCCCAGAGCCTTTTGTTACTCCATTTGGTAATTCTGTTCCATCTCTATAATATGTCTCATAACCATTTATTTCTGCAATATTATCCTTTGGGCTACTTTCATTATCTAATATTATCTTTCCATTTTCGTCTTTGTTTGCTTCAAATGTTAAATATATAAATGCCATTTCTCCAGTTTGCAATTGCTCATTTTCTAGTCCTGCTACATATACACTCTTATGTGCATCAAGAGAACCTTCATTTCCATAACGACTTTTTTCTGAAGCTTTTGCATCATTAGCCCCCGTGATAAATGATGTTGCTGCTGTGCTTTCTCCATCAATTACACTTTGCTCCTGTTCCATCATTGAATAATATTCATTATCATCTGGTTCTCCAAAGCTATTTTCATTTTGGAACATTACCCAAGATAGGTTTGGTTTAAAAGTAAATTCATTATCATAATAGTCAACTACTTCCTTAATTCTTCCTTCAATACTTTGTGATTGGTTTCTAAGTGAAATCTTATATGTGATATATACCTCTAAATCTGAACCTGGATGTCCTAATTCGCTACTACTATAGTTATAGTCTTCCTGATATAACTCTCTGTTATATCCTTTACTGCCACTTTCATTATATGATGCCCCATAGTATGCATTATAATCTGACATTCTTACGTTTATATCCCAATATGATTCATTGTCCTGACCATCTGCCTGATTATTGCTATTTTCAGAATCTTCTGGTTTGTCAATATTTCTTTGGTTATAATCATATACAACTGTTTTATTGTTTATTTTAAGTGCTGCTTTGTAGACATCTTTTCTAAGTGCCATATCAAATTCTTGCCTTCTCCATAGACCTAAATTCACATAGTATTGTCCAGGATATATTGGTTTATATTCCACACCATCTATAATATCTGAACTCATATCATATGTTCCATTTATTTCTTTGTTAATCTTAAATTGGTCATATACAGGATATAAGTCTACCTGTCCTCCATTTAATGGTGAACCTGAGTAAGCATTAATATAGCAATCTTCTATAAATTGTAGTTTCATCCAAGTATCCTGATCTCCACCTGCAATTTCACTATAGATTGATTTCATTTCATCATCAGAAGGGAATTTTTTATTTGTATTAATAAATTCTTTTACTTTCTGGCTTATTACACCCTCTGCATATTCATCTGTCTCTAGTCCTCTTTCATCATATTTGAAACCATCTATTAATTGAGTTTCTGTTTGCGAATAAGTGCCACTATCACTTAATTCATAACCCATCAATTCTAATTTTGTAAAAACCGCATTCTTTTCTCCAACTTGTCCTAAAGAATTACTTGAAGTATAGTTTTCTGGATATGATGCAATCTCTTTATATCTTTGGTCAAATTCACTTCTTCCAATATCTACTCCTTGAACACTACCTGCTGTTTCAGCCTCGGTTCCTTTTGATGTTACTTCCCATTCATTTGTATTATATAAACCTGCATTTACCATATCTTGTACTGAATTATATTGAGTTGAACCAGTATTTAAGTATTCTGTAGGTAAATATGTCTGCCCATTATACTCAAATGTTACATAGTACTTCTTCATTGGATTTAATCCTCTGAACAAGTAATCGCCATTTTCATCTGTAAAGGTTGAATTAATTCTATGCATTACTTCTGCTTCATCTATTCCTGCTTCATTAGGATCTGTCATTAGTGTAGCAATCTCTCCATCACTTCCATTTTCTGTCTCATATAGTGTTACTTTTACATTTGGAAGTGGTGTGTCTATTCCTTCTCCATCTGTATTGCTTACTCCATCTGCTTTAGACTCCTTAGTTGCTACTCCATCTTCCCATACATGTCCTCCAAGCTCCATTGTCGTGTCTATTGGCTCTTCACCACCACATATAATAAGTTCTTGCTCATATAGAACTCTTATCGCATCAACACATATTTGATTTTGTTGGTGAGCACTTTGTAAATAAATGCTTTTTGTACAAGTCTCCAAACTAGGATGCTCATGTTTTTGTTGTACTGTCAATTTTGTACCTTCATATTCGGTATATTCACCATATGCAAGCATGTATTGAAATTTTACTTTTAAGCATATCTTTGCAACTCTATCTTCATCGTTTGGTGATAATTCTGCATTTGGATCTGAGTATACTATGTAAAATTCTTGTTCTGGTTCTGGATATATTTGTTCTGTTCTATCTACTTTATCTTGATCTGGTGTAAAGTAGTCTGGTTCTTGTGAAGATCCTAAAGCTCCCGTTACTTTATCAGCCAAAATTATTTTTTCAACTTTTATAGCTTCTTCTCCACTATCTTCGTTTTCTTTTGCTCCTCTAACCAGTTCTCCTTTTGCATTATATCCCAATACTTCCATATTAGATACACCAGAAAATGCAATATTATCATATCTACCATTAGTATAATCCATCTTAAATGGTCCTACAATGTATTCTCCTGTTTCAGAATTAATATTTACTCTTAATACTTTTTCAAGTTCTTCTGCTGATGGATTTGAACCTAATTGCTCACTTGTAATAGTTTGATTTTCCGGTTGAAGTCCTTTTCCTCTAACAGCTTGGTCATAGTAATAATAATATATTCCTTCTGTATCATATTTAGATGGACCATCATTTGCGGAATGTCCTAATATTCTAATTAATCCACCTGTATATTCAGAAAGATTCCATAGACCACGTTGCTTTTCTGCTGTCCACTGCCCTTGTGGGCTATCTGAGATGATGTATGCAGCTACTGGTGGTAAATCTGCTGAATTTATTGCTTCATATCCTATTGGAGAAATTGTACCTGCTGGTGGTTCTAATGTAACACATGGGCTTCCAGATGTTCCTCTACCATTTGATGCTTCTATTTCCTTATATGAGTATGGGTAGTTGTCAAGTACTTCTGCATCCACACCATGCTCAGAACAGTAGATTTGGTATCCATCATAAGCCGGTAATGGTAGAGGCAATGTATTTCTTTCCCTTGCTTCCCAAAATGAACCACAAGAACTTTCATAATTATATTCATCTGGATTAGGTTCCCCTTCTACTCTTTCTCCTATGTTAGCAACAAGATTATTATTTTTACTAGAATTTTCACCTTCGACGGCAAGAACCTTATTCTTTAGTATATTGACTGTACCAAATAAGGCAACAATCATTATTACAGTAAATACTATAATTTTTGCTACTTTAGCTCTCATTTTATTTCCTCCTTTCTTCCTATTTCTTTTTAAGCACTCTTCTTTTAATCTCATATACGCCAAATGCTAATAATACTGTAACTCCTAATACTAAAGTTATTATCATTATCGTTGTACCACCAGTTACTAATGATAATACTACATCTGCTTTTGACATATCATCTTCTGTTTCTACCTTGTTCCCTGGAGTTGAATCTATATCATTTAAACCTTGTTCGTTATATGCTTCATAGATTTCTGCACTATTGTTTAGTATTTCTACTTTTGATATATTATGACTAACTATTAAAGTAACTTCTTTAGATTCTCCAGGTTCTATTTTTGTATTTTCCAAGCTTGTATTATATATATTTCCATTATCCGATAAGAACCAATCCTCGTTTAGTTCAGTATTGAATTTTACTCCTTCTGGCAAATAATCTACTATTTTTCTAACATAACCTGGTACTGCCCCTTCATTTGTAACTACAATTTTGTACTCTATTGCCACATCACTTTTCCCTAAATTTTGACCCAAAACTTCAATTTTTGCTAGATCCTCATTATCATAGTTATATGTATTAGTTCCTATTGTTGGTGTTGTTAATGTAATTTTATTTATATATTTGTCTAATCTTAAATCAAACTTTTCAGCATTATATAGACCTATATCAATATCTCTTATATTACCATTTGTTACTGAAAGTATGTCTGTAATACCTGCAATTTTTCTTTCTCCATCTATAGTAATATTTACATCAATTGCATCTGAATTGAATGCACTGTCTACTCCTGCTTCCTGATATTTAGTCAAACTATATCTTGATGAATCATATGCAAACAATACTATATAATCTCCATGTGGTACATTAGAAAACTCATACTTACCATTACTTCCTGTTGTTGTTCTCATTTCTTTATTTGTATCTGGGTCTTTAACTATTGAGTTTCTATCCTTATTCATCAAAATCACTTGAATACCTGACAATAATTCTTCTGAATTTTCTCTTTTACCATTTTGATTGCTGTCAAGCCATGCTGTACCAGTTATTTTGTATCTTCCTGATGGGTTAATTGGGTTTGTTCCATCATCAGTATGTGCCCCTTCATAATACTCTATAATGTTGGTTACAGTATTGCTTTTTGTCTCTTCAAGATTTGTAGCTGATACACTAACTTGATTTTGTATTTCTTTGTCATTAGTATCTGGTAATAAACCTGCTCTTGCAATAATCTCTACATCAATAGTTTCTTCTGGCTCTACCTCTATAATATCTATAACTACTTTTCCATCTTGTAATGTCGTAGTTGCTGCCTCTTGTCCTTTTACAGTATATGTAGCTCTAACAAAATTAAGCTCTTCGGGTAACTCATCTGTAATTTTAACATTCCTAATATATGAACTTCCTTTATTAATTATCTGAAACTTATATGTAACATTTTCTCCTTCTTTTATATATCTTGGACTTGATGTCAATTCTGAAATTTCGATTTCCGGCTTTTCGGCATTATACTCTACAATATTTGAATAATGCTCCTCTCCACTCTCTGCTTTAACTTTTGTCATAAAAGAACCTACTTGGTCAGAATCATCTACAGTTACAATTAAATGTATATTTTTTTGTATTTCCATATTTGGAATAGTTACTTGTACCGTATTATTGTTTTGATTATAATTTACACCATCTGTTGTTTCATTATCTGACATTATACTGTCCCTAATAATTGCACTATTATAACTAATACCTCGTGGAAGTTCAATTGTTGCAACAACATTGCTTAAGTTATCTGAACCTGAAATATTATATATATTAATGTCATACTCTATTTGTCTACCCTGTGATAATGTTTCGTCTTCTGGAGCATTTCCTATCATTTCAACTGAAATATTTCCTTCTTGAATGCTTATGCTAGTTTCACTCTTAATTGGATTATCCAAATCAGTTGCAGATATTGATGCTTCTGCTTTCACTTCTTTTGGATATTTTCCCTCTTGTTCTTGTATTTGTAATTTTTCTTCATCTGTCATATTTTTATATTCATCTGAATTTCGATCAAGAATTGTATTATCATTCACTTTTAAATAGTAAGAAACTTCTTTTGTTTCTCCTGGTTTCAAATTTCCTACATCTAATGTTTTTTCTCTTGCTGTTTCTCCTCTAAATTCTGATGCAACATAGAATTTTACAAATTTTGTATATATTGGAGCTTTAACTGTTAGTTTAACATTTTCTGCATTAACCTCTCCAACATTTTCCACTTTAGCTGTCATTCTTACAATCTGACCTTCTCTAATTGTATCTATTGTTGAACTCAATTCTGCTGTTAGTTCAGGTCCTTGACCTGTAGTCATACCCACAACTGCAGAATTTTTGCTTTCTGCTATAGTTCCTATATCTGTAACATTATCATAGTATACCTTATACATTTCATATGTACTATTATTATGTGTCATGTTCGCTGGTATCGATATATTATATGAAAACTCTGCCTTAGTTCCAGTTTTCATCTCGTAATTTGCGAAATCTATTAAATATGAACATGAATTAGTAGTTCTTTCTGTTGACCAGCCATTTGCTTTATCTTCTAAATTATTTGTAGCATTTATATTTTCTGAATAATATACTGTATAATTACTACTATCAATTCCCGTCACATTTAAATCACTTAACATTGGTGTAGTTAAGTTTGAACCCATATCAGAATTTTCATCAATTTTCTTATTTCCTTCTGCTGGTATTCTTCCTAAAATTTTTACATTATTAATATTATTAGAATAGTTATTTATTATTGTACCATTAACAGTTGCTGTTCTTGCTTCTGAATATGTCTCTAACTCTACTGTTTGTGACTCACCCGAGATAGTTTTTACTTCTGCCTCTCCATCTTTATAATTATTAATTCCATTAGCAGTTACTATTCCACTTGGTGCCACTACATTAACATCTTTTTTTACAGTTCCTTCTGTCTTAATAGCATAATTGTTTCCATTCACATATTGCATTTCAATAACTTCTGCACTACTTGGTGCCAAATTATCTAATGTTAAGTCTGTATTTATTACTATAATTGGTCCTTTATATTCTGCATTTATTGAATATTCTGTTTGAGTTCCTTTTAAATTAACATTTATAACTTTACATCCATTCTCTTCAGTAACAGTAGCTTTGTCTACTTTCAATCCATTATCTAATAATATATTCGTATTTTTTAGTGTTACTTCTTTAATGCTAGATGGCAAAGTAATTTTTAAAGTTGGATTTTTAAATAGTGCATTATATTCACTAGAAGTATTTAAAATTGCTCTAATTTCTACGTCTTCATTTTTTAATACTGTGGTCAGATCAGTCTTGCTTATTTCTAAATCCACTTTTGTCTCAGGCTCTTTTAATACTGTTTGAACTGTATAATTAGTACTTGTTTCATTTGCTTTGCCAACAAGCTCCATTTCCATCTTGTTAAAATTTTTCATTTGGTCTTTTGAATAATCAATTTTTCCTTTTAATGCTTTAACTATGTTTAACTCTAGCTGTCCCTCAGCTATAGGAGCTGTAGTTTCAATAATTAATCTATTGTTATTTTGTTGGTTTAGTTCTAAAACATATACTCCATTTTCTAATTTTGTATCTTTATTAATAATTCCTAAAACATTGTTTTTATTATCTTTAACTGTTATTACTCCATCTTCTCCAAGTATCTTATTAAAAATCGCTTGGGTAATTTCTATTCTTTTATTATATGCATAATTATTATTGCCTATAGTTGTAAGTCCTTCTTCTTTTTCAGCCGTTATAAATTTATCAATAGTTTGCACAAATTGTAAATTATTAACTAATTTTGCACTTGGTATTGTTACTGTATATTTATTTGTATATTCTGTTTCTATTTTATTTTTCGCATCATAATTAGTATAAATATGTCCTTTTGATAGGCTTGATGGTGCTGATATTCCAAAGTCTATAATATTATTAAGTTTTTCTGTACATCTAACTGGAATATTTACACTATTATTTATATTAAGTTCTTCTCCACTGTAAACAGTTAAATTTGAAGTAATACCTATTTGACTATCTATCCCATTTTCAGTAACAAAATTGTATATTTCTTCACCTTCAAATAAATATGTAACTAAATATTCATCAGTACCACCTTTCCATGATATACTGTCTGCTAAATTCGAATTATTTATACTTATCTTTCCTTCTTCTGTATTATATGTATAATTAGCATTTCCAAAATCCAATCCATCTGTTTTTCCATTTGTTGCTTCAGTTTTAAGTGCAATTACAGTAGCAGATGTAGGATATGTATTATTAATTGATGGTACTGTAATTTCTATGTTAGTAGTCTTTATTGGTAAAGTATTATCTTTTATGTTTGATCTGATTTTTGTTTGTACTAATACTCCAAGATTTTCATTTTCTGCATATGGTATAAACTTAGTATTTTCAACTTTCAATTCTGATTCTGCTGTAGCATTCCATGAAATTCTATTAGTCACATCTTTTTCTATAATATAATCATCGCCTTCGCCATTTACATAAGTTCCTGTAAATTTAGTTGTAGTCTCTTTGCTAAAATGGTCTACTGAAACATTCTCATTCTTTAATATCTCTATTGGAAGTTCTAAAGTAATATCTGAACCATTATTTATTTTGTTTAACAGTATTTTGTTATTATTTATATCAACTCTCTGTATATTCTCATTACTTATCCCGTCTTTTAGCCTAAAATTCGCATTTTGGAATTCAATAACACCATTTTCCAAATATCCTGAATTCATAACATTTATTTTTAAATATAGTATTGCTTCCTCACTGTTTATTTCAAACATCTGACTATGCGAACCGTTATTAAAATATGCATTAAACTCGACGTTTTTGTGATTTGTTTCAGCATCTTGCTTACTCAACTGTTCGTCGCTTAATGCATACACATATGTATACCCTCCAATCCAAAGTAAATTCGCTGTAGTTAAAATTAAAACTAAAATTAACGCAATCATTTTTTCAAATAGTTTACTCATATTAACCTCCATCTTTCATAACATATAAATATATTATACGACATTTTTATTGTTTTTTCAACCACTTGAAGCGCTTTTATAAACTTTTTATGTATATATTATGTTTTTTTACACATCCTCTTCTACGGATTTTTAATTTTAAGAGAAATATTAAACTTATATTACATTTTTGTTACTGTTTTACAAAAGTAACAATTTTGATTTTTTTTCATATTATATTATAGTTTTTTAAACATATACTAATATTGAAACGTACTGTTAAAAAGGATTAAAAAATTTTTTTTAAACAGGCGTGCATTGCAGGAAAGGAACGTGATTATATGGATAATAACAATATGAATATGGCTCAGCTAATGACAATGCTTGCCAAAATGGATAAAAAAGAGCTAGAACAGGGGCTAAATAAGGTAAGCCAAATGCTAAAGAATAAAGATGCAAACACACTTATAGATGAGATTAAAAAAAATAAGTAATGTTTAGGAGGAATTTTTATGGAAAATAACGATATGCAAAGTTTATTCAATCAAGTAAGTCAAATACTACAGAATGGCAATGTTCCAGATGAACTAAAAAACATTGTTAATAACATGAATAATTCCTCTGATAGTAAAACAAATTCATCGACTAATTCCAATCAAAACAGCAACAATTTTGGCACCAAACACTCTAACAGTGGTAGTAACCAAAATCCAGAAAGCACTGATAATTCTAATTCGAATAATTTTAATTTTTCTGACATTGATATTAATACAATTTTAAAAATGAAACAAGTAATGGATGCAATGAATTCTAACAAAGATGATCCTAGAGCCAACCTTCTATTATCTTTAAAACCTTATCTAAAGAAAAGCAGACAGGACAAAGTCGAACAATATATTAAACTTTTTGGTATGGGAAAAGCATTTGAAGCATTTAATTCCCTAGGTGGTGATGTAAAACATGAACTATGATTATTCATTTTATCCGCATTTTAATCCCAGAATGTATAGTAGTTATTCACAAAACAGAAGTAGGTTTGTAAATAGAAATATTTCTAATTATAACCATGTAAATATAAGCCCGAACACATCTGGCTTTCGAAATAGAGAAACTAGAAGAAATGAAAATAAAGACTTACGAAATAAAACAGAACATAAATATAAAGAGAGGGCTTATGATAATAAGCAGCCCTCTGTAAATGATAATTCTTCTATGCTTAATGATGACACAAACATTGTGTTCGAAATTTTTGGTATTAAATTGCATTATGACGATATTTTACTTATTTGTTTGATTTTCTTTTTGTATAATGAAGGTGTAAAAGATGAGTCTTTATTTATCGCTTTAATTTTGCTATTACTTTCATAGTATAAACTTTTTGTTTTCAATGAAATAAAACTGCATAAAAATATTATTCTAATATAAGCTCATCGTTTTCATCTATATATGCTGATGTCTTTATTTCATGTATACTTCCCTGATTTGCTTCGAGTTCTTTAACAATATTAGCAATTCTTATTTGTACTGCTTCTATATCCGATGCCTCAATTACCGCATCTTTGTTTCCTTTAGCTCCCGCATGTGCAAGCCCTCTTAATGTTCCAAGTACAATAATATTTTCTCCTGCTATAACTTCAGCACCAGCATTCACATCTCCAATTATGACTATACTTCCTTCAAATTCTATCCTTTGACCAGACCTTAATGAACCTTTATGAAATTTTGTTTCTGAAGTTGCAACTTCCTTATAAAAAGTTTTCTTTATTCCATGCAAACCCAGCACTTTTGGACTATCAAACTCTATTTGCACATCTATAAATCTTTTTATTAAACTTTGTATCTCTTCCATTTCTTTGTTCTTTAAAATTTTACCAGTTATCAAAATTGGAGTTTTATCATCTTTATATAAATTTTTAAGCTCCAAAATTTTCTTTTTCAATTCTGCTATAATTATTCTTTGTTCTGTATTTTCATCGATTTTTATAATTACTTGGTTCTTCTTAATACTAATATTTACATTACTATTCACAACCAGCGCCCCCTCATTATAGTATTTTTTATTATCTTTTTTTACCTAACACTTTCTACACTTGAAGTAGCTGTTTTATCTTCTACAACTTTTTCAGAATTCATTCCAAAATATTCTTCTATTATTTTTTTTGCAGTTTCAGCTGTATATCCTCCACTGTTTCCATTTTCTACAACCACAGCTACTGCAATTTCTGGGTTGTTATATGGGGCAAAACCTGCAAACCATGAATGTGCTTGACCTTCGACAGAGCTTTCTGCAGAGCCTGTCTTACCTCCTATGACCATATCTAAATCTGAGAAATACGAAGCTGCTGTTCCTCCAGCTTCACTTGTGACTCCTCTCATTCCTCGTTTTATTGCATCTAAGTTTTCTTCAGAAATTTTTAAATCTTCTTTAACCTCATTTTCAGCCCCTATTGTATCTTTAACATACTTTTCAATTTCTTCATTTGGAACTTCTGAACCATCTGGATTAATGATTGAGCTAATAATACTAACATCTACATTATGCCCACCATTAGCAATCATACTTATATATCTCGCCATTTGTATTGGTGTAAAATTATTATAACTTTGTCCTATAGCTGCTGAAAGGGTATCTGACAAATACCATTGTAGCCCTTGTTCTGTAGCATTTGCTTCTTTTGCAACATTTCCTTGTGCTTCGCCTTCAAGTTCTATTCCCGTTCTCTTACCCAAACCATACCTGCTAGCATAATCTGTAATCTTATCGATTCCTAACCTATAACCCATTTCATAAAAGAAGTAATTACATGAATATTTCAAGGCTTGCGTAACATTTAAATATCCGTGACCAGTTCTATAATTTGTATAATACCAACAAACTGGATGATGTCCATACGGATAAACTCCTGTATCATTGACTCTACTTGTTGGAGTAATAACACCTTCTTCAAGTGCCGCTGTAGCAACAGCCATTTTGAATGTAGAACCTGGAGGATATGCTCCAGAAATTGCTCTGTTAGTATATTTTCCTGTATCATCATTTGAATACTCTTCAGAATACCTTTCTGGGTTGTAGTCTGGATAACTTGCCATTGCCAAAACTTCTCCTGTATGAACATTCATAACTACTACAGCTCCTGCTTTAGTGTCATGTTTTTCTCCATATTTTCCAGAAGCAATATTTTCAATATTTTTTTGTAGTGCTTCTTCTGCCACCTTTTGTAAATTTGCATCTATTGTCAAAACAACATCTGAGCCTGATACAGCTTCTTCTGATATATACTCACTGGTAATAGCTCCGTCTACTGTCATATCAACCTGTTTTACGCCATCCGTACCTTTTAAATATTTTTCAAATACATATTGAATTCCTGACTTTCCTATTATATCATCATTTCTATATGTATCTTTTCTGGATTCATATTCTTGTTCATCGATTGGTCCAACATACCCCAAAACATGTGAAGCTAAATTTCCAGATGTATATGAAACAATTGGTTCTGTTATAACATTCATTCCTGCAAGACTTGCATTTTGCTCTTTTATTTGCACTGCTGATGTGCTACTTATATCTTTCGCTATAATTGCTGATTTAGTTGTACTATAACCAGTTCTATTTATCTCATATCTTACTGCCATAATCTTTCTTGCTAGTTCTACATCATCTGTAGTAATCTCGTACTCTTCCTTTAAATGATAAAACGCTTGCTCTGCTGTATAATTCTCGTCCATTTCATAATTTTTCTTCCAATTTTTTTGTTCGTCTTCACTCTTATAGGTGAATTCAAATGGGTTTACTTTTATAGGAAGGTTATCTAGAAATTCATCTTCATTTTTTTCCAAAATGTTGATAAATTTTTCTATTGCTGAATTTAATCCAGCCTCGTCGACCTTAGTGTTGTAAATTTCCACACTATACCCAGTATCTGTTGATACCAAATCAACACCACTTCTATCTTTAATAGAACCTCTTGCTGCTTTTACTATCGTTTCTCTTGTTAGCCTAGAATTCGACGTTTCCCTATATTCTGCTCCATGTATAATCTGTAAATTAAACAATTGAATTAACAAAATAATTCCTAATATATATATTATAGTTGTTACTATATTATATCTTATTCTACCACTCAATTCCTTTATTTTACCCAATTTTTCACCACCTGTCTTTAAAAATATCTAGTAAGTATATTTCTAGTTTTAAATACTCCTTCCAAGCTGTGTCCCAATCTTTGTATTAGAGGATAAATTATAATTGTTATTAATAAATTATATATTATTTCAATTACTAAAATCTTTACAAAACTTAATATCTCTATATTCATATTTAAAGTAATTACATTAAAAGCATAGCACCCTATTTCATATATTGCTGTGCTCCCCGTAATCATTAGCATAATTGTTAATCTACTCTCTTTTGAAAAATTTTTATCCAAATACTCTCCAATAAGTCCAATAAGTCCAAACATTATTCCTGATATTCCAATTTGCCTTCCTATTATAAGGTCAATATAAAATCCAAATAATATTCCTAAAATAACACCTATTTTTTTGCCTGCAAAAAGTCCTATAAACAACACAAATATTATAAATAAGTTTGGCTGCACTCCCATTATTGTAAACCAAGTGAAAAAGTTTGCTTGCAAAAAATATATTACGAAAAATGAAACCATTAATAAAACTATTGCTAAAACTTTCTTCAAACTTTTCACTCCTTCTTAAATCAATTTCATAAAATTAAACACAGATAAAATTGTAATTCTTCGTTTCTTTCTGGTTAGCAAAGAATTAAATTTTAGCAAGGCAAACAAGTGAAGAAGCCGGATGTGTGCTTGTTGCACATTGAAGACTTCTGATACGAAGTTTAACGCAGATAAAATTATAATTCTTTGTCAACCAGCACTATTTGTTATAACAAGCACCGTATTCAGCTTCGTAAAATTAACAGCCGTATCTACTATAGCATATCTATCTGTTATATTACTTGTATTTACAACCTGCCTAATTGTACCTATATGAATTCCCTTTGGGTAAATTCCTCCAATCCCTGAAGTCTCTATACTGTCCCCTTCTAAAACCACTGCATCAGTAGGAATAAATGTCGCCCTCAATGTTGTTTTATCATCCAAAGTTCCTTGTACTACTATGGTATCTTCTGTAGTACTTATAGTGCTAGTTACTGCTGAGGCTGTATCTACTATTGTTTGAACTTGTGCAGTATCATCAGTAACAGAAATAACGTGTCCTACTAATCCACTATCTGCTATTACTGTCATGTTTTCCTTTATACCATCATTAGCGCCAACATTTATAATAATTGTACTGCTATAATTGCTAATATCTCTGTTTATAACATCTGCTGGTAAAGTATTATAGTCTTTATATTTATCTTTTAAATTTACATATTCCTTAAGTGTTTCATTTTCCGCTTTTATAATCTCCAATTCTCTAAGTGATTGTTCTAGTTCACTATTTCGCTTTTTCAATTCTTCATTTTCCGTCTGTAAAGTATCCATATCCGCAAAAAAAGTCTCATTTCCAGACAACTTATTTTTTAAATAAGTAAATCCTTTTTGTACTGGCATAACAAAAACATTGCATATATTTTCGATATATGACATCTGATTTGCATTACTATTGGTAAATACAACCAATAATATTAATATAATTACAGTTATTACTATGCCGACAATTCCCCTCTTTTTATTTTTATACATTTACAAACCATTCCTTTTTTTATTACTTCCTTCTTCTTGAATTAATTAATACTGTTTTTAGCCTTTCAAGGTCTTCCAGAGTTTTCCCTGTTCCTTTTACAACACATTCAAGTGGGTCTTCTGAAACATATACTGGCATTTCTGTCCTTTCAGCAATTAATTTATCCAAATTTTTAATTAAAGCTCCTCCACCAGAAAGAACAATTCCTTTTTCCATAATATCCGATGATAACTCAGGTGGCGTTCTTTCTAGCGTTTGCTTTATTATTTCTACAATTCTTTCTATAGAATCACGGATTGCCTCTTCCACTTGAGTAGAATTTATTGTTTTTGTTTCAGGTAATCCTGTAGTTAAATCTCTACCACTAATTTCCATACTAAGCTCTGTTAAAAGTGGCATAGCACATCCAATTTCTTTCTTTACCTGTTCAGCTGTGGTATCCCCAATTGCAAGATTCATTTCTCTTTTTATAAAGTTTACTATCTCTTCATCAAGGTCATCTCCAGCAACTCTAATTGAATTGCTTACAACTACTCCTCCTAAAGAAATGACTGCCACTTCAGTAGTCCCTCCACCTATATCTACAATAATATTGCCACTAGGCTCAGCAACATCTAAATTAGCTCCAATAGCTGCTGCCATAGGCTCTTCTATCAAATACACTTCTCTAGCTCCTGCTTGCAATATTGCCTCTTCAACAGCCCTTTCTTCCACTTCCGTAATTCCTGATGGAACCCCTACTACTACTCTTGGTTTATTAGCATTATATCTAGAAGATATTTTATACAATATATTTTTTAATAATAGTTGAGTTGCAGTAAAGTCTGCTATAACGCCGTCTTTCATTGGTCTTATTGCCTTTATCTGTGCTGGTGTCCTACCTAGCATTTCTTTTGCCTCATGTCCTGTAGCAATTATCTTCTGGTTTTTTCTATCTATTGCCACAACAGATGGTTCATTTAAAACTATTCCCTTTCCTTTTAATGTAACTAAAATATTAGCAGTTCCTAAGTCAATTCCTATATCCTTTGAACCTAACCCAAATAATTTCATAAAAATTTCATTCCTTTCATTTTATGCTTGAAAACTTTAATATTTTTTTCTTAGTATAAAAAAATTATGTTCTCTAGTTCTAGTCTAAGTTTTGTATACAAATCACCCAAAAAAATTTTATTTTTTTAAACCTCTCAAATAAAAAATACTACTATACCCTTTTTCTGCAACAATAATATGGTCTAAGAGCTCTACTCCTACAATACCAGCTGCTTGTACCAGTCTTTCTGTAAAATCAAAATCTGCCTTGCTAGGTGTTGGATCTCCGACTTGGATGATTATGTACTAAAATTATCTTTGGTTCTCCTAATTTGATTATTTCATGTAATACATCTCTTGGCCTTAAAATTGCTGAATTTGTGCCTCCTACACAAATATCTGCAATTTTGATTATTACATTTTTAGAATTAAGAATTATAGCTTTTACTCTTTCTTTTTTCTCATATTTCATTTCATCTGTTAGTAACTCTGCTACATCTTTTGGTGAATTAATTTGTATTTGATTAGTATTTATAGGAGTGGACATCCTTTTTGTAAGTTCGCAAAGTGCTCTAAGCTGTATTGCCTTAACTTTTCCGATCCCCTTTATACTCATAAATTCTTTCATAGATATATTTCGCAAAAATTTTAGGTTATTTTCTCCATTTTTCTCTAATGACAAAATTCTCTGTGCTAAACTTACACTTGTTTCTTCTTTTGTTCCACTTTTTATTATTATAGCCAATAATTCTGAATTTGATAATTTTTCTTCCCCATACATTTCTAATTTTTCATATGGTCTTTCAGACATAGGAAGCTCCTTCATTTTCATTATATCATTCCTTTCTTTTGCCCCCTATATCAAAAAATAAATTAAATTTTCCTATAAATAAATATAGCAAGTATCATGCCAATAATGCTGGCAATGTTTATTTTAAACATCAAGCCAAAAGTTAGCGTTATAACTTGTAGGTCTAAAGTGATTGGGTCTGATATTCCAAACTCTTCTCCATATGATAACCACCATAAAAAGTCAACTTGTGATGCAAGCTCTCCAAGCAAACCTCCTACAACAATTCCACATAAAATAAACAAAATAAGTATCCATACATTTTTTTCTCTTGTTGCCATATTTATTATATCCTCCTCTTTTGCGTTTATTACATTTTTATACTTAATTATTATATCCTGTAAAGCAATTTTTTTCAAGATTTATAGGAAATTTTTTCTATTTATTTTTGATGCGTCTTTTTTACATAGATGGAAGAAAGGCCTTTCGCAGTATCAGTCTCTGTAATAACGGCGAAATACATATCCTTGCTTTGCTTGGACATCCCAAGATAGCCTAACCCTGTTGCTCTGGAAATTTCAAGTGAATTTTTCTATGCAATAATAGACATCGAGCCAGACAGTTTAGTTCTAAACTATCTAGCTCGATATCAAAGCAAGATTTTATCCAATATCTATTAAATTTTTCTTCAATTTTACATTTATCTCATTTGTTTCATAATTATGCTGGTTAAAAATGTCTCTTATGGTATTTAATATGTTCTCTGGTAATTTAGTAATTATAATACTATTACCATTTAAAGATACTTCTGCATCTGTACCCGACTGCCCAAAATTAATTATTATACCATTTTGAAAGTCAATTTTGAATTCATCTGAAACTACCAAAGCATATCCCTTTATAACAGGATAGTCATAATTACTTAATTGATTTAAAAATTCTCTTGTAATTTCATCGTCTAATGTTTTAGTGTAATTAAGGTAGGAAACCGTAATTTTTTCACAACTATTCAAATTTATATTAGCTATGTTACCAGTAATTTCTATTTTTTCTCTTGTTGTAAATATAACTACTAAAGATATTAAAAGTATAACTATCAATATGGCTAAAAATAATAATATTATCTTAGACCTTTTTTTACTCATATATTTTCTCCTTCATATAGCAGATTTTAAATTTCATATCGTATAGTATCATATGCTTCTGCACATTCTTCATTGGTATCACCCATAGTACTTCTAATAGAAAATTCTAAATATTTTTTTCCTGTCTCTATATCATAAAAATATCCAGAAGTTACATCTTTTGAAGAATCTATACTTACATTATTTTTATATGCAGAAAGTACTTTTTGAACAGCATCGTTTTTTAGTTCTACAGAGTTATATTCTCCATAGTTAGTAGTCATTTTTGTTTTTACAAGATTTGATTCTGTATTAAAATCGATTGTATTGTCATAAATTGCTTCTACTATACCATCATTTAACTTTATTGTAAAGCCAGAATTTGTTTCGAATTCTCCTAGCTTTAATTTTAGATTTACATAATTCGTATTAATCTCTTGGTTTGTGTTTATATCTAATAGAATTGCATCTCCACTCGAGATTTCATAATTATTTTCATTGAATTGAGGATATGTTTCTCTTATAATATTATATACCTGATTAAGTTCTGTAACTGCCTCATTGTTTCTGCTTTTTTGAGTTGATTTTAATAGCAAATTATCCTCTGGTCTAACTTCATCTTGAATAAAATTTCTATATTTGCCTATTTTCATATCTGGACAAGAATGATGAATTCCTAAAGAATTTTCATTTGCTCGAGAGTCTCTATAAGTAAAACTATTCGCATAGTCCATAGCCTGTTGAAGTGTATATCCATCAGCCAGTCTATTATTGAAATTTATAGTCCAATTTTCTACGCTGCTTACTCCAATTTCACTCGTCCATCCTACTACTACTTGAGCACCTCTAACAGCTGTCTTAAACCCAACACTATTTTGGTCTACAACACCGTTATCTCCCATTGCTTTGCATGAACCATAAATAACTAATATCGTGTCTGCATCCCAATGAACAGAATCTGTACCTATACACTCTCTACCAGCATAGGTCCTATCTGAACCAGCAACAATTCCAGAAATTGCTGTAACAACACAATCTTTATTTCCATGGCAAAGGAAACATTGTACATCAGCATATAGTTGTTCCCACAAATGTTGCTTTCCTGGATTTGCAACTCCGTACACTCTATATCCAGCTCTACTATAAGCACCTATTACTTGGGATATACTGTTTTTGGTATCCCATAGAAATCCACCTTCGTCATCAACAGTGGCAATTCCTATTGCATAATTGTCTCTGGCAAGGACAAAACTAGCAGAATAAAATAATATTACTAATATCAAAAGTAATATTAAGCTAATTTTTGCAACATTTTTTTTCAACATAAAAACCTCCTTAAATTTTCAAAAATAATAAAATTAACCTCCTTTCCATTATATTTTTATATTGTATCGTTATTTTGTAATTGGATTATATAATATAATATATTATTTATCAATATGTTCTACAGAAATAGATAGTAAAATTTAATTTTTTTCAAGATTTATAGGAAATTTTTTCTATTTATTTTTATTAAATATTATGTTACAATAAATTTGTTTAAATCTCTTTCATTTTAAAGATTTTTATGATATATTTATAGTTACCATTTCAAAGCATAAAAAATATAATAATATAAATAGTATTTTTATCGGAGGATTTTTTAATGAGAATTGAAAAGCTTAATGAAAATAAAATTAAAATAACATTGTCAATGGAAGATTTAGAGGAAAAAGACATTAATTTTCACGACTTTATGTCTAATTCGTTAGAGTCTCAAGATTTATTCTTTCTTCTACTTGAAGAAGCAGAAGAAAAGGTTGGATTTAAAACTAAAGATTGCAGAGTTAAAATAGAAGCATTGGCAATGACTGATAATGATTTCGTTTTAACCATTACCAAAACATCAACTGATTCATTCAAAAAGTGTCTTTATACTACTCCTCGAAAGAAACCTATTGCCAAAAGAGTAGACAGAACCAATCTTTCAACAAATGTTATCTATAAATTCAACTCTTTTGATGATTACTGCTATTTTATTGAATTTTTAACTAAAAATAACTTATCTGATGCATCAAGAGTAGCAGAGAAAATACTTTTATATTTATATAATGATAAATATTATTTAGTGTTAAATGGATTAAATACAAATTATAAAAAAATACCAACATTCTATACATCCATAACAGAGTTTGGTTCTTACATAATAAACCCAGACTTATTCTCTTCAAAGTTAAATGAGTCTGGTAAGGTATTTTTAAAAAATAATGCATTTAAGAGAAGCTTTCTACATTTTATTAAAAGCAAGTAATTTTTAGAATAGGAGAAATCAAGTACTAAGAATTAAAGCAAAAAGTCAATTTTTCCTATAAAATAAAAACCAAAGTTTAGCTCGTTCTCTATATATTAAGAACGAGCTAAATTAATTAATAAACATAATTTTGTGGATTGTATGTAATTCCATTTTTCCTTACTTCAAAATGTAAGTGATTTCCTGTTGAATTTCCTGTTGACCCAACTTTAGCAATTACCTCCCCCTGAGCCACACTCTGTCCAGCAGATACTAAAAGCTGACTACAATGAGCATAAACAGTTTGTACTCCGTTACCATGAGAAATAATGACATATTTACCAAATCCATCTCCTGCACTTCCAGAATAGGTTACTGTTCCTCCCGCTGCTGCTTTTATTGCTGTGCCATATGGTGCTGCTATATCCAAACCGCTATGGGTATGATCTCTTACACTATCATTACTTCCAAATCTTGACGTAATGATGCCTGATGTAGGATTGATTAAATTTATTCCTAAATCCACTTTTGCAGATGAGCGTCCTGTACTATAGTTAGAGGCTGAAGGTGCAGAATATGTTGTTTTTGAAATTACAACTTTCTCTTCATATAACTTAGACACACATTTTTCAATACCTGTGAATTTTTTTAATTCTTTTCCATATTTTTCTACAATTCCAATATCATCTTTATTAGCACTATTTTTATCTTCTAGTTTGTCAATTACCTTTTCTGCATCTTGAAAAGTAGCCACATAAAATTTTTCTTTTTTATCCTCTGTTATTGCATAGTATTTATAATATGGTGTTCCATTTTCAGTTACTTTAGAATAAATTTCATCATCATTAGTTGCAACATCTTTTTTCAATAAACACAATTCATATGTAGGCATTGCATCAATTTGTACAAAAGCAATATTTTCTTCTTTATTCTCTAAAGTATATGTATTTATTTTTGCCTGTAGTTCGCTTTTATTGGAAGTATATCCTATAATTTCACCATTTAGAGAAACTTCGTACGTAGGATTGTAAAATAATACTACTAGGCCTATTAGGATTATGGCAGATAAAAACATTAAGATTACCAATTTGATAGATTTTCTAGTTGTTATTGCTATTTTCTTTAGAATATTAATTTCAAACACTCTCCTCTTTTATCCAATTTTAGTACCTTTCCAGATGGCAACATGTGCTTTTAGTCTATAACAGATTATTTCTGATAATGTTAACAATTTCTATGTTTTCGTCAATTTTGCACATTTCTAATAATTGTAATTCTATATCAAAAAAGAATTTTAAACAATTTTTAAATTTGTTTAAAATTCTTTTTTAACTAATATTTAGTTTTAATCTCTTTTATTTGCTCTTATTATCTCCATTTTTCGTTATGTTTTTATTGTAGCTCAGTCTTTACAGTTTGTATTTCCGTAACAGTTGCTGCTTGGGCAGGTTTATAATAACCTTTTGCTTGAGCAGTTTTAAATAACTCATATTGAAAACTTTCGTCATTATTCCTTATTTGTTGTAAAGTTTGTCTAAGTTGCATATTTTCTGTCTCTGATATTGCAGTCTGGTATGAACCAAGGCTTGCTTTAACGCCTGATAATATGTCATTTACCATTGTCTTCTCGTCCATAAATTACCTCCTCATAAATTTTAATCTAATTTTATAAAATTAATGTTATACTTTCTAATTTTATAGTTAAACTATTTCATAAAAGTAATTATATCTAAACTTTTATTGAACTTCTAACCACTAATTATTTAAAAATGACATTAATTTTTGCTTTGTATTTAAACTATCCTGAGCTGCCTTTGTAAACATTTGCTTAATTTGTGGGTCTACAGCTTGTGATGCATAAGTGTTTAACTTCTGATAAGAAGTTTCATGTGAACCTATAAAATGTCTCAAATTTTGTAATTCTACTTGACTTAAATTTGGCATTATAATCATTCCTTTCATTTATTTTCTATTTCTATTATGAGCTCTTTTTGAAATTTTATACATTTTTTTAATAATTTATTAAAACTTAACGAAGTACATGTCCCCGCTTTGCTAGGACAGCCCAAGGTATCCTAATCTTATTACATACAGAAAAATCGTTATAAATACTGAAATATAAGGCAAAAAGTCGGTTTTTCCTATACGATAAACAAAGTAGCCTTGTTTCCCTTTGTTCACACTGTTCTAAGTTCCCATCTAAAAGTAGGAAACCTCAAAGGCAATTGTAGCCTTTTTTAAATTATATGATACGCAATTTATTATAATTTGAAAAAGTTCGAATTTAGGAGTATTCCTAACTCGAACTTTTTGTTTTTTAAATAATTTCTAGGTTGGCAAATTTCGCCATAAGTCTTTTGTGTCCCGCTTTATCGAACGATATGTCTAATTTGTAGTCTTCGCCTTCCTCTTCTATTTTATTTATAGTACCTTCACCAAACTTCTTATGATATATTCTCTGTCCTTCCTTATATTTTGTTATGTCTGTACCTTCGTTTACTCTTTTATTATTTAGTGAGTTTAAAAAGCTTTCTGCCGTTTTAAATTGGAAACCTGTGCTGCTTCCTGAGCCACTGGCCATTGTTCCAGTTGCTCCTCCATAACTAAGTCCTTTTGCTGCAACGCCAAAGTTACCACTATATTCTCCTCCACCTAATTTATAGCTTTTTACTTTTGAGCTTGTACCATATTCCCATTTATATACACTGTCTCCAAACTCGTCTCCGCTCAAGGCATCCAATTGCTCGAAACCATCAAGCAAATCTTCTGGAATTTCTTTCACAAATCTCGATACTTCATTGTAACTTGTTGAACCAAATATTGTCCTTTTCTTAGAACATGTTAAATACAAATATTGTTTTGCTCTTGTTATTCCTACATAGAACAATCGTCTTTCCTCTTCTAGTTCTTTTGGTTCTCCTATAGATTTATTACCTGGGAAAATGCCCTCTTCCATGCCAACTAAAAATACAACTGGGAATTCTAAGCCCTTCGCACTATGTAAGGTCATCAAAGTAACAGAATCTTCTGTATCCTCAATACTATCTATATCACTGCTCAGTGTAATTCCCTCCAAGAAATCTCCTAATGTGTTTTCTGCCTCTTCTTCCTCAAACTCAATCGCAACAGTTAAAAATTCCTCCAAATTTTGTATTCTTGTTTCTGCTTCAGTAGTATTCTCTTGCTCCAATGCTTTTACATAACCTGTTTTATTAAGTGTTTCCTTTATCAACTCAGAAATACTAATCTCATCTAATTTTCCTCTTAATTCTTCAATAACTTGTACAAATTCTGTAGCATTTGCTTTTACTCTATTTAAACCATATTCCTCTGCATGTTTAATAATATCAAACATTGAAAGTCCTGTTTTTTCTGAAATTTCCTGTATATTATCTATACTTGTTTTTCCAATTCCTCTTTTAGGCTCATTTATAATTCTTTTCAATGAAATATTATCTGAAAAGTTATATATTAGCCTTAAATATGAAATAATATCCTTAATTTCTTTTCTCTCATAGAATTTAAGTCCACCAACTATTTTATATGCAATTCCTTCCCTTCTCAAAATTTCCTCTATTGCTCTTGATTGAGAATTCATTCTATACAAAACTACAAAATCAGCATATTTAAAATACTCTTCCCTCCTTAAATGGTTGATTTGCTCTACAATATATCTGCCCTCATCATATTCATCATCTGATTTGTGAATTAAAGGAAGTGCTCCTTCTTCATTTTCTGTCCATAATTTCTTCTCATACTTATTTTCGTTGTGTTTTATTACTGAGTTTGCAGCCTTCAATATATTTCCCGTACACCTATAGTTTTGCTCCAATTTTATTATTTGAGTACCTGGAAAATCCTTTTCAAAATTAAGTATATTTGTAATATCCGCTCCTCTAAAACTATAAATTCCTTGGTCATTATCTCCTACCACAGTAATATTTCCATGTTTTGAAGCCAAAATTGTAACTAATGTAAATTGCGCCCTATTTGTATCCTGATATTCATCAACTAAGATATATCTAAATTTATTAGTATAATATTCTAGGGCATCTTCATTTTCAGACAAAATTTTAATTGTAAAATTTATAATATCATCAAAATCAATTGCATTATTCTCTTTGAGTCTCTTTTGGTATAATTCATAAACCCTACCAATCACCTCTCTTCTGTAGTCTCCCGCATACTTAGTCTGATATGCTTTTGGTTCTAACATTTCGTTTTTTCCATTACTAATTTCTGACAAAACACTCCTATCTGTAAACATTTTATCATCAACATTTAACACCTTCATACACTCTTTAATAAGTGTCCTTTGGTCAGAAGTATCAAAAATCAAAAATGAATGATCAAACCCTATTCTATCTATATATTTCCTTAAAATTCTTACACAAATAGAGTGGAATGTACCTATCCACATATCTTTTGCAGCATCACCAACAAGTTTTTCCACTCTTTCTTTCATTTCATTAGCTGCCTTATTAGTAAAAGTTATTGCTAGTATGTTCCATGGTTTAACAGCTTTCTCTTTCATTAAATATGCTATCTTATGTGTAAGCACTTTCGTTTTTCCACTTCCTGCACCAGCTATTACCAAGCATGGACCATCTGTTGCCAATACCGCTTCTTTTTGCCTCTCATTTAAACCTTCTATTAAATCTTCCATTATTACTTATCCTTTCTTTTATTATTCTTTATACATTATACAAATATTTTCATCAAATTTTTCCATAGTAAAACCTGCATCAAGTAGATTTTGCTTAATCTTTCCGTTATTTCTAATAACATATACCACATTTTCATTTATATCATCATAATAAAACACATATTTTCCATAACCATATACCACTGATTTTATCATAACACGATTTTCTGCAAATTCCTCAGGTGATGTCTTGTTCGCTATAAGTGTATAAATATATGGCTGAATAGCACCTGACAGTATATCTATCGTCTTCCCATCAAACTTGTCATTACTTTCTATATATTCTACTGCAGATATTGTTGAATAATTAAATGACAAATTTGTATTTTTCCTCCCATAAATACAAAAATAGTATGTTAAAAATGTTATAAACATAATTATATATAATGCAATTGTTCCATATAAAACATATTTTCTATCTTTAGCCATGCTACATATACCAAGGGCAATATAATATATTAAAGAGATAAAAATTGCATTTATTCTATAAACAGCTGGTTCAACAACAATTCCACATATAAATACAGCAACAAAATTAATAAGCATTACAACATCTAGATTTAATTGTTTATTTTTCCAACTTTGAATTATGCTCTTTATAGAAACTACAAAACCCAATATTGTAAGAGGAATACTAATATAGTATAGAGCTCCAAATACTGGAAATGCATTGAAATCGTTATAATCATAGCCAAACATGCACTTAAACATTTGAACAAAATTATGCCCTATTTGGCTCAAGTTTACTTCATCTATTCTAAATATATCTAGTTTCAATATTGAAATCCAAGAAAGCTTTATTTCTGGTATTATTCCTATATTTATTAAAACATTAATAAATAGTGGAAGTACTATGATAACCATTGGAATAAATAAGCACACTATGTCCAATATCTTAATTTTCTTTATATATAACAAGTATGCTATTAATAATACAATAATTATTGGAATTGTTATGTAACTCAATGCATATGCATAAAACGATAATCCAAAAAGCACTCCTGCCAGTACATATGCTTTTTTTGTTTTGGCTCTCAACAGAACATATAACGAAACAAGTACCATTGCAGACATTAAGTTACAATCTAATCCCCATCTTGATTGCATAAAATGCCATGGCACTATTACTGCAATAAGTTCTACCAAAACAGCTAATTTCTTATTTTTAAAGTCCCTTGTAATTAAAAAAGCAAAAATTAAATATATAATAGAGAATACCAATGCTGGAATTCTAATAACAGTAAGGCTATATCCAAAAACTTTTATTAGAATTGCTGCCAAATATGTATATAAAGCACTTTGTCCCCCGCCATAATTTATCATATATACTGGGTTGCTATTACCATATCTATCTGTTCCATAATTTGCTATGCAATATGCATCATGCATTATTCCAGCTTCATCAACATTTATTCCAATAGGAATATCGCCAAATCCTATTAATCGAGTAATTATACCGTATTAAAAAAATTATAACTAAAATTATATAATATTTCTTATATTTCATTTTTTCCTTTGCAACCTTATACTATTGATAATTTTTTCTTATATTAACCTTTTCTATTTTATCAAACTTTTTTTCTTGTTTCAAGAACCATTTTCTAATTCGTACTTTTTTAGTTAAAGCAATCTATAATCCGACATTATACAGTAACATTCATAGCAACTACACCAATTATGAAACCTAACAAATTGCCTATCGCAGTAAATTTACCACTATATAACTTATTCGATTCTGGAGTTAGCTCACCAGATACAATATATATCATTGCTCCTGCAGAAAACGCCAAACATAAAGCTATAATTTCTTGTGATATTCCTCCTACTATAGCTCCAAAGAAAGCACCAATCCCTGTAGTAACACCAGATAAAATAACATAAAAAATAACTTTTGACGCTTTCATTCCTCCACTCTTCATAGGAACCGCCATTGATATCCCTTCTGGTTGATTCTGAAGTAGACAGTTGGTTTATTAATTATATTTCTATTTAAAAATTACTTGTCATCTAATAGCCAATCCATTACATTCACTTTCCTTATTCCATTATAATCTGCTTCTAAATCTCTATCCATTGTTAATAAATATTTAGGGTAAAAGTCTCCTGTCCTCTGTAATGGCTTTAGTTCTCTTTCTAATGTTTGTTCTTCTCTTGTAGTTAATGATACTTGATAATATTCTAACCCATTTTTATTTTCTGATACAAAATCTATTTCTAAATCATCTACTTTACCCGTATATACTTTATATCCTCTTCTTAACAATTCTAAATAAACTATGTTTTCCAGTATATGCCCCATATCTTGTCCAGCTTTTTTTCCAAGCATATGTGCTCTAAATCCCATATCAACTACATAATATTTATACCCACTTGCAAGAACATTTTTCCCTTTTGCATCAAATCTATCCACTTTATATAGTATAAACGCATCTATTAAAGCTGAAATATAATTCTCTACTGTATGATTACTTGTAGCTCTATTCATACTTGTTAAAGTATCACTTATTTTTTTAGTACTTATTGGACTTCCTATATTATTAAAGATATATTTTATAATACTTTCCAGTAACATTTTATTATTTATATTATTTCTTTGCATTACATCTTTGTATATAACAGTAGAGAATACACCATCAATATAACTTTCTATCAAATCCGGATCTGTTTTAAATAGTTCGACTGTTAGTGGCAATGAACCGTATTTTAAATAATCCAATAATTTTTCTTGTTTATCTATATTTTCATCAAATGCGGACATATATTCTTTAAAAGATAGTGGTAACATTTTTATTTCTATATATCTACCTGAAATTAAAGTTGCTAGTTCCCCAGATAGAAGATATGCGTTTGAACCTGTTATATATAAATCAATATTTTTATTTATATATAAACTATCTATAGCTTTTTGAAATTCTTCCACACGCTGAACTTCATCTATAAAAACATAATTCTTTTTGCTATTAATTAATCTTGCTTTTATATAATTATATAACTCTGTATAGTTTTCAAAACTAAAATCTTGACTTTCTAAATTTAGCTTTATTATTTGCTCATCTTGTATTCCTTGTTCTTTTAAATAGTTAATATATATATCAAATAAAGTGGATTTACCGCATCTTCTAATTCCTGTTATAATTTTAATCAAATCTTTATCCTTAAAATCTATAAGTTTTTTTACATAGGCATCCCTTTGTATCATATTTTTCACCTCATATATAATATACAACAATAATGTCGAACTGTCAACAAGTATTGGAAATGTTTTTCCATTACTTGTGTATTCCCTGTTATGTTGGAATTGTTGTTCATAGATATTATATGCAAAAAAATATAATTTATACTATACTAGTATATCCATTTAATTTATTTAACTTCTTAAAATTAAAATATAGATCCACCTGTTTGTCCTGGTGTATTTCTATTCTGTTAATTAGCACTCTCATAATTTCTGGAGTAGGTTTTTCAAGTTTTAAAAATTCCTTTACAATTTTTTCTAATTCGTTGTCATTATCCTCTACACACTCCTTTGTTTCTTTTTTTAATTCAATATACTCCTTCTTTTTGTCTTTTTCATCTTTTTTTAATTTATTAAAAAGTCTTTCATACATTTCCTCGCTAAGTTTGTTGTTTAGTTTATCAATATACATTTTATCAATATTATTATTTATGATTTCAATTTCTTTTTCTATTTTATTAAGCATTTTTTTGTAATCATATTTTGTTTTGCTATTTTTTATATTTAACATAACTTTTTTATTGTCAATCAAAACAAATAATTTTCTTATATAATCAATTATTTGTTTTTCTAATCGTTCATAGCTAAATCCATGGGATGTACATAGATTCAATTTTGAATTTCTACGATAATTATTACATATCATATCATAACAGCCATCTTTTCTAACCCTTATTCCAATTTTGTGTTTACATTCATAACATATTAATAAACCATCTAAAAGAAATTTATTCTTTTTTTCATTTCTATTATATTTTTGAACAATTTGCATTTTTTGCACTCTATCAAAAACATTTTTATCAATAATTGGCTCGTGTGTATTTTCTACTATCTGCCATTGTTCCTCTGGGTTTGCTCGAAGTTTTCTATTTTTATAGCTTATCCTACTTCTTTTGTTTTGAATTGTAACTCCGATATATGCCTTGTTTTGCAATATAAGTTTTACAGTTTTATTTTCCCAAAATGTTACTTTCTTATACCTACTTTGGTTAGCTGTTGGGATACTATTGTTATTTAGATAGTCTCTTATTACACCTACATTATTCCCAGCCAACGCCATATTAAAAATAGTTCTAACAATATCAGCTTCTTCCTCACAAACAATTAAATGGTTTTTATCTTTTAAATCTTTCATATATCCCAATGGAGTTTTTCCTCCTACCCACTTTCCTTGCTTTTGCATAGTATGTAGAGCTGTTTTTATTTTCTTAGATAAGTCTTTTGAATACATATCATTTAATATTGATTTAAAAGGTGCAATATCATTATTTCCATTGTTTGTAGCAAAAGTATCTATATTATCTGTTACAGAAACATATCTAACATTATTTTCTGGAAACCAATTTTCTATATATTCTCCTGTTTCTATGTAATCACGACCAAGACGAGATAAATCCTTCGTTACAACCATATTTACCTTGCCTAATTCTATATCTCTAATCATTCGCTTAAAATCTGGCCTATTGAAATTTGTTCCTGTGTATCCAGGGTC
The DNA here is from genome assembly GCA_019419955.1 of Clostridiales bacterium. Taxonomy (GTDB): domain Bacteria; phylum Bacillota; class Clostridia; order TANB77; family CAG-508; genus CALXVA01. Next base: position 24,404 of record JAHZIB010000003.1, on the reverse strand, counting down.
TATGTAAATATCTACAAGTTCATATTCCCATCCTAACTTTTCTACATATTCTGTTAATAATGCCTTTTGATTTGTTATACTTTCACTCTCGTCATATCCTTTATCCATATCTTCTTTTGAAAGTCTAATATATATTGCAACCTTATATATCGTTCTCTTTATTTTTTCAAGCATTTATCCTCCTTCCCATGCTTGATAAAAACAATTTGAATTCATAATAAAATATATACCATTTTATTATAGATTCAAATGCTCAACACACAATAATTTAGTTTATTTTTCTTAATAATAAATTTGAAATAACCTTTTCTAATTCTTCTCCTTTTCCATCAAAACAAATCTTTATTAAAAACTCCTCTTTCACATTATCACCTTACTTATATCAAACTAAATAATCTTAATCAATTTATATGTATGAAAAATCATATTATGATAAATTATTCATTTTCTCCCGCTTCAGATTTCTTTTCTGTTTCTACTTTTGCTTCAGCAATGTCCAACGCAATACTTATAGGTTACATTTTGAAAACTTTTCTCATTTCCATACCAAAGTTCTATAAGTTTATTTGTCCCTCATATGTAGAATGTAACATTGTTTCTAATGCTATTCGTCTCATATGCAATTGATTCTTTCTTATTCTTCCTTAATACCTCCAACAAAAGTATCAAAAAGTGTAATAATATTGTTCCACTTTTCTTCGGAATTTTCTGTAATACATATCTCGCATCTTTCTATGTATAAATAGTCCTTTTTTCTTCTAATACATATTTGTAACTTTTGTCTATCATTTGCCTCATAATAAATTTCTGCATATATTTTACTGTTTTTTTTGTTTAATTTGTCTGCTAGCTTAAAAATTCTTAATAATTTTTCTTCCATAAAAATTCACCTTTCTTTTATATATTTAGGTACATTTGCTGCCCTGCCAAACTGTTCATCAAACTCATACCTATGTTTTGAAGGGTTATAATTATAAACACTACTATTCCATTTCCTAAAAATCTGATTATTCATATGACCTCGTTTTGATAGTTCCATTACATCTTGATTATGTTGTGCCTTCATTACCGAATATTGATCATCTATTCTCTTTTGTTCTCGTTTATTCTTCATAAAATTATTTTGAGCAATTTTTCTATTTTCTTTTGAAATATCTTTTCTACTCTGTTTTTCTCCCAAATATCTTGAATCTTGTTTTATTATTTTTGTAATATATGCAGAGCTTACGTTTACAATTTCTGCAATTTCGTTTACTTTCAAATGTTGCTCAAAAAACAGTTTTATAATTAACTCTTTTTTATTTTCCATTTTTTATCACATTCCTTTCTTGAAGCACAAATTGGTTGGAAAAGAATTAAATTTTGACTAGGAAAACGAGTTTAAAATTTATGATGCGTACTCTGTGTACGTTGATTAAATTTTAAATGAAGTTTGACAACGTCAAAATTATAATTATTTTTCAACCTTTCACCCAAATTGGTTAATTTTTTGTCAACACCCTTTTTGCATAGCAATCTATTAGAGAAACTATTTAATCTCTAATTCTTCCATTTTCTTCTTAAATGCTTGTTCTTTTCTCTTTCTATTCTTTAACTCTTTATATTTCCTATATTTTTCTATAAGTTTTGGTAATAAATAATACAAACAGAAAAATAATACAACAAGACATATAACCATTAACGTAAATCTTAAAGCCATCTCTTTTTCCCCTTTCCTTATTAAATTAGCAAAAGCAAACAAGAGCATATTTCTCTCATCTGCTTTTATATAGTGTGTCCTTTAAATTTGCCCTTCACTATATATACATTGCTTTACTCGTCAAAATTCTCCCCTATTTTTAAAAAAATTTTTAAAATTTATATTTTTTTATTCCTTCGATTAGTTTTAAAATAATAAACTGATACCTATCTTCATCGCCAAAACTGTATCTTTTCAGCATTTTCTTTTTTCTATCAATAATTTCTAATATAGCTATATTATCTCCTCTTTGTGCTAGCTTTCCTAATTCATATAAACTTTTATTTCTCATTTTATAAATCCTCCTCTAAATGCTTTTTTAACTTTTTAATTGCCCTAATCTTTATTTTACTAATTGTTTTTGCGTACACTTCCAATATTTCTGCTGCTTCTTGTTGCGTTAATTCCTCTTGAAATAGCAAAAAATGACTGCCTGCTCGATTGCAGACAGTGATTCTAAAGCCTTTTTTAGTTGTAAAGAGATGTCAACTCTTTCGACACTTGAAAAAGTGTCTTTTTCCGTTACAAATTTTTGTAAGTATAGAGAGTGTTCCTCATTATTTAATATTGTTTGTTCTTTTCCTTTTATCTTCATCTGTTTTTTAAAATAATACTTTGAAGAAAATATAATAGTTTTATTTAAGTAACTATCAAACTTTTTCTCCCTTCCATTTAATTGGATCATTTTTACTATCTCCTTTTTTAGAAAATTAGCCTTTGGACCAAAGTTTTAAAGGAGATAATTATTTATCTGTTCCCTTATATGCAGTTTTATTAAATTACATAATTTCACCACCCTTTATATCAATTTGAAAAGTGTTTCTAGTTTTTATCTATAGTTTTATAAAATTCTTTTGTTATCTCCTTTTCGCCTTGATACAAAGAGCCATTGCAATTTTACTACAAACTCTTATACAAATGTCAAAATCAGAAAATATTGTAATAAATCGTAAAAAATTGTAATTTTTTATAGTATAAGATTAAATTTTACCTCGTATATGTTAAATTTACCCTTTTTATTGATTTTTCAGTACTTTTGTGGTAAAATGTTGTCAATTTGAGAAGTAGAAGTCTTTTAAATGGAGGTATAATCTTGATTAAACTGTTAATTGCAGATGACGATGTTTCTTTTTGTGAATCATTGTTTGGTGTGTTAACAAAAGAAAAAGATTTTAAAGTAATAGGAATAGCACATAATTGGAAAGATATCGAAAGAAAATATTTTGAAATACAACCTGACCTTTTATTACTTGACTTGAAAATGCCAGAAAAAAATGGACTTGAAATCATAAAGGACTTGACACGAAAAGAAATTAAACCCAAAAAAAATATTATTGTTCTGTCTGGAGACACAGAATATCGAGCAAATCTAACAAATGTTGAAAAAGTAAGGTGGGTTATGGCTAAACCTTTTGAATATGAAAACCTTATTGATGTTATACGAAAATCGGCTATACGAAATATTACCCCAGAGAGAGTTAACATTATTGTAGATGATTTATTAAGTAATTTGAGATTTCCATTTTGTAAAGGCAGAAGACTATTAAAAATGGCAATTATTATTGCTTATTCAAAACCCGCTCTATTGCAAAACAACGAAATTTTAATGAAAAATGTCACTAAAAGTGAGAATTGCTCAAATGCTAAATCTGTTCGTTCAACTATTGATAAAATGATAGAGCGAACATTTGATAGAGCACAAGATAAAAATATATTTAATATATTAGATGAATATTATGGAGAAAAAATGACAACGAAAGAATTTATTAGTAGTAGTGTATCATATATTCGTAAAACAATAAGAGATAGTTAAGCTTTAAAAGTAGATAATTTATTATAAATTGTATGCTTTTATGCTGAATACATGTTTTGCTACATAGCTTAAACCTTTGTCTCTACTGACACATCCATCAGCTCACAAACTGCTAAAAAATGGCCTAAAATTTTTAGGTCATTTTTTTAATAAATTTCTCTTTTTCAATATTAAGATTAATATAATTATCGTAATGATTATAATATTTGAAATCCATATATTATTAAAAATATTATTTTCTATTGTCTCTGCTACTACCTCTGTTATTGAATTACCTGCACCGCCTTTTTTTAGTTTTAATACAATCAATTTTCCACCCATCTTTATATATAATTTCTATCCAGGGGTTGCTTGTGAAAAAATATTCTGAGATTACTAATATAGGAGTTGTATCTTGGGGTATTATAGAATAAATAATATTATTCATTTTATCGTTTGGAAATGCAATTCTACAATTTAAAGCTAATATATTGGATACCAATAACACTAATATAAATATTATAATAATAACTTTATGTTTATTCATTTATACCCCCAAAATGATACTTTTTTATTATTCTTCTCCCATTGTTGTACTATTTTCTGCTTTAACCATTTCTGAAATTCTTTTAGCGAAAGCTTTTGCAGCAATATCTCCATACTTAGATTTATCATAGACATACCACTTTCTAATATTAAATAACCAGGATAAAATATTCTCCAAAGCTTCACCTTCTGATGTTAAATATCTTTTTGATAACTGATATACTATTTCTTCTGATTGCTCTGTTGGATTCATTTCTTGTTTTAAATCACCATACAAATATAAATTTCTTACAAATTCTGTATATCTATAGCATTGTTTGTTTGATGAATAATAATCTCTCAATACTGTATATATAGGTTTAGATAATAAATCCCAATACAAATTCTGTGCATCTGCATCTTGGTTTAGATCTTCAATATCAAAATAGCTTTCTGCAGACGAGCCAAATATTCTATATAATTTATCTTCGGAAGGCTCCTTATCTTTTTTAGCAAATTCACCTACTGCTTGTAATAAATCACCTGCCCAACCAGACAAATCATTATAATATACATCCTTGTATGTAAATCCTTTTCCCTCTATGTAATGCCTCATCATTCCTTCTGTTGTAATTGCCCAATGAACTAAGCCTTGTTTTATATAATTACCATTATTGTTATTTTTATATAAATATAACATTTGTGGATTAAAATTATTAGTTTTTTCTCTAATAAAATTTATCCAATCGTTATCCAAACTTCCTACTACTATATCCCACTCTGAACCTTTATATATATTTTCTCTAACAAATTGCAATACTAATATATTTTTCTCAGCTACTGTCTTATCTAAATTGTTTTCATTACAATATTGATTACAATAATTATATATTTCTTCAATTTTACTGTACGTTTCCTCGTTTTTTCCACTATCATAATTATAAATTCCCGAATGAAACTTATTAGTAGCTGGTATCGCTTCACTATACATGTCTTTGTCTAAATCAAAGCCATGACCATTATAGTCACTTATTTCTTTATATTGCTCATAGCACCAATCACGTGGCATTTTTTTGCCTATGTTGCATGAAAAACCATAAGACATGTCTGCTACAAATGAACTACAAGTCAAACCTCTACTTGATAGCTGATTACAAACCTCTCTTGGACCATACACTCCTATTTTATAATTTGTGTCTAAGCTACTATTTATTCCTTCAAAAAACGGAATAATATTACTCTCTATATCTTCCTCGTACACGTCCATGTCTACTGCAAAATATATTATTGTTCCTTCTGGTAATCTATGCTTTCTTGCTAACGAACTTGCATGCACACCTATATAGTTTCCCTTTGGGAAATTAAAATTATTTAATTTAGGCACTACGTTTTCTTGATATATAAAAAATACTTTTAACCCAGAATTGTAAATTCTTTCTAATTCTCCATCTCTAATTCCATTGAATGTATTATTGTTTATATACCTTCCTATAATTCTAAAGCCAGCATTTTTTATAATTTCTAGTCTATCATCTGTAATTTCGTATCTAGTATCACATGCATCTGTACTTCTAGTTGTATCTCCACAACTTACTATTAATGCCGACCATACCTGTCTTCCACAATATCCGTCAACATCTAATTTCATTAACTCTTGAAAATCTTTTAATGCTATTGTTACTCCATTTCCAAATCCTCCATCAAATCCATTTGGGTCAAATCCATTTAAGTATAATAAATATTGCAAAATATATACTAAATTTGTTCTACTAGAACCTGGTCCTAGTACAGGAAGGCTACTCATTGTTCCTTCTCCCCATCCCCCATCTACATCTGTTCCTATTTCATATTGTATCATTTTTATAAGTGCAGTATTCATATTCCTATCATATAATCCATTTGTTGCTATATAACTATCCAACATATCACTATACTTTCTATTTATTGCTTGCTGTATCTCTCTTGTTGTTGCATCACCATTACTTATTAAATAATATGCATCACTTGTAAACAATGCTTTTATTTCTCTCGCTCTTAGTCCACCAGTATAATTATCTATTCCCAATTGAGACATTGTACTAATAACTCCTTGTCGTGTAGCTTCTGAAAATAACGAAATATCATCTGTATTAGATACTTCTATTCTACAAAGCAAAGCTAAATTAACTAATGAAATAATTGTTTTTACCTTGAAATTATTGTCAGCATTATTTACTTCACTTAATCCATTTATGAAAAGATTATTATATGCTTGCTTTGTATTATTTCCAAATCCTCCATCCACATCTATTTCAAGTAAAATTTGCAATGCTCTTACAAAAGCCACCATTGTATTATAACCAGCTACACCATCCTCTTCTATTTTTACCCAACCTACTGAGTCTTCAAACATGTCATTTAGCCACTTTTGCGCATCTTTAACATTCATAAAAATCACCTCTTTTTAATATTTTCAAATTATATATTTGAATTATTATAATTTTACTATTTCATAATTTTATTTGTTTAAAAGCAGAAAAAAGTGGAATCTTTTTACTCTTTTATATTTTTGTCTAAACCACTACTATATTTCTTTACAATTTATACTAGAGATAACTAAAAAATTATTAACCTAATATCTTTTACTTTTAAACAAAAATCACATTGTTTATCTTATAAAAAGTAGAGATAATTCTATGAGTAATCATTTTGCTATTAACAAGTTTGAAAAAAGTATGATCAGTTATAGTAATAATAGGCATAAAAACAAGAATTGTATATTTAATAAAAGCAGAGTCGTTGCAATTTTTTCTATTCTAAATTTAAAACTATTCTAAAGCCAACTTTGTCAAGAGGAGCAACATTTTTCAAATTATGACTATATATTGGGAAATGGTCACCAGTATGGTCATAGTGCCCCCCTACACAATAGTATCCAGCAATTTCATTTTCATCTCTAGAAAGATAATCATCTGTATATTCCCATAAGTTTCCTGCCAAATCATATATATTGTTTGTTATATTCCTATTTGTAGCTCCTGTCGAAAGTATCATATTATATCCTGCTTTTTGAATATTTTTTCCATATTTATAATTCTTTCCATAATCTATAGAATAGTATCCTGTAAATTCAAAATTAACATTTGAATAGTTACCATATTCAGAACTATCATAAATATTATACCCAGATTTATTTAGCCATTCTATTATTTGCATCATCTGTTTTAAAGTTGGCAAATCACTCGAATAATATTCATTATTGTACATACTTTCAGCATTCAACTTTGCGTTTCTTAAACTTATATAATTCCATGGTATTATTCCCTTTTTACTTACTGGCACTCCTCTTAAATCATTTGAGTCTGAATTAATTTCATTCAATCTATCTTGTAATTCTGTTGGTACTCCAGCTTCATATCTTGAAATATAAAATCCTCCATATTTTAATATTTGTTTTTCATCATTATTTTGCATATTAAGTGCATCGGGTTTATATTGAAATTCTTCTTCTATCTCCTCTATGTCATAAAAAATATCTTCTTTGTCAACTGGAATCCAAACAAATTGATTTCCATTTTCATCTTCTATTACTAAGCCTTTATTCCAATCTCTAATAACTCCATCATCCATTTTAGTCCATTTGGCTGTTTCCGTATCAACTGTATGAAAGCCTTCAGGTATTTTAGGATTGTTATAATATGATATTATTAAATCCGTTTTTGCTCGGCTGTTTTCTTTATTTAACTGTAAGCAAACAAAAACACATGTAACTACAATGACAACTATTAAAAGTGTTATAAGTAATATTTTTTTATACATATATTTCATTCCTTCCTTTTATTTATTTTTCAAAGTTGTTTACAACATATCTTATAAATAACTTTGTAGTTGGCTTTTTATCTTCAATAAAATTAAAATATTCGTTAACAATATTATACTTTGTATCCATATACATGTTATTCATTAATTTTTCAATTCCCCATTTTATTACAAGTCCATTTTTTTTGTTATTCTTTTTTGCAACCTTTTTGTATATATCGTTTTCTAAATCAAAATTAACTTTCCCCTCATATATTACTTGATATATTGCATCTTGTAAATATTTATATGAACTGGAATTTTTATTAAAGTTAAATTCTTTTAAAGATTCTTCTACATATCTCTTTATATTTTTATTATCATTTTCTATGTTTATTTTTTCAATTAATTTTAATAATTTTAATGCATTGTATGGTTTAGGAAGTATACCATATATGTATTCCCTATATTTATCTGTTTTGTATAATTTATCAATATAGCTAGAAATCACAATCACTTTAGTCTTTGTTAGATATTTGTCTTTTTGCTCTATTAATATATCCAATAATTCCAACCCATCCATTTCTGGCATCATTAGGTCTAATATTAAAATATCTGGTATATTTTTTTGCATAATTTCTAAAACTTCTTTACCATTGCTACTAATTCCAATAATTTTTATATCGTTTTCCTTCTCCATTAGACCATTAAATATATTTTTTACAGTTGTTAGTTCGTCATCTGCTATAAGGATAGTGCTCATACTTTTACCTCGCTAAACATATTTTATATCATTTTCCTGATTTGTAATTATTGGATTATATTATATCACCTTTTTGCCTCATATCTTTCCACTTTGTTCCACTTTTCTTAACTTTTAATCATTATTATGATATATATTAATATATTTTTGTTAATTATTAGTCACTTTGTGACTGATAATATGGTTAGAGAGCTTATGAAGTAATAATTAGGAGTTTTTTTCATGATTAGCACTCGGTTATCTAAGGTTTTATGCCTTATTTTGACATTTGTATTGTGCTTGTGTGCTTTTCCTTTATCTACTCTTGCAGTAGATGATACTCCAACCGTTGAGAGCAATACTCTTGACGTACAGAGTATTGAAGAAGCTGGTGTTTCTAAGGAAGAAGCAATGCAAGTCTTGGACGTTTCTAAAGATGAAGCTCAAGATATGGAATTCTATCTGATTACCATTCCTGCTTCAAGCGACCATATTTCTATTGGTAGCGGAGATACTCATACTTTTCCCAAATTCTCCTTTTCTGGAGAAAATGGTGGTTCGTACTTTACAGTAAATGGTAATCAGATGAAATATGGCGTGAAATGGTGGCCAAATTCTAATAGTGCAGCATATTTAAGAATTCATTTGTATAAGTATGGACATCCATCTTATATTAATACTATGTACTTAACCAGTATTGGCAATATTGGAAATGTACAGTCAAAACAATCTGATTGGATTTCAACTACAAAAGGGTTAGATTATAGATTTGTCTATAATTCTTGTTATGAAGATGGATATGCAACACCCGCACGGTGTAGTGTCCAAATATTTGTAGGTGTAGTATAACTTTTATATGCTCTCTAACCATGGGTACATACTTTGTATGTACCCACCTTTAATTTATCTAAAATAATTTTCTACAAGAGTAGTAATAAATAACTTTGGTGTGATTTTCTCACACTCTGACACATAAAAATAACTCATTATCTGTTTCATATCAGTATTAATATACATACTATCTAAATTTTTCTCCATATTCCACTTTATTCTTTTTTTATTTACATTTAATTCTTTTTGCATTTTTTCATATAATCTATTATTTAAATCTTCTATCAATAATTCATCTTGAATCCCATCTTTTATTGCCATTTTTAGGTATTTATATCCTAAACTTGTTCTATTAAATTTGAATTTACTAAGTTCTGTATCTATATAGTCATTTATATCTTTCTTCTTCATATCAAAGCTCACATCCTATTATTATTTTTTCTCATTTTTATTATCATCAATTTCTTCAGTCTTTTTTTCAATAATATGTTGAATAACTTCTAGACCTTTTATCAAAAAGTCAGGTAAGTTAATACCTAATTCACTTAAATTCTCTAATATGCTTCTAAATTCATTTATTATTAAACAACCTAATGTAAACCATCCAAAAAGAATAACAAAATTAATGTCAATGTTAATCAAATTTCCTAAATTTGATAACATATAGGATGCTAAAAAAGTTATTAATATTAATATCCAATATCCTACTTTTTTTAATATTCCAATTAACCCTTTAGGTGAACTCTCTTTTTTTGTTATTCTCGCTTTAATTGTTCCTGTTATGAAATCAACTACATTAAGAATTAAATATCCTAGAAAAAGAACTCTTTGTCCACTAAAGAGTTCTGATATTCCAACAATAATAGTACTAAAAACTGAGTTTACAAAATTAAAAAATTTTATAATATTATTATTCATAAATTTCTCCTTTCTTATAGAAAATGTATACCTATATACTCTTTTCATGTATTATTTTTAGTTCTTGATATACACAATAGACAAACGGCATATTACATTATATTTCTTTAAATGATATATAACTTTCATTGCCTTTTTGTATTGTTTTTAGAATATTCTCTTATTATAACCCTTTTGTAATAATAAAAAGAGGCTAACATTAGCCTCTTCAATTAAACCAATTAAAAATTTTATCATATCAGATTCCTAAATATTTTCAATTAAAATTATTTTTATCTCGCATATTTCCACCACTGTCTACTTTAGAATATTCCTTCTGGTATATCATGAAAGCAAATTGCCATTGCTAATGAAAGTCCAAGTTTAATTGAAGCTTCAAAACCTGACCCAATTGCTAATCCCTCTGGAAAATTATGTATCGCCAAACCAATGCTCACTATTATTCCTGTTTTTAACAAATTACTCTTTTGAATAGATATTATACTTTCTCTACTTTCTATTTCTTTTAATTTTATATTAATTCCCTTTTTTTTTAAACTTTTACAGTGTAAATTATTAGCAATTTTACTACTTTTGTTAAACTTTTTATCCACAAATATGTCACAAATTATCATCATCACTATTCCAACTACTATTCCAAAAATTACTGTTGGCAACTTCGCTATTGCTAATGCCTCTGGTATTAGTTCAAAACATATAATTGCTGTCATTAGTCCTGATGCAAAAGAAAGTACAAAACTCAAAAATTTATTCGAACTTCTCTTTAGCCTTACTCCGATAACTCCTCCGAGAGTAGTACCAAATGTGCCAAAGAACAGACCAATTAAAGTTGTTTGCAAGATTTCGTTAATTAGCATCACTTCCTATCCCTAATTTAATTATTAAATTTATATGATATTTTATATGTTAATATGAATATGCTTTATTTTCCCTGTCAAACTCTATTTGCAAACTAAATCTCTCATATTTCCCTTACTAAAAAGGACAACTATATATAATTGTCCTTTTTCTTTACTCTTCGTCTCCTTTTAATTTTTCTGCTCTATCTGCCGCAATCAAATTATCAATCATCTCATCTAAATTACCATTTAAAAAATCATCCATTTGATAAATAGATAGACCAATTCTATGGTCAGTAATACGACCTTGAGGATAATTGTATGTCCTTATTTTTTCGCTTCTATCTCCACTTCCAACTTGGCTCTTTCTAGCATTTGCTACTTCACTATCCTGCTTTTTCTTCTCTATATCATATAGCTTTGTTTTAAGCATTTTCATAGCATTGTCTTTATTTTGAAATTGCGAACGCTCTGTTTGACATTCAACAACAATTCCAGTTGGTTCATGTATAAGTCTTACAGCTGATGAAGTTTTATTAATGTGTTGTCCTCCTGCACCAGAAGACCTAAATACTTCCATTTTTATATCTGCTGGATTAATTTCTATTTCTACATCTTCTACAACTGGAAGAACTGCAACTGTTGCAGTTGATGTATGAATTCTACCACTTGCTTCCGTATCAGGAACTCTTTGTACTCTGTGAACACCACTTTCAAACTTAAGTCTACTATATGCTCCTTTACCTGTTATCATAAATGATATTTCTTTATATCCACCTAATCCGGTTTCATTTTCATTTAAAATTTCCAATTTCCAATGTTTTTTTTCTGCATACATAGAATACATTCTAAATAATGTACCTGCAAAAAGTGCTGCTTCCTCTCCTCCTGCTCCTGCTCTTATTTCGCAAATTACGTTTTTGTCATCATCCTTATCTTTAGGAATTAGCAATATTTTTATTTCTTCCTCTAGCTGTGGTAACTTTTCTTTATTCTCAAGCATCTCCATTTCTGCCAAATTCTTTAATTCCTTATCTATGCTTGTATCTTCTAACATTTCCCTAGCATCTGTATATGCTTTCTCTACTTTTTTGTACTCTCTGTATTTCTCCACAATAGGCTCTATCTCTGCATGCTCTTTCATAAACTCTCTCCATGCATCTTGCTTAGCTATAATTTCAGGGTCACTAATTTTTTGCTCCAATTCCTCAAACCTTTTTTCCACTGCCTCTAACTTCTGAAACATATTCATTCTCCTTACATATTAATTTAACACTAATATTATACAGCATTTTTAAACAATATACAATAGTTTTTTCAGATGCTTATATATGTATTTCACATCACAATGAGTATACTTACCTAAAATCAGCTCCAAAAAATTTTGATTAAAAATTTTCACACGCTTTATAATCATCAATTTTTAAAAATTTTATTGGAACTCACATTGTATGGCAAGAATCTGTTAAAAACATTATTCTTTAACAAATTCTTGCTTAATAAATTCATTATACTAAATAAAAACTTATGCAGATTTATATTACAAATATAATCTCACATAAGTTTATTGTTTTAAAATTTATTTTTACTGAATAATCTTTTATAACTCCACTAAATTATATTTTATCCCTAATTTATCTAACATGCTTTTTTCTCTTTGGGTACAAGTAAAGATTATAACCTGATGTTCATTTAGAGTGTTACTTAAAAACTTAAGTATGTTTTTCAATCTTTCTTCATCATAATATGCAAATGTTTCATCTAAAATAATTGGCATCTTTTCTTTTGAGAGCTCATTAATCATAGACAATCTTAACGATAAATATAATTGATCTATTGTACCTATACTCAAAAGTTCTGCTGAAATATATTCTCCATGTTCATTTTCTATTATTAAGCCTTTATCCTCATTTACTGCTACTTTCGTATATTTTCCATTAGAAATTTCTGAAATATTTTTTGACAAGTTTTCTGTGAATTTTGGCGTAATATTATTCTTCATATTTATATATGCTTTTGTCAAAAATTCTTTTGTTATATTTATCTCATTGTTTCTTTTCTCCAATTCTTCAAGTCTTTCTTTTAACTCTTCATATTCTTCCTGTAGATTTACCATTTCTTCTAATTTATTAGAAATATTTGTTTCTTGAAAATTTATAGTTTGTAAATCCATTTTATTTTTATTTAATTTTTCTTGTTTTTCATTAATTAAAATATTTATATTATTATTTTCTGCTTTTTCTAAATATTCATTAACATTTAATTTATTATTATATGTTTGTTTTAAATTTTGTAATTCTATTTCTATTATATTATCTAATTTAATTTCTTCATTTTGTATTTCTTGTTCCTGAATATTTTTTTCATTTTCTAATAAGTCTATTTGTTTATCTAGAACATTTATTTCGTAATTTATTTTTTCATTCTGTAAATTAATTTCATTTATTATTTTTTCATTTTCTAATTTAATTTTATTTTCTATTTTTTTATTTTTTATTTTTTCATAAATAAATATTATAATTAAATAAATTGGAATTACTAAAAAATTAAAAATATTTATTATATTATTTTTTAAATAATTATTATTAAAAATAAAAAATAAAATATTAATTATTAAAATTAAAAATAAAATTAAAATATACTTTTTATAATTTATTTTTTTAATTAGTTTATTTTTATTTTTTAATTTATTTTTTTCTGAATTATTATTAAAATTATTTTCGTCATTTTTTTTCGAAAAATTAATTAAATTATTTTTATTTACATTTTTTCTATTATTATTTTCATTTATTTTTTTAATTAATTCATTTTTTTCTTTTTTTAATTGTTCAATTTTTATATCCTTTTCGTTTTCATATTTTTTCTTTATGTTAATTTTTTCTTCTTCTGTTTGTTTACGTAATAATATTGTGCTTGCTTGTTTATATAACTCTACCTCATCCTTTAGTTTGTTAATTTTTCCCAGTAGTTCTTCCTTTATAGTATCGTTATTATCCTTGTCTTTTTGGTAGCCATTTAACTCCTTTAAGACAAACTCTATGTTTTTCAACCTTTCCTTCACAATGTTCACAGGTCTTCCTTGAGACCTATCTGTACCTATCTCCTCTATCTGCATTTTGTTTAGTCTGTCAATCAGCTTCTTATACGACAAACTGTCATCTCCTGTGCCCGCTAGGTTTGCGAGCTTTTGAATAAGCAAGCTCTGCTCCTGGCTATCCAGTTTTACTTCCTCTTGCATAGCAAGCACAGTGGAAGTAAACATGGTTTCATCCACTCCAGTTTGCTCATAAAAAAATTGTATCCCATCCTTTTTGTCAACATTGAAATTTTTAGAAATATCCTCTAACTCACTATTAAATATCTTTGGTTTCTTTTTATTAAAGTCTCTAAAAATTTCAATATCCTCTCCATTGTCTAATTCATATTGTAACTTTCCAGAAAATTCTTCTTTGCCCCATGGTTTAAATTTATCATAGTCAGAAATATTTTTTCCGTTTTTATTTTTGGAAATTCCATAAAAAATATTTTTTATAAAATTTAATAATGTAGATTTTCCACTTTCGTTTTCTCCATAAATAATATTCAAATTATTTTTTAAATTTATTTCTTTATTTTCTAATTTTCCATAATTATTTATTTTTATTTTTTTTATTTTCAAAATTAATTCTCCTTTTTTATCAAATTAAAATTAATTATTTATTTTTTTATTTTATAATTTATTTTTATTTTTAATTTTTAATTATTTTTTTATTTTTAATTATTTATTATTTTAAAAATATTATTATAAATAAATTTATTATTTTTTTATTATTTTATTTTTTATCAATAATTTCTAAACCCAAACTTAAAACATTTTCTAATGTCTCTTTTGGATAATTATTATTATTTAATTCCTCTAATATTTCTTTTACAAACAAACCTTTTAAATTATTATTTTTTGATATTTCTTCTATGTTTATTTTTAATTTTGTTTTATTTTTTATTTTTATAATATTATCCTTTAAAATATATTTCATTAATTCATATGTGTTTATTTCAAAATTTTTATCTCCGATTAAAATAATTTTATAAAATATATTTTCGTCAAAATTCATATTATTTATTTTTTCTATTAATTCTTCTTGTGAATTTATTTCGCTAATATCTAATTCCAGTTCTTTAAATTCTTTATTATCTATTTTAATAAATTCTAATTTTATATTTTCCTTTTCTAAATCTCCCCATATTACTCCATGCTGTTCTAACTCATCAAAACCTAGAGCAATTGTTGAGCTAGGATATACTATCCTTTGGTTCGGCTCAGTATTATAGTCCAATTTATGAATATGACCTAGTGCAACATAATCAAAGCCAAGTAACTTTAATTTCGTTTTATTCATTGGGTTATATTCTAATTCCTCTGTAGTTCCTCCATTTAAAGTACCGTGTGTAATTAATATATTTATTTTTTCTTTATTTTTTATATTGATTTCCTCTAAGTTTGAATCTCTGCGATAAAAATCTCCAAAACCAAAGCCATATATGTCGCAATCTTCGTCTTCAATTAGTTGTACTTTTTCCCCGAAAACATGCACATTTCCATTCCAATTAAATTCCTTATACATAGAACCATTTATACATGGATCATGGTTTCCTGGTGCAATGTATATTTTTGTGTTTGGTATTTCTTTAAATAAATTATTTATATATTCTATTGTAGTTTTTCTTACATAATCATGCTCGTACAAATCACCCGCAATAAATAAATACTCTATACTATTTTCTTTTATATATTCAATTACTCTTCTAAATGCTTCTCTTTGCTCTAATCTGCGCTTCTTTCCCAATTTATTTCTATTATTAAGCACTGTAAAAGGCATATCAAAATGCATATCTGCCATATGTATGAATTTCAAATTAATCATTCCCTTCTCTTTCGAAGTTTTTTCTATACCATTTTATATTACGGAAACAAATTAGTCAAGCATTTTTTAAAACATTTGTTTTGTTATGGTTGCTAGGTAATGATTTAATAAAAAAAATAGTAACGATATTTTCGTTACTATTTTTTGTTATCTTCATCATCAAAACTTCCAAAAAGTTCATCAAATTTTGCCTCTAGCTCCTCCTGTATATCTACAGATAATATCTCATCGTCATTTTTTATTTTTGAACTATCTTCTTTCATTTCTGTCTCATCTTCTTGTGGTAAAATTGGCGCTTCATTTTCTATTTTATTTGGTTCAGTTCTTTTAGAATTATTTGCCTTTACATCATTGTTATTTTCTTCTTGTTTGTCCTCTTCAAACAAATCATCTAAAGATTCCACTTTTAAATCTTTTGGTCTTTCACTTTCATCCTCTAAATAAGGATTATATGGGTTAAATTTTCTCCATTTTCCTCTGTCTCCAATATCAAATTCTAAGTGGTCAAGAGTCATTTCTGCAAGTTTTCTTGCCATTGGAGTTTCAAAATAATAGTATTTTTCATCTTTTATTGGTTTCAATCCCTTTTCATATATAATACACATGTCATTATCCATTCTTCTAAGTTCATCAGGCGTCATTAAAGCTCTTGCCATTACTTGGTCTGAATCACTATAACCCTGTTTATGAAATTGCTTATCCCTATTTATTGACCTACTGTCTCGTGAAATTGTTTTCTCTCCTAATGCTTTCGAAAAATATTCAACTGTTTTATATGAGTTACTTCCTAAAAACACATGTGTATCGCAGTTACCCATTATAGTTTCGTATGACTTCTCATATACTGCTTCTAATTGGTCTAAATTTTGTAATATAACACTAAATGATATTCCTCTACTTCTTGATGTTGATATTTTTTTGTCAAAGTCTGGTATTTGACCAATGTTGGCAAATTCATCCAATATAAAGAATGTTGGCATTTTTAATCTACCGCCATTTTTATCAGCAAAATCATATAATTGCTGTATCATCTGTGAGAAAAATATTGTTAGCAAGAAATCGTATGCTTTATGTGTATCTGATGAAATAACATATACAGCTGTTTTTCTTGAACCTATTTCATCAAAATCTATGGTATCTGTAGATGTAACTTCTGCTATCTCTTTTGAATCAAACTTACCAAGTTTTGATTGCAATGAACTTAGTATTGATCCATATGTTTTTTCTGGTGCAATTTCTATAGACTTATAGTTCATCCTAGCTGGATGGTCATATGGTAGTTGATTCATTAAGTCTGTAAGTAAGTTACTTCCACCATTTGCATTTGCTGCCCTAACTAATTCCGAGCAACTTGCTAAATTTTGCTCTTCCTCAGGTCTTGTTGCCATTAAATAATATATAAGTGCTTTCAATAGCATTTCTGCCATGTCATCCCAATATGGGTCATTACCAGAACCTTCTGTTTTCTGTCCCTTTACTATTGTATTGGCAATAACGTCTACATCTATTTCGCTTCTAATATGCAATAATGGGTTGTATCCGTCACTATTCGCAGGGTTAACAAGATTTAATACTTTTATTTCATATCCATTTTTTCTAAGGTAACCTGCTGTTTTATCATACAATTCTCCTTTTGGGTCTGTAAATACATAAGAACCTAACATTTGAAATGCATTTGGTATTGAATATGATGCAGACTTACCAGAACCTGAACCGTCCAACTACCAGTACATTTACATTTCCTCTTTTATCAACTGGTAAAAAATTATGTTTAGACAAAATTATTCCATTATTTTTGCTTAATATTCTATATTGCTCTCCATTTTCACTCCAATCACTAGAGCCGTGTTCAATATCCGTAAATTCATTCTTCGGCTTCGATTTATATATTCCTATAATAGCGAATATTATGTATATTATTGTAAAATAAAGAAGAGTTTTTCCAAAATAGCCTATATATGCAGCGGCAAACACTTTAGTAATTGAAGTAAAACTTGTTAGTTCTACAAAAATCGTTTCCAAAAATATTTCGAAATTAAATGTTCCACTTTGGCTTGCCACTCCTATTGAATAACCTAAAGGCGCAACAAGTACTATGGATAAAATAACCCATAGTACTAATATTATAATTAAACTCTTTTTATTTGCTTTTAATGCTTTACTAACTTTATAGTTCATGTAAACTCACCTTCGCTTTAGTTTTATTTCTCCATATCCACACTCTTTTTATGTCCCTTACTAGTACTTTTACCTGTTTTTTCATTCATCGCTTGCTCAATCTTAGCAATATTTCCAACCAAAACATCAGTAATATCACTTATTTCTAGGTCTTCTAAACTCTTTGTTACATCATAATCTGCCCTTGCCACCACTTTTTTATCATCTTTTACAACAATATTATTCGAGGCAGGTATTGTAGCTCTTTCCCCTTCAATTACATTTAATCTTGATGGACCTTTTCCTGCATTTTTTGGAGGCATTTCGATCCCTTGTTCTGGACTTTTAGCAATAGTTTCTCCTCCACAAGCATATAAATTTGAATGTACATTTGTACTACTCATGTTATTTCCCCTTTCTATATGTCCTTCTTCTCATCCCTTATTTCAAATGAGAAATATGACTTATATGGTTTTAACTTACATTTTCCCTTTACTTCATTAGTATCTTTATCAAAATATAAAACAGGTTTGATTTCTTCTGTTGTTTCTGGGTCAATAATTGTTATAGGTCTTTTTAAATTTGGTGTGTATCTAAACTCTTTAAACTCAGTTTCTTTCTCTGAATAAAGAGTATCAAACTTAATTAATGTAGGTCTTTTGGAAATTACTACTTTATTTTCTTGTAAAATTCCCATATTTACTACTACTCTATCTTTACCAAAAGATAATATTACTAAGTCTTCTTCCTCTTTTGGCTCATCAACGAAAAAAGTTTTTTTCTTTACTTCTCCTCTTATTTCTTCGCTATAATCTAATCTCTCTATTGTGTATTTTGGTGATTCTTTTAAATATTCTTTTTCTGTTTCGTTAACTTTATATATTACTGTATTAACCCCTTGAGGATCAGTAATACTAAAGTGCTTACCTTGTACAATTTCCATAAAATTCTACCCTCTTTCTATGTGGCTTCGTTGCCATAGCTTGTCCTTTGTATAAAATCACCATACTTTATTATACAATAAAAACGGCATCAAGTCAATATACATGCAATAAATGATTGACAAGCTATCAACTACTTTTACATATTTTACTCTAAATTACTTCTTGGGTTAAATTTTGAAACTTTGCTAAATTTCTTAAATAACCCCATTTCTTCTTTTGTTGGTACTTTTGGTATCATTATTTTAACTTCAGCAATTAATTCGCCTCGTCCGCCTTTGCCATCTTTGTACCCTTTTTCTTTTATTTTAATTTTTTCTCCACTTTCAATCCCTTGTGGAATATGTAGATAAATTGTTTCACCAATAGTTTCAATTGCAACTTTTGTTCCAAGAACAGCCTCCCAAGGAGAAATGTATAAATTTGTATATAAGTCAACACCTTTTAATGTAAATTTCTTATCATTCTTGATATTTATTCTAATTAATAAGTCTCCGTTTTTTCCTCCATTTTCTCCAGGTTTGCCCTGTCCTATTAATCTAATCTTTTCATTATTTCTAATACCAGCAGGTATTTTTACTGTAAAATTCTTCATCTTGCCATTTTGCGTTCTTAGTGAAATTTTCTTTTCTAATCCATAGAAAGCCTCTTCAATTGAAACTTTTATTTCTGTTTCTATATTCTCGCCTTTAATTAGTAACTTTTCCTTTGCTCTTTTTTCCTTTTTCTTCTTGCTCTCCAAATCGCTACCCATGAACATTTTAAAAAACATATTCACTATTGAACCATCTTCTCTAACTTCTTCTTCTGTTTTTCTCTTCTTGCCTATATTTGAATTCCATTGTCTATCATATTTTCTCCTTGAAGCTGGTATAGATAAGATTCTATATGCTTCATTTATGTCTTTGAACCTCTCCTCTGAAAAATCACTTTTAGAATTAATATCTGGGTGATATTTCTTAGCTTGTTCTCTATAAGCCATTTTTATTTCTTCTGGTGTTACCTTGCTACTCTCTAAGCCAAGTATTTTATAATAGTCTTTAAATACCATAAGACCTCCCCCCCTAAAAGCAAGTTCATTATAACACATTTTTTCGTAGAAATAAATAGGAAAATTTATTTTTTTGCACATTCCGTTGATAGATAATGGTTATTGCACATTTGAAGTCCGTACAGGAAGATTCACATTAAAAATTTTCACAAGCTTATTAAGCTTAGATCTGTGAAAATTTTTAATGGAAATCCCGTTGCCCGATAATTACATTTTTAAATTATCATCTAGTAACCATATTCCAGCTCAGCAATGAGCTTATTCCTAGTTTTAATACCATCCAAATGAATTAGTTCTCCTTTCATTATCGTATGCTGTAGAGATGAATCTATTTTAAATAAAACCGCCCTATCTAAGTTTTCTTTTGCTATTTCCCTTGCTTTTGCAAGCTGTCGCATTTTCTCTACATCTTTATATCTCCTTCCATCTTCAATTTTATCAGCAACAAAAATAATTTTTGCTAAAATATCCATATTTTCATTTCCTGTTGTATGGTACCTAATTGCATCTTGCATATCTTGTGCAAATCCATACTTTATTTTACAAATATCTGCACCTATTTTTCCATGAAGTAATCCCACATTTACCCTCTCTATATCATCAATTTCAATGTTATTCTCGTTGGCATATTTTATTTTCTCCTTATTTGGCATCTCTTTTGCAATATCATGCACAAGACCAACAATTTTTGCCTTATTTATGTTTTCGCCATAAATTTTTGCCAATTCCCCTGCTTTTTTCATAACTCCTATAGAATGATTATATCTTCTTTCAGAGAGAGACTTCTTAATATCCTCGCTTATTCTCTTTATTAGCTCATTTACTGCTTTATCATCATAATAATTTAATACCATATTTATTTTCCTTCCTTTTCTATTTTTCTACTACTATTCTTATCAATTTATCCAATAAATCTGAATAATCAAGTCCGGCTTCTTGCCACAATTTTGGATACATACTTATCTCAGTAAATCCAGGTATAGTATTTATTTCGTTTATAATTACTTTGTTAGTCCCATATTCCATAAAGAAATCCACTCTAGAAAATTCGCTTCCATTAACAGCTCTAAATGCTTTAACCGCTATTTTTCTTATTTCTCCAGATACTTCGTCTGGAATGTCTGCTGGAATAACAATTTGAGATTTAGTATTTTTATACTTGGCATCAAACGTATAAAAACTCTCTGCAGGTAATATTTCTCCTACACAAGACGACTCAACATCATCAGTGCCTAAAACAGCGCACTCAAGTTCTCTGCCTTTTACTTCTCTTTCTATGAGAATTTTTTTATCTAGGTCACCTGCAATCTTAAGTGCTTCTTTTAATTTATCTCTTCCTTCTACTTTACTTATCCCAACAGAAGAACCAGAATTTGAAGGTTTAACAAAAACAGGAAATGATAACTCTTTTTCAACTTTTTCGCAAAGTTCTTCTATATTTACTCTTTTCTCATTAAAATTTTTATCTACATAAATATAATGTCCTTTAACCACCTTTATATAAATATATTCTGCCTGATTTATTCCTGCTCTGTCAAAAATAATTTTTGTGTATGCCTTATCCATGCTCAAACTAGAGCTTAATACCTTACATCCCACATATGGCTTATTCAATAATTCTAAAAATCCTTGTATAGTTCCATCCTCTCCATATAACCCATGAAGTATTGGAAAAAACACATCTATTTGTTCTAAATAATCAATAACATTTTTTATTTCCTCTTTTTCTTCAATACCAGCACCAACATCTAATGTTTCAATTTCTTCTACTTTTTTTATGTATTTGTACCATTTTCCATCTCTTCCAATGTAAATTGGATAAATATCGTAATTTTCTTTATTTAAGTTCTTAATCACAGAAGTTCCAGAACTTATAGAAACATCATGTTCTGTTGACATTCCACCAAAAATTACTCCCAACTTCAATCTTTTCAATAGCATAAACCTCCTATCTCTATAAATGAACAAATTATCAATCGAAATCTTCATTTATCTTAAAACTCTTTTTTAGGCTTGCTAGATTACAACCCTTAAAAATTAATATATAATATCATTATATTATTTTTTTAAAAATCTGTTCAAAGTTCATACTATTTGAAGCTTTAAGTAAAACAGCATCACCCTTTTTTGCTATTTTTTTTATTATTTGTATTGCTTCCTCATTATTTTCGCAAATATATATATTATCTTTATCCATACCACATTCTTTCGCTTTTCTTGCAATGTTTTTAGAATGCTCGCCAACAGTTATTAGAATATCAATTTTGTTTTTTTGAACTTCTTCTCCAACCATTTCATGTAAATCTTTAGTAAAATCTCCAAGCTCTAACATATCTCCTAAAACAGCAATTTTATTTACTACATTCATATTCCCTAAGTATTTAATAGATGCCTTCATAGAATCTAAATTTGCATTATATGCATCATTTATTATAGTAACTCCATTGCTACTTTTTTCTACTTGCATCCTTCTTTTCGTAAGTTCAAAATTGGAAATTCCAGCTAAAATATCCTCCATATCTATGTTTAAGAACCTTCCTACGGCAATCGCACATAAACTATTTAACACAAAATGTTCCCCACCCACGCAAATATTAGCAATAAACTCTTTTCCATCAACCTTTATTTTATATGTGCTTCCTCTGTCGGAAAAATTAATATCATAGGGCATAAAATCGCTTTGATTATTAATTCCGAAAGTTATAACTTTATAATTTTTCTTATCTGCCTGTTTATTCCATTCATGTAACATATCATTATCATTATTAATTATCAACGTTCCATTTGGTTCAAGCCCGTCTAATATTTCAAGTTTTGCCTTTAAAATGTTTTCTCTTGAACCTAATTCTCCTATATGTGCTGTTCCAACATTAGTTATAACGGCAACCGTAGGCCTAGAAATTTTAGATAGATTGCTAATCTCTCCTAATTTGTTCATGCCCATTTCAACAACCATTGCATCATGTTTTTTTAACCTTAAAACTGTAAGGGGTAAACCAATTTGACTATTATAATTTCCCAAAGTTTTTAACACATTATACTTTTTCGACATTACACTTGTAATAATATCCTTTGTGCTAGTTTTTCCTACACTTCCCGTTACTCCAACAACTGGAATATTATATAAACTTCTTTTGTATGAAGCAATTTCTTTTAAAGCATTAGCTGTATTTTCTACTAGAATTATTGTTCTATCATTATACTTTTCTTTCAAGGCTTGCACGTCTATCTTTCCCTCTACATTCTCTTTTTGCAAGACACAAACCTTTGCACCATTTTCTAAAGCCTGCTCATAAAAAAGATTGCCATCTGCGTTCGTACCTTTAAAACCTATAAATGTATATCCTTCCTGCACTTCCCTCGTATCTTTTGTAAAATTATCCAAAACCTCATTCTCATTTCCACAAAGTAACTTTCCGTTGCATAACCTTATTAAATCTTTTACACATATATCTTTCATACTAATTACCATTCCTCTCCTAAAAATATAGTCTTTTAAATTATAATATTCAATTTTCGCTTTTTATTTCGCTATTATTATATGATAAATCACTTACTTAATCAACTTTTTGCTTGCAATTCCTAAAAAGAAATATTATAGTACAATGTGTATGCTGGCTTAAAGTCCGCATAGAGAAAATTCAATTCAAAATTTTTGTTAGCTTTGCAATCATCTCTCTTTGAATTTTTTAATGTAACTCACATTTCAGAATAGTATAAAAACATTATCTTGTAACAAAAAAATAATTGTTATAGTATAGCCCACTTGCAAAAAAGTTAGACATTTTTTACTATAACAATTATTATTCATATATGATTAAAAATTTGCTTCATTACTTTTGTTCATACCGATAACGTTATACCACGTTCCATTTTCATTTAAAACCTTCTCCTCTTTTTACTTTTTTATCCACTAATATTCAAAAATATTTGCAAAAAACTTATAATAATACTCAATTAAAGACTTTTTTATATTACAAGCATAATTTCTCATATATACCTAAACCCTATTAATAAGTAATCTATATTATTATATCAACATAATAAAACAATTTGTTTTAAATGTCAATATAACATTTTGTTTTATCGTATAATTCAATATATGATAATAATTTTATAATTATTGTGATTTTTTGAATCTGTTAAGTAAAAATGAAAGATTAGCACATTGAAATCTCAATAAAACTAA
>JAHZIB010000029.1 GCA_019419955.1 Clostridiales bacterium | reverse complement strand
ATTATATCACTAGGAGTTTGAGGTTTCAATTTTCATTTAAGTTAACAGATTGGAAAGAATAGAAGGGAGACACAAAATGAAAAGAAACGAAAATGATAGAACCTGCATGGTTGTAAGAGAGAGAGAGAGAGAGAGAGCAAGAAAGTAAAGAAAACTTGTTCTGTTTTTAATATGAAAAATATAGTAAGAAATATAAATAAAAGGATGGATTATGGAAAAAAACGATGTAAAAAAGACAGAAGCTCTTTTCAAAATAATCTATCCTTTTTGTGTGCAAAGGAGAAAGGAATAACGTTGTTGTCACTAATACTAACAGTAGTGATAATGATAATATTAGCAACAGTAACAATAAATGTAACACTAGGAGATGGAGGCTTAGTTGATCAAGCAAAATGGGCAGCAGAGCAAACAGCAAATTCAACAAAGTCAGAGCAGGAACAGTTAGATAGTCTTGAGCAGAAGCTTGCAAATCTTCTAGCAGAGCCAGCGAGACGAACACAAGTTGAAGGAGTAACTATTCCAGAAGGTTTCTATTATGTAGGAGGTACAAAGGCAGAGGGAATAGTAATATCAGATAGTCCAGAGGATGAAAACAAAGGTACAAGTCACGAGATAGCACAAAATATGAAAGGTAATCAATTTGTCTGGATATCAGTGGAGGACGATAGTGCTTTTAAAACATATGAGGGGTATTATAATGGTGAATTAGGTTTAATGTTATCAGCATGTAGTGAGCCATATGCAAATGGATATGCAAGCGAGCAAAGTGAGTATGATGCTATGGTAGCTAATGTGCTTGAGAATAATGGCTTTTATGTAGGAAGATATGAAGCGGGAACAACTAACTCAGCAAGAAGTAGTGGTTCTGGTATAACAGATGAGGTTTTAGTTCAGCAGGGTAAATATGTGTATAATTATGTTGGATGGAGTAATAGTGATGATATGACAAATGAACTAGGAGGAGCAGTAGAGCTATCAAAGAGTTTTGCAAGTCAAAAAAGATATAGTTCGGTAACAAGTTCATTAATATATGGGGCGCAATGGGATGCAATAATGAATTTCATAGACCCAGCATATTCAACAGGAAGTTGTGCAGAAGATTCGTTTGTAAGAGATTCTAAAGATAAAGGTTGGTATGACCAAAGTGGTCCTACAATAACAGGTTCAAATGCAAATTATGCAGCAAAAAATATATATGACCTTGGAGGTAATGTGGCTGAGTGGACGATGGAAGCGCGCAACGATAACAGTCGTGTCTATCGAGGAGGTTATTATGGAGTTTCTGGTCTTGGGGGTCCTGCTTCTGGTCGTAGTAGTTACGGCGGTCCTTCTAGCAGCAACAGCTACGTTACTTTTAGGCCTGTGCTTTATATAAAGTAATCTGTAAGCTGGTAGAAAGGTAGATAATTTAATATATGTGTGTATATGATAGAATAAAAATGTAGTTTTCTTCCAGTTTGAAGGAGATAATTTGATATAGCAAATGATAGGCACCTGTGCCTATCTCATTTTTTTCGCCATAACATATAGAAAAAGAGGAACATATGTGGTACAATAGTAATGTGATAAAGAAAATAGCAAATGTTGAATAACAGTATAAGGTAGCAAGGTTATAGGTTATCTGGGCGAAACCTAAATAAAAGCGAAAAGGAAAGTTTGTTTTGGGGACAGGTCTCAGAACGGACTTTTTTGCTACAGCTGAGAATATTCATAACCATTATCCAGTAACGTTGACCTGGAAAAATAATTGGTATATAATATAGTAGTTTATAATATAAATAAAGTAGAAAGCAATGCTATAATATCTGGTACAAGCTAATTTAAGTGAAGTCAAAAAACGCAAGTGTAATTTTTAGCTGAGTATGTACCATAGAGAGGAGTATATAGTGGATAAAGAAAAGAAAAAGCAAATTATTAAATCTTGTATAGCAATGGTTGTTTTTGCATTAATTATTATTTTGGTAGTAGCTGTTATGGTTAAGTATCAGGTTGAAGGTGACAAAAACATGCCTTTTAATCTTTCCAAAATAATTATTGTTAGCACAGCAGAGGGCGTGGAAGAAGATGGAAAGAAGAAGTGGAATTTTGATGTATATCAAAATAACGATATGTACATATATTTTGACAAAAACGAGGACTACTGGGGAGAGGAAAAGACAATTAAGTCTGTGAGAATTGAGAATATAAATATAACGAGAGCTCCTAGCAAAGGAGAGATTAAGACATACATGCCTAACAGTGTAGAGGGTAGAATATTTAGTTATGACGAGGAATACATTGTAGGGGAAAAATTGGAGTATAGAGGAGCAGAGGAGAGTAACCCACAAACTTTGGAAATAGGAAGCAATGGTGGAAATATACTTGTCCGTTTCTGCAACACAGGACTTGGAATATATAGTTCAAACAAAGACGACGAGATTGTGCATGACGGGACTTTGCTTAGCAAAATTGAGCTTACTGAGGAAGATATAAGCTTTGATATTTCGTTTGACTTAGTTATAACGGTTGACAATTGTAGCTATAGAGCGAATGTAAACATGACAATGCCATGTGGCAATTTAATTGAAGAAGGCACAAGTAGCGTGGAGCAAACTGACTTTAGCGATTTGGTTTTTAGGAGAGAATAGGCGTGCGAAAAAACTTCAAAAAACCTATTGCTAAAAGCAAAAAAAAAGTATATAATACTAATGGTATGAGGAATTTAATTATTGTATGGAGGGGACCAACAAGAGCCTGTGAACCTTGTCAGATCCGGAAGGAAGCAGCAATAAGCAGTAGTTCTTGTGTGGGAACTTCCATAGAGTAATTAAATTACTCACACCATTTTTTAAAGACGTGGGGTGATATAGATTGTCATATACAGCGTTATATAGAAAGTTTAGACCTTTAAAGTTTGAAGAAATAGTTGGGCAAGAACATATTACAAGAACACTAAGAAATCAGATAATTGCAGGAAGAGTAGGACATGCTTATCTTTTTAATGGTGGTAGGGGAACAGGAAAGACGTCGGCTGCTAAGGTTTTGGCAAGAGCTATAAATTGCTTGAATCCACAAGATGGGGAACCATGTAATGAGTGTGAGATTTGTAAAGCAGCACTATCAGGTTCACTTACAGACATTGTGGAAATGGATGCTGCGTCAAATAACAGTGTGGATGATATTCGTTCTATTCGTGAGGAAGTTAATTTTTTACCTACTCTTGCAAAATATAGGGTATATATAATAGATGAGGTTCATATGTTGTCATCGGGAGCTTTTAATGCCTTATTAAAAACTCTTGAAGAGCCACCAGAACACGTGAAATTTATTTTGGCGACAACTGAGCCACAAAAGCTACCTGCAACAATACTTTCGAGATGTCAAAGGTTTGACTTTAAGAAAATATCTAATGAAAATGTAGTAAAAAGACTCGAATTTGTGGCAAAGGAAAGTAAGATTAATATAACAAAAGAAGCTTTGAACTTAATTGCCGTTCTTTCTGAAGGAGCGATGAGAGATGCACTTAGTATTTTAGAAAGATGCTTGCAAGATGGTGAAAGTGATATTAGTGAAGAAAAGATAAAAGACTTAGTGGGAATTCCAAAATTAACATATATTCATGTTATTGTGAAGTCTTTTTTAGAGTATAATGTTGAAGGAGCAATTAAGGCAGTAGATGATGTTTTAAATGAGGGAAAAGACTTAAATAATCTGCTTTGGGAAATTATAAAATATGTTAAAGATATATTAGTATATAAGGCTACAGGCAAACTTGAAATATATAGCAAAGACGAACTAGAAGATATAAAACAGTTAGTAGAAATAGTTTCTAAGGAAAGACTGCTATATATAGTTACAGATTTGTCGAAACTTGAGAATGATATGAAGTGGTCATCACAAAAAAGTATATTGTTTCAAGTAGAAATTATAAAATTATGCAGCAAGGATATAATAGAATCACCTGTGAAAAGTGTGAATAAATCAAGCTCTGAACATGACAGAACTGTAGATAATGGAAAAAATTATCGGAATGTATTCACAAAAGCAAGTTCAAGAAGGAACTGGAATGGTTGGAACTCAGCAGGCACAAAATAGTCAAAAAGCAAGCCTGGCAAGTGCTATCTCCGGTTTTGGAGAGGCAAAAGGATGGCGAAATACATTAGATGAACTTAGACAAAATGGAAAGATAATGTTATACTCTAACTTAGTTAGAGCAAAGGCTATAGAACTTAATGATATGACAGTAGGAATAAGTTTTCCAGATGGAATAAATGCTTTTGGAAGGACTATATTGGAAAAACCAGAGAGTATTAGTGAACTTTCTAAATCTATTTCTATGCAATATGGAAAGGAAATGAAAGTAAAGATAATTGAAAGTATTGATGCTTTGCCCAAAAAAGAACAGAGCAAAGAAACAGAAATAAAAAATGCGATGGGGGATTTAGATATTCCCATAAATATAATCGAATAAAGTATTTAATGTTAAAATTGAATGTGGTTTATAGGTAACCCTCATATTAAAAACCTAAATATATTACAAGGAATGATAAGGTTGAAAAATAATTACAATTTTGACGTTGTCAAACTTCATTTAAAATTTAATCAACGTACACAGAGTACGCATCATAAATTTTAAACTCGTTTTCCTAGTCAAAATTTAATTCTTTTCCAACCAATTTGTGCCTCAAGAAAGGAATGTGATAAAAAATGGCAAAAAGAGGTGGATTCCCAGGTATGGGAGGATTTGGTGGAATGAACATTAACCAATTAATGAAAGAAGCAAAAAAAATGCAAGCTGATATGGAAAAGTCTCAAGAGGAACTTGTTACAAAGGAGTTTGATGCTACTGCTGGTGGAGGAGCTGTTTATGTAAAAGTTTCTGGGGGCAAGGAGATTAAAGAGATAAAAATAAAAAAAGAAGTAGTTGATCCAGAGGATGTAGAGATGTTACAAGACTTAATTTTGAGTTGTGTAAATGAGGCTCTTAGAAAAGTAGATAGTGAACAGTCAGCTTCATTAGGAAAGTATAATATACCGGGGTTAATGTAAAATTATTTCTGTAGAGTATAAAAACATTCTATTTAAAGTTAGTCCCACTTTTTAGCACTTATTTTGTACTATGTGGGACTAATTAAATACAAAAAAGGAAGAAAGATATGTCATATTATTCACCATCGATTGAAAAATTAATAGAAGCATTTGAAAGATTGCCAAGTATAGGGAGTAAAACTGCTGCAAGATTGGCTTTTTACATCTTAAATGCTAGCAAGGAAGAAACAGACGAATTTATAAATGCAATTCAAA
Organism: Clostridiales bacterium; assembly: GCA_019419955.1. Lineage (GTDB taxonomy): Bacteria > Bacillota > Clostridia > TANB77 > CAG-508 > CALXVA01. Next base: position 4,632 of record JAHZIB010000029.1, on the reverse strand, counting down.
ATGCTAAACAGAATTTAAAATATTGCTCAAAATGCTACAATATATCAGATACAGACCCTTGTGAAATCTGTGCTAATCCAATAAGGGATAGTTCAACAATATGTGTTGTAGAAGATGTAAAAGATATAGTCGCAATGGAGAGAACGCATGAATTTAAGGGACTTTATCATGTGCTCCATGGTAGTATTTCTCCTATGAATGGAATAGGACCAGATGATATAAAAATAAAAGAACTGCTTTCTAGGCTTATGGGAGGAGAGATTAAAGAACTGATAATTGCTACAAACCCAAGAGTAGAAGGAGAAGCAACTGCAATGTATATATCTAAACTTGTGAAACCATTGGGGATTAAAGTTACAAGGATTGCACATGGAATACCTGTTGGGGGAGATTTGGAGTATACAGATGAAGTGACATTGTCAAAAGCATTAGAGGGAAGACGAGAGATTTAAATATTCATTCTAATATATCTTCAGCTTTGTCAATTGCGAGGAGAGCTAAAATATCTGCCAGCGAAGTAAAAAAAGCAACAAGTTTGGAAATGTCAGATATAGAAAAATTATTGCTAATATATATGGCTATAGAATTTGCAAGGGCGGTTAATTGGACACCAGATATATTAGAAAAATAATTCATTAAAATCACTCCTTATATGAAATGTAGTGTAAAATAGCTTAATCTTTTAATAAAGAAAAACTTAAAAGAACCACTATCATATAATATGCAATAATGGTTCTTTTGCTATAGTAGAATTTTTTAAAGTTATAGTTTTTAGATAATTAGCTTTTAAAATATTTATAGTTAAGATTTATCCTTAAATATATAAAAAATTATTTTGCGATTTAAGAAACATGTATATTATTAATAATTATTTAGTATTTAAATAGATTGTTTTAGTAATAATCTCGCAGATGTCTTTTGTCGAATTCTTTTTTGCTAGAAGTATAGTATTTTTTTTCATATCATTTAATTTTTCGGGGGAACTAAATAGCTTTTGTATAACTTCATCAGGGTTATCATCATTCTTGAGCCAAACAGCAACATTGTGTTCTACCAAAAATTCTGCATTTTCTTCTTCTTGCCCAGGAATTGGATTTATTACCAATATTGGCAATTCAGATGCTAGACTTTCGCTTGTAGTAAGTCCGCCAGGTTTTGTAACAACTAGACTAGAAATACTCATAAGCTCTGGAACCTTATTTGTATATTCAAAAACCTTAACCCTATTTCCACAGTCTAATTTCTTAACTATCTCTGAAAAGCTTTCATTCATTTTCGGATTTTTTCCTGAAATAGCAATGATTTGAGTTGTGCTCAAATTGTTAATAAGTGCTTCTAAAATTTGTGCTGGTCTGTCTTTACCAAGACCAAATTCGCCCCCTCCAAAAAATAAAATAACAGGTTTGGAATCATTTAAGCCAAATTCTTTGTATATTTCCTGTTTGTTAAACTTTTGAAAAAATTTATTAGATAATGGAATGCCAGTTACATGAATTTTAGATGGCTCGACTCCATAATTAAGGAGATATTTTCCCATTTTTTCATTTGCTACAAAAAAATCGTCAGTATATTCATGCCCGATAAGCCATTGGTCATGAGGAGCAAAATCAGTAAGCACAGTGACTAATTTACAATTTATTTTTCCTTTTCTTCGCAAATAGCTTACCATTTGGCTACTAAAAGGGTGGGTGGAAACTATTAAATCAGGTTGTATTTCCTTTATTAAATTTTTGAGCTTAATTGCCATAACTTTGTTAGTTCTGGAGCTAACATGCCCAAGTAATCCACTTTGGGAATTTGAATAGACTTTTCCCCATAAAGAAGGTGCTTTTCTTGCCATTTCTTTGTATGCTTCTGTAGTCAGCTTATTTAATACCTTATTTATGTACTGAATACAGTCTATTATTTCGGTTTCTACTTCAAAATGTTCATCTAAATATTTTTTTATTGAATTAGCAGCAGAATAGTGGCCACCACCATATGCTGCATATAAAATTAATATTTTTTTCATAATTTATTTAGTTCCTTTCAGATGTATGAATGTAGTTGAAAAGTAATTATAATTTTGACTATTTTAAATTTCAAATGAAGCACAGTTAAACATAATACATATTTGCTATTTAACTTTCTTGAAAATTTCAATTTGCGAAATTATTTTTTTTCAACTTTAAAGTATGTTTAAATTTACAGAAAATATTGTAACATAAAAATATTGAAATGTAAATTTATGTGAATAGTTTTACAAAAATTGTACAAAATAGATATAACAAAATTTTGAAGGCGCCTAATAAGAAAGGCATTTCGCAGGGGCAGTCTCTGGAGCAACGGCGAAATACATGTCCTCGCTTTGCTCGGACAGCCTAAGGTAGCCTAACCTTGTTGTATACGGAAAAATCGTTATAAATACTGAAATATAAAGCAAAAAGTTGATTTTTTCTATACAAATAAGAAAGCTGTGCGCTAGAAAAATAAATCTTTTATTATAAGGTAAGGTTGAAGAATAATTACAATTTTGACGAGCACAAACTTAATTGGAAATTTAATCAAGGTACATAAAGTATGCCTTATAAATTTTAAATTCGTTTTGACTGTTCAAAATTTAATTTGTTTCGAACCAGATTTATGCCTTGGGAAAGGAATTGATTTAATTATGGGTAAAATAAAAAATAAATTAGTAGATTGGAAGAATCGATTAAAAGATAGACATATGTTGAGTATTATTGTAGTACTGTTTTCTATAATAGCAATTTTAGGTATTTACACATATAAAAAGCAGACAGAATTTAGACAAGCTTCAGAAAATGCATATAATCTTGCATTTTTTGAAGTTGTAGACTATGTACAAAATGTAGAAGTGTATTTAGCAAAATCTTTAATTTCCAATTCGCCAGAGAGCGGAGCAGAGAGTTTAAGCAATGTATGGAGAGAAGCAAATATGGCAATGGTTTCATTAGCTCAACTCCCTATAGATACCAATGAAATTGAAAAAACAGCAAAGTTTTTAAATCAAGTGAGTGACTATAGTTATTCTTTATATACAAAGAATTTGAAGGATATTGAACTAACAGATGATGATGTTAAAAATTTAAAAAATTTACATGAATACAGTGTAGAATTAGAAAACATATTGAATCAGCTTTCTGTGGATATTAATGAAGGTAGAATTAGCTGGGGAGAATTAACAAAAGAAGGAACAGTGGCATTTGCTAAACAAGTAAGTAATATTTCTAAAGATAGTTTTAGTAATTTAGAGCAAACATTCCATGAATATTCTGGTTTGATTTATGATGGAGCTTTTTCTGAACATATTACAAGAACAGAAAAGGTTGGCTTAACTGGTAACAATATTGATGAAGAAACCGCTAAAAATAAAGCCACAGAACTATTTAATAATAGTAATATAAAGGAAATTAGTTCATATGGAAGAAGTGAAGGGGATATTACTTCATACAATTTTGGTATTACTTTTAATGATAATTCAGTTGCTACTGTATCCATTTCTGAAAAAGGTGGACACGTAATATATATGGATAGGAATAGGGAAGTTAATGCAGAGATAATATCACAAGAAGAAGCCAACCAAAAAGCAAAAGAGTATTTGGAGAGTAAAGGTTTTAAAAATATGAAGGAAACCTATTATCTAAAGCAAAGTGGAATTGTAACGATAAATTATGCATATGTTCAGGATGGTGTAATAATGTACCCAGACCTAATAAAAGTAAAAGTTGCATTGGATAATGGAGAGATTCTTGGAATTGAAACAACTGGATATTTGAATTCGCATACAGAAAGAAAACTAGAGAAACCTAAGGTAACTAAAGAAGATGCAAAAGCAAGGTTGAACAAGGATTTAACCATAGAAAGTGAGGAACTTGCTATAATTCCTACAGAGTGGAAAACGGAAGTACAATGCTGGGAGTTTGAAGGAAATGTGGATGGACTAGACTTTATAGTATATGTAAATGCTGAAACAGGAAAAGAGGAGGATATTTTAATTATAACTAATACGCCAAATGGAACATTGACTCACTAAAAAGAAAATGACAGGGAAAAACAAGAACATAGTATAAAATGTAATTGCATAAGGAATGGTGCCTGAAACTTCCGAAGAAATGAGATTAGGCTACCTTAGTCCATCAAAGTAAAGAGAGGACATGTATTTTGCCGTTGCTCTAGAAATTGACCCCGTAAAGTATCTTTCTTATTAATAAAAAATAAGCAATAGTGCTTAGGTGGAAAAATAGAGATAAAAGTAGAAATCTGGAGTTAAAATAAAACGCAAAGAGATGAAATTTTCTTAAATTACAAAGTAATTAAATCCTTATTAGAATTAGAACTACTGTTTTTGGGATATGGTTTGAATATGTCAGTTCTATATAATAAATAATCAATACTGGTATTATAGTAATCAGCTAATTTGCACAGAAGTTCTAAGGGAATACTTCTTTTGTTTAGTTCATAATAAGAGTATGCAACCTGTGAAATATTTAGTATTTTACTTAAGTCCTTTTGAGTTAAATCATTGTCTTCTCTTAAGTCTTTAATACGAGTTTTCATATTGTATCCTTTCTAAAAAATCCAATCTGTTAACTTAAATGAAAATTGAAACCTCAAACTCCTAGTGATATAATA
>JAHZIB010000028.1 GCA_019419955.1 Clostridiales bacterium | reverse complement strand
TATATTTTCTTAAAATTTCCTTTCTATTTCTTCCCCAGATTATTTAACTCATATGCTAATTTATTTTATTAAACCATTATAAATTAAAATAGTCATTAATGCCATTGTAAATTCCCCATGCTAATCTATTTTGATATTCATCTGTTTGAAGCAATTTTTCCTCCTCAGGATTTGATAAAAAACCACACTCGACTATTGTTATAGGTATTTCTACATATTTCATTAAATATACTGTATTTAATTGGGCAGGAATCCTATTGTTTTCTTTTGATATAGTGTTATTTAGGTTATTTTGAATCATTGTTGCAAGTGTTTTGCTATCTTCATTTCCCTTTTTATAAAATGTCTGCCAACCGTCATATTGTGATTGTTCTATTTTATTTAAATGTATTGAAACAAATATATCTGCACTGGAATTATTGCCAATTTTAACTCTATTATGCATGTCAGATATTTTCTTTTCTCTTATACTACTACTCTCTGCATCATATATAGCATTTTCGTCAGAGCGAGTTAATAAAACTGTACAGCCACTTTGCTCTAATAATTGTTGAAGTTTTAATGAAATTTTTAAATTTATTTCTGCTTCTGTTGTTCCACTACTGCTTTCTGCTCCTTCATCTGGTGTACCATGCCCTGCATCAACAATAACCACTTTGTTTGATACAGGTGTAGACACAGTAGTAACAGTTTTTTCAGTTTCTTTTATATCTACCATATTATTTGCAATCTTAAAAGAAAATGCATACAATGATACAAATATTAAACATGTCATAATTAACATTCTTTTTTTACTTAAAATAAGCATATACATACCTCTCTTGATATATGTATATGCTTATTTTTTTACTATATTCGCTTTTTTATTCTATAGAAAAAATGAATTGTTTGCTTGATATATCAGTGCTTTTAGTGAATTTTCCGTATACAACAAGGTTAGGCTACCTTGGGCTGTGCATACCTGTATATATTTCACCAAATAATACCATTAATTAAGCACTTCGTTACAGGATAATGGTTTTTAATAAAATAATTGTCATGCAACAGGAGTTCAAATGTGCAATAACCATTATCCTGTAACAACACTTCATGATATTTTTCAAAAACTCTTTGAATTTTTTCTAAAAAAGGTGTATAATATTAATACATTTTAGACTATAGAGTTATATTAAATAAGTACAACTAAATTATAAGCAGGAGGAATAAACAGAATGAATTTTGAGGAATTAGAAAAAAGTATAGGATATATTTTTAGAGATAAAGAGCTTCTGAAAAAAGCGCTGACCCACACATCATATGCATATGAACATAAAGTGGAAAGTAATGAGAAGCTAGAGTTCTTAGGAGATAGTATTTTGGAATATGTGTCTAGCAAATATATATATTGTAATTATAATAAGCTTAAAGAAGGTGAAATGACTAAAGTTAGGGCTGAAGTTGTGTGTGAGTCTAGCTTATATAATGTAGCTCAGAGACATAATTTTAGTGATTTCATTTTAATTGGAAAGAGCGAAGCAAATAGCGGAGGAAAAAACAAGCCTGCAATCTTGGCAGATAGTATAGAAGCAACAATTGCAGCAATATATTTTGATGGAGGTTTAAAGCCAGCAGAGGAGTTTATAATAAATAATTTAAAAGATGCTATTTTGAATTCTACAAAACATGTTGGAATGAAGGATTTTAAAACCGTGTTACAGGAAAAATTGCAAGAAAATGGAGATGTTCATATAAAATATTCGGTAATAAAAGAAACTGGGCCAGACCATGATAAAACCTTTACAGTGAAGGTTGAAGTCAATGGAAAAGAACTTGCAATTGGCGAGGGAAAAACGAAGAAACATGCCGAGATGGAAGCAGCACGAAAAGCTTTAGAGCAAAAATAGGTGTGTATCTAATTAGCAAGGAAAAAATTATTGAAAGGAGTGTGACTTCATGAAAAAAGAATATATTATACCTGTTTTTGTTCCTCATTTAGGTTGCCCAAATAATTGTATATTCTGCAATCAAAAACGAATAAGTGGTCAGACTAAAATGGTAACATCTAAAGATGTTAAGGAGACAATAGAGTATTATCTGAAAAACTTTAGGGATGATAATAAATATGTAGAGGTTGCTTTTTTTGGAGGGAGTTTTACTGCAATAGATGTAAAAAAGCAGATAGAGCTCCTAGAAGCTGTACAGGAATATATTATTAATAAAAAAGTTAATAGTATAAGGATTTCTACAAGACCTGATTGTATAGATAAAGAAATTTTGAAGAGAATGAAGAAATATCGTGTTAAGACTATTGAGCTTGGCGTACAGTCCACAAATAATTATATTTTAAATAGATGTAAAAGAGGTCATACAGGAGAAGATGTAAAAAAAGCATCTAAGCTAATAAGAGCACACGGGTTTGTTTTGGGGCATCAAATGATGATAGGACTTCCAGAAAGTACAAAACAAGATGAAATTAACACTGCTAAAGAATTGATAAAACTTAAACCTAAAATTGTTAGAATTTATCCAGTACTTGTTATAAAAGATACAGAACTTGCAGATGAATATGAAAGAGGAGAATATTTACCTCTAACAGTAGGACAGGCAGTGGAAAGGTGCAAAGAGGTTGTAGATTTGTTTAATCGAAATAAAATTAATGTAATAAGAATAGGACTTCAAAACACAGAAGAAATTACTGACCCTAATTCTAAAGAGAGTAGTGTTATTGCAGGACCGTATCACCCAGCTTTTAGACAACTTGTGGAAGCTAGTATGTGGTATGATAGCATTGTTGATAAAATAAAAAAAATTAATGCGAAAGTAAAAAAGGTTAAGATTATTGCAAATGAACTAAATATAAATAATATAATAGGGCACAAAAAAGATAATATAGTCAAATTAAAAGATACATATGATGTTGATGTGATAATTGAAAGAAATGATAAAGTTAAGCCTGGGAAATTTGAATTGGAAATTTTGGAATCTTATGAATAGAAATAGTACCTATATAAGCCAATTCTATAAACTAAATTGTATTATAAATCCTAAAAAATAAGTATAAATTGTCTACTATTGGAAATAATAACAATAGTAGGCTCTTTTTATTGTATAGGAAAAAGCTACTTTTGGCTTTATATTTCAGTGTTTATAACGATTTTTCCATATACAACAAGGTTAAGTTTCCTTGGACTGTGCGTATTTGCGAAGCAAAACGCACATGTGGCGAAACCACTTTTCTTATTGTATAGGAAAAAGCTACTTTTGGCTTTATATTTCAGTGTTTATAACGATTTTCCCTATACAACAAGGTTAATTTACCTTAGGCTGTGCATATTCGCGAAGCGAAATGCACATGTGGACGTCGGAAGCTTTGCTTCCGCTAACGTCCAATTTTCTTATAAAGTATGAGTAATTAAAAAATATATTTTCCAAGAGAGCATGGGAAAGGAAAGAAATGAAAAAGTTTACACGAACTCAAATTTTAATTAGAAAGTATGTAAAAGAAGGTATTGAGATAATAATAGGGTGTTTACTAATGGCAGCAGGTATTTCCTTATTTTTACTTCCAAATCAATTATCTTCAGGAGGTTTTGCAGGTATTTCAACAATTGCATATTATTTATTTGGCTTGCCTCTTGGAACAACAATGCTTATTTTAAATATTCCTTTAATTATTTTAACTATAATTAGAGTGGGTAAGGAAACAGCAATTAAAGGTATAGTAGGTACAATAGTTCTATCAGTATTTATAGATATTTTAGAAAAATTTAAACCACTTACAGAGGATAGATTCCTGGCTTGTATATATGGTGGAATTTTAATCGGTTTGGGAACAGCAATTATATTAAAGGCAAGTGCTTCTACAGGTGGTACTGATTTACTGACATATATAGTACGTTCATTCAAACCGCACTATAGGGTAAGCAATTTAATAATTATTGTAGATACTGCAATAGTTTTGTTAAATGTAATTTTCTTTAAGGAAATAGAAATAGGTTTATATTCTGCAATAGCAATATATATAAATGGTAAAATGATAGATATTATTTTCGAGGGAATATATTTTACGAAAATGATGTTTATAGTATCAAATAAATATAAGGATATTGCAAAAGAAATAGAGGATAGATTAGACAGAGGAAGTACAGCTATTTATGCAAAAGGGATGTACACAAGGGAAAAGAAAATGATGTTATGGTGTGTTGCATCAAGAGGAGAAGTAGCTGAAATTAAACAAATCGCTCAAGAGATAGACCCAAGGGCATTTATTGTAATTTCAAGTGCAAGAGAGGCATGGGGCAAAGGATTTAAGTGAAAAATGCTCGAAATTTACAAACCTAGATGTTCATAGCGTCTAGCTCTTTTTCAATTAATTTTTATTCTAGAAACATTTTTTCTAAATTAAACTTCCAAAATGTTTAAAGAATTAAATAATTATGATATAATGAGAGCAGATATTTGTACAGACGAATTATATAATAATAGTGAGAAAATATAGGTACGGAGGAAATAGTAATGCAAGAACAAAAGTACATACTAGAAAATGTTACATCATTTGAGCCAAAGCACATTTTTGAATGTGGACAATGTTTCAGATGGGATGAGCAGCCGGATGGCAGTTATACAGGAATAGTAAGAAATAATGTAATAAATGTAAGAAAAGTGGATAACTCTATTGTGTTTAAGAGCTATGGTGCAGATAATTTAGAAGAATTAGCAACAGAGTATTTTGACTTAAATAGAAATTATGAAGAAATAAAAGATACACTCTCTAAAATAGATGAATATTTGGCAAATAGCATAATATATGGAAATGGAATAAGAATTCTAAATCAAGACTTATGGGAAACAATTATTTCCTTTATAATTTCTGCAAATAATAATATTCCAAGAATTAAAGGAATAATAAATAGAATTTCACAGAAATATGGTAATGAAATTAAGTGGAAAGGCAGAAGTTATTTTACATTTCCTTTGCCTGAAAAATTAGCAATGGCAACAGTTGAAGATTTGAGAGCACTTGGATTGGGTTTTAGAGATGTTAGAGTATATGAAACTACTCACAGAATTTTAGAAAAGCAAGTGGATTTAGAAAAATTGCATAAGGAGCCTGATACACAAAAGGTAAGAAATGAGCTTTTAAGTTTATCTGGAGTTGGCCCCAAAGTGGCTGATTGTATACTTTTATTTTCGACATTAAAAAGATTTGATGTTTTCCCAATAGATGTATGGGTAAGGCGTGTAATGAATGAATTGTACATAAAAAACGAGGACGAAACAAAAGTAAATAAGAAAGAAATAGAAAAATTGGCAAAGGAAAAATATGGCAATTTAGAAGGGATTGCACAGCAGTATTTATTTTATTGGAAAAGAGACACAGCATAAAGACTTTTAATGCTTTGATTGAAAGGAAGCGAAAAATGAGCCTACGAATTATTTATGGTAAATCGGGAACAGGAAAAAGTACATATATTTTTAATGAGATTGCTAGTAGAATTAAGAATGGAGAAAGCAAAATATATATAATAACTCCCGAGCAGTTTTCTTTTACTGCGGAAAAGAAGTTGTTAGATACGATTAAAAACAGTTCAGTAATATCAGCGGAAGTTCTAACTTTTGCTCGTATGGCATATAGGGTTTTAAAAGAGACAGGCAGTTCTAACCTTGCAGACCTTTCTTCTTCAGGAAAGTCGATGCTTATATACAATATTCTTTCTAAGGAAAAGGATAACTTAAAGTTTATTGGCAAGTCGTCTGAAAATATTGATATGATTGGTACTCAGATAACAGAGTTTAAAAAGCACGGAATTACACCAGAGAACTTAAAAAACGTAATGGGGAGTACAGAGGATAAATATCTAAAAAGCAAATTAAATGATATGTTTAGCGTATATCAAAAATATACAGATGAATTATCAAGTAGATACATAGATGAAAACGACAATTTGACATTATTAGCAGAGAGATTGGAATTAATACATGACTTTGATGGAGCAACTATATACATTGATGAGTTTGTTGGTTTTACAATGCAGGAATATGAGATTATAAAGAAATTGATGAAAGTGGCAAATGAGGTAAATATAACTGTTTGTAGTGATGATATTACATTAAGTGAAAATACAGATACAGATATTTTTTATTCAAATAAGAATACTTTGAATAGATTATTCAATTTAGCTAAAAGCGAAAATATACAAATAGAAAAAAGCGTATTGCTTGATAAAGAATTCAGATTTAAAAGTCCAGAATTAAAGCATTTAGAGGAAAATATATATGCATTTCCATATGAAAAATATGTTGAAAAGGTAGAAAATATAGAGCTTTTTTTGGCAAAGAATCAGTATTCAGAGATAGAAGAAGTAGGAAAAAAGATAGTTAAGTTAGTTAGAGACAAAGACTATAGATATAAGGATATATCAGTAATTACAAAGGATTTAGAAGGGTATTCAAATTTGTGTAAAGTTATATTTGCTAAATATAACATACCTGTATTTATTGACGAAAAAAAAGACTTAAGTCAAAATTTACTGGTTCAATATATTTTGTCGTTTATAAATATTTTCTCAAAAAACTGGTCTGCAAATAGTGTTCTGGAGTATATAAAGACAGACCTTATAGACGAAGTAGATGAGTTTGATATATGGAAACTTGAAAATTATGTGATTAGATGGGGAATAAAGGGCTCAAAATGGTATAATGGTGATTGGGTATTTTATGAGGAAACAGAGGAAGAGCAAGAGAAAATTTTACACATTAGGGAAAAAATAATTAAACCATTATTAAGTTTTAGGGAAGACCTTACTAGGCAAAAGACTATAGAGGATATTACAAAAAGATTATACCAGTTTTTAATCGAAAATAGAATGGATTATAAAATAGGGAATAAGATAGCTGAATTAGAGAGAATGAATGAGCAAGAAAAGGCAAAAGAATATGAGACAAGTTATAAAATAATAATGGATGTGCTAGATGATATGGTTTCAGTTTTGGGAGATGAAAGTGTATCATTTGAAAAATATGCAGAGATATTAAAAGTTGGTTTGGGAAATTCCGGGTTAGGAAAAATACCAGGTACTCAAGATGAAGTAATTGTGGGAGATGTGGATAGGTCTAGGAGCCATAAGGTTAAAACTGTATTTATAATAGGTGTTAATGATGGAATGTTTCCTAATGTAAATAAGAATGAGGGCTTTTTTAATGATAAGGATAGGGAATTATTAAAACAAAATGGAGCGGAGCTTGCAAAAGGTACTTTAGAGAAATTGTATGATGATAATTTTAACATTTATAAAGCTTTTTCAACAGCAGAAGAAAAAATATACTTATCATATTCGTCATCAGATTTGGAGGGTAAATCATTAAGACCATCAATTTTGATAAATAGAGTAAAAAAAATATTTCCAAAATTAGAGGAACAAAGTGACATTATAAAAACACAAAGTGATGTAATAACTCAAATGAATACATTTGAAGAACTTTTGCATAAACTGAGTGAGTTTAGAGATGGAGAAGAAATTGAAGAAGAATGGTTTAGAATTTACAATTATTATGCTAATAATGAAGAGTGGAAAGAAAAATTAAGAAATAGTTTAATGGCACTAAATTATGATATTGAGCCAGAAAAAATTAACCAAGATAATGTAAATAAATTGTATGGAGATACATTAAAGACTAGCATATCTAGGCTAGAGCAATATAAGTCATGTCCTTTCTCATATTATTTAAAATATGGACTTAATTTATCTGAAAGGCAAGAATTTAAAGTCCAAGCATTGGACACAGGAAGTTTTATGCATGATGTTATAGATTGTTTTTTTGATAAGATGCAAGAAAGAAATATTAAAGTAAAAGAGCTAGAGCAAGAAGATATAGAGCAAATAGTTGATGAAATAGTTAATGAAAAATTAGAATTAAAAAAGAATTATATATTTTCAAGTATTCCTAGATACATAGTGCTTGCGAATAGGCTTAGAAAAGTAATTAAAAGGTCAATGAAGTATATTATAGATAGTTTAAAATATAGTGACTTTGATGTTATGGGTCATGAAGTGGAATTTAAAAATGGAAAGGAATATCCTGCTATACAGATTAGTTTAGACAATGGCAGAAAAGTTGAAGTAACAGGAAAGATAGACAGAGTAGACATTGCAAAGACACCTGATGGAAAATACATTAGAATAATAGATTATAAATCTTCTGCAAAGGATATAAATCTTAATGAAGTGGTTGCTGGACTACAAATACAATTGTTAACGTACTTAGATGCGGTTTGCAATATAGATGATTTAATTCCAGCAGGAGCATTATACTTTAATCTTATTGACCCTAGTGTTAAGGCTACAAAGCAACTGGATGATATAAAATTACAGGACGAAATACGTAAACAGTTTAAAATGAAGGGACTAATACTAGCAGATGTCGATATAGTAAAGAAGATGGATAACACTCTGGAGGCGGGGAATTCTAATATTATACCTGCATATATAAATAAAGACGGTAACTTAGCTAATAGAGCTAGCACAATTACAAGACAGCAGTTCGAAAATTTGCAAAAATATACAAATAAAATTATTAAGCAAATATCAAATGAGATACTCACAGGAGATATTGGAGTAAGGCCATATTATAAGTTAAATCAAGGTAAAACTCCATGCGAGTATTGCAAGTACAAGTCAATTTGCAACTTTAATACGGGAATTTGCAAAAAAGAATATAATTATATAGGTAATGAGAGCAAGGAATACATATTAGAACGAATAAAAGAAATAGAGTGAAAAATATTTGCCCATTAATACTGATAAGGTGTAATAGTATAAGAAAGGAAGATGAGTTTGGAAAGCATAGTTATAACAAAAAGCAAAGATGGTACTGAAATTTTGCAATTTAAAAGATTGCTCGAATATCATAATGTAAAACATGGTTACACTCTTAGAACAAATAATGTAAGTGTCAAATCAGAAGATATAGTACCAAATCCACTTTTTGAAAGCTATAAGAAGGTGGTTAAAGTTTTGGGATTTGACTACAAAAATATTGTAAAACCACATCAAACACATACAGATAGAGTAGAAGTAGTAAATGCTCCAGATGAGAGTTTTGAAGAAGTAGACGGTGTTATAACAAATAAAAGAGGAATACTTTTATGTACAACTTCGGCAGATTGTACTTCGCTACTTTTCTATGATGACAATAAAAGAGTAGTGGCAGATGTACATTCAGGTTGGAGAGGAACATTAAAACAAATTGGAAAAAAAACTGTAGAGAAAATGATAAAGGAATATAACTGCAATCCAAGCGATATTATTTGCTGTATATCTCCTTATATTAGGAAATGCCATTTTGAAGTAGAAAGAGGTGTAATGGAATTATTTAAAGAAAAATTTGGATGCTTAAATGAGGTTGAAGAAATAATAGAGATTGGTAGAAAAATTGAAGGAGTACAGAAGTATAATATTGATACTGGTCTAATTAATAGGTTGATGCTTAGAGAAGCGGGCTTAAAAGAGAAAAATATTATAGATTGTGGAATATGCACAGTATGTAGTTCAGACATGTTTCATTCATACAGAGTAGATAAAGAAAATTCTGGAAGAAATGGAGCATTTATAGGATTGATATAGGCTTCTTCAAACTATATGTATATTTATCGAATTTCTGGTACCTTGCTGTCGAAGCCAAAATCAATCAAATAAAATAAATTTTATTTGATTGGAAAGAAGGCTTCTTCAAACGCACTCGCAATAAAATTGCTCGTTTGGACGCTGCGCGCTACTACGAAATGTCTTTAAATATACATATATCTTGCTTGGTTACGTTTGAGTTGAAGAAAATTCAGAAAAGTACTTGTCAAAATAATATTAATAGTATAAAATTAGCATGAACAAAGAGATAAAAGATGGAAAGGAGACGCAAAATGAGAAGAAACGAAATTGATAGAACCTGCATGGCTGTAAGAGAGAGAGAGAGAGAGAGAGCAAGAGAATAGA
>JAHZIB010000027.1 GCA_019419955.1 Clostridiales bacterium | reverse complement strand
AGAGCTTAAAAATATTGAAATCTAGGGCAATCCCCAGTCATAAAAACTCATACTAAATTAGCTAAACTATAGCTAATTTCATGAAATTATGATATAATAATTATTACAGTCTTTTGACTGTAATAATTACGAGGAGGAATTACAATATGAAAAAACATCTTGCCATAATGGCACTCGTAGGATCCGCTACTATGATGGTAGTAGCACTTGCTTGCATTGCAAGCAACAAGGAATATTTGGAGAGAAGCTTGGAAAATTATAAGAAGATTTATTCTTCTAAAGAACACTTGTATTACTAAATATTCCTAATAAGGTGTCCATAAAAGGGCACCTTTTTTATTGTATATGAAAAATCGACTTCTCACTTAATATTTCAGTATTTTTAGCGATTTTTCCGTATACAACAAGGTTAGGCTACCTTAGGCTGTCCGAGCAAAGCGAGGACATGTATTTCGCCGTTGCTCCAGAGACTGACCCTGCGAAATGCCTTTCTTATTGAAATATAAAATGTTAAATAAGATAGTTTTCATTCTCATAAATATAGACTATGCGTTCATTTCAATTGATATTTTAGTATTTATGTGTTAAACTTTGAATAGATTAAACAAGAAAAATATATTAATAGCATTATAATTTTTTATTTTAATTTTTCCATTGTTTAATAATTCTATAGAGGAGGAAAGTTAATGAAGGCTTTTAGAAAATTATATGAAGCTGAAAAGTTTGATACAATAAAAGAATATATTAATAGTGCTATTAAAAAATTTCCAAACAACAAAGCTTTTATAATAAAAAATAAAAATTCGAAAGAAATTAGCTATACTAACATCTCATATGCTCACTTTGGAGAAGATATTAAATCATTAGGAACTGCGCTTATAAATCTTGGTTTAGAGAATAAAAAAATTGCAATTATTGGAAAAAACAGATATGAATGGATTGTTCCATTTGTTTCAGTTTTATGTGGTGTCGGAATTACTGTACCATTAGATAAAGGACTACCTGAGCAGGAAATTGCTCTTTCTTTAAAAAGAGCAAAGGTTGATGCTGTTATATTTGAAGATGAATATTCAGAATCGATTAAAAAAATTAGAAATGAGAATACAAATATAAGAGAGTTTATTTGCATGAATTCCGATTGTAATGGTGAATTTAAAACAATATCTGATTTAATTTCTATTGGGCATAGTTTATTAGAAAATGGTGACACAAGATATGAGCAACATGAAGTAAAGCCAGATGACATTGCTTCTATCATTTTCACTTCTGGTACTACTTCAATGTCTAAAGCTGTAATGCTTTCTAGCAAAAATATTGCTTCAAATATTTATAATATTAATTGTGCTGAGAAAGTTTATGATACTGATGTTAATATGTTGTTTTTGCCACTTCACCATACTTTTGGTTCAACAATTTTGCTTTTGGGGTTAGCTGATGGAGTTACAAATGTATTTTGTGATGGATTACGACATATTCAAGAAAATTTAAAGGAATATAAAGTATCTGTCTTTGTTTGTGTTCCACTCTTGTTAGAAGCAATGTACAAAAAAATATATAGTGAAGTAGATAAACAAGGAAAAACCAAAATTCTAAAATTTGCAAATTCCATTAGTCATTTACTGTTAAAGTTTAATATAGATATTAGACGAAAAGTATTTAAGCAAATTTTAGATAATTTAGGGGGTAACATACGATTTGTAATTAGTGGTGCCTCTGCTATTGATAGAAATGTAGCAAAAGGTTTCTATGATTTTGGAGTTCTAGCGGTTCAAGGATATGGTTTAACTGAAACTTCGCCAGTACTCACAGCAGAAAATGAAAAGTGTGTAAAATTTGGTTCTGTCGGATTACCATTACCTGAAGTAGAAATCAAAATAGATTCACCAAATGAAGATGGTATTGGTGAAATTATTGCAAAGGGTCCAAATATTATGCTTGGTTATTATGAAATGCCTGAAGAAACAGCAAAAGTTTTAAAAGATGGATGGTTTTATACTGGAGATTTAGGCTATCTTGATAAAGATGGATTTCTGTTTATAACTGGTAGAAAGAAAAATGTTATTGTTCTAAAAAACGGAAAAAATATTTATCCAGAAGAATTAGAGTTACTTATAAGCAACCTACCATATGTTTCTGAAAATATGGTATATGGCACACCCAAAGACGGTGACCTAGTTTTATCAGCAAAAATTGTGTATAATAAGGATTTTGTGAAAGAAAAATATGGAGATATTTTCGAAGAAGAATTAAAAGACATTATTTGGAAAGATATTAAAAAAATAAATGCAGCACTTGCAAATTATAAACATATTAAGAAACTAATTATAACCGATGAACCTATGATAAAGACTACAACTCAAAAAGTTAAAAGGTTTGAAGAAATTAAGAAAATTGAAAACTAAACTTTCTTTTTTGAAATAGAGACACTTCTATATTGTTAAAAAGTTTCAAATACTAAAAAATTATAAACGTTCACATATCTTTAAAGTAAGAAGTGTCCCTATTTCGAAATTCTATTTTACTTCACAAATTGGTTTCTGCTCATGTCTTCTGTCAATTGAATATGCACTTCCCATAGTTGTTTTGGCTAAATGTTTTACTTGTGCTCCCACTTCCCCAATTTCTAATACATTATGGAATCTTCCTTTTGTAACCACAACAGCACCTATTGAAAGCGAAGTTAATGGAAATTGTTCAATTACACATTTTCTATTTGGTACCTCCAAATAACCTTTTTTTAAGTCTTCTTCATTAAAATATTTTTCAACACCTTTGTCAAATTCCGCAATTATTCCTTGACAAATACTCTCATAGTCATCATCTTCTGAAACTATTGCAACAAAATCGTCTCCACCAATATGACCTACAAAAGTATTCCCGCTAGTAGATAATTTATCTATATTATCTACTATTGTTCTTGCTGTAAATTTAATGATTTCATCTCCGTTCAAAAAGCCATAAACGTCATTATATGCTTTAAAATTATCTAAGTCTAAATAAAGCATTACAAAATTTTCTTTATTTAGTAACCTTTTTTTCATCTCTGCTTGTATTTGTACATTTCCAGGAAGTCCTGTAAGAGGGCTTACTCTTCTATTTATATCTAATAATCTTATTATATTTTTTATTGTATAATATAAATATTCATTGTCTATAGGAGATTTAATATAATGCTCTACACATTCACTTAGAACTTCAATTCTATGTGCTTTTTCCTTATTCGATGATATTACTATTATTGGAGTAATACTATTATCTTCATTTAATCTTATTCTTTTGCATACCTCAATTATATTTTCATCTATTTGATCTTCATTTATTATAATTAATGAAGGTATATTTTTAAGCATATCATCAATTTTTTCTGAACTAACCTTTTTCAATTTAATTTCTTTTTCTTTCTTAAATAAATCACTTATAGTTTTCTTAAGTTCTAAACCATTATCTATTATATAAATTTCTTGAGCCATACAAAATTCCTCCTAAGTACTATTTCTCTTTTTATCTTTAACCTTATTTTTGTGCTCTTTTATTTTTTCCTTTATATCTTTTAATTCAATCTTTTGCGTCATGAATTTAGCAATGTTATCAGAATTCATTTCTGGGAATGCTTTTCTCAATCTTATGATTCTTTTATATACTTTAATTTTAAGTATATACTGTTTTTCTTTCATTTCTTCAATAAGTTTTTGTGTAGTTTCTTTATAGTTCTTTCCTAATACATCTGTATTTTTTAACTCCTTTATTTTTTCTTTTATGTTTTCACTCAGTTCAAATACTTGCCTTACCTTTTTATCTATAGACATTGTTTTAGAGATTGTAATTAGCATATCTACTAATATTGCAATACATAAAATTACATCAATATATATTAGTATACTGCTAGGAATTAAATGTGTAACTTTTTCAATTTGAGGTTGTATAACAAAAATTAAAAGTACTCCCAAGATTCCCCAATATATTGAATTCTTTAAACAAATTCGCCCGTGTATATTGAACTTTAAATCAGAATAGTCCCAATACTTCGTTTTAAACAACTTTTCTAAAACAATAGCAACAATATATTCCCAAACTGAAAACCATAAAAAGCTGATGATAAAAATCACAAATATGTTATTTGAAATATTTCCTAACATTAGCATTAAAACTGCTGCTATTCCATACATAGGACAAAAAGGTCCATATAAGAACCCACTATTTGTCACTTTTTTAAATATAATTGATTTATATACAGATTCCAAGCACCAGCCTAGAAATGAATATATTATAAAATAAAATATTATTTTATCTTGCATACTCGAACTCAGTCGCTCCTTCTGAAGTTATTCCATTTACATTTGTAAGTTTAATACTAATTGTATTTGTGCCTTCAATTAAATCTAATGAGAATGCCGCTTCTGTTCGATTTAAGTTAGGCATATTATAAACATTGCCATTCAAATTTACTTCTATTGAATCAAGCCCATCCGCGTCAGATGCTTCTATAATTAACTTGCCTTGTTCGTAGTCTATATACATATTGTTAATTGTAGGTCTTTCAGATGATATAACTACTTCTTGCTCATCTGTACTAAAATTCCCTGCTGCATCAACTGCTGTAACATATATTTTATGGGTACCTCTACCAAATTCTTCCTCTCCTACTGCATACTCTATTGTTGTGTCGTCCTCATTATTTTTATCTACTCGTTTTTCTTCTCCATCATCTACTCTATAAGTCATATATTCTATTTTAGTTTCATCCACTACACTAATTCTTATTCCACTATATTGTTTCTCTATGCTTATAGATGGCTTTGCTATATCAACCCCATCTAATATAATTTCTTTTGTATAAGTTACAGCTCTACCTGTTTCGTCCTCTAAAGTTATTGTCAAGATGTTATTCTCACTTGGCAATATAATTTCCTGTGTAAAGCTTTTGCTTTCTACTGGAACTGACCTTTGCTCTGAATTCTGCCAGTTGTACTTAAATTTTTCAATTACATTTACACTTTCTACGTTTACAATTAGAGTATCATTTTCTCTATGCATTGTTATGTTTGCTAAATCTTCTGTGCTTGTACCTTTGCTATTAACGTACAACCCATATGAGCTATGACCTATTAAAAACAAGCCAAACACTATAATAACAATTGCAAAAAATCTAACTATATTTTTTATTTCAACAGGTCCTGAACCGCCTCTTTGTTTTTTTGTTTTTTTCTTTTTATTATTATCAACCATTAAAATCTGATTCATTTCAATCCTCCATATGTTTTCGATTATATCATATGGTTATAGTAAAGTAAACAATTAATGAATTTTTTTTTAACTTTGGAGACACTCTTTAAAAATCACATTTTATATATCAGTCCTCTTAAGACTGCTAAACTTTCCTGAACTTTAAAAAGTGTCCTCAAAGTTCAATTGACTCCAATCAACAAAAAGAGGGCAGTCTAATACCTAAACTACTCTCTTTTTCTATTCTTTATTCTTAACTATATGTTAGTCTAATTTTTATAATACAAACCTCTTAATTAAGAATATTCCTCCTGCTACTATTACAAGTACTGCTCCTATTACCAATGCATAGTTTTCTCCAATACCTGTTACTATTGATAGTACTACTGATGCCTCATCTATGTCGTCCTCGCCTTCTACTTTGTTGTCTGGTGTCGAGTCTATATCATCATCACTGTCTTTTGATATTTCTGCCCAGTTTTGCTTTACACCAAGATTCCTTTGTCCGTTTATCCATCTTAATGTAATCTCTACTACTCTACTATCTCCTGGTTCTAGCAACACATCTTTTAATTGGTCTGTTGTTACTGTTTTGCCATCTTCTGAAAGTACCCAACCTTCATTATCTTCTTCTACAAATTCTAGTCCTTCCGGTATGTAGTCCTTTATTTCGTATGCATATCCTGCTTTTGTACCTTCATTTGTAATACGTATCTGATATGTGAATTTTAGTACTGAGTCTTCTATCTTATGATTTCCTAACTCTATTTTTACTACTTCTTCTGGGTCATCTTCAAACTTATGACCTGTTTCTTCCACTGTTGTCTTTCCATCTAATGTCATTGTTACCTTAGATATAATTTTTCTTAGTGCCAAGTCAAAGTATGAAACTTTTACTTTTTCTATATCAATGTCATCTTCGTTTTCCTCATCATTGTCTGGTGTTGAGTCTATGTCTTCTACTGGCTCTCCTTCTTCATCACTATCTTCTGATATCTCTGCTGTATTAATAAGTATTCTATCTGATGTATTTGGCTCTGTTACTTTAAATGCTATTTGCAAATCTTTATAATCTGGTTGTGACATTGTCTCTGGGTCAAATCCTTCTATTAAGTTGTCTCTACCCGTTTCATCTGCTTGAGCTTTAGATAAGTAATCTGTTCTAATGCTTACTGCCTCTGCTACATTATCTGTAATCTCTCCATTTGCATCATACATTACCCATCTATATTCTGTATTTACCCCATTATCAGGTAAGAATTCCAATCCCTCTGGCAAGTCATCTTTTACTTCTTCTGCATATCCTGCTTGTGGTCCTTCATTGTAAATTCTTAATGTATATACTACAGTGTCTCCATTTGCAACTTCTACTGGTTCTTTTGTATGTGTATATACATATTCGCCATCCTCAATGCTAAATACTGGTACCCTGTTACTAATTTGCTCATCATTTACACCTGTTATAAATTTCCTTAAACTTAAATCAAAATAGTTAACTTTTATCTTTTCTATATCAATGTCATCTTCGTTTTCCTCATCATTGTCTGGTGTTGAATCTATATCATCAACAGGTTCTCCATTCTCATTACTATCCTCTGATATTTCAGCAGTATTAATTATTATTCTGTCTGAAGTATTTGGCTCCGTTACTTTAAATGCAATTCTTACTTCTTTATAATCTGGCTCACTCATTGTCTCTGGCTCAAATGCTTCTATTAGATTATCTCTACCTGTCTCATCTGCTTGTGCCTTTGATAAATAATCTGTTCTTATATTTACTGCATCTGCCACGTTTTCTGTAACTTGCCCGTTTGCATCATACATTACCCATCTATAATTAATATTCGTGTCGTTCTCAGGTAAAAATTCCAATCCCTCTGGCAAATCATCTTTTATTTCATCTGCATATCCTGCAATATCCCCTTCATTGTAAATTCTCAAAGTGTATATTACAGTATCTCCTGTTTCCACAGTAATTGGGTCTTTTGTATGTGTATATGTATATTTTCCATCTACTATACTAAACACAGGCTCCCTATCAGTAATCACTTGGTCATTTACACCTGTAATAAATTTTCTCAAACTTAAGTCGAATTTCTGAACAACCACCTTATCGAAATCATCATCGTCTTCTTGACCTGGGATATATTTGTCTCCTCTGTTTATCTCATCATCCTTATAATTAGGTAGAGTACTATCTGATGGTAATGTAACATTTTCCTCTGTTGAATCCCTATCAGTTATTTTCTCCTTGTTAGAATCCCTAAAGTCTGTTATTTCAGAAATATTTGTTAGCTTTTCTTCAGCAACTGCTGTGTCTTTTACTTTACATTTTATTTGAACATCAATATAATCTAATGTTTGCCCATCAAAAGCATTTAAAATTACTTTATCTGAACCTTCTTTTCTATTTTCATATATTAAATCTCTGCTTGCAGAATTTGTTGTATCAGGAGATGTTATTGATGTTGTAATTGTTCTACCATCAGTTCCTAATTCCCAACCATATTGAGCATTAAATGTATCGTTTATAAACTCAAGATTTTCTGGCAAATAATCTGTAATCTCATACACATATCCATCAATTTGCCCTTCATTATACACTCTAATCGTATATATTACCTCATCACCAACTGCCACAGTTACTGGATTCTTTGGATGGTTATATGTTGCTGTAGTAGTAGTTCCTGCTGCCAAACTTGTTACATCAACTTGAGGTTCTCTTAAATAATTTCCTTCATCATCCTTAAGTTCTGTATCATTTACTGCAGTAATAAATTTTCTTAAACTTAAATCAAAATATTGACCTAATATTACTAAATTTTCAAAATCATCATCATCTTCTTGGCTCTGCTCACCATAATTACTTGTATCTACATTATCAGGTGTTGAGTCCCTATCTGTCATATCCTGTCCTTCAGAATCTGTTGCCCCTGTAATTTCAGCAATATTCTTAAGCTTAGTATCATTTTGTCCTACACTCGCTGTAACCTCACATTCAACTTGAACATCTAAATAACTTAATGTAGTACCATCAAATGCAGGTATTACTTGTCCTGCAAGTAAATCTGTGGTCACTTCATTTCCAGTGCTACTAACCCAACCATTATCTGTATTAATTTGACTATTTTTCTTTAATTGCAATCCTTCTGGTAAATAATCTGTTATCTCTGTTACAATAGCATCTACTTCGCCTTCATTGTAAACTCTTATTGTATATATTACACTATCTCCAGTTTTTACTGTTAGTGCATCTTTTGGATGAATCTTATCAGCTGTTGTAGTTGTTCCATTGGCTAAATCTTCTAATGTATCACTACTTATTTGTGGCTCCCTATCTACTGTTGGTTCAACACCATTAATAGATGTTATAAATTTTCTTAATGCTAAGTCAAATATTTTTTCTGGTTCTTGTGTAAACTCTACTGAATCTGAGTAGTCCTTTTTGCCCCTATCTATTATTGCTACTGGTTGGTCCTCTTCTGGAGCATTTTCTACAGACCAGTATTCAATTGTAGTCTCAAAATATGAACCATTTATTGTAAATGTTATTTTTTCTATGTTTGTTGTATCAGGTAAAACTATATAAAAATCTTGTCCTATAGTATCTTCTAAACTATCAAATTTTTTGCCTCTTTCATCTTGAAATGTTGGATTTAAAGTTTCTCCATTACCATTTTGAAATGTCCCCTCTAGCGTTCCAGGTGTATCACTTGTCTTTTCAATTCTAAATGGACCTATTACATAATTACTATTATTATCTTTATCAACATTAATTTGTGTTTCAGCTATTTTGTATGGTTGACTTGCTGTACTTGGTTGATAGCTTGTTCCCATAGATGTTGCTGTTTGTACAAGATATCTATATAGTTTTTGTGCAGCTATTGCTCTATCCCAACCATTTTCAAAATATGCATCATCACTTAATGATTCATAATTTCCATCATACCCAGGGTCTACCGTAACATGCAAATCAAAATTGCCCGTTGTTCCAGCATCATAATTATTATCTCCCATATTCGTAAAATGCCATACCGCTAACTGTTGTACAACATCAATATCATCGTCAGTCAATAATCCTTCTTGAATTCCTGCTGCTTTAAGTAGTTGACTTTTAAATTCAGCTGCTTCTTGCGCTTCATCTCCTACAGGGTTTTGTGATGGTGCAACATATATGTTTTCAAGTAACCATAGTAAAGAATTATATGTCTCACTTCCAGGTTCTGGAATAGCAGTATCATATGGAGATTCAATTGAACTTGGATCCTTCATATTAAAATACTTTGTATAATGTCTTACTTCGGGTTGACCACTACCAAAAATCTCTGAACCAAATCCAGGACCCGCTCTCAAACAATATATGGTACTATCATAGTTATATGTAGTTTGATTGCTCTCATACTCAACAATTTTCCATACATTCTTCTCAAAAGCCTGATAACCATAGCCACTTGCTCTTAATGGTCTAATACCTAAATATTTGCTTCCATCTGCTGCATTAGAAACATTAAATGAACCTATCATAATCAACGCAAGCAATGTCAATACAAAAATTAATGCAATTTTTTTAAGTCTCATTTTACCTACCATCCTTTTTCACCTTTTATACTATAATATATTGTAGTTACTTTTCTTCTTTTAGTCAATATCAATTTATTCCATTTTTCTCATCATATGTGTTCTTATATAATTTAAGCTTACGGATAATAATATTCTCAAATATTACAGTTATATTACAATTATATTACATTTCTGTAACATTTTCAATGGTTTTGGGCTTTTTTCTCTTATTTTATTAGGGACGTTAACATTAGAAGATTACAAATAATAATTTCAGGGTTACAGTATAATGGTTTATATTAAACTTTAAGTCCGCGCAGGAAGATTCCAATTAACCAGTAGTAATATAATTACATTAAATAAACAACTTGCAGTAGAAAAAAATTTCTCCTACTACAAGTTGTCTTCTTGAATTATAGTAAACTTCTTATTGACCGTTTACCATTATTCCAACGCTACTGTTATATTTTTATCCGAATTATGGTAAGCTTATTTGTTTATGTTAATCCATCCTATTTTATCCTGGCATCTTCTATAGATCATGGTAAGCTTCTGAGACTGTCAGAAATTTTGTGTAAACTAGAAAATACCTTTTATGATATAATATA
>JAHZIB010000026.1 GCA_019419955.1 Clostridiales bacterium | reverse complement strand
TTCTACTGCAGGTTGTTTATTTTACGTCATATTTTACTGGTTAATTGGAATCTCCATTCGCGGACTTTAAATGTGCAATAACCATTATCCTGTAACACAAGGTACAACATTTTAAAATAAGAGGTTGATAAATCGTGTAATATATGATATATTTTGTATAAAAATGAAATAAATCACAATAATAAGAAGAAAAAATTGTGTGAGGTAAGAAAATGTGGTCATTGATAACTGGAGCTTCTTCTGGAATAGGAAGAGACATGGCAAGGTATTTATATAAAGAATACAATTCTAATTTAATCTTAGTAGCAAGAAATGAAGAAAGCTTGAATAGTTTGAAACAAGAGCTGGAACTTAGAGAGAAAAATGTAGATGAATTAAATATGGATATGGGTAATATTGAAATTGAAAAAAATGATAAACATGTAGAGAAAAAGATAATTGTTATTCCGGAAGATTTAAGCAAAAAAGAAAATTGCATTGAACTTTTCGAAAAAACGAAAGGAATAGACATTGAGCTATTAGTTAATAATGCTGGTTTTGGTGTGTTTGGAGAGTTTTCTGAAACAGATTTAGATACAGAAGTTGATTTGATAAATACAAATATAACTGCAGTTCATATTTTGACAAAATTATATTTAAAAGAAATGTTAGACAAAAATAGAGGACATATTTTAAATGTTGCATCAATTGCTGGAATGGAGCCTGGGCCATTGATGGCGGCATATTATGCTTCTAAAGCTTATGTTATAAGGCTTTCAAGGGCGATTAATAAAGAAATTAAAAAGAATAAGAAGAATGTAAAAATAAGCATTTTGTGTCCAGGACCAGTTGATACCAATTTTAATAATGTTGCGAAAGTAGTTTTTAAGGCTCCTAGTATGCCTAGTGAAAAGGTAGCAAAAATAGGAATTGATAAGGCATTAAAAGGTAAATTGATAATTATACCAGGTGTATTAAATAAGAGTGTGAGATTTTTTTCTAAAATTTTGCCAGATTGTATTTTGGAAGAATTCTCTTTCCACATACAGAGAAGGAAAACTGGGAGATAATTTTATTCCAATTAGTAACTACATGAAATAGTGTATATTAAAAAATTGACACTATAATAGGGGGAAAGTGGAAGTGAAGAATATAGTATTATACTTAGCAAGAACGGTTATGAGAATGATTTATTTTTTCATTAAATTATTTACAAGGCAAAAAAACAAAGTGGCTTTCTTGAGTAGACAATCTGATACAATGAGCATAGATTTTAAACTGTTAGAGAAAATTTTTAATAAGGAGACTAATTTACAGACAGAGATATTATGCAAAAAGATACCAGATAGCATAGTTGGAAAGATATCATATTGCTTTTTTATTGTAAAATGTATGTATCATATTGCTACTTCTAAAGTTTGTATAATTGATGGGTACAATATTCCTGTTAGTAGTTTGAAACATAAAAAAGGTCTGGAAATAATACAAATATGGCATGCAATGGGGGCAATAAAAAAGTTTGGCTATCAAATTTTAGGGATGGTAGAAGGAGACAACAAAAAAACGGCTCAAATTATGAAAATGCATGCAGGGTACACATGTATTACGTGTACTAGCGAAGCGACAAGAAAAATTTATTCGGAGGCATTTAATACAGACATTGAAAAGATAAAAGTTTTAGGAATGCCTAGGATAGATTATCTATTAGGAGAAAATGAGGAAATTAATAAAAATATAGAAAAAATATTGGAAAACAATCCAAAATTAAAGGAAAGGAAAAATATATTATATGTTCCTACTTTTAGAAAAGGTCAGGAAATAAATTTGAAAAAAATAATAAATGCTTTAGATGAAACGAAGTATAATTTAATTTTACAATTACACCCATTAGATAGGACAAACGTGGATGAAAAGTATAAAATACAAGCTAAAACATTAGATTTAATAAAATTAGCAGATTATGTAATAACAGATTATTCTGCTGTAGCTTTTGAAGCTGCAATACTGGACAAACCATTATTCTTTTATTTATATGATATTGAAAATTATGAAAATACTAGAGGTCTTAACATAGACTTGCAACAAGAAATGAAAAGTTCTACTAAAACAAAGATTGAAGATATTATTTCAATAATAGAGAATGATACATACAATTATGAAGAACTAAAGAAATTCAAGGAAAAATATGTCGAAACGATAGATAAGAATAATACCAAAAGAATAGTGGAGTATGTTTTAGCAAATATTTATCGGAATAAACAAGAAAGAGGAGAATTGAGAAAATGAGAAGTAAGATAGCTGTACTAATCCCATGTTACAATGAAAGTAAAACAATTGAAAAAGTGGTAAAAGATTATAAGAGAGTTTTGCCAGAAGCAGATATTTTTGTGTATGATAATAATTCTATAGATGGAACAGACGAGATTGCGAGAAATGCTGGCGCAATTGTAAGGTATGAAACTAAACAAGGCAAGGGAAATGTTATGAGGACAATGTTTAGGAATATAGAAGCAGATTGCTATTTAATAGTTGATGGGGATGATACTTATCCCTCGGAGAGTGCAAGAGAAATGTGTGATTTGGTACTTAAGGATAATGTTGATATGGTTATAGGGGACAGGCTCTCATCTACATATTTTAAAGAAAACAAAAGAGTTTTTCATAATTCCGGAAACAAGATTGTAAGATGGTCGATTAATACTATTTTTAATAGTAAAATAAATGATATTATGACAGGTTATAGAGCTTTTAGTTATGAATTTGTAAAGACTTATCCAGTTTTATCTAAGGGGTTTGAAATTGAAACAGAAATGACGATTCATGCTATAGATAAAAATTTTACACTAAAAGAAATACCAGTGCAATATAGGGATAGACCAAAAGGGAGTACATCTAAATTAAACACGTACAGGGATGGAGCAAAAGTGATAAAAACAATAGCAACTTTATTTAAAGAATACAGACCAGGAGCTTTTTTTAATATTATTTCATTATTTGTATTTTTGATCGCATTGATATTGGTTATTCCAGTATTGATTGAATATATGAATACTGGATTGGTTCCAAGATTTCCTACACTTATTGTTGCAGGTATTTTAGCTGTTATAAGCTTACTATTATCTGTTACAGGAATAATTTTGCAGGTCTTAGTTAAGAAAAATAAACAGCTGTTTGAAATAATGTTAAACCAAATTTGTATAATGAACAATAAAAATAACTAAAAAGGTTGAAAAAGTATATAATTTGTTATAAAATAAAGAAAGTAGTTTTGCCACATGTGCGTTTTGCTTTGCAAATACGCATGACTCAAGGAATTTGACCTTATTGATATGGAAATTTTGATGGGATTTCCTATGCAAAAAAAGAATTTATTATGGAATAATATTGTGCAACAAGTATAATAAAACATTTATAATATTAATGGTGGGAAAAATGATAAAAAAGGTAAAAAAATTAATATTAAAAATATCTGAAAAAAGTGTCATAGCAAGAAAAGTAATAAGAAGTGCTTCTGATATATATAGAAAAATAAAATACAAAATAGCAACAGTTGGAATAAAAGTGGATGATAAAACAATAATGTTTTGCGTGTTTGATGGAAGATCGTATACATGTAGTCCTAAAGCAATTTATGAATATATGTTAAAAAGCAGAAGTTATGAAGACCATAAAATGATTTGGGCTTTTAAAGATGTAGAGAAATATAGATGTTTGGAAAGTAACAAAAATACAAAAATTGTAAAAATAAACACAAGAGAGTATAACAAGAGTCTGGCAAAGGCAAAATATTGGATATTTAATTATAAAATACCTGATTATTTATATCCTAAAAAGAACCAAATTTTTGTACAGTGCTGGCACGGAACACCACTAAAAAGGCTAGGATGTGACTTGAAACATTTTGACAATATTTTAAACACAATGAATGGAATGAAAAAAAGATACAAGATAGAAGCTTCAAAATTTTCCTATTTTATATCTCCATCAAAATTTGCGAGTGAAAAATTTATTTCGGCGTGGAATTTGAAAGAAATTGGAAAGGATAACATTATTATAGAAGAAGGTTATCCAAGAAACGACTTCTTATATAATTACACAGAGCAAGATGTAAATAAGATAAAAAAAGAATTAGGAATAGAGGATGAAACCAGAAAAGTTATTTTGTATGTGCCAACATATCGTTCTAATCAACATGAAACAGGAGTTGGGTATACATATAAAGAAGAAGTGGATTTTTCAAGATTGCAAGAAAAAATAGGTGATGAATATATAATTCTTTTCAGACCGCATTATTTTATTGCAAATGTTTTTGACTTTGAGAAATATAAGGGTTTTGTATATAATGTATCAGAAATAGATGATGTAAATGAGCTATACATTATAACTGATGTTTTAATTACTGATTATTCGAGTGTCTTTTTTGACTATGCAAATTTGAAAAGACCAATGATTTTTTATATGTATGATTTAGAACATTATAGAGATAAGTCGAATGGTTTTTATATAGATTTAGATGAATTACCAGGAAATATTGTGGAAACACAAGAGGATCTAGAAAAAGAAATACTTGCACTGGATAAAAATTTTGTCTATGATGAAAAGTATAAAAAGTTTAATGAGAAGTATAATTATTTAGATGACGGAAATGCAAGTATGAGAGTTGTGAATAAAATTATTTAAGGAGGATAAAATGAAACCAAAAGTTACAGTAATAGTGCCTGCATATAATTCAGAAAAATACATACAAAAATGTATAGATACCGTAAAGGAGCAGACTTTTAAAGATTATGAAATGCTCATTATAAACGATGGTTCTACTGATAATACTTTGAAAATAATAGAGGAAAATAGTAAAGTATATAATTGGTTAAGAGTTATAACAATTGAGAATCATGGTCAGGGATATGCGAGAAATCTTGGGATAAGAGAGGCAAAAGGAGATTATATTTTGTTTCTGGATTCAGATGATTTGCTTAGCCCAGAAACTTTAGAACTTACAGTCAAAAGAATTGAAAGTGATAAGTCTGATTTGGTTTTCTTTGATTGGATTAGATATTATGAGGATACAGGTATTTATAAAAAAGCTAAAACAAAAGAATTTTTTGATGAAGATATACTAGAAGGTAATGAAACGATGAAATTACTAACACTAAAAGTTTACTTTACAGTTAGTAACCTTTACTCAAAGAAATTCTTAATAGATAATAATGTAAAATATGGAGAGGGGTATTTGTATGAAGATACAACGTTTTTAGTGTCTGTAGCTGTACATGCAGATAAGATATCTATAATAAAAGAACCAATGTATACTGTTGTAACTAATAGTACATCAGTTACAAAAAGAAGTTATGATACCACGAAACATGCTGATGGCTTTTTAAAGGCAGTAGAAGAATGTTTAAGTATATTGAACAAATCAAAGTATAAACCTGAAGAGTACTATAATTACTTTGTTTATGCAATTACTCGTTTTATAGTTTATTATACTGATAGAACTCCTAAAAAATATAAAAGTGTTTTTTTAAGAAAATTTGTTGATTTATTTTCTAAACAAGTGATAGATTATAGCCAAAATAAAGGAAAATGTAAAATACTAGAAGAAATTGTTAATCGTGGCATATATGCTAAAAAAGATTATAATCAATTAAAAAGACTAATTTTAAATCAAAAGCTAAAAAAGCATCTTGGTAAATATAAAAAAAGACTAAACAAAATTATCAAAAAAGTAGAAAAATTTGAAGGCAAACTAAAGAGAATTTTTAAGGAAAATTATTATCTAAAGCAATATGGAAAGAGTATATATGAGAACCAGGTATTTATACAATCAAAGAACAGTTCTGATTTAGCTGGGAATATGTTTTATATATTGCAAGAAATACATAATAATTACCCAATGTATAAGACTGTTTTAATATATAATAATAATAGTTTACCTAAGATAAAAAAAATGTTAGAAAAATATGACTTGAAGAATGTTAAACTAATAAAAAATCAAACTAGAAGTTTCTTTAAAGCAATGGCAAGGTCAAAGTATTTATTTACAGATACATCATTTAACTCATTTTTTATTAAAAGAGAAGGGCAAGTTGTTATAAATACATGGCATGGTACTCCTCTTAAGAAAATGGCAAGAGACGTGTTTAATAGGATATATGATTTACGGAAATGTACAAAAATGTTTTATTATATCAGATTATCTAGTATATCCTAACAAATATATGGAGGATATAATGCTAGATGCATATATGATTAGAAATATTACAAGTGCAAAAGTGTTGGAATCTGGATATCCTAGAAATTCGATATTTTATAATAAAAGTAGAGCAGAGGAGATAAAAGTAGAAAATAATTTGCAAGGGAAACAAATAATGGTTTATATGCCGACATGGAGAGGTATAATGACCAAGAGAAAAAACAAGGAACAGATTCAAGAAATTAAAATGTATTTTGATGAAATTGATAAGAAATTGACAGATGACCAAATATTGTATATAAAACTACATGTGTTTGTAAAAAGTAATATTGATTGTTCAGAATATAAACATATTAAGGAATTTCCAAATGAATATGAAACATATGATTTCCTTAATGTAGCAGACATTTTAATAACAGATTATTCGAGTGTGTTTTTTGATTATGCTAACACAGGTAAAAAAATTATACTATTTCCTTATGACAAAGAAGATTATTTGGCAACAAGAGGTATATATATTGATTTTGAAAAGTTACCTTTCCCAAATGTTTATAATGCTGATGAATTAATAGAAGAAATTAATAAGGTAGAAACAGTAAATTATAAAAGTTTTATAGATAAATATTGTGAATTCGATAATAGGGATGCTACAAAGCTAATATGCAAGTGCGTATTTGAAGGAAAAGAAGATGGAATTGTAAATAACAATTTTAAAAAAGAAGTCAAAAAGAAAAATGTGATTATATATGCAGGTAATAAATCTAAGACAAAGGCTATAGAGGAATATTTAAAATTATTTAATGACCTAGATTTGCAAAAAGCGAATTATAGCTTTTTGATAGATTGCAATCTATTACAAGATAGAGTCGACTTTGTCGAAAAAATACCATACAGTTGTGGAATTATTCCATACAAAAAAGATTTACAATTCACAATTTTTGAGAGATTAAAACGAAAACTTGCTAGAAACAAAAAGGGTACAATTAAGAAAGCATATGAGAGAAATTCATATAAATGTTTTGGCAAATTTAAGTTTGATGAAGCAATTACGTATTCTGATAAAAAAGAAGTAGTGACATTATTAGAAAATATATCAAAGAAGTTAATAATAAATGAGTAAATAGTGGAGGTTTAGATGAGAATAGGAACGATAACATTTCATAGTGCACATAATTATGGGGCCGTGATGCAAGCATATGCTTTAAAACAATACTTGACTAAAAAGGGTTATGATGTTAGTGTTATAAATTATAGGTTGAAGGAAATAGAAAATGCATACAAGTTAGATAAATATAAAAAAAGTAGTAGTAAATTTATCAATTATTATAGAAAATATAAGAAAAAAATAATTTTACATACTACTGGAAGACCGCTATTAAAAAGAAGGGATAAATTTGAAGAATTCATCAATACAAAAATGAATGTAACTGAGCCATATACTACACTTAAAGAATTACAAAAAGCAAATTTAGATTTTGATGTACTTATTTGTGGAAGTGACCAAATTTGGAATAGAAAGCATACTAATGGATTAAAACCTGCTTTTTTCTTGGAATTTGGAAAGCCAGAAGCAAAAAGAATATCTTACGCAGCTAGTATAGGTGCTGAAAATATTATTCCAGAAGATGAAATGGTTTTTCAAAGATATTTAAAAAATCTTGATGAGATTTCTGTAAGAGAGAAAAGAGCGATAGAATTAATACAACATTTAACACCTAAAAAAATAGAAGAAGTCGTTGACCCAACACAGCTACTTGAAAAAGAAGATTATGAGCAAATACAAATAAATCCAGAAATTAATAAAGATTATATATTAGTACATTCAATAGGATTACCAGATGAAATGATTAAAGTGGTAAAAAAAGTTTCAGAGATTCTAGATTTGCCTGTAATGCATAACTTAAAAAAGGGTACATTTAAAAGGGAAATTGGATATTCTGGATATAGCGGACCGGGAGAATTTTTGGGAAATATTGCAAATGCAAAATTTGTTATTACTAACTCATTTCATGCTACATCATTTGCCTTAATTTATTCTAAACCATTTATAACTATGCCATTTAAAGACCGTTCATCAAGAATGACAAATTTATTACATAGCTTGGGATTGGACGACCACTTTGTCGAAAATGTAGATTTGCTGAAAGAAATGAAAGTTTACGAGAATATTGACTACGAAAAAATACATGAAATAATGAGAACAAATAGGAAAAAATCAGAAAATTTTTTAATAAATGCGATAGAGACACCGAAGTTAGAAATTAATGATAACTATTTTAGAACTAAAGATAAGTTCAGCTGCTATGGATGTACAGCATGTGCAAGTATTTGTCCGAAGAATGCAATTGATATGGTTGAGGATGATGAAGGTTGCATTTATCCAAAAATCAATAAAGAAAAATGTGTAAATTGCGGGTTATGTGAAAAGATATGTATATATAGAAAAGCTATAAAGAACACATATGAAAAGAAAGCATATGCAGTTTACAACAAGGACGAACAAATAAGAATGACAAGCAGTTCTGGAGGAATATTTACTGGTTTATATAAAAAGGTTATAGATGAAGGAGGATATGTTGTCGGAGTTAAATATAATAAAGAAATGGAGCCGGTATATGACATAGTAAATACTGTAGAAGAATGCGAAAAATTTAAGGGAGCAAAATATGTTAGAGCAGAGTGTAGAGGAATCTATACAAAGATTAAAGAAAAATTAGAGGAAGATAAGAAGGTGCTGGTTACTGGAACGCCATGTTTCATTAATGGATTGAAGAGTTATTTAGGAAAGGATTATTATAATTTAATAATGATGGATATAATTTGCCATGGAACGCCAAGTCCAAAAATATTTAGAAAATATATTGAAGAATTGGAAAATGAATATGGAAGTAAAGTAACAGATTTTAAGTTTAGAGACAAAAAGAATGGATGGCAGACTGCAACAATAAAAATAACTCTAGAAAACGGAAAAGTAATATATAGATTATTAAAACAAAATAGTTATGGAAGTGCTTTTTTGAAGTCACTAACATATAGACCTTGTTGTTACAATTGTGAATTCGTTCATGGAAATACAGTTGCAGACATAACAGCAGCAGATTTTTGGGCTACAAGAGTTAAATATCAAGAAATGGATGACAATAAGGGAATATCGCTTGTACTGATAAATTCTAAAAAGGGATTGGATATTTTTGACAAGATTAAAGAGGAATATAAATGTGAAGAAATTCCATTTGAAGATGCGTTCTTAGGAAATCACACTAGACCGGTTGATATTACAACAGCAAGACAAATTATATTTGAAAGTTTGGATACTGTAGAAACAAGTAAATTGTTAGGCAAATACTGTAAGAAAGAAAAAAACACTGGAAAGTCAAGAGGTTCTAGTATAAAAAAAGTGATTCCAAAACCACTGAAAAGGGTTGTGAAAAAAATAATAAAAAAATAAAGTGAGGGAAAAATTATGAGAAGAATTTTAACTTATGGAACATTTGATTTGTTACACTATGGGCATATAAGATTATTGCAGAGAGCAAAAGCTTTAGGAGATTATTTAATTGTAGCTTTGTCTACTGATGAGTTTAATGAAACAAAAGGTAAAAAAGCATATCATAGCTATGAAACAAGAAAAAAGATGTTGGAAGCAGTTCGCTATGTTGATTTAGTTATTCCTGAGCAGAATTGGGAGCAAAAAATATCTGATGTTCAAAAATATGATGTAGATATAGTTGTCATGGGAAGTGATTGGGCTGGTAGTGATAAATTTGATTATTTAAAGGATTATTGTGAAGTTGTATATTTAGATAGAACAGAAGGAGTATCTACTACAAAAATAAAAAAAGAATTAGGACTTCAAACACCGATAAATGGTAAGGAACAAATTCCTATGCCAAAGGATGAAATAAAGAAAAAACAAGGGGAGGAAAAATGCAGTTTGTAGAAATAATTAAGGAGCACATTGCGTATAGGCAACAAATTTTTAAGCTGGCAGTTTCTAATCTAAAAAAGACATATAGGGGTACTGCTTTAGGATGGCTGTGGGCAATAGTGAAACCATTAGTTACTGTTTTTGTGTATTGGTTTACTTTTACAATTGGTTTACGAGCAGGACATGCAGTAAATGGTGTGCCATTCTTTTTATGGCTTGTAGCTGGAATTATGCCATGGTTCTACATGAGTGAGATGATAACTGGTGGGACTATGGCCATCAGAAAATACAGTTATTTAGTAAACAAGATGAAGTTTCCAATATCTACAATACCAACTTTTATTAGTATTAGTAAATTTATGGTTCATCTAATCTTA
Organism: Clostridiales bacterium; assembly: GCA_019419955.1. Taxonomy (GTDB): domain Bacteria; phylum Bacillota; class Clostridia; order TANB77; family CAG-508; genus CALXVA01. The sequence continues at coordinate 6,253 of JAHZIB010000026.1, read as the reverse complement.
ATTGTTGTTATTATAGTGCTATTTGCAGCAGGTGGTTTTATGCCGGACATATATTTATTGCAATTGCCATTTTATATGCTAATGTGTTTCTTGTTCTTTACATTATGGGCTCTATTTGCTTCATTAATATCATGTATAAGTAAAGATTTTTCGAATTTGGTAAAATCAGTAACAACGGCTATATTCTGGCTTTCAGGTATTATTTATAATCCAAATACTTTAGATATACAATGGATTAAAGATATTTTGATGTTTAATCCTGTAACATATATAGTAACAGGTTATAGAAATGTATTTGTTGATAAGGTATGGTTTTTTGAAGAACCACAGAAATTGTTTTGCTTTTGCTTAGTATTAGTAATTATGTTTTTACTAGCAATGTGGGCATATAAAAAACTAAAAAAGGAAATAGCAGATGTTTTATAAATAATTATTGTATAATTATTACGAGATTTAAAATGTGTTAAGGAGAAAGCTAACATGGATGATGTTGTAATTAAATTTACAAATGTGACAAAGACATATAAACTATATAAAAATGAAAAATCTAGACTTATGTCTTTAATATTTAAGAGGGTTAAGTATACACCTAAACAAGCAGTAAACAATATATCATTTGAAATACACAGAGGTGAAACTGTTGCTTTGTTTGGAAGAAATGGCGCAGGAAAATCTACTATTTTGAAAATGGTTACAGGTGTCACATATCCTACAAAAGGTGATATAGAGGTAAATGGTAGAGTAAGTGCTTTGTTAGAGTTGACTTCTGGGTTTGACCCAGAGTTTACAGGTAGAGAGAATATATATTTGAAGGGGCAACTTTTAGGTTTAAAAGATTCTGAAATAAAAAAATTAGAAGATGAAATCATAGAATTTTCGGAGATAGGGGAATATATAGACCAACCTGTTAGGACATATTCTAGTGGAATGAAGGCAAGACTAGGTTTTTCGATTAATGTTAATATTAGACCAGAAATATTGATTGTAGATGAAGCATTGAGTGTAGGTGACGAAGAATTTAGAATTAAATGTAGGGAGAAAGTTAACAACATAGTAGAAAAAGATGATGTAACTCTATTATTTGTAACACATTCTACATCTGTTGCAAAAGAATTTTGCAAGAGGGGAATTGTTATGAAAGATGGAAAAATGATATTTGATGGAATTATAGAAGATGCAATAAAAAAATATAAAAAGAGTATAAAAAAATAAGTAAAATGAAATTTGTTGTTAATGAAATTGTGCTTATAAAATAATAAGATGTAATATATACATGTTCTGGGAGGGAGCATACAGATATATGAAAAAGGCTGTAGAATACTTTAAGTTAATGAGAGTAAAGCATTATATAAAGAATTTATTAATTTTTTTGCCATTAATATTTAGCTTAAATTTTTATAATTGGGAGATGGATATAAAGGTAATACTTGGCTTTATTGTTTTTTCATTGATATGCTCGATTGTATATATTATAAATGATACACATGATGTAGAAAAGGATAGAAAACATCCTAAAAAATGTAAGAGACCTATTGCAGCAGGGACTGTTTCTAAAAAAGAGGCATATGTACTTGCTATTATTTTGTTTTTAATAATTATTACAATAAATATTTTTGGAAAGTTAAGTATAGTAAGTGTAGGAATCTTGCTAGGATATTTAGTGTTAAATATATTATACACTTTTAAATTTAAATATATTCCTCTAGTAGATGTTGTGGTGTTAGTTTTGAGCTATGTACTAAGAGTTGTATACGGAGCAATGTTAATTAATGTTATGGTATCTCATTGGTTATATTTAACAATTATTTCGTTTGCATTTTATTTATCGCTAGGAAAAAGGAGAAATGAGTTGGATAAAACAGTAAATAGAGAGAATGAAACTAGAGATGTTCTTAAATTTTATACAAAAGGTTTCCTAGATAAAAATATGTATATGTGCCTAGCTCTTACTATAGTGTTTTATTCATTATGGTGTGTTGATGCTACAACATTAGAAAGATTGAATACGAGCAACTTAATATGGACAATTCCAGTCTTGATATTGATTTGTATGAAATACAGTTTAGACATTGAGGGAGATTCATATGGTGACCCTGTTGATGTATTATTATCAGATAAGGGGTTATTAATACTTGTGTTGTTTTTTTCGGTATTTATGGGGGCAATTATATTAATTTAAAAAGAATATGTCATAAAAACTTATTAGGCTTCACTATCTAAAAACATTAAAATTAAATAATTAAGAACAATGTTACAGTGGTTTACATATGAAGGGGAGGGCTATGGAAGGAACAAAAGTAATTAAAAAAGAAAGAAATCATTATATAGACACATTAAAAGGACTGGCAATCATTTCAGTGATATTTATACATACCTGTTTTTTAGATGGTGGTGCGACATATGTACCAAAATGGTTTGTTAATCTTACATTATTATTTGAAGTACCGATATTTTTCTTCTTATCGGGGTGGTCGTTTTCTTATACGAGGGATAATAAATCATATGTAAAAAGTTTAATTTTAACGCAAATAAGATATATGGTATTTATATCTATTATTGTACTCATTCTGAATTTAATAAATTATATACAAAGTGGAACGTATAATATAGGATTAAGTAGATTTATACAATTTATTTTTCATGCAGAGATTACTACAGAGCCATTAAACGGAATCTGTTACGATTTATGGTTCTTTAGAATATATTTTATTGTATGTATAATTGGAGCGATATTGTTAAAATTATTAAATCAAAAAGCATCAAAGATATTAGTAATTTTATTGGGGGCAATGGTATTTTTATGTACATTTATATTTCCTGAGATAGGAAAATTAAATTTAGGTATGGAATATAGTTATGTATTTTTTTATCTATTTTTCTTTATGTTAGGAAATATAACGAAAGATACAAGTTTAAAGCTGAGAGATACTATTATTTCAGTAGTTTCATTGGTAGTTTCATTGGTTTGTATTAAAATGTTTTTGCCTATAGACATATTTGATTTACAAAGTAATAAATTTCCACCAAATTTTGTTTTCTTAATATGGTCATTGTTTGGAGTGGTAATTGTATTATATTTAAAAAATTTCTTTTGGAATTGTAAAGATAATATAATAAGCAAAATTGGCAAATATTCTATATATATTTATTTAGCACAAAGTGTTTCAAAATCAATTTTAGCAATTATTTTGCCGATTGTTACATCAAATATAATAATTGCTTGGCCAATAATGATGGTAATTGCTTTTATAGTAAACTTAATAATGAGTGGTATTTTTACAGTATTACTTAAAGTAATAACTGAGCCAATTATAAAGATTTGTAAAAATTTTCTAAACAATAAAGTATATGCAAAAGAATGTAATTAAATAGAAAAAGATTATAAGGAAAGAAACTATGGAAAATGTTGAAAATAGAGAGCTAATGCATGAAGAGGAAAATAATGTAAAAGTAGAAAATAAAAGAGAAATAAATATAGATGTGCTTAAAGGATTAGGAATAATATTTGTAATGCTAGGGCATATGGTAGGAATTGGTTTTTATGAAGATATATATGTGTACATATATTCATTCCATATGCCATTATTTTTCTTTATTTCAGGATATTTAAAATATAAAAAGAGTAGCAGCATAAGTGTGCTTGAAAATATAAAGAAGTCGGTAAAACGAATATTAATACCATATTTTATATTGCTTACAATATCAATTTTATTTACAGAGACAGTAATGGCATACATATATTTTGGCGAGGTTTTTGTAATACCTTTGGATTGGGTAGAAGTATTACAGGCATATTTTCTTGCAGGAGGATTCTTAGAGAATATTCCTTGCCAAAATTTTCCGTTGTGGTATTTACCTCTCTTTTTTATAGCTACTATAATTTTCGACCTTTTTGTAAGAAACAAAAAAGTAGAAAAATTCTTGCCAATAATAGTACTAATACTAATTGCAATATCAGTGCCTTTCCAAAATTTAATTCCTGGAAGACCAGCGTTTCATATAAATGTACTTCCAGTTGGTCTTGCGTTTATGGAGCTAGGTTATTTATTTAATAAATATATAAAAAATGAAAAAGTACCAGATTTAGTTGCTTATGTGTGTCTATTTATTGGAATATTAGTTGCATCAGTAAATGGAGGGAATATTAGTGAAATAAATAATGTGATTTATTATGTAGGAGCAGTGTGTTCTATTTATTTCTTTTACTCTATCACGAAAAATAACAATAATAAATTACTTGCATATATTGGAAAGAATTCTTTGATCATATATGGGCTTCATGCACTAATATTTTCTACATTTGTTTATACTTTTATTTCTACATTCTTTAAAGAAAGGTTTGGAACAGGAATAATGCTAATGGTAGTGCAAATTATATATACATTAGTTATTTCTATTGGAATTTGCAAAATAATTGACTTGATAAAAAAGAAATTTAGAAGAAAGATTGAAGAATAATTATAAACGAACAAAGATGTTGTTTAATGTTCGATTACAGGAGAGTAGCTATTAGTATTTAAAGTCCGCGTAGGGAGAGTTCCATTAAAAAATTTTCACAAGCTTGGTAAGCGTCGATTTGTGAAAATTTTTTAATGGAACTCCCTTTGCAGGAAAGTGTATACCAGAACTATTATCCTGTAGTTAAATTATTTAGTTATATTTCTAATTTATGGTATACTTTTTTGCCTTTCTTTAATATTGCATATCCATCAGAGAAATCTTTTTCTGATAAAACATAATTAGTGTCAGAAACCTTTTCATCATTCAAAGTTATACCACCCTGAGCAATTAAAGTTCTAGCTTGTCCTTTTGATGGAGCCATTCTAGCAATTATAATTGCATCTATGATAGAAGTATTTGCTTCAACTTTTGATGTAGGCATATTGTCTAGTGTACCTTGACCTTCAAATAGAGCTTTGGCAGACTCTTCAGCTTTTTTTGCTTCTTCTTCTCCATGTATTAGTTTGGTGATTTCAAAAGCTGCAACTTTTTTTGCCTCATTAATTTGTTCATCCTTCAAGTTTGACAATCTATTAACTTCTTCCATTGGTAGGAAAGTGAGAAGTGATAACACTGTTTTTACATCTGCATCATCTATGTTTCTCCAGTACTGATAGAATTCGTATGGAGAAGTTTTTTCTGCATCAAGCCATAGTGCGCCTTTTTCTGTTTTTCCCATTTTCTTCCCTTCTTTAGTTGTAAGAAGTTTAAAAGTTAGTCCAAATGAGTCTGAATGACCTATTCTTCTAATTAAGTCTACACCGCCTATAATGTTAGACCACTGGTCATTTCCTCCCATCTGTAATTTACAACCATACTTATCGTATAAATACAAAAAGTCGTAAGATTGCATAAGCATATATCCAAGTTCAAAGAAGGTTAATCCTTTTTCCATTCTTTGTTTATAACATTCCGCTGAAAGCATTTTGTTTACAGAAAAGAGTGAACCTATTTCTCTCATAAAGTCAACAAATTTAAGGTCGAGTAGCCAATCGGCATTGTTTACAATTATGGCTCCATTGTCTCCTTCAAAACTAATAAATTTAGAAAGCTGCTTTTTAAAGCATTCGACATTATGGTTTATTTCTTCTCTAGTCATCATTCTTCTCATATCTGTTTTACCAGAGGGGTCGCCAATGCTTGCAGTTCCACCACCAATTAAAATAATTGGTTTGTGTCCAGCTCTTTGCATTTGTCCAGCAACCATCATAGACACAAAATGTCCAACATGTAAACTGTCGGCAGTTGGGTCGAAACCTATATAAAATGAAATAGAGCTATTATCTAAAACCTCTCTTATTTCTTCATGAGTAACTTGTTCAATATAACCTCTTTCCATTAATTCTTCATAAATTTTTGACATTCAATCATCCCTTTCTATTCTACTGTAAAAATATACTTCATATTGTAACACATTTTAACAGAAATTTTCAATATTATTTAGAAAGAATTAGTGGATAAAAATGTTTTTATAATGGTTTTTAAATTATAAATATTAATATGAATAAAAAATTTGGGTGAAATTTCCTATATAATAAGAAAGACATTTTGCAGAGTTAGTCTCTGGAGTAACTGCGAAATACATGCCCTTGCCTTGCTCGGACTGCCAAGAATGCCCTAACTTTATTGTATACGGAAAAATTATTAAAGATACTGAAATATCAAGAAAAGGGTCGGTTTTTCTATATAAGATAAAGTAAGAGGGTGTCCTAAAATAGGAACCCGATAAGCAGAAAATCCAACTCGATAAGAG
>JAHZIB010000025.1 GCA_019419955.1 Clostridiales bacterium | reverse complement strand
ATGGAAGAATTGCGGAAAGCTATTAGTAGATAGCCGAGGTTTTTGCATAACAAAAATGCACCTGAAAACAAATGCAAAATAAAATAAAGATAGAGATATAGAATGAAAATGAAGAAATCAATGAAATAGGAAGAAATAGAAAAACAAATATCATAAAAAGAAAAATAAGGGAGGGAAGAAAGGAATAGTAAAAAGAAACAGAAAACATTATGGCAAACAAAGTTAAACAAGAGGAAGAAAACAAAAGATGTACTAGCAGTAGCGAATTCAAGTGGAAATGAAAGATTCTATGTAATGGCATTAGATGATGTGGATAATAGTCAACATTATTGGTACAAAAATGCATATGGAAATATGGACGATTATAGTACAGCAACATCAACAAGTTTTGGAAGTGGAAAACAGAATACCAAGAATATGATAGCAAAGTGGAATAGTAGTGCATATGGAAGCCAGACAACGTCGGGAAGTTATACAGATATGTGGGGCTTAAATGCAGTACAAAGCGGAACATGGAATGGTTCAAGCGGATGGTACGTACCATCAAGAGAAGAGTGGGCAGCATTCGGAAGCCAATTAGGTATTACGAAAAATAATTATGCAAACAAAGGTCTTTCTGGATGGTCTTGGTCGTCCTCACAGGGCGGTATTACCAGTGCGTGGCGTGTTATCTTTAGTCACGGTTACATGAGTGATTTCAGTGTAAACTCCGTCGGCAACGGTGTTCGTCTCGGCACGACTTTCTAATTGCATAGGATTTCATGGGACTGTCAGAAATTTTGTGTAAACTAGAAAATACCTTTTATGATATAATATAAAATATATCAAAGGAGGTATTTTTCTTATGGAAGAAAAAGCAAGAAATGTAACAGGAAGAAGAAGTACCTAGAACGGGCGAACTGGGGTATGAGACGAAGTTTTCACACATTTTTCCACAGAAGGCGTCAGAACAGAAAGTAGATCTGATTAACATAAATAAGAAGTTTACCATAATTTCCATTGTAAAGTTAAAAAAATCTAGCTCTTGAAGAGCTGGATTTTTTAATCTCTCGAATTTCTATTATTTTCACTCTTTCCTGAAATATTACAAAGTTTATCATATTCTTTACATTTTATTTTATATTCCATTGCCTGAGTCATGTATTTATAATACATGTATGCTTGCTCGTATTGCATGATTGGATTAAACATTGGATTATCTCCCATGTTTGGGTCAAAATTTGTTTCATAATTATATGGTGGCATTCCATAAAAATTGTTTATATTTTCTCTTTCCATAATAATCTCCTCCTTTTATTAATTATATTCTTTAAGATAAACATTATGCTAATGCATTGTTTAAAGAGATTGAGTTTTAATCATGTGTAATATAATTTTGAAGACTAATGTTCAATTTTCTTATATATAGAGTTAAATAATTTAAATATGACTATTATTAGTATTATTGCAATTGTAAAAATACCTAAGTTATAAAAGTATGAGTGTAAGAATTCAGTAGTAGAGCTTAGCGTGGAAATATCGCTTAATGTATTACTTGAAGTTTCGACGATATCTAAACTTATAAATGGTATAAATTTTAGTGCAAGATATGTGTAAACTGCAGCAATAATTCCTTGCAATAATTTACCTATAAAGTATTTCTTTATTGAAAGGCCAGCTTTTGCCACTATACTAAATACCTGCAGTAAAACAGAAAAACCACCAAAACCAAGTAGAAATGCGCAAAGTATAATATTTTGGGAAATTGTTTTTATATGTATATCAGATACTAAATTTACTCCATTTGTAAGTTCTAGAATTCCAGATACAAGTGGGGTTGCAAAGTGTGTGTCAAATCCTAAAAAACTTAGAATAGGTGCAAAGAATTTGGCAACAATTTCTAGGATGTGGGTTTGGTTTAAGATGGATATTAGAACAGAGAACATGACTACAAATCCACCTATTAATAATATTGTTTGAATACTACTATTTATACTTTTGCCCAAGACTTCGCCAAGGTTTTTTAGAGAGACATTGTTGGCTGTGGTACTTTTATAATTATAGTCTTGCGTGTAGTTTTTCCTAAATGTTTCATTGCTCTTTTTAGAGAATTTACCTAAAATAATTCCAACTGTAATACACGAAAGTATATGTGTTAGAAGTAACAATATACCTGTTTTTGTATCTCCAAAAAGACTTATTCCAACGCTACTTATAATAAATAGAGGTCCAGAGTTGTTGGTAAAAGCAAGCATTCTTTCTCCTTCATCTTTTGTGACTAGGTTATTTTCTTTAAAGTCAGCAACAATTTTAGCACCTACTGGGTATCCGCTAATTAATCCCATTACAAAAGCAAAGCCACCTACACCTGGCACATTGAATAAAGGTCGCATAAATTTGTCTAATAATCTACCAATAAAACTTACAACTTTTGTTTGAGTAAGTACATTAGTTACTACAAAAAATGGAAAAAGAGCTGGAACAACGCAAGTTGCCCATAGGGTAAGTCCGTTTTTAGTTGCAGTAAGATTGCCTTTAGAAAATACAATAAGACAGATTGTAAATAAAATAAATATAATTGGTAAAACATTTTTTTTAATTGAAATAATTATGAATTTCATAATAATTTGGGACATTCCTCTCTTTATTAGATTTGAGATTTTAACAATAACAAAATTTCTAAAATGTGTGCCTTTATTAATGATTATGCATAATACCATAAAAATATAATGTGAAAAAAACAGTTAATTTATAAATTGCATTTTTTTAGAATAATTGAGACAAAAAAATACATAATAAAAGAATAATAAATTATTTGAAGGAGAAATATATATGAGGAAATTTGTACCAGATGCTATATATTATGAAGAAAGAGTAAAAGAGTATGAATTGGGGAAAGAGCTACTAGAAAAGTACAAAGATGTGCCAAAGTTTTTAATTGAAAGTCACAATAATATAGAAGAAATGAGAAAAAAAGAAAACAGAGAATTTCCTAGGATGAAAAGAAATTTGATTTTAGGAATTAGAAAAACTCATAAATTTGTACCTAATAATAAAATATCGAATTATTTAGTCCCATATACTTCATCTGGATGCATTGCAATGTGCTTATATTGTTATTTGGTTTGTAATTATAACAAGTGTGCATATTTAAGAATATTTGTAAACAGAGATGAAATGCTTAATAAGATTATAAAAACTGCAAATGAAAGTGAACAGGAATTAGTTTTTGAAATAGGGAGTAATAGTGATTTAATACTAGAAAATATAGTTACAGGAAATTTAAGGTGGACAATAGAGAATTTTAGCAAATCAGAAAAAGGATATATTACTTTTCCAACAAAATTTGATATGGTTGATGATATATTAAATGTAAAAGGAAAAGATAGAGTGATTATTAGAATGAGTGTGAACCCAAAAGAAATAATTGAGAGGGTAGAATTTGGTACTTCTCCATTGGAAAAAAGGGTTGAGGCGATTAACAAATTAAAAAATGCAGGATACAGAGTAGGAATATTAATAGCTCCTGTTATATTTGTAGATAACTGGAAAGAGCTTTACGAAGAATTGATAAGATATCTAAATAAGAATTTGACAGAAGAGGTAAAAAAAGACTTGTTTTTTGAAGTTATTTTTATGACATATAGTTATATTCATAGGAAAATTAATGAGGAAGCTTTTCCAGGAGCAATTAATTTATACAGTCAGGAACTTATGACTGGGAGGGGAAAGGGAAAGTACACATACAAGCAAGAACAAAGAAAAAATGGCGAGGATTTTTTACATGAGTTATTGAATAAATACTTTCCAGGTAACAAAATTGTTTATTTTAGCTAAAGGCTAAATAGACATTTATTACATTAAAATATGAATTTATTTTAAGTTATTAGATAATGGTTTAATATGCTTTTATAGCCGAAAGCCTTGTATTTCTGGCTTTCGACATTCTTTCTTATTAAACAATTATCTAATAACTATTTTAACAACAAATTTCAAAAAAGTGTTTTACTTTTTAAATTATGTGATATAATTCTTAATGTAAAAAAGAAAAAACGAAAGAAGGTAGAGAGATGTACGAAAAAGAATGTACAAGTAGTGTTGAGGAGTTTATAGAAGATAATAATTTTAAAAAAAGAGGATTAAGTACTAACGAAGCAAAAAATAACATATCAAAATACGGAAAAAATGTGATGAAGCAGAAGCAACCTAAGCAATGGTATAATTATTTATTTGAAAGTTTGTTTAGTACTTTTAATTTGATCTTACTTGGAATAGTAATAGTTTTAATATATACAGATGTCATTATATCAGATCCACCAAATTATGCTAATATTATAGTAATTCTTATTTTAATTACAGTGAGTACTTTGCTTGAATTTTTTGAAGTGTATAGGTCTAATAAAGCTGCAGAAAAGCTGAAGAATTTGGTGTCTGTAAAGACTACTGTTATAAGAAATGGAAAGCCAACAAAAGTGTTTTCGTCAAATGTTACGGTTGGTGATGTTGTGTTATTATCAGCAGGAGATTTGATTCCTGCTGATATGAGAATTATAGAATCCAAAGATTTATATATTGTTCAATCTTCTTTAACTGGCGAAAGCGATTCTGTTAAAAAAGTTGCTGAAACAGAAAAGGAAGGAAAAATAGAAGATATAACAGATTTAGATACAATTTGTTTTATGGGTACAAATGTAATGAGTGGTTCTGCAAAGGGAATTGTGTTTAAAATTGGTGATGACACATATTTAGGTAAGGTAGCAGATACAATAACTGATGAAAAACCTAAAACAGATTTTCAAAAAGGAATAGAAAATGTTAGTAAACTGCTTATTAGATTTATGCTTGTTCTTATTCCAATTACTTTTATTGTAAATGCTGCAAAGCATGGAACTATTACAGCTTTTACATTTGCGGTTGCAATTGCAATAGGAATTACTCCACTTTTACTTCCTGTTATTTTGTCCTCAAGTTTAGCAAAAGGTGCTACTAGAATGTCGAAGAAAAAGACGATAGTAAAAAGGTTAGATAGTATACAAAGCTTTGGAGCAATGAATATCTTATGTACAGATAAAACAGGAACACTTACTAAGGATAAAATTGTACTTGAGAAGTACTTGGATATAAAAGGAGAAGAAGATACCAGGGTATTGAAACATGCCTTTTTAAATGCATATTTTCAGACAGGCCTTAAAGGTAATATAGACGAAGCAATTATTGCAAGGACAAAAAAGACAGAACTTAAAGGGATTGAAGAGAATTATGAAAAAATAGATGAAATACCATTTGACTTTTCTAGAAGAAGATTATCTGTAGTTGTTTCTGATGGAAAGAAAAAGCAATTAATCACAAAAGGTGCTGTAGAGGAAATTTTGAGCATATGTACAATGGTCGATTATAAAGGTGAAGTTTCTGAAATTAATAAGGATATAAAGCAAAATATATTGAAGATAACAAAAGAGTTAAATAAACAAGGTTTAAGAGTTGTTGCTGTTGCTCAGAAAAATGATGTAAATGGAGTTAGCTCATTTTCTGTAAAAGATGAATGTAAGATGGTATTAATGGGCTTTATTGGCTTTTTAGATCCTCCAAAGGAAAGCGCAAAGGATGCAATAGCAAGGTTAAATCAGGATGGAATAAGAGTAATCGTTTTAACAGGAGATAACGAATATGTAACAAAAGCGATATGTGAGAAAGTTAATATAAATACAGATAAGATTGTACTTGGTAGCAAAGTAGAGAAATTATCAGATGCAGCACTTAGAAGACTTTTGAAAAAGACAAATGTTTTTGCAAAATTGTCTCCTATACAAAAAGCGAGAATAGTTAGGGTACTAAAAGAAGCGGGAAATATTGTTGGTTATATGGGTGATGGAATAAATGATGCTCCATCAATGCATAATTCAGAGGTGGGAATCTCTGTAGATACAGCTGTTGACATTACAAAGGAAACTGCAGATATAATTCTATTGCAAAAGGATTTAGATGTTCTCACTGACGGTGTAATTGAAGGAAGAAAAACATTTGGAAATTTGCAAAAATATATCAAAATGGCAGTAAGTTCTAATTTTGGAGAAGTTTTGTCAGTGCTTATTGCAAGTATTTTCTTGCCATTTTTTCCAATAACACCGATACAGCTTTTAGTACAGAGTTTATTATATGACATAGGTCAACTTTCACTACCATATGATAATGTGGACAAGGAATATTTAGAAAAACCAGGACAATGGAGTATGAAAAGCTTAAAAAGATTTATGATATGGATGGGACCAGCAAGTTCTATATTTGATTTGATGATATTTGCAATATTATGGTTTGGGTTTGACTTAAGATTGCCAGATGCAGCTCTTTTCCAATCAATTTGGTTTTCTTATGGAGTAGTATCAAATTTGGTGGGATTGCATATTGTAAGAACTGCAAAAACACCTTTTACGCAGAGCAATGCTTCGAAAGCAGTATATGCAACTTCAATTGGGCTTAGTATAGTTGCAATAATTATACCATTCACATATTTGGGAAGAGTAATAGGCTTGGTACCTATACCGGCCATGTATTTTTCAATAATACTTTTTGTACCATTATTATATTGTGTACTTGCTACGATATTAAAGAAAAAATATGTAAAGAAATATGGGGAATGGTTATAGAAAAAGGAAGATATACAATTTTAAAAGATACAATAAGTTATATAAGTACAATATTGGTAAAGATAAACAATAGAAAGATTTAGATAATCGATTTAGCACAAAAATGTTCCAGAATTTGTGACATATTATATATCACAAATTTTGGAACATTTTTGTATTTGAATCATATTTACAAACTTTCTAAAGCTATTTTAATCATGCTATTTAAAGAACGTTCGCGTTCTTCTGAGGTGCTCTCTTGTTTTTTGTAGTGAGAGTCAACCACAGTAAGTAAGCATGCCGCTTTTCTATTAAAATATTTTGCCATATAGAATAAAGCAAAAGCTTCCATCTCACATGCTATAATATTTAAGTTTTTAGGAAATCTAGAAATAAAACTTTCTATGTCATTTAGATATCCATCAAAAACCTCATTGCAATAAGTGTTTCCTTTTATATAAGGGATACCTATTTTCTTTGCAGTCTCTTCAAGCTTTTTATTAAGTTCTACATCAGCCTCTGCAATATGCTCATCTTTTTGATTCCAAGCATATGCAAAATTGCCCTCATTGTAACTTTTATCAACCAAGATAGTATCGAACAAATTTAATTCTTCATTATATGCTCCACAAGAACCAATTCTAATTATATTTTCTACATCATAGAAGCTAAAAAGTTCATATGAGTAAATCCCCATGCTAGGCATACCCATTCCAGAAGAAAACACAGTAACTGGTTTTTTGTTGTATGTTCCAGTATATGCAAGCATATTTCTTACAGTATTCACGACTCTTGCATTTTCTAAAAAATTTTCAGCAATATATTTTGCTCTTAGTGGGTCTCCAGGCATTAAAACTGTTTTTTCTATATCTTTTTTTTCAGCATTACAGTGTATTGACATAAATTACCTCCTTAGTTCTATTATACTACCTATTTTATATTATATACAAAATAAAATCAAGTTTGAAAGGAAGAGAGACTGAAAAATAGTATTGCAGGGCTGTTACAGAAATATTATATTTGTGAAAATTGTGTGAATTTTAAAATAACCTATTGACTTTTGAGTGAAAAGGGTATATATTTTAGCAGTCGGGAGAAAAGAGTGCTAAAATATATTGGAATATTTTAGTGAGGCATAATAATATATTTAATAGATGATATGAATTTTTAAGGGAGGTAGATATAATGTTAAAACCATTATCAGACAGAGTAGTTATTAAAATGTTAGAGAAAGAAGAAACAACTAAAAGTGGAATTATTTTAGCTGCTAATGCGCAAGAGAAACCACAAATTGCAGAAGTTGTTGAAGTTGGTCCAGGAAAAGAGGTTGATGGAAAACTAGAAAAAATGCTAGTAAAAAAAGGCGATAAAGTTGTAGTTAACAAATATGCTGGAACAGAGGTTAAATATGAAGGCGATGACTACACAATAGTAAGACAGGATGATATTTTGGCAATAGCTGAGTAGAGCAAATGGTAACAATGTAATGAAACGACTTAGTTTTAGAAACTAGCGGTAAAATAGAATTAGAAATTCTAGAGAACATAGAGATTGATTAAATTAATGTTAATGGGGTGGACTAAAAAGTATATACCCCAAGGAAGGAATGTGATTAAAAATGGCAAAAGATATTAAATTTGGAGAAGATGCAAGAAAAAGCTTGCTAAATGGTGTTAATAAATTGGCAGATACTGTAAGAGTAACAATGGGACCAAAGGGAAGAAATGTAGTTCTTGATAAAAAATTTGGTGCTCCACTTATTACAAATGACGGTGTTACAATTGCAAAGGAAATTGAGTTAGACGACCCATTTGAGAATATGGGAGCTCAAATAGTGAAAGAGGTTTCTATTAAAACAAATGATGTGGCTGGAGATGGTACAACAACAGCTATGGTTCTTGCTCAAAGCATGGTAAAAGAGGGGGTAAAGAATGTTGCAGCTGGCGGAGACCCAATGGCTATTAAAAGAGGTATGGATAAGGCTGTGAATTCAGCAGTAGAGGCTTTAAAAAGTGTAAGTTCACCAGTTAATGGAAAAGAGGATATCGCGAGGGTTGCAAGCATTTCTGCTAATAATACAGAAGTAGGAGAACTTATATCTGAAGCAATGGAAAGAGTTTCTAAAGATGGTGTTATTACAATTGAGGAATCTAAAACTTCACAAACAGAATTAAATGTTGTTGAAGGAATGCAATTTGATAAAGGTTATGTATCTCCATACATGGTAACTGATACAGAAAAAATGGAAGCTGTAGTTGATAGTCCATACATATTAATTACAGATAAAAAGATAAGTAATATTCAAGAAATACTACCATTGCTAGAAAATTTGATGCAACAATCTGGAAAATTAGTAATAGTGTGTGATGATATAGAAGGAGAGGCTTTATCTACATTAATATTGAACAAATTAAGAGGTGTATTGAATGTTGTAGCAGTCAAAGCACCTGGATATGGAGATAAAAGAAAGAATATGTTACAAGATATTGCTATTTTGACAGGAGGAGAAGTTATTTCATCAGATTTAGGAATGGAGCTTAAAGATACACAAATTGAGCAACTTGGTAGAGCGAGACAAGTAAAAGTTCAAAAGGAGAATACTATAATTGTTGATGGAATGGGAGATAAGGCACAAATTACTGCAAGAGTAAATCAATTAAAGGCGCAAATTGCTGAGGAAAAGAGCGAATTTGAGAAAGAAAACCTACAGGAGAGGCTTGCTAAAATAGCTGGCGGAGTTGCTGTAATTGGTGTTGGAGCAGCTACTGAAGTTGAGATGAAAGATAGAAAGTTAAGAATAGAAGATGCTTTATCTGCAACAAAAGCAGCAGTTGAAGAAGGAATTGTTGCAGGTGGTGGCACAGCATTTGTAAACATAATTCCAGAAGTTAACAAGGAAGTGGAAAAACTTCAAGGAGATGAAAAAATAGGCGGAAAAATAATTTTGAGAGCATTAGAAGAACCAGCAAGACAAATTGCTACAAACGCAGGCTTAGAACCAGCCGTTATCATAGAAAAAGTAAAACAAAGTGAAGCAGGAGTTGGATTCGATGCTGCAAAAGAAGAATATGTTGATATGAAAAAGGCTGGAATTGTAGACCCAACAAAGGTTTCAAGAAGCGCTTTACAAAATGCAGTTTCAATTGCTTCAATGATTTTAACTACTGAAAGTTTGGTTACAGATAAAAAAGAGCAAAAAGCATGCGATTGCGGACACAATGATGGAGCCGGAGATATGGGTGGAATGTATTAATTCTAATAAAGTAAGAAACGTAGGTGTTTAGTTTTTTTAAAGCACCTACGTTCTTATTGTATAAAAAACTTTTTTAAAGTAATGATATATTTTGTTGAAAAATATATGAAATTATGTTAATATCTTAGGAACGAAATGAAATTATATTATGTTGTAAGGAAGGATGCATAAATGAACAGAAAAAAAATAGCGTTTTGTACATTAGGATGTAAAGTGAATCAATATGAGACAAATGCAATGATACAGGAATTCATAAAGAAGAAATACGAAGTGGTAGAATTTGACGAAAAAGCAGACATATATGTAATTAATACCTGTACTGTAACAAACATGGCAGATAGGAAATCAAGGCAGATGCTTAGAAAGGTAAAGGAACTGGCGCCAAGAGCTGTTTTGATTGCAGTTGGCTGTTATGCACAGGTGGGAAGAGAAGAACTAGAAAAAATTCCAGAAATTGATTTGATTTTAGGAAATAATGAAAAGAAAGATGTGGTAAAGTTTGCGGAGAATGCAATCAAGAAAAAGACAGGTAAATTAAATGTGCATAATTCAGAGAATATGGCTGAGGAACAACAAAACAAAGAGGTAGAGTATATTACGCAAGTTACTGATGTACTGCATTGTGAGGAGTATTTAGAATTTGGAGCTGTAACTTTTACCGAAAAAACAAGGGCAGTAATAAAAGTACAAGACGGATGCGACAGATTTTGCTCATATTGCATAATTCCATATGCGAGAGGGCATATAAGGAGCAGGAGTCCAGAGCAGGTTGTTAGTGAAATAAGTAAAATAGCTCAGATGGGAATTAAAGAGGTTGTTATTACAGGAATACATTTGGCTTCATATGGTAGGGATTTTGCGAAAAATAAGAGTATTGATAAAAATGTACAGCAAGGTGTTAAAGATGATAAGAAAATTCAGGAGTTAGAAATTTCAATAGGACAGGAAAAGAAAATAGAAAAAGGACAAAATGAGTACAGACTAATAGACTTGCTTGAAGAAATAAATGAAATTGAAGGAATTGAACGTATACGTTTGCGGTTCGTTAGAGCCAACACTTATAACAGAAGAGTTTGTGGAAAGATTATCTAAACTAGAAAAAATTTGTGACCATTTCCATTTGTCGTTGCAGAGTGGTTGTGATGAAACTTTAAAGAGGATGAACAGAAGGTATACAACAGCAGAATTTGAACGAGGTGCTCAACTTTTGAGAAAAGTATTTGAAGATGTTTCGCTTACTACAGATATAATAGTAGGATTTCCAGGGGAAACTGAGGAGGAATTTAGTACAACTTATAAGTTTTTGGAGAAAATAAAATTCTATAAAATGCATGTGTTTAAGTATTCACGAAGAAATGGAACAAGAGCCGCGATAATGCCAAATCAAGTAGATGGTGGTTTGAAAGAGGAGAGAAGTAGAAAATTAATTGCATTATCAAGCAAAAATGAAGAAGAATATAATAAGTCGTATATAGGAAAGAATGTAGAGGTGCTTTTTGAAGATGCACATGTAGAAGAGAGCAGAATATACAGGAAAGGTCACACTACAAATTATATTGTAGTAAAAATTGAGACAGAAGAAGACTGGGAAAATGAGATTAAGAAAGTGAAGATTGTCGGAGTGGACGGCTTGGAACTGTTGGGAGAGCTAGTTTAAATAAAAATTGCGAATTTGCAAAGTAGGGACATGTTTAATCTTGCAAATTTTTGCAAAAATAGACGTGTCCCTACTTTGCAAAAACTTAAGATAATTATTTCGACTTGAACGTTGGGGGAGGGGGTACTCCGCCTCTAAAAATAACTGTGAGACCTGTCCCAAAAACGAAATTATTTTAGCTCTACGATAGTGACGCCCATTTCGCCTTCTCCGAATGTACCGAGCCTAAATGATTTCACATGTGGGTTGGTTTTTAGGAATTTATGAATTCCGTCTCGCAATTTGCCTGTGCCTTTTCCGTGTACAACTCTGACTGGAGAGATCTTGGCGATTGTGCAGTCATCTAGGTACTTATCAATTACAAATGTTGCTTCGTCAACATTCATTCCAATTACATTTATTTCGCTTGAGATGTTTTGCGATTTGAACTTTGCATTTTTTGTAAATGTGACAGACGAACGATTGATGCTATTTCGGTTTGAACTAGCATTTGAAACTTTATTTCCAGAAGAATTGTTTTTAGAATTCTTGCTAGAACTTTTATTAATAGAGCTGTTTTTCAAGCTGAACTTTTCATTCAAGGCTTTTATTGCATCTAAATTCAAAGAGCCTTCATCTTGAGATACCTCTTTTAAGTCCGTGTTCAATTGGTTGCGTATATTATTTGCTTTTGTTAAACTGTCGCTATTGCTTTTTTCTATACTGCTTAATTCTTTAATCAAAGAATTAGCCTCGGCCTTAGCAGACAATAGTATTTCTCTTGCTTCTTTTTTTGCTTTTTCTATAATTTTTTGTTCTTTTTCCTTTTGAGAGTTTGCCTTTTGTTCCAAGCTATTTCTTAAAGTCTCAATTTGGTTAGAATTCTTTTGTATATTTTCTTTTTCTTGCTCAATTTCTAGTTTTTGAGTATAAATACTTTTTATTAACTCTTCAATACTTATGGAATCTTCTTCCATTAGTGAATAAGCCATTTGCAAAATACTATCGTTTAATCCAAGCCTTTTACTTATTGCAAAAGCATTACTCTTTCCAGGAACTCCGATAAGGAGCTTGTATGTAGGTTTTAGATTGATTAAGTCAAACTCAAAGCTTGCATTTTCAAAACCTTCTGAAACTAGGCAATAATTTTTAAGCTCTTGGTAATGGGTTGTGGAGATTGAAATTGCTCCCAAATCAAAGAAATATTTAAGAATGCTAATAGCCAAGTTAGCGCCTTCTATTGGGTCTGTGCCAGATCCTAGTTCGTCCAAAAGCACTAAACTTTGTGGTGTTACCTTATTAGTAATCTCAATAATATTTGAAATATGAGAAGAGAATGTACTAAGGTTTTCTTGAATACTTTGTTCATCACCAATGTCTGCAAAGATATTGTCAAAAATATAAATAGAGCTATTTTCTTCTACAGGAATAAATATTCCTGAGTATGCCATTAGAAGTAAAAGACCAGTTGTTTTAAGTGCTACAGTTTTTCCGCCAGTATTAGGACCAGTTATTACTAATGCTGAATAATCTTTTCCAATTGATATATCTATTGGAATAACATCATGATTATCTATAAGTGGATGACGTGCACCTATTAAATTAATGTACTTTTGTTCATTTATTTTGGGAAAAGTACCATCAATAGCAGAAGAATAATTGGCTTTTGCAAAAACTATGTCTAATTTTCCAAGTAAAGAGATATTGTAACTTAAATGGTTAGTGTATTCGTAGAGCATTGAGGAAAGTTCAGCTAGAATTCTCTCGATTTCAATATCTTCCTCAATTCTTAAGTTAGTAATGTCATTATTTAATTCAAAAATTGTAATAGGCTCAATAAAAACAGTTGAACCACTACTAGAAATATCATGAATAAATCCTTTTACCTGCGTTCTGTGCTCCTCTTTTATTGGTACAACATATCTATTTTCTCTAATCGTAATAATAGGCTCCATTATATAGCTAGAGTATGTTTTAGAATGTATAAATGAGTTTAGCTGCCTTCTAATAATTTCCTCTATTTTTTTTCCCTCACGCCTTAAACTATTTAATTTAGGAGAAGCTGTATCTGCAATTAAATTTTCATCTATTATAACCGAAAATATTTTATCTTCAATTCCTTTATTAGTGTAGATTTGTTCAAATAACATGCGTAGTCTAGAATAGTCTACCGTATTTGAAAATTCACTAGAATTGAAATACTCTTTTACTTCTCTTGATATTTTTAAAAACTTAGCTATATTTAGTAAAGCAAGGGACGATAGCATTCCGCCACTTTCTAAAGTTTTAAGTGATAAATTAATATTAGGAATCTCTGAAAGGGGAATATTACCTATTCCGTGAAGCAGGTGAATAGCTTCTTGAGTTGTATAAAGAGCCTCTGCAACCTCTTCTTTATTAAAATTTGGTGTTAAGATAGAAACATTATCCTTACCTATATATGTTTTACAATATGTGCTTAATATTTCTGTAATTTTATTATAATCTAGTATTTTTAAATATTTGTTTTTCATTTTTGTGTTCCTTTCTTAGAGGATTAAGTATACCCCTCAATAAAAAATATTATATCATGTTTTGGAAAAAGTGAAAAGAGGGAGGAGTTATAAAAAGATTATTGTAAACATAAAAATGAAGGAAAGAAAAAATGTATAATATAATAATGCAGTAAATGTTTGATTTAAAAGTATAATATATTAATTACAAAATATTTTGTAGAAAAATGCAAAAATAAAGAAGGAGAAAATAATTTTTTGAAGAATATTATTATTGTACATAGAAAAAGTCACTAAAGACAATGTACAAATTTTTATAACAGTGGAAGGCGGTGCGCAAAATGCAAATAACAGATGTACGTTTAAGAAAGGTAAATTCAGAGAACAGAATGAAAGCTGTTGCTTCTGTAACATTTGATAACGAATTTGTTGTACACGACATTAAAGTTATCGAAAGTCAAGATGGATTATTTATAGCTATGCCAAGTAGAAAAACTCCAAGCGGAGATTTCAAAGATATAGCTCATCCAATAAATCCAGAGACAAGAGAGAAAATTCAAAAAGCTATTTTAGATGCTTATGATGCTCCTGAAGCTGAAGCAAGCACAGAGGAGTAATAAAATAGAAGAAAAAAATGGTGTCCTTTATAGGGCACCATTTTTGCAATGTACTACATCACAAACGAAGTAAGCAGGTATCAGACAAACTTAAACATGAACTACCTTCCAGTATAACCTTAAATAGTTTCTTTGCTCCATTAAAAAGTTTTTCCTCGTTGACGTCTTCAATTAGTACTTTGAAATTCAAATTTTCTTTCAAACGTGAAAAAGCTATAGAAGACATTCTGTTGAAACGACTAACAAATATGCTTAAGTCATTCTGATAAGATTTGTGATCGTGAGGGTTTAAAAACATTTTCGCAGGAACAGAATAGGTTTTAAAATCTTCATCTGATTCATTGATAAATGTCGGCAGGAAAGTTACAGTGTTGTTAGTTACCTGCATAAAAAATCCTGAGTTTTGTGAAAAGTTTTTCACAAACTCTTCTAATTTTGGGAGCTTCCGTTCCTCATAAATAGGAATAGATATTACGTATGCTTCCATATAGAGATTCCTCCTTCAAAAAAGATATAATTATATATTATCATAAAAACGCTATTATTTCAAGAGAATTTCTTAAATGTACTATGTGTGATTAAAAAATTAATGTGAGTTTTTCTTTTTTGCTCACATTAATTTTACACTTTCATTAATCAATTTTTAGGTAAAATTTAAAATTCACAGTTTTTAGGAGTTCTAGGAAATGGTAAAACATCACGTATATTTGAAATTCCTGTAATGTACATCATTAGTCTTTCAAAGCCTAATCCAAATCCAGAATGAGGGCAACTTCCATAACGTCTTAAATCTAAATACCACCAATAGTCTTTTTCTGATAGTTGTAAGTCTTTAATTTTTTTAGATAACAATTCAAAGTTGTCTTCTCTTTGACTTCCACCAATTATTTCACCTATTCCTGAAACTAATAAATCTGCCGCTGCTACCGTTTTTTCATCTGGGTTTTGCTTCATATAAAATGCTTTTATTTCAGCAGGGTAATCAGTAACGAAAACAGGTTTTTTAAATATTTGTTCACTTAAGTATCTTTCATGCTCAGTTTGAATATCTGTGCCCCAGTGAACAGGAAATTCGAATTTGTTGTTTACTTTTTCCAGTTCTTTAATTGCATCAGTATATGTTATTCTTCCAAAGTTAGAGTTTACAACATTATCTAGTTTTTCAAATAGCCTTGTATCAATAAATTTATTGAAAAACTCCATTTCTTCTGATAAATTTTCTCTCACATATTTAATCACATATTTAAGCATTTCTTCAGCTAAGTCCATATCATCTTTTAAATCTGCAAAACAAATTTCAGGTTCTATCATCCAAAATTCAGCAGCATGTTTTACAGTATTTGAGTTTTCGGCTCTAAATGTAGGACCAAATGTATATACATTTCTGAATGCATGTGCAAAGGTTTCTACATCTAATTGACCGCTAACTGTTAAGTGAGAAGATTTTCCAAAAAAATCTTGTGAAAAGTCTATTTCTCCATTTTCAGTTTTAGGGAGATTGTTCATATCTAAAGCAGTAACTCTAAACATTTCACCTGCTCCTTCACAATCACTACTTGTTATTATTGGTGTATGAACATATACAAAGCCTTTTTCTTGAAAAAATTTATGTATAGCATATGATAAAACTGACCTTACTCTGAATACAGCATTAAAAGTGTTTGTTCTTGGTCTTAGATGTGAAATTGTTCTTAAATATTCGAAAGAATGTCTTTTCTTTTGAAGAGGATAATCCAAGTCAGCTGTATTTATAATGCTGACTTTGCTTGCTTTTATTTCAAAAGGTTGTTTTGCGTTTTCTGTTTTTACAACCTGCCCTTCCACAACAATTGATGAGCTGATAGATAATTTTTTTATTTCTTCAAAGTTATTTAAAGTATTATCAAAAACTATTTGAACATTATTAAAAAAGCTTCCATCGTTTAGTTCTATAAATCCGAAGTTTTTAGAATCTCTAAGAGTTCTAATCCATCCAGATAATTTGACCTCTTTTTCATTATATTTGTCAATGTTTTTATATAATTGTTTTATTAATGTACATTCCATATGCAAACCTCCTGCTAAAAATGATAATGCATGTATTATACAGCAAATGCTTGAAGAATTCAAGAGCAAAACCTGTTTTTGCAAGTCTAATTCTGATTCATTTATGATAATATCTTAATAATTCATTTTAGAAAATGTCTTAACCAAAAAATATTGTTCTCTCAAATAGTATAATTAAAATATCATTTAATCTAAAGAAGAATCTAAAATTCTTAGTAATGTTAAAAGTATTATCAATTATGATGAACCAATAGAGATGTGTCAGGTAACAATATAAAACACAATAGCACAATTTAATAAAAAAAGTAAATAAGTTGCAAGTTGTATTTCCAGAGCGAAAAAAAATCGTAAAAGTACTTGTCAAAATAATACTAATAGTATAAAATTAGTATGAACAAAGAGATAAAAGATAGAAGGGAGACACAAAATGAGAATAAACGAAATTGATAGAATCTGCATGGTTGTAAGAGAGAGAGAGAGAGAGAGAGCAAGAGGATAGAGAAAACTTGTTCTGCTTTTGATGTAGAAAATATAGTAAGAAATATAAATAAAGGGATGGATTATGGAAAAAAACGATGTAAAAAAGACAAAAGTTTTTTTGAAAGTAATCTATCCTTTTTGTGTGCAAATGAGAAAGGAATAACGTTATTAGCGCTAATACTAACAGTAGTAATAATGATAATATTAGCAGCAGTAACAATAAATGTAGCACTAGGAGAAGGAGGATTGGTAGACCAAGCAAAATGGGCAGCAGAGCAAACAGCAAATTCAACAAAGTCAG
>JAHZIB010000024.1 GCA_019419955.1 Clostridiales bacterium | reverse complement strand
AATCCAACTCTTATCGAGCTGGATTTTCTGCTTATCGGGTTCCTATTTTAGGACAACCTCTTTACGTTACAGAATAATGGCTGAAAAAATAATTGTTCTGTAATGGAATTAGAAAATAATGATAAAATAATTAAATAAAAATTAGGAAATAAAAAGTCTAAAGCTGAAATAGTAGAGTAAATTAAGCGAATAGTTAATGGAAAATTATCTGTTTTTATGATAATATATTAATAAGTAAAAGTAGAGAATGGAAATTATAATGAAGAAATAAAATATAAAGGTGAATATGAATTCGAACAATTATGTAATTCATTTAACAATATGCAAAAAACTTTAAAAGAAGAAAAAGAATTGAACAAAAAAGAGCAAAAGTCAAAAGAAGATATGATTGCAGGAATTTCACACGATTTAAGAACACCATTAACCTCTATCAAGGGATATATAAAGTGAATAAAAGATGGTGTTTCATCAAGCAAAGAAAAACAGAAACAATATTTAGATGTTGCATATAATAAAGCTTGTGAGATGGATATTTTAATAGAAAAATTATTTGAACTATCACAATTAGAAACAGGAGATTACTTATATGATTTCAAACTTGAACATGTAGGGAATTTTGTGAATGAATATATAGGAAAACAAGAAAAATATTTAGAAGATAGTAATGTGGCTATGTTATATCACTATCCAACTAAACGTATAAATTAAGCAGTAAGAAAAAACATTGAGAGATTTCCTGAAAATTTTTGCTTTAAATTAACTGAAATTGAAGCAGAAAACTTTAGGTCGCAATTTGCGACCTCATTCGTTGTATACAATCAAATTTCATACAATTAAATCTCAATTTTTGGTTCATACTTTTCAAGCCACATATTTACTTGGCATAAGTACGCGATTAATTGTGGGCCGGTCATAAGCTGACCAAACCAAGGTCTAGTAAATGCTTTTCCATCTGTTTCAAGTATTTGCATAATGTATTCTCTATTTAGTAAATAATTTATAGGTGCATTTTTATTTTCCATAATTTTGCTAAGCATTTCTTTTACAGTTTTTAGATAAGTAGGATTCCAGGTTTTAGGATATGGGCTTTTCTTCCTATCTATTATCTCAGCAGGTAATTTATCCTTCATAACATAGCGTAGAAGTCCTTTTTCACGTCCTTTTAAAGCTTTCATTTCCCATGGGATATTCCATACATATTCTGCTAAGCGATAATCACAAAAAGGCACTCTGATTTCGAAACCGTTATACATTCCCATACGATCTGATCTGTCTAACAATGTTTGCATAAACCAATTAAGTGTTAAGTGAGATATTTTTCGTTTTTCGGCAGTTTCTTCTGAGTCTTCGTCTAATAGTTCTACATCTGCTAAACTTTCATTGTATCTAAAATCTATATATTCTTTTAGATTTATTTTTTCCGATATTTCTGGTTTTAATAGTTCTTGTCTTTCTGTTATTGCAATTGACCATGGGAACGTTCCGCTTTTAAGAGCATCTTCTCTAAAAAACCAAGGGTAACCACCAAATATTTCATCTGCGCATTCACCTGTTAATGTAACTGTTGCATCATTTTTTACATTTTTGCAAAATAGTAAAAGTGAAGAATCTACATCTGCCATTCCAGGAAAATCTCGTGCAAGCATAGCAGCTTTTAAAGCATTTGCTAGCTCAGGAGTATCAAGCATCACTACATGATGATTGGTATTTAATTTTTTTTGCATTAGGTCTATATAGTAGTTATCTGAATTTGGTTGAAAATCGGTTTTTTGAAAGTTTTTATCATTGTCAATATAATCAACAGAATAAGTATTAAGCGGTGGTAAGTTATGTTCTTTGCAATACTGAGAGGCATAGAGCGTTATTATACTAGAATCAAGCCCACCAGATAAGAATGTACAAAGAGGAACATCAGAAACAAGTTGTCTTTTTATTGCATCTTCTAGTAAGTATTGTACTTTTTCACATGTGTGCTCTAAGTTATCTATATGTGGTTTACTTTCTAATTTCCAATATCTTTTTGAATGTAGACCATTTTCATTATATACAACGAAATGAGCTGGTTTTACCTCAAAAATATTTTTGAATGCTGTTATTCCATTTGTATGAGCTGGACCAATTCCAAACATTTCAGAAATTCCTTGTCTGTCTAAAACAGGAATAACACCTGGAAATTTTAAAATTGCTTTTACTTCTGAAGCAAATACAAAATTATTTCCTGCAAAAGTATAGTACAATGGTTTAACACCAAAATGGTCACGTGCTAAAAATAAACTTCTGTTTTTCTCATCCCAAATAGCAAACGAAAATATTCCGTTTAACTTATTAACTATATTTTCCCTATGTAAAATATAGGACTTAAGTAATATTTCGGTATCTGAATAAGTTTCTAATTCAAAATTATTGTCAATTAATTCAGACCTTAGTTCCTTAGTATTATAAATTTGCCCATTATATGCAATAACATATTTATTTCCATTGTACCAATAACTCATCGGCTGTTTTCCACCATCGGGGTCAATTACAATTAGCCTCCTGTGACCGAGCAAAATATCCCTATCAACATAATAGCCGCATTCATCAGGACCTCTTTTAGTTAATTCTTCATTCATAGAAATGAGAACTTCTTTTTTAGGTTTTAAATTTTCCTGTAAATTCATTATACCAACAAAACCACACATATAAAATCAAATCCTTTCTATTCAATCATTTATCATAATATATGAGAGAAAACAAAAAAAAGTAACCACTTGTATTGACAAGTGCATAAAAAATTAGTATAATTTTATAGTACTAATTATTAGAAAAATTTGAAAATATATACATTAGCGTGTTATACAAAAGGAGGGAACTAGGATGGCACAACCAAAAAGAAGATGGTCAAAAGCAAGAACAGGTCTTAAAAGGTCAACATGGAAATTAGAAAAACAAAATTTAGTAGAGTGTTCACATTGTCATGAATTAATTAGACAACACACTGTTTGTCCAACATGTGGATATTATGATGGAAAAGAAGTTATTGCTAAATCAGTAGCAGAATAAGTTTAAAATAGCGACTTAAGGGTTGCTATTTTTTTGTCAAAATATCTCTTTAGATTATTGCGAGTTTTAAATATAAATGATATAATTCTGTAATAAGTGAGAGCCCTATACTGTTCTCAATTTGAACTAGGGAAGGAATGATAAAAAATGGAAAGAATTGATAAAATTAATTATTATTTAGATATAGCAAAAGCTGTAGCAGGAAGAAGTACTTGCTTGAGAAAAAAAACTGGAGCAGTGATTGTAAATCATGATGAGATTGTCTCAACTGGATATAGTGGGGCGCCTAGAGGTAGAGAAAATTGCATAGATTTGGGATATTGCACAAAGAAAAAGAGTTTCCCAGACATTAGGCATGCTGGCTACGATGCTTGTAGAAGTGTTCATGCAGAGATGAATGCTCTTATAAGCGGTGCAAGAAAAGATATGCTTAATGGGACTCTATATTTAGTACAGTATAGAACGGAAAGTGGAGAATATGAAGAAGAACCAGGATGTTGTCAGATGTGTAGAAAATTGATAATTAATGCCGGGATTAGTACAGTAATAGTTAGAGATAGTAGTGAGATAGGGTATCAAATTATAGACGTAAAGGAATGGATAAAAAATGATGATTTGTTAAAAGGAAAGATAACATATTAAACAAGAATAACATTAAAAAAGGAGAAGACAAGTGAAGAAAATAATAGAGATATTAAGAACAAAAAAAAGTGTACATTATATTATTATTATTGTTATAGGACTACTTATATCAATACCATTCATTTGGTTACAAATAAGAGACACACAAGATGGATGGCTACATGTACTTAGAGTTCAGGGGGTAAACTACTCTCTTGCAGAGAGCTCGTTCCCGTTTTTGGTTGCACCATATTATTGCTGCGATTGGGGATACGCAATGGTTGCATTTTATCAAACAATAGTTACATATATTCCATATTTATTAGGGCTGATTAGTGGTTCGGTTATATGGGGAATAAAATTATTTGCTGTACTTACAACAATTTTATCTGGAATATTCATGTATAATTTTGTTAATGAGGTTACAAAAAAGAAAGCAATTGCTCTTTTTGCAGCAATCTTTTATATGTGTTTCCCATACAAATTAGAAGTTATTTATCATCGATTTGCAATTGGTGAGTTTACGGCACTGGCATTTATTCCACTGGTATTTCAAGGCTTGTACAATTTGCTACATGGAGACAGAAGTAAGCATTATTATATTGCAATTGGTGCAACTGTGCTGATGTTATCTCATTCAATTTCTACAGAGTACACAGCAATCTTTTGTGCAGTATATATTTTGTTTAATATAAAGTTATTTTTTAATAAAGACGTAGTGAAAAAATGTGTTATAAATGTAGTATTTATTTTGCTTATATCTTCTATGTTTATTTTACCTATTATCGAATTTGAAACAAGTGCACATTATGCAATATTTGACCCTGATATAATGAGAACGACAACTGACCATCTAGCATATTATTCAATTGAACCATGGCAGTTTTTAAAAGACAAACAGGAAGAAGACCCAATTTCTTTTATTGTAGGGATACCTTTTATTATTACATTAATGTTAGGCTTGTTTGCATATAAGAAAATACCTAAAAAGAACAAAAACTTTTATATTACATGTATAATTCTAGGAGTTGTTGCAATGTGGATGTGTACAACATTATTTCCATGGAAAATATTTCCGAACTTTATGGGAACACTGCAATATCCATGGAGATTGCTAGGCTTTGCATACTTCTTTTTAATACCGGTTTGTGCTATCAATTTATATTACACACTCCAGTATCTGAAGAACAAAAATGTGAGATATACAATATATGCAATAGTAGTTCTGATATTGTTAGCGTTTACTGCAAAGGAACTTAGTGTGTATAAATCTGAAGACACAAGTTTGGATGAGAAGTATTTGGATATTGTGCTAGAGAACCCTAGAATACACTATTTTTCAATTAATAGAGAGTATTTGCCTCAAAAAGCAATAGTGGAACAGAGGGGATATTTGAAAGATAGAACTAATGATACATATGTTATCTCCGGAGAGGCTGAGATTTTTAATGAAATCAAAGAAGATTTACATTTGGAATTAGAGCTAAGAAATGTTAAAAAAGATACAGAATTAGAATTACCATACTTATATTATCCAGGATATACGGTTATTTTACAATATAATAATAATGAAATTCAATTGGATACAAAAGAGTCTGATTATGGTTTTGTAAAAATAACTATACCAGAGAATATTTCAGAAGGAAAGATTACAGTAGATTATACTGCAACGGTATTAGATAAAGCTGCTTATATCATTTCTGGAATTGCTTTAGTAGGGTTTGTAATATATGTGATCATATTTAGAAGGAGTGTAAATAAACAAAAAAGTTTGACATAAGGGGAAGAAAACAGAAGATAAGAATTGTATATAATAAAAAGAGGATAATTAATGAAAACTAGAATTAGAGATTATATTATAATATTTGTTTTTACATTTATTTTACTAATACCACTATTTAGTAATAATTTTAATATATACATAGATGATGGAATACAGCATGTTGCAAGACTTATGGGAACACAACAATCTATTGCAGAAGATGGCATTTTTTCAAACATAATGTCTAACTTTTGCAATGGATTTGGTTATTCATGGAATATTTTTTATAGTCCACTTACAGCATATGTACCATTAATATTTGGATTCTTTACAAATTCATTTGAATTAATGCTAAAACTATTTATCTTACTAATAGTGTTTGCTTCAGGAATTGCAATGTATGAGTTTGTAAGAAGGTTAACCAAGAACAATCTTGCAGCTTTGCTTGCAAGCATAATATATGTACTTGTACCATATAGGTTTACAGATATATACATGCGAATGGCAATATCAGAACTAGCATCATTTATATTCTTGCCGATCGTCTTTCATGGGATGTACCTGTTTTTGGGAACGGAGGAAAAAAACAGCAAAGAGGTACAATTGTTAGAAAGCGAGGAGAACCAAAAGAAATCAAGTGCAAAGAATGATTGTTTTAAAAGTATTATAATATTAACAATAGGTGCAACAGGTCTAATTCTAGCACATACTGTTATTACAATGTATACGGCAATTTTTTGTATTATATATATGTTGGTAAATATAAAAAAACTAAAAGAAAAAAGAGTGTGGGCAATAATTGGTGTGAATGTTTTGCTCATATTATTACTTTCGGCATTTTACATAGTACCACTTATAGAACACATGGTAAGTACTGATTATGAAGTGTTTAAACCTGGCAGAATGGAAAGAACAGATGCAATGAATTATTATAAAGTTGATGTGCTAGATTTATTCTATACGCCAAATGGAGAAATGAGTTTCGAAATTGGATTATTAACTTTAATTGGCTTGGTATTTACACCAATTGCATTAAAAAAGATAGGGAAAGAATACAAAAAAACATATTTGTTCTTTCTGATAGCAGGAATTGTATGTATAATAATGTCGTTAAGGTTCTTCCCGTTTGAAAGATTACCGGAAATACTAAAAATGATACAATTTACATTCAGACTTCTAGAATTTTCTTCATTTTTCCTTGCAATTGTAGCAGCGATAAATTATTCAATTGTGATAAAGAATTTTAAAACAAGGGATGTATTAGTCTTAGGAGTTATTGCACTACTTTTAATAGTACCGTTATGCAGAAAAAATATAGACTTTGACAAAAGGTGGTCTGAGGACAAGTTGTGGCCAGCAGTTGGGGTAGATGATAACACAGGAAGAGTGCATGCGGGTTGTGCTACATTTGAATATTTGCCAAGTAAAGCATTTGACAACCTAGAATATATTAAGCAAAGGGAGAACAGAGTATATATATTAGGTGGAAATGCCAATATAGAAAACGAAAAGAAAAATGGAACCAATATGACTTTGGATGTCTCAAACGTGGAGGAAAATACTGTGGTGGAACTTCCGTATATATATTATCTGGGATATACTGTAGAGTTAAAAACTGCCGACGGAAAAAACGTTAAATTAGAAACATTCGAATCTGATAATGGGTTTGTAGCAGTTAATCTGGAAAAAGGTATGAATGGAAATATACAAGTAAAATACACTGGAACAGTTTTGAGTAAAATTTCTTTTGTAGTTTCTATTACTACACTGATTGCACTGATTAGCTTTTACTCATTTAAAAAAGTAAAAGGTGTTTTTGAATAGATACAAAATAAAAGTTTTAGAAGATACAAAGGTATTTAATAGAGTTAGATACAGATTGAGTATTAAAAGCATATCCTTCAATTATTTGGATATGCTTTGGTCTTAAAACTTATTTTGTAGTGTCATATATCGTATAATCAGTAGGTAAATCGAAATCACTATCCACTACATCATTAAATGATATATTTTTTATCAGAGTTTCTGGAGCTGCGCTAGTTTGAGTTGGTTTTATCATAGCAGCACCTATAACAAAACCAGTTGATTTTTCTATCCAATATGCTCTAATTTCTTCATTGGATTCGCCATCAGATTGAAAAGTATTATCATCTGTTTTATAATAAGTTATTTCTTTTACGAAAATACAATCTTTTTCTTCAATCTTTTCATCTTTAATATATGAAAGCTCTCGTTTTACATTAATATCGTTAGTATTAATTCTGTTAAAAACTTCATATTGCAATCCTTTATCAAAATTAGTTGCTTTTTGGACAGTTATAACCTTTTCTGCATCAGAAACAATATACTGTTTTTCTTTATTTAAATCTGTAATAGAATAGGTAAATAATGAGTTACCAGAGTTTTCGACAACTGACATTTTCATCTTATTTCCTTTATAATAGTTTTTAAAAATTCCATATTCATTTTTTCTTTCTATACAAACATTTTGCATATCTTGCATGTTTTCTATTCCTTTTTGAACTAAAGCATAAGTGTCTGCACTGGAGTATTTGGCATTAGATTGATAAATTTTAAAAAATAAAATGCTAAATAAAATAACGAATAATGCTATAATAAATATTGTTACATACTTTTTCATATATGAACCCCCCATCTTTTAAGACGAGAATATCATAATATATATTATATGTCAATAAGAGACAATGAAACTTTTGTTGCAGACAAACGTATTCTACTTTAATATGAAAACATTTCATATTAAAATATTGACGCAGATTGAAAAAATGTGTATAATTGACATAAATTGTAAAGGATTGGAAGGTTGAAAAAAAATTTGGATTTGTACTTTAAGAAAGGGATGATAGTAAAAATGGGAAAACCGATAGTAGCAATAATAGGAAAGCCAAATGTAGGCAAGTCTACATTTTTTAATTATGTAATAGGTAAAAGAATTTCTATAGTAGAAGATACTCCAGGTGTTACTCGTGACAGAGTTTATGCTGATACAGAGTGGAGAGGTCGTACTTTTACATTAGTCGACACAGGAGGAATTGAGCCAGAGTCGGAAGATATTATTCTTTCTCAAATGAGAGAACAAGCTAATCTTGCGATTTCCATGGCTGATGTAATTATATTTTTAACTGATATAAAACAGGGTGTTACTCCGGCAGATAAAGACATTGCTTTAATGCTAAAGAAGTCTAAAAAACCTGTTATTTTGGTGTGCAATAAAGCAGACAATTATGGGAAAGTGCCTGATGAGATATACGAATTCTATAACTTAGGTATTGGAGAGCCTCACAGAGTTTCTGCGGTTAATGCGATTGGAATAGGTGATATATTGGACGAAATTTATGATAAATTACCGCCAGTTGATGCAAGAGAGGAAGATGACGACACCATTAAAGTAGCAATAATAGGAAAGCCAAATGTGGGCAAATCCTCTTTAGTAAATAAAATCCTTGGGGAGAATAGAGTAATTGTAAGTGATATTGCAGGAACAACTAGAGATGCTATTGATTCCGAGTTTGAGAATGAGTATGGTAAATATGTTTTTATAGACACAGCAGGAATTAGAAGAAAGAGCAAAGTTTCTGAAAATCTAGAGAGATATAGTGTTATGAGGAGCCTTCTTGCAATAGAAAGAGCAGATGTGTGCTTAGTTATGATTGATGCAAACGAGGGAGTTACAGAGCAAGATGCAAAAATTGCAGGAGAAGCCCACGAAGCGGGAAAAGGAATAATTGTAGTTGTTAATAAATGGGATGAATACGAGAAAGAAAACGGTACTTTGGAAAAATACAAAAAACAGGTATATAGCAAACTTTCATATTTATCATATGCTCCAATTTTGTTTATATCTGCTAAAACTGGACAAAGAGTAAACAAATTATTTGAGTTGATAAATAGTGTTGCAAGCCAAAATGCCTTAAGGGTTTCTACATCTATTTTAAACCAGGTACTTAATGAGGCGATTGCAATTGTGCAACCGCCAACAGATAAGGGGAAGAGGCTTAGAATATTTTACATGACACAAGCTAGTACAAAACCACCAACATTTGTTGTTTTTGTAAATGATAAAAAACTATTTCACTTTTCATACGAGAGGTATTTGGTGAACCAAATAAGAAAGGAGTTTGGTTTGACTGGAACTCCAGTTAGAATGATTGTCAGAGAGCGACTTGAAAAATAATTGCATTTTTAGAGTCATTAAACTTTGCTGTGCAAGTCATTTTTGTGTATAATATGTATGACATCGGCTTAATTGAGCAGAGATAAATTATTTTTAGAAAAAGCTATGCAATATGAATTTTTAATGATATAATAAAACGGAAGTATGTAAATCAAAAGAAAAAAGGAGAGGAACATGGAGGCCAAAGCATATACACAGGCATATTGTGTTTTACAAATGCTATCAGAAGAAGAAAAGAAAAAGATACCAGAGAAGCTCATTGAAGCTATAAGAAATAGAATGGATGACGAGTATCAGTTTGAGGTTGATACAGAAGACGAGGGAGAACCTGAACTATTAGTTGATACGGAGAAAATTTTGTCTGTTGTTTATACAGACTATTTAGCAACCGATGAAGAAAAAAAGGCAATAAAAAATAAAGAAATTAAATATATGCTTGAGAAAGAAAAGAAAAAGCAAGAAAAGTATCCTATTGAAGCGTTTCAGGCAGAGGCTAAGGTTGAAACTGAAAATATGGCTGAGGAAGAAGTGCCATCAAATCATGAGGAAGAAGCGGAAAGTAATTCAGATGGTTTGAGTGAAGAAGAGGAAATTGAGGAGAGTGTAGATACTCTTATCAATAATGAAGCCCAAGCGTTAGAAAGTGCTGATAGCGTATTGGATAATCAGTCAAACTTTGAGGACAGTATAGAACCACTATGGGAAGATAAGAAAGAGCCAGATTGGAAAACATCTCTATATAAAAAGGTTGAGATTAAAGAAAGTTTTAATGATATAGCAAATAAAATATTAGAACCAAAACAAGATTTGGCTAATGAGTCAAATGAGAATACTGAAACAAACTCACAAAACTCATTTAACGATACATTAAAAGGTGCACAATATGAAGGAATAGTACCAGATTTTGAGAGACGTAGGAATAGATTATTGAACGAGTATAATTTGGGAAATCAAAATACATATTGGGATGACAAAGTTTCAGATAGTAATGAGATAATGAATATACCTGAGGAAAAATGGTATCATAAAATATTTAACTTTTTTAGAAGAATTTTTGGAAGATAAATGTGGTATTTAAAGAAATATCTGCGAAAGGAATGATTCATAGAATGGCAAAAGAAAAAAATGAAAATACAGAAGAAATAATGTATAGAAAAATTTTAGAATGGAAAGAAACTCATGATGGAAAAATGCCTAAAACTAATGCGAATGATAAATATGAACAAGAATTACGACATGAATGGGATAGTTCGAAGTTATGTGAGATATATGAATCATATATGGGAGTTCCACTGGGGAAATTACCAAAAGAGTATGAAGAATACAAAGATATGATAGCAGGTTTAAGAAAATTTGACCAGAAAATGAGAAGCCAGTATATTGATCCCATAGAGTTTGATTGGAAAAGAATACCTTTATTAAAAATACCAGTTGAGAGAAGAAAGAAGACTGTGAACCAATGCAAAAAATTTGAAGAAAGAGAAAATAAAATTTATACTGAAATAATAAATTGGATGGATAGTCATGATGGTCAAATACCAAGGTCTGTAATACGAAAGAAGGGTAAAATATTAAAGGCTTCTGAAATGACCGAAGAACAAAAATACGAGAAAAATCTTCGCACGAAGTGGAATCAAACAATGACATGTTGGGTATTTGATGAATATGGAAAAAAACAATTGTCTGAAATACCAGAGGAATTTCAGATGTATGCAAACAGAGTAGTAAGACTGGCAAAATATGAGAATGAGAAGAATGGTAAAAAAAGTAATCCACAAAAAAAGGAGAATACAGACAAAAAAGAAAAAGTGGCTGATAAAGTAAATACTAAGCAAATAACAACTGAAAAAGAAAAATCCCAAATGGCGAAAACGCTAATGAGAGTATGCATTGACAAATGCTTACAAGACAATGCCAAGGCAAGGAAAGAATTAGAAAACTTAGTTAAATAAAAAGAAGATGGAAAGGAGATATAAGAATATGGTAGAATGTGCAGTAATGGTGATAATTGCTTATTTAATAGGTAGTATTAATTTTTCAATTATCTTTAGCAAAAAGATGGCTGGATTTGATGTAAGGGAAAAGGGAAGCGGAAATGCCGGAACAACCAATATGCTTAGGTCAGTTGGCAAGAAGGCGGCTGCGATAACCCTTATTTGTGATATTTTAAAGGGAGTAGTAGCTATATTGATTGCTTTATTTATTGGTAAAATTATTGACAGTGCAAATGCATCCGCGTTAGTGCAAACAGCAGGTATTGCGGTTATTTTAGGACATACGTTTCCGATATTTTTCAAATTTAAAGGAGGAAAAGGAGTTGCCACTTCACTCGGAGTATTAATTATGTCTAATTGGCAAATTGGCTTAATATGTTTGGTATTTGCTTTGATATTAATTGCACTAACTCAAATGGTTTCAGTTGGTTCGATTGCAGCAGCAGTACTATATCCGGTTTTAACTCTGTTTATACCACAAAATTACATAACAGAAGGCAATTATTTAATCTATAGTATTTTACTTGCAGTTCTAATAATATTTAACCATAGAGAAAATGTTAAGAGATTATTAAATGGAACTGAAAATAGAATAAGTTTTAAAGGATTAAGTTAAACGTTTTAGCATATCTTAAAGATATATACTAACTCTATATATAAATTATAAGAGGTGAATAAGACTTATCGTCAATAACTTGGAAAAAAGAAAAAATTTATTATAGTAAAATTAGCTTAAAGGAGGCAGATATATGAAAAATATATGTGTTATTGGAAGTGGAAGTTGGGGCTGTGCATTAGCAATACATGGTGCCAAAATGGGACATAATGTAAAAATATGGTCATTTGCAAAAGAGGAGGCAGACTTAATAAACAATGAACATAAATGTAAGTTTTTGCCTAAAGCAATAATGCCCGAAAATATATTATGTACTACAGATATTAGAGAAGCTGTGGAAGGTAGTGATATGATACTTCATGTTACGCCTTCAAAGTTTACCCGTGATGTAATTAAACAGTATAAAGGTTATGTAGGAGATAAACCTATTATATTATGTTCGAAGGGATTTGAGTCATCTACATTATATACACTAAATGAAGTAGTAAATGAAGAAGTGCCAAATGCTAGAATTGGAGTTTTTACAGGTCCTAGTCACGCAGAGGAGGTTTCTTTAGAAATTCCTACAGCTATTGTAATTGCTTCTCAAAGTATAGATGTTCAATACTTAATTCAAGATACATTTATGAATGAAAGTATGAGAATATATACAAGTTCTGATGTTAAAGGAGCAGAACTAGGAGGGGCATTAAAGAATATTATTGCATTTTGTGCAGGTATTGTAACAGAATTAAATATGGGAGATAACACTATTGCAGCTCTTATTACAAGAGGGTTAACTGAAATTTCTCGTTTGGGTGTCGCACTTGGTGGTAATCATAATACTTTTTATGGTCTATCTGGTCTTGGAGACCTAATTGTTACTTGCCTTAGTGAACATAGTAGAAATAGAAGAGCTGGAAGATGCATAGGCAGAGGTTTAAGTGTTGAAGAAACTAGGAAAGAAATAGGAATGACTATTGAGAGTATAGACAATATTGAGGTAGCATATAAGCTTTCCAAAAAACATCATATAGACATGCCAATTGTCTCAACTGTATATGATGTGCTATACAATGGTTTACAGCCTAGAGAAGCTGTTACAAAACTTATGACACGTGATAAAAAGTGTGAGTAAAAAGTAAGATTACCAGGGATACCTTTCGTAGATGTAGCGAATTATTTTATCTGCATTTTCATCAGTTACGTTTAAGAACAAACCTTTATCTAAGCTAATCCACATATTTATTGCAAATTTATCATTGTTGTCAATAAAAGTACCAATAATATCCACTAATTCTATAGGATTGCGGTACTTTTTTTCCCATTCAGTTAAATTCATGTAATTACTATTGTCATTATAAAATTCTCTTAAGAAGTCATTTATTTCGTTACGTTTTACACTATATAATCTTACAGTTACCTCCATTTTATTCTCACTCCTTTAATGTCGAAAACAATTTCAATTTTTGTCATTTTAACTTTCATTTGAAATATGATTATATACAAGCTTTATCCATATTATTCACAAACCGTTATAGAAAAATTATTTTTTTTAAACAAATTTAAAATTAATTAAATGTACTTTGTAAATGTTGATTAAATATTAAAAATATATAATAACGACAAAATTGTAATTATGTTATAACTATACTAATATTATTGTTTGAAAAAAAATAATAATACAAGAGAATAAAAGGAAATTTTTTGGCAATAATAAAATTGATGCACAAAAACTTGCTCTACGTTTTCTAATAAAAATATGTGTATCACGTGAATTTAGAATAGTGTATTCAGTTTATAGGTAAAGCTGTTTTAAAAACCTAAATTTGTTATATAAGGAGAATTTAATATCAATATGAAAAGATATGTTGTTACAATTATAATTTTATTTGCTTTAATAGCATTATCAATTGGAGGATATTTTGTATATTCAAAAACAATGACAAATAAATCAAATGATTCTTCTATTCTTAAACAAAAAAGTATTTCAGAGATAGAGTTTGCAAGTTCAAATTTAGTGGAAATAATGAATAAGATAAATCATATAACATATACAAAATATGAAGTTGTAAAAGAGGAAATTAGCAATCCTGAAGCAGACAGTAATACTACTTCTGAGAATACTATAAATAGTAGTATTATGCTTGAAAATACAAATCAAGGGAAACAGAACATTGATTGGGATGCTATAAAAGGAGATGTAGAAGATATTTATACAAATTGGACAACAATTTTAATAGATTTAACTACTCTTAATGTGAACAAAGAGAAATTACTCAAATTTAATAATACATTAGACGAAACAATTTATAATATTGAAAAAAAGGACAAGGTGGCTACATTATTAAATTTGGCAACTTTGCATGATTTATTATTTCAGTATTTAAAAGAGTTTTCTGATGATGGTGAGAAAAATACCATTTGTAATGTAAAAACTAATATACTTTACGCTTATGCATATGTAGAAAATGAAGATTGGAATAAAATTAATGAGCATCTTGCAAAAGCAAAAGAAGGATTTACAGGACTAATTAATAATTCACTAAATAATCTTAATAATATTGATATAATTAACAAAGCATATATATTGATAAATGAGCTAGAGGAGGATAGTAAAACACAAGATAAAACAACATTTTTAATAAGTTATAGAAATTTAATCGAAGAGGTGGAAAATATTTGACGAATATGTTGTTTTATAGTAAAATATAAGAGTAGTAAATCAAATAGTCGCGTATAGCAAAGCCGAAAGGCAGCGTACGAGGAAAGTCCGGGCTCCATAGAGCAATGATGCTGGATAACGTCCAGTGAGGGAAACCTTAAGGAAAGTGCAACAGAAAATAACCGCCATACTAGAGGTTAGAGATTAGAGTTATAAATATAATTAGAAGTAATATCTAGTTTCTAACTTCTAGTATGGTAAGGGTGAAAAGGTGAGGCAAGAGCTTACCGCCAATATGGTGACATATTGGGTCAATGTAAACCCCATCTGGAGCAACACCGAGCCAAGGAGGTTAATGGCTGCTCGTCAGTCTCCTTAATTTGGTGGCATGATGCATATAGTAATATATGTACTAGATAGATGACTATTCAAGACAGAACCCGGCTTACAGATTTACTATTTTTATTATATTGGAAATTTTTTCAGCTAGACTCGTATACTAGGAAGGAATGATAGAAAGATGAGTAAAATATTAATAGTAGAAGATGACGAAAAATTAAGAAACGAACTGAAAATATTTCTAGAAAGAAATGGTTTTGAAGTTAGTGTATTAAATAACTTTGAAAATTCAATTCGAACTATTTTAGAGAATAAAGTTGATTTAATTTTACTAGATATTAATTTGCCGTTTGTTGATGGAGAGTATATATGTAAAGAAATAAGAAAAACCTCAAATGTACCAATTATAATGCTTACAAGCAGAAACAGTGAGATAGACGAATTATTGAGTTTAAATTATGGGGCAGACCAATATGTAGTAAAACCTTTCAATATCCAAATTTTACTTGCTAAAATTAATGCACTTTTAAAAAGAAGTCAAAATACGGATACATATCAAAACTTGCTTGACTGCAGAGACTTTATTTTAAATGTTTCCAAAAGTCAATTAGAGAAAAATGGCCAAATAATGGAACTAACAAAAAATGAACTTAAAATATTGCACTATTTAGTAAGTAAAAGAGGTCAGATAGTTTCTAGAGAAGAAATAATTGAATATCTTTGGGATAGTCAAAGTTTTATTGATGATAATACATTAACAGTAAACGTAAATAGACTTAGAAACAAATTAGAGGAATTGAATTTACAAGAAATAATAGAAACAAAAAGAGGTCAGGGCTATATTTTAAAGTAATACTTAAATAAAAAATGTAAGAAGGACAAGAGTTATATAATTTTTTTATTCTGTAACATAAACATGTTACAGAATAATAGTTTAAAAAAATAATTGTTCTACAATTGGGAGTTTAAATGTGCAATAACCATTATCCTGTAACAAAAAAAATCAACAAATAATTACAAAAAACTTCACTTTTTTTATTTTTATGTTATAATAATGAAGTGTAGATTTTTTTTATATGTTCAAGTTAAATAACAGCAACAAATTCAGCATCGAGGAGGTAACAAATATGAAGAAACAACGGGTAGGAAAGGTGCTTAATATAGTAGTATTTGTATGTGCAATATTAGTGTTTTTGCTTGTTTTTTTACTGGGTTTTCTTGCAAAAGATGTATTTAGTTATAATACATACATAAATGGTGTAGAATGTTCTTTTTCTAGTGTTGATGGAGCCAAAAATAAGCTTGAAAAACACATGAACAATGCTACACTAACATTTTATTTTGCAGATGATAAGGAATATACTTGTATTGGTTCACATTTTGAATTTAAGACCAATGTAGAACAAATTAACGATGTTCTTAAAAGTCAAAATTTAGAGCAAAATGCTTCTAAAAGTTATACTTTGGAGAACTTATTTACTGTAAATGAGGACAAGGTAAAGGAGTATTTAAGCTCTTTGGCTATCTTTAAGGAATCTAATATTAGAAAGCCTCAAAATGCCAAATTAGAATGGAACAATAAAAATCAGGTATATATCGTGCCAGAGAAAGAGGGAAATGAACTTAGTTTAGAAGACGCATATAATTTTATGCTTCAAGAACTAAAAGAAGGTAAAACAGAAATTGACTTTAAGCAAGTAACTAACATTGAACCAAGTATTTTATCAGATGATAAAAAGCTTATTCAGCAAAGAGATGAAATTAATAAAATAGTTGGTACTACTATTACATATATGCTTTATGATGGAAGCAAATATGTTTTAGATAGTAATGTAATGAAAGATTGGGTTGAACAAGGTGAGGATGGTTATTATCTTATTGATTTAGAAACCAATGTTTCAAATTTTGTTGATAAATTAGCCGAGAAGTCACAGTATAGCCTTACTTCTACAAGATTTAACGCAACGGGAATAGGGGAAATATCTATTGCATTTGGTAGAAAAACATATGCTACTATTAATAAGCAAGAAGAAATTAATAAAATAAAAAAGCAATTAGAAAACTACACTAATGCTAAATTTGAACCCACATATAATCCATTACCAAATTATAAGGGAATAAGCACATATGTTGAACTTGATTTATCAAGACAAAGGTTATGGATGTATGTTAATGAAAACTGTATTGTGGAAACACCATTTGTAAGTGGAAATGTGTCAAGTGGATATGCAACACCAGTAGGAATTTACTATTTGACATACAAAACGACTAACACTAAACTTGAAGGTTACAACAGAGACGGAAGTAAATATTCTTCTCCAGTAAGCTTTTGGATGCCGTTTAATGGTGGGATAGGTTTGCATGATGCTACCTGGAGATCTAATTTTGGTGGAAACATTTATCTAACCAATGGGTCTCATGGTTGCATTAACTTGCCATATAATGCTGCAAAAACAATATATCAAAATATTGATACTAGTATTCCAATCATTTTGTATGCTTCCTGATGTATTTTTAACAAAGAGGGTGTCCTAAAATAGGAACCCGATAAGCAGAAAATCCAACTCGATAAGA
>JAHZIB010000023.1 GCA_019419955.1 Clostridiales bacterium | reverse complement strand
TTATGAGCCCAACGAGCTGCCAACTGCTCCACCCCGCGATGTGTTAACATATTTATTATACTACTATATATTCTTCACTGTCAATACATATGCAAAAATTTCTTACAAATTGGTAAAATTTTTTATCGTTTTCTAATTCTATTTTATTACATGCTTTTTTATATTCCTATAATTTTAAAAAACACAAACAGATTTGTTATTATTACATTTATTCATCTGTTTGTATTCTCTGTGATTTCTTTGCTATTACTGCAAATCTTCCATCTTCTGTATGATATGAGCAAGTAGAAAGTGTTATCAGTTGCTCCCCATATCCTGCTGTTTTGCCTGTATCATATATAGATGCTTTTTTCGCATTTTTTACAAATTCGTCATATTCTTTTTCATTTTTTGCATTAACAAAATAATAATATCTAAATACATTTTTCTCCGATTTATAATAGACTCGTGAGTAGAATGCTGCAATTATCTCGTATTCATAATCTTCTTTTTCTGTCGTAAATCTAATAACTGGATGCTCCTCATAATAGCTTTTATCTTTATAATTTAATATATCGTGGAATAGTGTTCCGTCCTGCAGATTATGTCCATATAACAGCAAATTACTGCTTGGTATACTCCAGTCATAACTTTTATCTAG
This sequence comes from Clostridiales bacterium, assembly GCA_019419955.1. Classification (GTDB taxonomy): domain Bacteria; phylum Bacillota; class Clostridia; order TANB77; family CAG-508; genus CALXVA01. The sequence continues at coordinate 17,447 of JAHZIB010000023.1, read as the reverse complement.
AAAAATTGAGCCATATGTATTGTTTTCTTTTTTATAATTATGCGTCATATAAAAGTCATTATCGCTGCTTTGTAATACCGGATAGTTTATGTTAGAATTTTTTATTTCAATCCAACCTACTATATCAGAGTTCTCTTTTTCTAGTTCCTCTACCTGTAGCATTCTTCTAGTTTTTTCATCTGTTATTTTGTTTTCCTCTATTTCAATTGAGCTTAACAAATTGCTTTCTTCTTTGACTTTTTCTTTGTCGCTTAATTGCTTTAATATATACATTAATGAAAGAATAAGTACTATTGTAAGAAAAAATATAATTATTCTGTATTTTTTCTTTAATACCTTGAAATGCTTGCCTTTTTTCTTTGTGCGTTTTTCCATGTTTATTTCATATTCCTTCCTAATTTTTCCTATTCTTAATATATTAGGATAGAATACATCTATCCTAATATATTATAAGTTATAAATACATAAATTATACATTCTTTTTCTTAATGAAGATTATAGTTGCTAATGATGCAACTACAACAACTGCTGCTACAGCTATGTAGCTTGATACACCTGTTTTTGGTGTATTATCTTTTTCTTCCTCTACTGGGTCTTTTTTATCCCCTTCAGAAGGAGTTTTTTCTGGCTCTGATGTTTCTTCACCATCTTCTACATATTCTGTATAGTAGTTACCTGCTTCGCTTTTAACTAAATCTGTTGCAAAATTTGTTAAAGTTTCTGGCAATTGTTCAGCCTTGATTTCTGTAATTGCATTCCCTTTAATGTTTAAAGAAACTAGGTTTTCTGGCAATATTGGAAGTTCTTCCAATTCATTGTTAGCTATATATAATGCTTCTAGTCCCAATGGTAATGGTCCTACTTCAACAATTTTATTGTCATTGCTAATTATAGTTTTTAAACTAGCTGGGAATGTTCCATCTTCATGTCCTGCAATAGGAGTTCCTAAATATTCTATAGCATTTTTGCTACAATCTAGAGTCTCCAAAGTTGCCGGCATAAGTGGTAATGCTGTCAATTGGTTGCCAGAGCAGTTTAGAGTTATTAGAACTGCTGAAAAGTCTGGTAAAGCTGTTAATTGGTTATTACTGCAATTAAGTGATAATAATGTTGTTGGGAAATTTGGTAATGCTGTTAATTCGTTATCACTGCAATTTAATTCTTCCAATCCTGCTGGTAGATTAGGTAACCCTGATAATTTATTTTCACTACAGTTAAGTACTTTCAAGCCTGCTGGTAAATCTGGTAGTGCTACTATATTGTTGTTACTGCAATTAAACACTTTTAAACCTGCTGGTAATGGTGTCAATGCTGATATGTTGCCATTACTACAATAAAATTCTTCAAGGCTTGCAGGTAAGTTAGGTAAATTTGCAATATTGTTATTGCTTATGTTTAAAACCTTAAGATTTGTAAAATAGTCTGATAACGGACCTATGGCTGTAATTTCCATGTTTGAAAGGTCTAATTCTGTAACTTTTACCATTTCTTCAGCTGTAAATTCATCTGCACTTATGTTAAGGTAATCACATACTGCATTAACAAAAGATTCGTCAAATTGGTTTCTTATGTCAGTAGCAGCTTGTACATTTCCTGATAAGCAAAGAATTACTAATAAAGTGGCTAATGCTAATATTATCCCTATTGTTTTTCTCATGTTTTCACCTCCTTTTTCTTATGTTATATATCTATATTGTAAAAATATAAATATCTTGTTTTAATGTGTTTTTTATGTTCGTACATAATATACCATAATAATTCTTTTTTTTCAATATTTTTTTGCTTTTTCTACTAGCTCCTCCATTAGTTTCTCCTATATTGTTCTTCGTTTGCAAAAACTTTCTATATATTATATGTTTTTAATATATGATTTCCTTTCATTTTCCAAAAAATTACACGGTTATGTCGTCTTTTATTTCGTTGAATTTTGCATCGCCTATTCCCTTTACTTCTTGTATATCTTCTACTTTTTTAAATTCTCCATGCTCGCTTCTATAGTCTATTATTCTTTGGGCTATTGCGGAGCCGATACCCGGTAGTTGGTCTAATTCTTCTAGGCTTGCGGTATTGATGTTCACTTTCGTTCCCTCCTTTTTAGTTGTGATATTGTCTTCTTTTACATTTTCTCCATTATTCTCTGATATATACGCAGATATTTTTTCGTTTTTATTTGGTATATATATTTTCTGCCCATCTTGCAAAACATATGCCAAATTCACTTGTGACAAGTCTGCTGCTTTTGTTTCTCCTCCTGCTTTTTTTATTGCGTCTACTACTCTTGAACCTTCTTCCAAATATACAACTCCTTCTTTTTTTACTTCGCCTGTGACATGTACAACTATTTCTTTTTTTGTTTCTTCCTGTGTGTTGTTTTCGATTTCTTTACTTACTTGTTCATTTTCTTCACTATTCTGGTTTGCAACAAGCTCCTCTAAATTTATTTCATTATCATTCTGGTTATTTATTACCATGTAAATTATAAAACCTATTATTAGGACAATTACTAATGCAATACTAATTATTTTCTTTTTATTTTCTATCATTTAAAAACCTCCTCTTATTATTTAGTTCGTTACATTAAAAAATGCAATTATCTATATTCATAAAGCTGTTTTTTTGCTCCGTTGCCAAAAACAGTTATTTTTATTTAAAAACATATTGAATTTTTTTGCATTTTAATATATAGTTATATATATTTTGTATAAGTTGTTTTTTCAGAAAAGGGGTGACTTAATGAAACAACTTCGCAATATAATATTTTTTACTATTATTTTTATTCTGTTAATTTCGCCATTTAATATTTTGCTGGCTAAAGATATAAGTACAGAAGATTATAATCCAGATAATATTTCTACTAACTCTCCCTCCGTTATTTTAATGGATGCAATTTCTGGAAAGGTTATGTATTCTAAAAATGCTTTTGAAAGAAGATATCCTGCAAGTACTACAAAGCTTATGACTGCAATTCTTACTTTAGAAAATTGCAAATTATCTGATGTAGTTACTATTAGTCATAATGCAATATTTTCTATACCAGTTGGATATTCTCATGCAAGCTTAAGAGAGGGAGAAAAGCTTACCGTTGAACAGTTACTAAATGTTTTACTTATTCCTTCTGCAAATGATGCAGCAATTGCACTTGCTGAGCATATTGCTGGTTCTGTAGAAAACTTTGCAGAAATGATGAATAATAAAGCTAAAGAAATTGGTTGCTTAGATACTCATTTTATAAATCCTAATGGTATTCACGATGACAGTCATTATTCTACTGCATATGATATGTCTTTAATTGGTAGATATGCAATGCAATTTGATGATATTATGAGAATTGCTATGGTAAATCAATATACTTTACCTAGGACAAATAAATATAATAAAGAAGATAGGATTTTTAATACTACTAATGGTTTAGTTACTAAAAATGACGAATATTATTATCCTGAAGCAACTGGTATTAAAACTGGCTATACTGATAAATCTGGCTATTGTATAGTAACATCTGCCAAAAAGGATAATATAGAATTACTTGCAGTTGTATTTGGAAGTGAGACTATCAAGGATAGATATGAAGATTGTATCAATCTGTTTAACTATGGATTTGAAAATTATTCATATCAAAACTTGGTACAGAAAAATGATGTTATCGATAATATCTACGTTAAGGGCGCTACAAACGAAACAAGGGAGTTAAATGTTTTAGCTAAGGATAATATTAAAGTTCTTATGAAAAAATCTACTGGTTTAAATAATATTGAAAGAAATGTGGAAATTAATGAGAACCTTTCTGCTCCAATTTCAGAAAATGAAGTTGTAGGTAAAATTTCTTATGTTATTGATGGAGAAAGTTTCTATACTGAACTAATTGCTGAACATACTGTTACTCCTTCAAACTTTGAAACTTATCTTTTTAGAGGATTACTGATCTTTCTAATACTATTTTTACTATTTTCTATTTTAAAAAGATTTAATAAACCTAGAGGTGGTAGGAAAAATTATGCACATTCTACAATAAAACATGGTAAGGGCAAAAGAGCTAAATCTAAAAAAGGCGGAAGATACAAATTTACACAAATTGAGGAATATTTATAGAAAGTTCACTTCTATAGTGAATTTTCTTTTTTTATCCTTGTGAAGAACAAATAGTTTTTATCGTACAAAAAGGGAGCTAAGTAATTTAACATTAGCCCCCTATTTTTATAGTACATGAAAAATCGACTTTTCGCTTTATAGTTTCAGTACTTATAACGATTTTTCCGTATATAACAAGTTATGCTACCTTAGGCTGTCCGAGCAAAGCGAGGATATGTATTTCGCCGTTGCTCCAAAGACTGTCCCTGCGAAATGTCTTTCTTATTTTAGTTTGTGTAGTCTTTTCCTATTATTATGGTTAAGTCTACACTATTTTCCGTATCTCCTGATACAATAGATTCTGTTTTCATCAATTCTTTTATTTTGTTTATGTCTGTTTCTTCTAATTCATTGTTTCTTTCTATAACTGTTGTGTTAGAAGTAGAAGATGTTTTACCTGTTTGTATTACATTAAAACCTGCACTCTCTAAATTTGATATTACTTCATCAAGTGTACTTGTGCTACCTGTACCATTTAATACTTCAACATTTATTAAACGCTCACTTGCTAAACTTCCTTCATTTATTAAATCCTCATCATCAACTGAATTACCATCTGCAACTGTTTCATTTGCTATTGTGTTTGTGTCTTCTGCTTCAGGCTCTATTCCATAAAATAGTTTGTTAATTGTTTCTGCTGCTGCTTCTTCATCAACAGAGTATATTGCCACTCCGTTTGCATATTCAGGTGTTCCTGGAAGTGTATCTGTTTTTAAATTATCCATATTAAATTCTACTATATATGGAACATAGTCTTTTACAGCATCAAAATTTAAGTTTGTTACGACATATTTTTCAGCTATATCCATGAAGTTAAATATCATATTTACATCCATTTTTTCAATTGTTTGTTCTAATACTGCTGTTAAAAATGCTCTTTGTGTCTTCATTCTACCTAGGTCTTCTCCACCATATTCTGATGGATATGTTGAGCCATCAGAATTATGCCTAAATCTAACTACTTGTTCTGCTTTGTCTCCATCTAACAACTGATATCCTTTTTCCAAGTTAATATGTAATCCTTGTTTGTTATCATTATAGTACATATTTATTGGTACATCAAAATATACTCCTCCTATTTCGTCAACTAGGTCTCTTAAAGCTTTTGTATCTACTTCTAAATAATACTGCACATCTATGCCAGTAAGGTCTCTTACATCTTCTAACAAATTATCTACTCCACTTTGATATACTGCATTAATTTTATCATAAGCAGTTGCATATGCCTTGTTATCTCCAACAAATGTATCTCTTGGTATTGATAGTAATGCAGCCTCCTGTGTTTTTGGGTCATATGATGCAAGCATTATTGTATCAGTTAGATTTTGACTTCTTCCTAAAATAACACAATATATCTTATCCAATGTATTTACTGTGTTTTCATCATGCCCCATACTTGTCTTTAACACTCCTTGTAGTCCTCCACCATTTTGATGCACTTTAATAGCAAATACTGTTGCCGCAATCCCAATTATTATTAATAATATAACTATAATTTTTAAAAATGTATGCTTTTTTTTCTTTTTCGTTCTAACATTTTTTTCTTTAGATTGATTTTTCAAGTTTCTTCACTCCTATTTTTACAAGTTATTTTATATTATACTAAACTTCTTTTTTAATTTCAATGCTTTTTATTAAATTTGTATTATTTTAGGATAAGAATAATGGTTATTGCATATTTGAAGTCAGCAATGGAGCTCCCGTTATATGACAATTATTTTTTAAGCCATTATCTCATAACAACTTATGTGTTTTTTCTAACCTCAAATGCAATTAAGCAAGATATATATATTTAGAGACATTTCGCAGTACCGCACAGAATCTATTGGAATAATTATACTCTAGCTAGAAATACAAGGGTTTCAGCTATAAAAGCATATTAAACTATCATCTAGTAACTATGTTAGGTTATAGAATAGTGGTATTTTACGTTTTTCTTATAATTCCAGAAACTGACTTTATAAAATTTTTTCTTACTAAAACTCAAGGCATATGTATATTTCACTCAAATACACACATACCTTGAGTTCATCTAATAGGTTGTACCTTTCATTATATTGTATTGCAAAATAAGTCACTAGATAATGTTCTTCATATTTTTCAGATATTATAAATCAAGGTACACAAATTATTATTTAATAAATTAAAATATAATTTTCAGTAGTAAGTTATTATTATAGAATATACTTCCTACAAAAGAATCTTTTATTTCAGTTATAATACTATTATCAAACATCGGAGCTATAAATGATACTAATGCTAATAATAAATATACTATAATTAATCCTTCTATAAGTCCATATGCAATTCCACCCAATTTATCAAATTGTTTAATTATAGGTAATCTCGCAATTAATGACGTTATGAATTTTAAGAAAATTAATAATATTCTTGCAACAATAAATAGTACAATCCATGTCCCTGCTTTTACTATTGTTTCTGCAACATCTCTTGAAGTACTATCCACCACAGCTGCTTTTGCATCATCTGCTGCTTGTTCCACTTTTTGACTTATGTAATCTGTTATTGCTTCAGGCATATTATTTTCTTCATTTTGTTCATTTCCTATTATCATTTCTCTTATTGATTGTTCTAAACTCTCATCTATTTGTGTATTTTCAATTACTAAATTTGATATCGGTATAAATAACACAAATGCTATAACAATTGATAACACAAATGACAATATCTTTATCAATGAACCTGTTAGTCCTCTATAATACCCCAGTATTATGCATAATACTATAATTGCAAGTATGACTAAATCTACTATAATGCTCACTAAAACGCACCTCCCCCCTTTATTATTCTTACTTTATTATAGATTTAAGATTTCTGCTCTATCTTTGTATATAATTCCTGCTATACCGTTACCAATTACAACATCTTGTACTTCTTGTGTCGAACTATATTTCTTTAAAAGCCTTCCTTTCGTGTTTACAAATTCTATAACTTGTCCTAAATTTACTGCTATAATATTATTAAAACTATATATGTATTTTGCTGTTCCCTCTACTGTATAAACTTCTGTTTTGTCACTATTTACATTTCTTATTTCAAGCGCAGTATTTGTATTAAACAAACCATCATTTTCTTCTACAGCTCTGTAAGCATATCCGTCCAAATTAATATTAGCAAAATTTATATTTTTGTCATCTTCATTTAAGTCGATCAATAATGTATTAGTTTCATTTTCTAATAAGGTGATTTCATTATCATACTGACAAACTATCTTATTATTATCACTATATTTGATATTTATTATTAGTTTATTATTGTCTGCCACATATGTTTTTATAATTGATTCTGATGGACTTTGTTTAGTCTTCTCTATTTCTATTACTTTTACATATGACTGTATTGTAGTCCCCGAAGTGTTTACTTCTGCAAACGCTAGATACTTATTATCTTTAGAAATGCTTGTATCTACTGCTGTTGTTTTTGATAGATAAGTTTTAAAAAGTTCGTTTCCTTTGTTGTCAAAAGTTACAATGACTGACTTATTTGTAGTACCTGTCACAATTACACTTACATATCCATTGTTATTTACATTTATCTTCGATATTTTCCCATCTAACTGGTTAGTCCATAATATTTCTGAACCCGAAATCAAATTCAAAGTATTGCCGTTTTTTTCGCTTATCGCTATATATTTATTATTAACGCTATATATTGGATTGTTTATTTCTAAATCAATTTCCTTTTCCAAGTTTCCCGCACTATTATATTCCATCAGTTTATTTTCTGCCAAAATGCATATATATTTGTCATACGCAAATACGCTAGTATTTGAATCATAATCTAAATCTACTGAATTCAACTTTTCTTGCGTTACATTTTTCCTAAATAAATATGTATCTAAAAAATTCCTTGCGTCTCTACTTGAATAGTAAACCAGCATTGTAATTAGCACGATGGCAAGAATAATTCCTAGCGATATAGCTATTATTAGCTTATTCCTATTTCGGCCTTTTTTTGGTTCTTTTCCATTATTTAAATGTACTATATCTCTCAAAATTATTCCTCCTTTGTCTTCTATATTTATACCAGTTTTCGCTATTTTTTTCAATACCTTTAACTATTTTTGTTTTAATATATACATTATTTGTAATATTCCCAAAAATCCAAAAACCGGATATGTTAAATTTACTAATCCCGAAAAACTTAGAGAATATACGAATATTGCCAAAAAGCAAATTGTTTTTGCCAGTAGTTTATATGTTTTCTCCGACTCACAACAGTTTGCAAGAAAGCTGTACCCTGCCGAAATTATTGTAGTGTATATTGCTAAAACAATTACTATTCCATAAACAAACTTAAAAATAGGGCCATATTCATTTGCTATATATACAAGTGGTATTTCTATATTTGTAAGATTATTATATTTATACATAACTGAATAAATTACTATGGTTATAACTAAAAAAATAAGTGTAGAAATAATGCTTATATATTTTTCTTTGTTTTTAGTATATTTTTTCAGATTTATGAGCATTGGGATTAAGAGTATTGTATTATATCCCGCATATTCTATACTTTTTAAAAGCCAATTAAAATTGAAATTAATATTTGCAATATCAAAACTAGATATTGTTTCTATAACATTTGCTTTTACTCCCATTATTAAAATTATCGAAATCAAAACCGGTATTACTATTGTATTTATTTTTCCAATTCCTTCTATATTTTTTAAAAATGTTATGTAACATAATATTGCAATAAATATTGCAGTTATCATGCTAGGTATACCAATTTCTTGTTTAAAATAAGCTGTAAAGCCAGTTGCCATTATATAGAATGATAATATTAAAAAAAGATTAATTATTATGCTGAAAAAAACAACAAATTTTTTAGGTAATTTAATTTTCTTTAACAGGTCTTTGTAATTTTGTGTATTTAACTGGTCAGACATCTTTAGAACTTTATATATTACAAAACCTATTAAAACACTCGCAATAATTATTCCCAGAAAGCCATTTTCTCTGTACACATTGAAAAAACTATAAATTTCTTGACCTGAAGCAAAACCTGCCCCGATTATTGTACCTATTATTACAAAAATTGCTTTTATCATAATGTTTCCATTCCCCTCTAAAATGGGGACAAACTTTGTTTGAAAAAGAATTGCTTTTTGGCTAGGAAACTTTTATTTAAAAAGCAAGGGCACATACGTGGTGTATGTAACCGCGTTTTAAATGAAAGTTGAAAACGCCAAAATTGTAATTCTTTTGAAAAGAGCCCCCTCATATATATATATATATGAGGGGGCATTAGGTCATATTACTTCTTTCTTCTTCTATATTGCCATACTATAATTCCAGCAATAATAATTAATAATGGTATTGTAAAAATTATAGAAAGAATAATATTGTTTTGTTCATCCGTTACTGTGTAACTTGTTGTTTCAACATTTTTTCTTATTGTAATCATATTGTCTCTTCCTGTTAGATATGCAATAGAGTTTATTGCAAGGTCTTCATTATTATACAAGTCCAATGCAGCTACTGCAGAAGCTTCACTTATTCTAACTTGAACATTAGTTACAAAAATATTGTTAGAATATACTATCATTTCTGAAGTAGTATCCTCATCTATTGTTTTCTTTAGTAATGCACCAACAGTCGCAGCACCAGCTTCCTCGTCATCATTCGTTTTTCCTTCTGTAACAGCTAATGAATAATTAGTTCTATAATATGCATTTGGTCCTGTCGTTGCTAAAGTCTCTACTTGTACACCTAATTTTTCTAACTCTTCACTATCTGCTATTTGAATTCTACCTGAATTCATAAAACATGCATTCATATTCATATTTGTTTCTTTAGTCACGCTAGTATATGGGCTAACTGTCACTATTATTGCATTTGGTGTTCCTAATAACATTCTGTCACTGTCTTCTTCTAGTATTATTCCCTCATCTAGCTCAATCCCATATTCATCAAGCACTTCTTGGAAATTTGGCATTTCATCTCCAGATGTATTTGGGTCAGCAAATAGGATTATCTTTCCTCCCTCTTCTATGTAAGATAAAATTGCATCTTTTTCCGCTTCTGTTATGTCATTTGCTAATGAACTTATCATTAATACCGAACAATCTTCCGGTACTTTTCCTGTTGTTAATAAGTCTAATTCATTAAATGTATAAGCTTCACTTTCTAGGTCTGCTCTAAAATAATATACATAGTCAACTGAATACTTTTCGTGACCTGTCAAATAATAAATTACCGGTTTTTTCTCAGTAGTTACATCAATTATTGCATTTGTTAAGGCTTCTTCTGTTATATCTTTAGTTTCGTATGTCGTATAGTCTGTTGTAGTCAAGTCATAACTTGATAATAACTTTTCCCTATCTCCACACTTTACTATTATTATAGTGCTATCTGATGTAATTCCATATTCATCCGTTATATCTGGTCTTGTCGTCAAATCTTCTACTATCTCTACTTTAATATTTTTATTTTCACTATTATATTTTTTTGCAAAATCCTCAACAGCTTCCGGCATATTATAAACTGTAATTTCAACCTCTTTATCAATTGGACCTATCATGGATTTAGACATGTCTGACAAACTATACACTTTATCTTTTGTAAAATCAAAGTCTGCTATATTTACTTCTTCTACTAAAATATTTATTCCAATACAAACTGCAATAATAATTAATATTAAAGCAACTGTTAACGAAGTTTGTCTAAGCCATTTTGCCTTTTTGTCTTTAAAAGTTTTTTGTTTCTTTATTACCAATTCCTTATTCTCTGAATTATTTGAAATATTGTTTTTATTTTCCTGAGCCTCGTTTTTTTTATTTCTCTTTTCTTTTTTATTGTTTTCCACTAAAATTCACCCCTCTCCTATTTAACTGCCTTTCTTCTTTTTATTAAAACTATTGTTATTAGTAGACACATAGCTGTAATTGATATTAAGCTCACTGTATCAGAAATTGATATTAAACCATAAGGGAATTTCATAAATTTATCCATTAGGTCTATACTAGAAAATACACTACTAATATCCACCAAAAACCATGGTGCTACCATTACTATTATTGTTATTATTGCCGCTATAACCTGATTTTCTGTTATACTTGAAGCAAGAGTTCCTATTGATATGGCTGCCATACCTACTAGCAAGAAACCAATCATTGTTACTATTACTGTTGATATATTTACTGTTCCAAAAAAGCTAATTATTATAGAATATATTGTTGATAATAATAATGTAATAAATATTACTGTAACCGCAGCCAAAAATTTACCTATTACAATAGATGTAACACTTCTTGGTGATGTAAGTAATAATTGTTCTGTTCCGTTTTTCCTCTCCTCAGAAAACATTCTCATTGTAAGTAACGGTATCATTAATAATAATCCGTATCTAGCAGTAGCATAATACAAATTTCCCATATCTACAGAACCATAAGCTATTGTTGTTAAGTAAAAGAATATGCTAAACATAAGCATGAAAATACCTATAGCTATATATCCTATTGGAGATAAGAAATATGTTTTTAGTTCCTTTTTATAAATTGCCCACATTATTTTTTCTCCTCCTTTTTACCTTGTTTTTTTTCTTTACTTTCTTTGTTTTTCTTTTCTGTTCTAGTTTTGTTTTCTTTGTTAGGCTTATGCTGCATTGTCCCTTCGCCATCTAAAGTTTCTTGCTTTGTAGTGTCTATTAATTTAATAAATGCATCTTCTAGTGTATTCTCTGTTTTCTTTAATTCAAATATCACAATTTCTTCTTTTGGTAATACTTCAAATAATTTTTTTCTCAAATCTATATCAGATGATGTTGTTATAATATACTGTTTTGTTCCATCTTCATTATCTTTCAATAATTCAATATTCTCTATTTCTTTTATTCTTTCCTTCAATTTTTTCATATTATTCTTTGGGTCTTCTACTGTTACAGAAATACCATTTTGCTCTTTTGTCGTCTTTTCCAAGTTTTCTGGCGTATCTATAGCAACTATTTTTCCCTTATTTATAATAATAACTTTTTCACAAATTTGACTAACCTCCGATAGAATATGTGTACTTAAAATAACTGTATGTTTTTTTCCTAATTTTTTTATTAAGTTACGTATTTCAGTTATCTGCTTGGGGTCCAAACCTACCGTTGGTTCATCAAGTATAATTACATCTGGATCTCCGATTAAGGCTCCACCAAGGCTTACTCTTTGTTTGTATCCCCTTGATAAATTCCTAATGAGCTTATTTTTAACATCCTCCAAGCCCATTTCTTTTAAAACCTCTTCCACTTGCTGTTTTCTTTCACTCTTTTTTACCAATTTTAATTCTGCCATATAAGAAAGAAATTCTCTAGCTGTTAGCTCATAATATAATGGTACATTCTCTGGCATATAACCAATTTCTTTTTTTGCCTTTCTTGGTCTTTTAGAAATATCAACCCCATTAATTATTACTTGACCTTTAGTAGGTTCAATAAAGCCTGTAATCATGTTCATTGTTGTACTCTTTCCTGCTCCATTAGGGCCTAAAAATCCTACCACTTCGCCATCATTAACAGTAAAACTAATGTTATCAACAGCTATGGTAGTTCCATACTTTTTTGTGACATTCTGTACTTTTATCACTTTAATTTCCTCCAATCCTTATTTCCGTATGTATTTTACGCTCATATATTATCATCTTTTCCATAATTATGCAAGGTATTTCACATAACTTTCACATTTCGCAGTACCGCACAGCATTCAAAGGAACAATTTTTTTGTAAGTGCATTTGAAGAAGCTAAAAGCATCACTATTTATTAATTATTTAGGAAACAACTAATTTATATCAAAACATTTGTAGTATCTCGCAAACCCTAATAAAACTTATATATTTTTTACAGTAATACTTTTCTTTTTACTTAATATATTGGTTAATAGGAGGTATTTATGGAACAACTTTATCCGCTTTTCATTTCCTTTATTATGGTTTTTATAGCAGAACTCGGTGATAAAACACAATTGCTTGTACTCTCTTTTTCCGGAACGGTAAAAACAAAAAAAATAATTTTAGGAATTGCTATAGGTTCATTTTTTAGTCACGGAATTGCTATAATATTTGGAAGTCAAATTGGAGTTTTAGAAGACCAAGCTTTACTATCATTAATTAAATTTTTTACATACTTGTCGTTTATTTTAATTGGTATCCTCTCACTATTACCAAAAAAAGAAAAGCTAACCTCTAATTCAAATGGGAAAGCTTCTATTTTAGAAAAAATATCAAGTTTAAAATTAAGCTATACCTTAATAATAGCTTTAACAATTTTAGTAGGTGAATTGGGTGATAAAACCTTTTTAGCATCTCTTGGTTTCGGTATCCAATATCCTGACTATAAAGTAATGCTTGTAGTTGGTGCAATTTTAGGTATGATAATTAGTGACTCTCTCGCTATTGTTTGTGGTAAATTTCTAAACAAATATATTTCTGAAGAAAAAATGAAAAAGTTTTCTGGAGTACTCTTTCTAATCTTCGGTCTGGTTGGATTAATCTTCTAAAAGAGTTTTAATCCAAACCTCCTCTCCTTTTTCATTCTTTACTCTAAGATTAGGAAAATTTCTAGACATCCTCTCGTTTGTAAAATAATTATCTTCTATGCTTGCTCTTATTCTAGATAATGGGCCCTTAATTTCCTCGGCCGATTTATTATATAGTACTCGATTTTGATATGTTTGAATTCCCCATATTGTTACTATACAATCAATACATAAGAATATAAATATACCTATCTCCCAAGCAGTTTTTGTTTTAGGATTCATTCTCGTAATAAATTTATCTATAAAAGGCTTTGCTACTTTCATTATTAATATTGATAAAATCCCCCAATACAGTGAAAAAAGTAAGCTTATTCTTCCATTTATGTTTAGATTCAAATATTCATAATTCCAAAACCTTGTACCATAGAGTGCTTCTAAAGCGTAACTTAAAAAATACTCTGAGATTGATCCAAGTATAAATCCTGCTACAAATATCCCAAGTGTACTTCTACATTTAAGCTTATATAACATAAAAATCAAAAAAGTTCCGCACACTCCATAAACTGGACACAACGGTCCCCAAATAAGACCTTTTCTGCTTTCTAACACTCCTGTACTGACATAGCAATATAGTGTCTCTATTACTAAACCTAGGACACTAAAAATAACAAAATACCAAAAATAGTGTTCGATTGTTAACTTCTTTTCATTTTCCATATATACTCCTTTTTATTCTTTGTATATTATTATTTTTAAATTAGTACATTTTATTCCTCTTATTTTCAAAACTATTATACTACAACTTTTGTTTTTTTATTATTTTTAATTTTTTGACAAGTTTATATTGACTTTTAATAAAAATGGTGTTATTATATTAATTGTATGTTTTTGGGTCAGTAGCTCAGTTGGATAGAGCACACGCCTTCTAAGCGTGGGGTCGGGGGTTCGAATCCCTCCTGGCCCACCATTTTTTATTGTATATGAAAAATCGATTCTTTTCTTGATATTTCATTATCTTTAATAATTTTTCCGTATACAACATAGTTGGGCTATCTTGAACCGTCCGAGTAAAGCAAGGACATATTTCGCCGTTGCTCCAGATAATAACTTTGCAAAATGCCTTTATCATTCTATTTATCTCATTCGTCCCCACTATTAAACATGTATTCTATATTCAAGGAAATTTCTAAAATACTTCATATCCAGCTTCATTAGATAAAAACTTGCTTTTTCAAAATTAGTCATTATTTTTACAATTTCAATTTCATTAATCAACTCAATTTCCTTTTGCATTTTATAATAAGCCTCACATATTTTCGTGTTAAACAATTTATAATCTTTTATTTCTATACACCAAGCTCCTAATTTTATTACAACATTGACTATTGAATAAACATTATATAGTGTTAATTCTTTATATCTTTTTAAGTCATAATATCTATCAAATATTGCTTGTAAGTAATCTTGAATGCTATTATTCGTTATGTTATTTACTATACTATCCGGTCTTTGATAATAATTATAAAATTTAACAGGAATATATACTAACTTATTCGCTTTACCAAATAATTTATATGCTGTGCTTATATCTTCATACATTTTATTTATAGGAAATTTCACTTGGTTAAACAGTTCCTTTTTGAACATTTTTACTGTCATATAATTGCCTATATTTTTATCATATAAAAGTTGTTCTAGTGCTTGTTTTCTAGTCATTTGAATATATTCGGCGCTAAATTCTCCCAAAATATCATTTGAATCTCTAGTTTCATTTATATCACACATAGATATCTCTGCATTGTACTTTTCTGCACCTTCTATTAATTTTTCAAACATTCTTCTATCAATATAATCATCACTATCAACAAATGCTATATAGTCACCTTTTGCTATTTCTAAACCTCTATTTCTACTTTCTGATACTCCAGTATGCTTTTTGTTAATAACTACTATTCTATTATCCTGTTCTTTATATTTTTTACATATATTTAAGCTATTATCAGTTGACCCATCATTTATCAATATAATTTCAATATTTTCATAGTTTTGATTTAATATACTCTTTATACATTTTTCAAGATATTTTTCAGTATTATATATTGGTACTATAATACTAATCTTTTTATTCATAAAAATTCATCTCGCTTCCTTAAATTTTCATTATTATGATTAATTAATATTATATCGCATAATAGAAGATATTTCAAATAGAATTTTTGAGCTTCTCTTATCAAAAAAGAAAAGTGGCTTCGCCACATGTGCGTTTTGCTACACAAATATACACAACCAAAGGTAACCTAACTTTGTTGTATAGAAAGGAATATTGAAATATCGAGTAAAAAGCTTGTTTTTCCTATACAATAAAAAAGTCCAGCTCTATTAAAAGCTGGATCGTCATATTTTTACAGTTTAACTAATATTAGTTAAATTTTTTTATTTTAAGTACTACACCTAAAGCAACTATTGCTATAACACCTGTAACTATGTATGCAAATAGATTATCACCTGTTTGTGGGTTCTCTATTTCTTCCTCAGAATTATTGCCACCTTGTACTGGTTCTTCTGTACTTGGTTTGTCTGTTGGGTTTTCTGGTTTCTCAGCAACTTTTGCAAGTTTCACATAAATTGCTGTATTGTTAGATATAGCTTGTTCAAAATTAAATTCTTCTTCAAATTTTTCATCAGCATATAATCCATCAATTTTATATCCCTTTAGCCCCATTTCTAGTAAATCTATTTTATTCTCTATTTCAGTTGCTGTTAAAATTGTTCCTTCTGAAACTTTAAATGTAATTATTTCATCAGTTTCATTAAAATATAAAGTCACTATATAATTTGCTACATAATTGTCTCCTGAAGTTTGAACGCCTTCTTTTATTTCACTTGTATATAAAATATTATTGTTCTCATCAGTTACAACTAATGTTTTATCATTTAATAATATTTTATTTGTTGTATTGTCAGTATTTTCAAATGCAACTTCTGTTGTAGCATCATTTGCATCATCAGCTATTCTAACTACATTAGTTTGGTTTGTTGCAGTTAAAGTACCATTCATTATTACGCTTGGTACATTTTCTGAATCAGCTATTGACTTACCTTTAGAAATTTCAATACCATTAGCATTATCTGCTCCATTTGCTTCTAATGCTAAATCTACTATTTCAATAGTACCTGCATTAACTAGGATACCTCCAAATGCACAATTTTTTACTGTTACTCCATCTAAAGTAACACGACCACCATTAAACACTTGGACACCATATTTAGGACTTTTCTCTAAAACAACGTTTTCTAAAACAACATCAGCACCAGGCATAGCTGTAACCATACTAAAGTTACTACTTGGGCTTGACTCTCCACCCAACATACCTTCAGCTGCAGTTATTGTATTCCCATTACCTTTTATTGTAATGTCTTTATATATTTCCATAACTTGTGTTAATTCTACATTATCTGTTAAAACTATTTCATCGCCATCAGATGCTCCTTTAACAGCTTCAAATAGATTGTCGTTGTCATCTGGAACATTTATTGTTGCAGCATTGCTTATTTCTGGAACTAAAAGTAAAGCTAGAAGTACAATAGCAAAAAGTAAAGCTATTTTAAATGTTCTATTCATCCTTTCACCTCCCCTCTTTTGTTTAAATTTATCGTCATTTTATCACAAGAAAAAAAATATTTCAACACTTTTTTAATTTTTTATGTAGGTTTGTCAAATATAGACAGCTCTAAAAGAGTGTGACATATGTTTGACAAACCTACAATTTTGACAATGACTTTTTTTCATATGAGTTAAATAATCTGGGGAAGAAATAGAAAGGAAATTTTAAGAAA